>JANQMD010000001.1 GCA_028280265.1 Flavobacteriaceae bacterium
TTGATTCATTTTTAAATTTAATAAAAGAGTCGATTATTGTGTGGAAAACCCTGACAGTATTGTCAGGGTTTTTGTTTGGATTGTCTTGTCCTGAAAAAAGTTGACCATAAATCATTAGATGGTGGAAAACACAAAAAGATCAATGAAAAACCACCCAAAACTAGCTTTGGATGGTTGTAATATTAGTACTAATTTTATCCGCTAAACAATCAGCCATTTTAGGACGACTCAGGACTATATTTGTATGTTCAACATTCATAAAAAACTTTTCAATATGATAAAAAAAGCACCCTCATTTTTTATACTTTTCGTTTTGATAAGTTTTGCAATCAATGCACAGGTAACCACATCTAAAATTAAAGGAACAATAACAGATGATAAGGGTAAAGGTCTTTTTGGTGCCAATGTAATCGTCTTGCACATACCTACGGGAACAGTTTCAGGTACAATTACACACGAGAATGGTAAATACATCTTACCAAATTTAAGAGTTGGCGGTCCGTATAAGATTACATTTAGCTATGTGGGTTATACTACTCAAGAAGTGAATGACATCTTTTTAACGTTGGGTAAAACCATAAGCATAGACAGCAAGCTAATAGAAGAAGGAACACAGCTTGATGAAATTGTGATTACATCTTCCAGAAACTCTACATTTAATAGCGACAGAACTGGAGCGCAAACGAGCATTAGTTCGAAGCAGCTTAAGACACTTCCCACAATTTCTAGATCACAAGCCGATTTTACTAGGTTAGAACCCACTGCGAGTAATGGTTCTTTTGGAGGAAGAAACGATCAGTTCAATAACTTTTCTTTAGATGGTTCTATTTTTAACAATCCGTTTGGGTTAGATGCAGCTACACCAGGAGGACAAACAAATGCGCAGCCTATTTCTTTAGATGCAATTGATCAGGTTTCTGTTTCTGTTGCTCCTTATGATGTAACTCTCTCTGGGTTTACAGGAGCCTCAGTGAATGCGGTGACAAAAAGCGGTACCAATACTTGGTCTGGAACGACTTATGGATTCTACAGAAATCAGGATCTGACAGGAGGTAAGGTTAAGGGTCAGAAAGTGTTCAAACCTAAATTGACACAAAATCAGTATGGAATTAGTTTAGGGGGACCTATTGTTAAAGACAAGCTATTTGTTTTTGCAAATTTTGAAAGAGATGAAGTAATTGAATTGGGATCGGCATTCTTGCCAAATAGAGGAACAGGTGCAGTTAATGAATCTAGTGTTTTAGCATCAGATTTACAGTTGGTATCCAATATTTTATCTCAAATCGATTTAGGAGGAGGAAATTTTTACAATCCAGGAGCTTTTGAAGGTTTTACCTTTGACGCAAAGTCTTCCAAAGGAATTTTAAAACTTGATTGGAATATCAATAAAAATAACAGACTGGCATTTATTTACAATTTTTTAAGAGCATCAAAAGAAAAGCCAGCACACCCAACAGGCTTAGGATTTAGAGGGCCAAGTGCTGCTACGTTACAGTTTCAGAATGCAGGTTATCAAATTAATAATAATATCAATTCTTTCTTAATAGAATTGAATTCAACGATTAATGAAGCAACTACAAATAAGCTTCAAGTTGGATATACACATTTCGATGATTTTAGAAATCCGTTATCAACTCCAGCACCTTCTATAACTATTCAAAACAATGGAACTAATTATATTATTGCTGGGCATGAGCCATTTTCTATTCACAATAAGTTAGATCAAAAGGTATTGCAACTCACAAATAACATGCATTTTTTTGAAGGAGATCATATCTATACAGTAGGTTTCTCTTTTGAAAAATTTATGTTTGATAACTCATTTAACTTGGGAGCTTATGGAGCACAAGGAGTATTTTTCCCTTCGGGAGATATCAATGATTTTAGAAATACTGTTGGAAATCCAGCGACAGAAGCAGCTCTGGTAGCTGTTTATCAAGCTCGCTTCGATGCTGCAAGAGCGGCACATGCCAGTTTAACTGCTAATGGTGAAGGAAATGTAGGAGGATGGGCATTTACAGAAACAAATGTCGGTCAGTTAGCATTCTACATTCAAGATGAATGGGAGGTAAATGAAAACTTTAAATTTACCTATGGTATTCGTTTTGATAAGCCCTTATATTTCGATTCAACACAAAAAGCTCAAGAAGTGATCGATGTAGCCTGCTGTACGGATTTTAGCATTCCATATATAAACCCAAATACAGGAGAAACGGTGTTTTTAGATACTAGAAACATGCCAACAGGTGAGTGGTTGATTTCTCCAAGAATAGGTTTTAACTGGGATATAAAAGGAGATCGAACTTTTCAACTTCGTGGAGGATCTGGGGTCTTTTCTGGAAGATTGCCTTTTGTCTGGATTGGAAATCAAATATCCAATCCCAATACATTTTTTCTACAAATGGTTGACCCAGACTTTAAGTTTCCACAGGTCTGGAGAACGAATCTTGGACTAGATTACAAATTAGAGTCAGGTTATGTTATTTCTTCGGATATAGCTTATACAAAAGACATCAATGGAGCACATGTACAGAACTGGGGGTTGAGAAATCCATCAGGAAGATTGTCAGGAGTGGATAATAGAGCATATTATTTAGCAAGTGATATCATTAATAACGCTTATGTTTTTACCAATTCAGATAAGGGTAGAACATTCAATGTTTCTACAAAAATTGAAAAATCTTTCGAAAATGGATGGTATACAAATGTTGCTTATAGTTATTTAGATTCTAGGGATGTAAACTCTGTTGAATCAGAAATCACTGCCGATGCTTTTAGTTTCAATCCGATCGTTGGAGACGCAAATACCGAAGTATTGTCTAATTCTCGGTATGGAGATACACACAGAGTTATCGGGCTAGCTTCAAAACAGTTTCAATTTTTTGGAGAAAATGCACCTACTACTTTTACCGCATTTTTTGAATATGCGAGAGGAGGAAGATTCCATTATACCTACGGAGGAGACATCAATGGAGATGGTTCAAATCTAAACGATCTCTTATATGTACCTACAGAATCAGAAATAAGTCGAATGCAGTTTTCTAATACTGGACAGGCTCAAGCATTTAATGCCTACATTCAGCAAGATAAGTATTTGAGGGGAAGGAGAGGACAATATGTAGAACGCTATGGAGCATTGGCTCCTTGGAGAGGAAGATGGGATATGAAGATTTTACAAGACATTAAAATAACAGGAACAAATACGTTACAGTTAAGTTTGGACATTTTAAATGTTGGGAATTTAATCAATTCGAATTGGGGATTGATTGAGCAACCAAGAAATATTCAACCCGTAGGGGTAACTGTAGACCCTGCTACTTTGATTCCTACCTATACATTTGACCCGAGTTTAACAGAGACATTTACAGTGAATCCCGATTTGCTATCGAGATGGCAAGCACAATTTGGTGTGAGATATATTTTCTAGAATTCTTTGAATTCTAAGCTGAGCTCTCCTAATTAGCAGACTCGCTTGTTGAAGTGTATATTAAGCTCTGATTATGTTTTATGAAAAGAATTCAGAATTCCATTAAAATTAAGATATTTAGCCCCTTACAAAGCAGAACTTTTTATTGAAAAAATGAAATACAGACAGCTAACCAAAGAGCAATTTGAATCTCTGCACCATGAGTTTGCGCAGTTTTTAGCAACTCAAAAAATCGATGTTGAAGAATGGAAAAGTATCAAAGAAACGCAACCAAAATTAGCAGAAGAAGAATTAAATCTCTTTAGTGATATGGTGTGGGAAGATGTTATAACCAAAGTTTCCTACTTAGAACATTACTCAAAAAACTCGATTAACTTTTTTAAAACTGAAAAAGAGTCTATCTCACGAATTGTTGTGAAAGTGAACAAAGAAATTGATTTATTTACACAAGAAGGGTATGAGTGGCTGTTGAAGAATCCTAAAAATGAAAATGTGGAGTATTTTAGAGGAAGTAAAAGTTATACAAAGGAGAGGAATGCTGAAATCTTTGACCTAATTGAAAAGGGTAGTCAGATTTCAAAGGGTGAATTGTACGAATATTTTAATCGTTTAACATCTTAAGTAACACCTCTGTCCCCTCTACTGCGCCTTTTCGGGCAAGGTTACTGCTCCCATAATTTCCGTTGGAAGGAAAGGATAGGAAAGACTAATTCAACTGAATTAGTTGTTTTGTATTCATTTTTTATAGCTTTTTCTATATAAGGGTTTAACTCTTAACCAAATACCGTCAGCTCTAAATTTCCTCAATTATGGGTATTGTGTAAATTTTCTTACTGCTGTAATTTTGAGAAAAATTGGTGAGAGAAAAAATTGCTGTATTTAATTTTTCACAAACCATTTTTAATACTCTCCATTTTCCACACATTAGTTGTGTAGGATTTTTTGTAAAATAATTTTTAATCAAAAAAGACAAACGAAAAATGAAAAAGTCATTATTTCTGTGTTGCTGTTTATTAATGATGGCAACACAAGCTCAGGAAAAACTGGACTGTGATTTCAACGTTCAGGAAGCACTATTTTATCTCAAAGGAGATAAAAATTTCAAACCAAATCTTTCAAAAAGCATAGAGTATTTAAAACCTTGTCTTGTTTCGGGTAACTCAAACGCTCAATTAGTCATGGGAAGAATTTATGCTGCTAAAAAAGATGAAAAAAGCTACCGAAAAGCGTTCAAATTATTCAAAAAAGCTGCAAAACAAGGAAACCGAATGGCGATGGGAGAGCTTGGCGTACTATTCAAATACGGAAGAGGTTGCAATCTTAATTTTAACAAAGCCAGAAAATGGTTTAAAAAAGGAGCGGAGTTAGGAGACAGAAAATCTATTTACAGCTTGGGTTATCTCTACCTAAAGGGATTTGGAAACATAGACCAAGATTATTCGAAAGCTGTTAAATGGTTTCAAAAAACGGATCATCCGATGGCTAAATATTGGTTGGGAGTTTGCTATTATTACGGTTATGGAGTTGAGAAAAATATTCAAAAAGCACATAAATTGTTTGGATCAGAATATAAAGATGACACTACACATAGCCTTTCCGTAAACAGTAGTACAAAAAATAGTATTCCGAAAGGATTAAAAACAAATACCACTTTAGAAGAGACAGATAACTCTAAAACAATTACCAGTGAAGAATTAGTTGGGGAATGGTCTGGAATGCTCTTGAAATTTGACTGGTCTGGAAATCATATTGAAGAAAAATATCCGTTGTCAATCAAATTTAAAAGAGACCCGGCTGAAAAAATACTAACCTACGAGTTTTTAGCAGCAAAACAGAAAGTAAAAGGAAGTGTCTCTGAGGACAGGTCACTACTATTTCAAGGTTCAGAAATCACCTTGCCCTATGTGTCTTTTGATAAAAGAATTCCAAGTGAGTTGATCTATCAGTTTTTATCAGGCAGTTTGAAGAAGAAACATTTTAAAGAGACAGATTATTTGATTGGAAATCTGGAAAGTTACATTGGAATGTGGAACGAATCAGGAGCTCCTATGCGATTTGTACTGAGAAAAAAAGAAACATTTGTCAACTCTAAAGAAGAATTGAGCGATGAGGCTCTACAAGCATTGGCAGAACAGAGTCAAAATTTCATCAAACTTTATCCAAACCCTTTCGAAAGCGACCTGATTATATCTTACAAGTTGGATGCTCCAAGTTTTGTTGAGGTTAAAATTTCAGATTTACACGGAAATCAGAATTCTTTTCTGGAAAGAGGTAAAGAGCAAAAAGTTGGAAAGCACAGTTACTTTTTCAATGGATCTGGACTTAAAAAAGGGATTTATGTGGTAACGGTCATTGTGAATAAGCAAAGAAAAACAAGAATTATTGTAAAAAAGTAAGACTATGAAAACAAGAAAATACTTCCACACATTTTTAATATTGAGCCTATTTTTTTCGAACCTTTTAATCGGACAGGTTCTAGATTCGAGAGTAGATGAATTTTTATTTGACGATAAGTTTGAAAACCCCATAAGAAGAAGACCTCCAACAGGAGATGAGGTTACTGAAAATATTCGTTTTACTTATACGAACAGCGCAGCCTTATTCTCTCATAGCTTAATAGAAAGAGCGATGCGAGCGCAACAAGATGCTTGGTTTTTTAGACAGTACAACTTACTGGAACAAGAGATTGAAAAACAACTAGGAACACAATTTCCTAATTTTCAAGAAGCTCAGAGAGCATTTTACAAGAATTTAGAGAAAAGTACTGTTTTAGGGAATGTTGGATCGTCAAAATCAAAATACAGTTCTAGAGTAAATACGAAAACAAAAGTTCAAAAGAAATTTGTGAGTGATTATAAACTACTCGATATAAGAGCCAACGAAATTAGGAGCGGACAAATTCTCTCCAGTTTTGGTCATCTCCAACATCAGGGAACACCATTGAATCAGCTTACAAGTTTAAGTCAGATAGAAGCTTTGAAAACGTCCGATTTGAATGCATTAAAAAATAACGCATGGAGGTTGTTCAATGATCAAAAGGTATATAATTACCTCGAATACAGTATCAACAGAGGGTTAATAGCCAATAATCTGAATCATCCTATTTTAACTGAACTGCTTCAAAAACAATTGCTGCATTACAATGGTTTTGATAGATGGCAACAACTGGATTTGATGCAATTGTATCTGAATAGAGTACAAATTCCCTTAGTGTTGATCGTACCTATTTATCCTAATACGTTTGGGCATTCGACTTTTATTGAAAACTTTGCCACAACGAATCGATCGGGAGGAATCTCAATTTTTCACCCCAGTTATTTGAGTGATGCTATAGCGGCAGCATTAAGCAATAATCCTAGTACTCCCGCTCATGTGATTCGAACCAGAGTCACAGCTGCGTACAATTCAAGTTTACAGCAAGCAACATCGGCTATTTTAAATACATCGAATACAGATGATATCTTAGCGGAAGCTGCCGTAACTGGACTTGGGAGGAGAAACAATACATTTTTAGATGCCAAACCAGCTTTGAGAGAAGAAATTGTAAAGTACTTTAAGGCAAATAATTCTTCTAAATTTTCTCAGGATGGGATTAATTATCTTTTAAATCAATATCACGATAAAAAACTCTTTGTAATAGATAAAAATGTATATTCTTCCTCTATTGCACCATTAATAGGAGATATAAATGATCCAGCTAGGGCTTTTGAATTTTGTCCATCAGATCGAGGAATTAAAGAAGGGCTACCTCATTTTGGTAATGTACTTAGTAAATTCTTTGAAATTGAACAAGATAATAATTTCAAAGGCTTTATTATAAGAGAAATGTTTGACGCTAAAGGGATACGTGTCCCTAGTCAAAATGTAGTAGCTAACAGTTGGTATGGAGAAAATTTTAAGTTTGCAAATCAAGTTGATGGCTGTATCAGAATTGAATTCCTTAATGATTTCACAAATATTTTATTACCTGATTGTCAAAAGAATGAATATGAAGACGCAATTAGAAAAGGTGATATCGTTTTTTCAAAAAAATATGGTTGGGTTGATGCTTCTCACGCTTTTGTAGATACAGATAGGAATAACCCTTTTATTGGAGTAAAAAATCTTTGGAGGCAATTAAAAAATCCTCCATTACCAAGTCAAATTTCTGATGGGTATTATTCTGTAAATTATAAACAAGATGTAATCTTACTTGGGTTATCTGTAGGTATAGAAAGACAATATTTGGTAAAACCAGGATTGAGCTTTGCGCAAAGAAAATCTGTTGCTTTGGCTATTCTACAGGATGTTTCTCTTGCTTTCGAATCATTACAATCTCTCCATCCAACATCAACCTCATCTTTTGAGCCAGCAGATTTACCCTCCAATATGCTTAGTTTTTACAGACATGTTGAAGGTTATACAGAACAGCAAATACGAAATATAATAGAAACAGTGAGTGTTAACCAATCTTTAGAAGTATTTAGATTATATCCTTGTACATTTGTAGATAAAAAATATAAGAATAAAACATTTAAGCCTGTACGTTTTGAATCACCTTATACCTCATCAGATTTTGGCGTTCCTAATGTATTTAATACTGTACAGCCTCTTACAATAAAATCGATAAAAGAATTTGGAACAGCTGACCTTATTCTTTTTCAACAAGACATCATAAGCAGATAAAATGAAAAAATTATATATTAAGTTATGTTTACTAATACTTTCAATTGGGTTAAATTCTTGTTTTTCAGAAAAATTTGAATATATCGGAAAAAAACAAGTTCTTAACAAACCAGATTGGATAGTTAAATTTTATCAATTAGATAAATTTGAAGTGTTTACCCCTGTGAGATATGAAATCACTAACAAAGATGGAAGTTTAATTTCAGAAAGGCATCGTTTAACAAGTGCAGATGCAAATTTGCAAAACGTCAATAATTTCTATGTGAAGGTACAGGATAGTATTTTATATATATGCTATCCTTATCCAAAAGTTGTGGCTATTAAACACATTTCTAATTTAGATAAACCAAATCAATGGGATTTAATTAAGAAACTCTATAGACGAGATACTTCTTTGTATAGAAGATATAAATAAAATTTCTAGGAACTTATTCATCGATGATTATGGGAAACCAGATAGCACCAGAATTGTAAAGAATAAAATTCGAGTTAGTATATCAGAAAAAGATAATGAGAGTGATTTTAGCCAAACACTTACTCAATCACAACTTGAAATTGAAGAAGGGACATTTGATGAAAAGCCTCTTTTTATTATTTGGAATAAAGAGAGTTATGAGATTAGAATATTAATGAGGTATGAAAGAGGTTACAGTGAAATAACTTTTGTTAAAAAATAAGTTAGTAATTGCCTACTTTTTATTTCATCGTAATTTTCTTGTTAAGAAAAGAAATACTTTTATTAATACATGATGAGTCGGATAAACTTAAATAGAGTTGAGCAATATCTTTGGAAATTGACATATATTGTAGGACAGCTGAAAAAAAGGCTATTTGCAAAATTACAAAAAATGTTTATTTTAAATATTTTAATCGTTTAACATCTTAAGTAACACCTCTGTTCCCTCTACTGCGCCTTTTTGTATAATAATCAGATTATTATAATAACTCTCCTGAATATTTGGATTGGGATCAATAAAGTAAATCGGAGTTTTTTCAGAAATAAAGTTGATCAAACTAGCAGCAGGATACACCTGCATAGAGGTGCCTATAATCACTAGAATATCTGCTTTTTCTGTAATTGCAATTGCCTTTTCTAACATAGGGACTTCTTCTCCAAACCAAACAATATGAGGTCTTAGTTGAGATCCTCTTTCACAAGTGTCACCTAATACCAAATCATCTTCCCAATGATATACCAATCGTTCGTCGAAAGTACTTCTCACTTTTCGCAATTCGCCATGCAAATGCAACACATGAGAACTCTCTGCTCTTTCATGCAAGTCATCGACATTTTGTGTTATGATATCTACATGAAAATGAGTTTCGAGTAGCCTCAAATTTAAATGCCCTTTGTTGGGAACTACTTCTTTTAATTGACGCCTTCTTTGATTGTAAAAATCTAACACCAATGCTGGGTTGTTTTGGTATCCTTGAGGTGAGGCAACTTCCATCACATCATGCCCTTCCCAAAGACCTCCAGCATCCCTAAATGTACTGATGCCACTTTCTGCACTCATTCCAGCTCCAGTAAGTACCACGACTCTTTTCATTTGTAGTTCGTATTTAATTTACAAGAGATATGAAATTCTTGTAAAGAAGATGAAAACTCCTATTTTACTCGAGCCTAATGTACTATTTTTTTGTACACTCAGAAGACCGTAAGTAATTCTGCTTCCAAATAATACTTCATAACGTTTTCCTATTTGTCTTCTTACTCCAACACCACCAAGAAGACCAACATTAAAGTCATTAAATTGTTCTTTTACTTTTATCGTCTCGTTAAAACTCAATGCCGGAAATTCTGTACCCAGAATGCCTCCTTGCGAGTTCTGAATCTTCAGTGGCAGATTTCCTTGAGCATCAACAAAAAATTTACTTGTTCCCCTTACTCTTTGACGGGCATTTGTTAAAAAGCTAACGAAACTTCCTCCTTCGATATAAAAATTCCACAATGAAGACGTTCTAAAATTATATTTTAATGACAGAGGAACTTGAATGTAATTTAAATGAGATTCATTGGTTATAGAGGCATACAGGGGCGTTGTATCAGACAATGTAGTACCACCTGAGAAAGCTATAATTTCATTGAAAGTAGCAAGGTTAAATCCTATGCTTTGAATCTGCGGGATTAAAAAACTATTTGGTATGGGTTGAAGCCCTTGTCTTTTTCCACCTCTTTTTACCCATAAGAATTCTACTTGCAATGAAAATAAATCTGAAACTTGATATTCTCCAGTTAATCCTATATCAAATCCACCAATAGTCTTGTAATTATTACTGTAGATGTTTGAAGTGTTGTCAGAGAGGTTACCTAGACTGTATCCTGATTTAATGCCAATGTTAAATTGAGGATAAAGTGATGCAGAGAATAATAAAAAAGCAAGTAAAAGTGGGCTCTTTTTCATAAAATTGATTTTTTTAGTATAATGGAATAAAAATTTAATTTTTATTCAGTGTAAATATATAAAAACAAAATAAAGTAAATGAATTCTAGTTTGTTAACATATTTAGAAGGCTATGTCACTGAAAGGCGTAAAGAATTATTCAAGCAAGTATTAGATCAGAGGACTCGCCATTTCACAGTAGTTTTAGAGGATATATACCAACAACACAACTCCAGTGCGGTGATACGAAGTTGCGATATTTTTGGAATTCAAGATTTGCATGTAATTGAAAACAAATACAATAGTAAAGTTTCTAGACATGTGGCCAAAGGATCTCAAAAATGGACAACCTTCCATCGATATAAAAAGGATACGAACAATACGATTGAATGTTTTCAAAATCTTAAGAATATGGGGTATCAGATTGTAGCAACCACACCACATAACGATTCTTGTTATTTGCATGATTTTGATATTTCTAAAAAGTCAGCCTTCGTTTTTGGAGTAGAGAAGGAGGGAGTTTCTGACTATGTAATGAAGCATGCTGATGGATTTCTCAAGATCCCTATGGTAGGATTTACAGAGAGCTTAAACATATCTGTAGCAGCAGCGATTATCTTAGAAAACATTTCAACTCGATTGCGTAAATCTGATGTAAACTGGCAACTTTCAGAGATTGAAAAAAATACACTTTATTTCGAGTGGATTGAAAAGTCAATTAAAAATGTGGAGAAGATTAAAGATCATTTTTTACTCAACCAGAAAGAAAAATCATAACTTTAGGTCAAACTTAAATTAGGAAACTATGAAATGTGATGTATACTTATCGTTCGATGGAAATTGTGAAGAAGCAATGAATTTTTACCAACAAGCTTTTGGAGGTGAATTTGTTGTATTAATGCGATATTCTGATGGACCACCCGAATATGTTTCAGAAGGAAACGAAAATAAAATCATGCACATGACTTTGAGCATGAAAGATGGTGCAGAATTAAAAGCATCTGACGTGTTTCATCAACCAGTCGAAAAAGGAAACGCGTATCATGTATCTATTGGAGCAGATAGTGAGGAGCACGGACTAGAGATGTTTAATGCATTGTCTGATGGCGCTCAAGTTACCATGCCATATCAAGAAGTTTTTTGGGGAGGAAAGTTTGGGAGCCTGATAGATAAATATGGCATTCAATGGATGATTAGCAGTCCACATAAGGAAGCATAATGGAAGTAAAAGTCACAGAGTATATCGAAAAGAAAAGTGATTGGAGTGAAGAGCTTACAAGACTGAGAAGTATTATGTCTGAACTTCCTTTGATAGAAACCATTAAATGGGGAGTTCCCTATTACATGAGTGATGGGAAAAATATTCTGGGAATGGCAGCTTTCAAGGGCTATTTTGGTCTCTGGTTTACACAAGGAGCTTTGTTAAAGGATGAACAAAAAGTTCTCATAAATGCACAAGAAGGAAAAACTTCAGCTTTGAGACAATGGAGATTTAATTCTATGGATGAAATAGATAGTGATTTGATCAAAATATATGTTGTAGAAGCGATTGAAAATCAGAAGCAAGGAAAAGAAATTAAACCCCAGAAGAAACCATTGATCATTCCTGAACTCTTACAAAAAGCATTGGATAAAAATCAAGAATTGAAAGAAAAATTCGAGTCTTTTACGCTCAGTAAAAAAAGGGAATTTTCGGATTACATTTCTGAGGCAAAAAGAGAAGCAACAAAGCAATCTAGATTGGATAAAATCACACCTATGATTTTATCAGGTATAGGTTTACATGATAAATATAGAAATTGTTAGTCTTTCAACCAAACAGTTTTTATGGTTGCTATAGAATCACATCTCTTTATGTAAAAATCAATTTTCTTTTCGTTGTATATACCAGAAATATAGTACTCGGCACAAGGTTTTAAACGCGCTTTACTCTTACCGAAATCTACATCTCCAGTCAAAAGAATGGCATTAATAGCAGTAGAATCTATCTGGAATTGAATCATAGTTGCTTTTGCACTCTCAGAGTATACGATTTGTTTTTTTCGTATAGAGCTCAAAGTACGAGCATCTGGGCCATAGGGAAAAGAGACATCCTTTCCTTTCCAAATAAAGAGAACAATAATGGATCCTAAAGAAACTCCTATCAAATAAAAACCAATACGTTTCAGTAACTTCATTGTGTCTAGTTTGACTGCAAAAATAGCTTGAAATTCTTAATATATCTAGGAAAATCATCTTCTTAATAAGTGTGAATTCTAGACAATTCAATGAATGTGAACCTACTTTAGTCTCCCAGATAGTTCAGAGTTACTAAAAGAGTTCTTTTTAGTAACAGTAGAAGCTTGAAGGCTTAGAAAAGCTATTTATAGTATTAATAAATTGATATCTCTGAAAGGCAAATCAAACCAATCTGCTACGGCTTTATTCGTTAAAATCCCATGATAAAAATACATGCCATTTCTTAAGCTTTTATCGAATCTAGCGGCATTTTCAAATCCACCTTCTTCTGCTATGCTCAACAAATAAGGAGTAAATATGTTACTAATAGAGAAAGAAGCAGTTCTAGCATATCTGGCAGGGATATTTGGAACACAGTAATGTACCACACCATGTTTTAAAAATGTGGGGTTTGAGTGTGTTGTTACTTTAGAGGTCTCAAAGCATCCACCTCTATCAATACTTACATCCACAATAATTGCTCCTTCTTTCATATTTTCAATCATTACCTCATTGACAATGATAGGTGAACGATTTTTCCCTCTAATTGCACCGATGGCAATATCGCATCTTCTTAAAGATTTTGCCAATGTTTTTGGTTGAATCGTTGAAGTGTAAATTGGGGAGTTTAAGCAATGTTGAAGTTTTCTAAGCTTGGTAATTGAATTATCAAAAACCTTGACACGCGCTCCAAGTCCAAGTGCTGACCTAGCAGCAAATTCAGCAACAGTACCAGCTCCTAAAATAACGACATCAGTGGGGGGTACACCTCCAATATTGCCTAGTAAAAGACCATTTCCTTGGTTAAGACTGCTCATTAATTCGGCAGCTACTAAAACCGATGCAGTTCCAGCAATTTCACTAAGAGATTTTACAATAGGAAACACACCATGTTCATCTTTTATATAGTCAAATGCAACAGCCGTAATTCTTTTTTTGGCTAACTTTTCAAAATACTTTTTGTTTTGAGTCTTTAGCTGTAATGCAGAAATTAAAATACTCTGAGGGTTAATCATTTCAATTTCCTCCGGAGTCGGAGGCTCAACCTTTAAGACGATGTTACAAGAAAAAGCCTCTTTGGTGTCGTAAGAAATTTTTGCTCCTGCTTCTGAATATTCATTGTCAGAGTAATTTGAGCCCTCCCCAGCACCAGATTCAACAACAATACGATGTCCATGAGCAGTTAAAGCAGCTACCGCATCGGGAGTTAAGCAAACTCTTTTTTCCTCTGGATGTGTTTCTTTGGGAAGTCCGATGAATAATTCACCTTTTTGCTTTTTTATTTCAAGCATTTCAGCCTGAGGTAATAGCTCCTCTTTACTAAATGGAGAGAATGAACTCATAAAGATTGTTTTAGTTGAATGTTGCGTTGACCATCATTTAATCGAGTTAAATGAATTTCGGTTGACTTTAAAGGTAGTAAATTTTCAATTGTTGAAGGCCACTCAATAAAGCACCAAGCATTTGAGTAGAAATAATCTTCTATACCAATATCTAACGCTTCTTCTTCGCTCTCAATTCTATAGAAATCGAAATGATAAATAATTTCTCCTTTCACACTATGATATTCATTGACAAGAGAAAAAGTAGGAGAGGAGGTTACGTCTTCAATTCCTAATGATTTGCATAATTCTTTAATCAATGTTGTTTTACCCACCCCCATTTCACCATAAAACAAAAGTATTTTACTGGTAGATTGTTTGATGATCTCTTCTGAAATGCTTTTTAAATCTGACAGAGAATAGTTTTTATTCATAAAAACAAAACTAAAAAACTAATCTCTATTTAGGGCTATAAAATGAACAAGGAATTTTATTTAATGATGCTTAGAAAATTTAGTTTTTATAAGTTTTCGGTAGACAACATTACGCTCTTTAGTAATATTTTTTGCAAAATAAATACCATGAACTAGCTCTATTATAGGCACCTTCAAAGGGGTTTAATACTCAAAGTTTGCCTCGAAATTAACATTTAGTTTTCTATGAATGCACCGATGTAGATTTACTTCGTAAGAAAGATTTTATTGCAATACGAAACTTTACAGATAAAGAGGTGTTAGATTCAAATTTTATCAACGAAGTAGATCGATTATTTCAAGCTTTACGACCTTTCTTTGATCTGTTTAGTGATATTTTGACTACTAATTTAAATGGCGAGAAACTTATTTGAAATTATATATAATTTTTTCAACATAATAATGCGCTAAAAACGAAGCAATTGCTACCCATATAGAAAAGCTAGCGAAAATAATAGGTGCTTTCCCTAAATCTCCTGAATATTTAAAGTTATAATAAAGACAATAAATCCAAAATGAAAAGGGAATAAGCAAAGCAAATAAATAAAAAGGCAACATTAAAAATAATCTCACAAGTCTTCTAAAAAATCTATTATTGATTTCAATACTTGAAATTTCATCATTAATATTAAAAGGAATTAGATATCGATATAATATTGGATTATTGATCTCCTCGTTTTTATATACTTCATCTATACTCTTAATTATTCTACCCTTATGAGCTTCTAAAAGGGAAGCAAAAAGAAAGATTAATGAATACAGTAGAGGAGTAATAGATAGTAAAAAATCTTTATGCTGAAATTTGATAATTGGTATGCTAATCTCGTTTACTAGAGAATTATCTAATAAAAAGTATAAAATAGGTATTATAAATAGGATTGTAATCAATTTAGTAATTCTCCTTGTAAGCCTATTACATTTTTCTATTAATATTTTGAATAATTCTTTATCATCAATCATATAATATTATCTTTTATTGATTTTGCTTTAAATGGGACAAACTCAAATGATTTGGTTTTGAAAAGCCCAAATTGAACATCATTCGGAGTATATTCTTTTGAGGAAAACATCTTACGAGTGCCACTGAACTTATTTGTTCCAAAAATGATCAATTCTAAATAGACTCTCTCCAATTTTAAAAAGCTCATTTAGATAGATATTCTATATCATTCTGTATTCGTTTTTTTAACACGATGATATTTGTTAAAAATAATGAAAACATTAAAATAAAAAATCAATTTTGATATAGATCAAGAATATATCACCCTATAAAACCTATGTTTGAATAAATATATTATTAGATCATGACACGGAAAGATTTTGCAGATCTTAAGTTTGTTGGTTCTAGTTGGCTTAGTTTCTTTGAAGAATGCATTATTCCGAGCATTCAGCCAAAAACAATCTTTAATACACCTATTAGTGATATTGATTATTCAAAAGATCAAATTGAGGTAAAATCTACTAATGGATCGATTTTTACAGCAAATAAAATAATCATTACTGTTCCTCTAAAAATACTGCAAAGTGGAAGCATTCATTTTATGCCAACTCTCCCTAGCAACAAACAGAATGCTATCAATAGTATTACTGTATGGAGTGGATTCAAAGCATTTTTTAAATTCTCAACAAAATTTTACCCTGCATATCTCAGTTTTTCAAATAGTTCTACAAGACAAGGGCAAATTCAATATTACGATGCTGCTTACGCACAGAATGCGCCTGACAATATTTTAGGGCTATTTTCAACAGGGCAACCTGCTGAAGTTTATCAAAATTTGAGTGGAAATGCACAGCGTGATTATATTTTGAATGAATTGGATACGGTATTTGGAAACAATATAGCTTCATTTAATTATATAGATCACATAGTCCAAAATTGGAATGAAGAGCCTTATGCAAGAGGAGCTTATATCACTCCATACGAAGATGGGGGGCAAGTTGAAATTTTAGGACAATCACTAAATAATAAACTCTATTTTGCAGGTGACGCCTATACAACCGGAAATGACTGGAGCAGTGTGCATGCTGCAGCTAGATCTGCGAAACGTGCAGTGGATGAGCTGGTTCAGTAAATATCTATTACAAAAACAAAAAAGAGCCCTGAGGCTCTTTTTTACTTCTTTCTCCTTTTTTCTTGCAATCATTTTAAATCTGACTGAACCCTCCATCTACCTCAATTTCAACACCATTGATATAAGATGCATCATCAGATGCTAAGAACAATGCTGTATTCGCAATCTCATCAGGGGTTCCAAAACGCCCTAACGGATTGGCAGCAGCAAAACCTTTGCCCATTTCTTCCACAACATCTTGTGATAGTCCCATTTTGTCATACAAAGGAGTATAAATAGGACCAGGGGCAATAGAGTTCACACGAATACCTCTTGATTTCACTTCGTTTGTAAGTACTCTTGAATAAGCTCTTAAAGCACCTTTACTGGCACCATAAACTGCCAGCCCTTCAAAACCTTTTTGGTGAACAATAGAATTGGTAAATAAAATGGTTCCTCCATCATTAAGATGTGGTAATGCTTCGGTTACTGTTAGGATAGGTCCCTTTACGTTGATATCAAATATTTGATGATAGTGTTCCGCAGTTATTCCTGAGGTTGGAGAGACTGGTGCTATTCCCGCATTTAAGAACAGAATATCAATTTTACCATATCTAGCAACAGACTCCTGAATTAACCTTTTATTATCTTCATCTTTGGATACATCAGCAATTACAGTTATAAAATCACCTTCTAAATCTTTTGAAGCTTCTGCCAAAGCTTCGGCTCTACGTCCAGAGAGTACTACTTTAGCTCCTTCTTTTAAAAATAATTTTGCGCTGGCTAATCCTATACCGCTATTCGCTCCTGTAATAACGGCTACTTTGTCTTTTAATTTACTCATTTGTTTTTTGTTTTTATTTGAAATGATCGTTTTAAATTTTTTAAAAAAATTAATCTAATACAGAAAGTGTTGTGTTTACAATACTTTCAAACTCTTTTTGTTCGTTCAATAATATGCCTGTAATACGCAAACCTTGTAAAGCCGTAAATAAATATGCTGCATATTCTTTTGCACTTTTTTTCTTGTTAATCGACCCCGATGATTGTCCTTTAGAAACGAGTTCTTCGAAAAGCTCTTGCATAGCATACAAATTGTTTTGTAGAAAACTTTTGATCTCCCGATCCTGATTGGCCATTTCAGTGGTACAGTTTCCTAGAAAGCAACCATTTACTTTGTCTTCTGGAGTTGTATGAAAAATCTTACGAATTGTCACCAAAGGCTCAGAAGAGTTGATTAAAACTTTTTGCACATACTTGTTAGCTTCCTTTTTATAAAATCGCAAACTTTTTTGATAGAGTTCCATTTTACTTCCAAAGGAATTGTAGATACTTGAACGATTTAAACCGGTAGCATCAACTAAATCTTGCATTGAGGTGGCATTGTAACCCTTCTCATGAAATAGATGAACTACTTTCTCTAGTGCTAAATCTTTATCAAATGTTTCTACTTTTGGCATTTTATTTGAAATGAACGTTTCAAATTTACAAACATTTTTTTTAATAGAACTGATAATGAAATGTTAAATTTTTAAGAGAGGTTCTTTTTTACCTCTTTTTGTAAGAAGAAGATAGTAATGATAGTAGAAGATACATCAGCAATTGGAAAAGAAAACCAAATACCATTCAAACCAAAAAACTTAGGAAGTATATAGACTAGTGGAATTAAGAAAATTCCTTGCTTCAACAAGGTTAATATCAGGGCGGGTAATGCTTTTCCTGCTGCTTGGAAATAGGCAGCACCAACCAATTGTGTCGTAATAACGGGTGTTGCTAAGAAGCTTAATAATAGGGCATTGGGTGTTTCAGAAATTAAACCAGGATCATTGGTGAAAAGTTTGGCTACTGCTTCTGGAAAAACAATGATTCCAATAAAAATGATTATTGCAACTCCAGTACCATACAAAATGGCTGTTTTAATGGTTTCTTTAACTCTTTTATTGTTCTTTGCTCCATAATTGTAACCTGCAACAGGTAAGAATCCTTGGGTAACTCCCAAAACAGGAAACAAAGCAAACATCATAACTCGATTAATAATTCCATACACAGCAATAGCAGATTCACCTCCATAATGGAATAAAGAAGCATTTAATACAATCATCAAAAGGCTAATTGTTCCTTGTCTAATCACCGTTACTCCGCCTAATTGAACAATTTCTTTTACAATAGGGAAGCTCCATTTGAAATATTTAAGGTGAATGATTAATTCACTTTTTTTAGATAAGAAAAACCCCAATATGAAAAGCCCACAAATAGCATACGAAATGGAAGTAGCCAATCCCGCTCCAAACATGCCCCATCCCATGATCTTGATAAAGACAACGTCTAAAACAATGTTAGATATTGCGGGTAATATCATAGCAATCATCGCAAACATAGGCTTGCCCTCAGCTCTTATGACAGGATTTCCCATCATAGCAAAGGCTAAAAAGGGGACTCCTAATAAAACTACGTGAAAATACTCGGTAGCTGGGGCCATAATGTCTCCATTGGCACCAAATAATTCTAATAAAAAAGAACAAAAGAAAGTCCCTAAGATCACAAATATAACAGACAATAGCAGGGTCATGGAAATCTGATTTCCAAATGTGAGAAAGGCTTTGTTAAACTTTTTAGCTCCTAAAGCCCTAGAAATAATAGAACTACCTCCAATACCAATTCCCATTCCTATTGAAGAAATTAAAAACACAATAGGAAGCACTACAGTCACAGAGGCAATGGCCAAAACACCAATCCATTGACCTACAAAAATAGTATCTACAATCATGTTTAAAGACATAACAAGTATCCCTATAGAAGCTGGTACAGCCTGTTTTATAAGGAGTTTGCTTATCTTTTCAGTCCCGAGTTCTTTGGCTACATTTGTCATAAGAAGTCTACAAATATCATAATTAATTGAAGCTAATAATTACTTATCAATTTATTTAGGGATAAATTAACATATCTAGTGTATTTGATTTAAGTTTGTTTTATGGTTCCATTCGAAACACAAATAACTGTAAACAAGACACATATTGATGAATTACAGCATGTAAATAATGTCGTTTATCTCCAATGGGTTCAAGACATTGCAAACGCACATTGGAATCATTTAAAAGAAGGCTATGATACCTCTGAGTTTGTATGGGTAGTATTACGACATGAGTTAGATTATAAAGGACAAGCCATACTTGGAGATAAAATCGAAGCAAAGACATGGGTAGGAGAGACCTCGGGAATGAAGTCGATCCGCCATGTAGAATTTTACAAAGGAGGAAAACTACTTGTGCAAGCTAAGACATTTTGGTGTCTGGTAGATTCAAAAACATTGCGTCCCAAACGAATTACAGGTGATATTATTAAAATATTAATGCCTCATGCCTCATGAAAGTGATCTATATTATTGATTTGATAGGAACTTTTGCATTTGCCATCAGTGGTGCATTGGTAGCTTCAAAGAAAGAGTTCGACTTGTTTGGTGTTATTATTATCGCGTTCATAACTGCTGTAGGTGGTGGTATGTTGAGAGATATTCTTATCGATGCACACCCCATCAATTGGATGGGTGACCTCAATTATATATGGGTTATTTTAATTGCTGTCTTGTTCACCTTTTTATTCAAAAGCAAGATTGCGCCTTTAAGCAAAACCTTGTTCTTATTTGATACGATAGGTATTGGTGTGTTTACCATACTCGGAGTTCAAAAAGGGCTAAGTTTTAATCTCCACCCATTTGTAGCTATTGTTATGGGGATGGTCTCAGCTGTTTTTGGAGGAGTCATTAGAGATGTTTTAACGAATCAAGTACCCTTAATCTTTCACAAAGAAATTTATGCATCCGCCTGTTTGTTAGGGGGAGTTGTTTATTTGATTTCTTCTCACTTTATAGAGATGGAGTATGTTTCTTTTATCATAGGAGCTTTTGCTGTCATAACTATCCGACTGATTGCTGTGAAGTATCAATTGGAGTTGCCAAAAATTAAGGAAGACATATTTGGAAAAAAATAACATGAAGAAATTACATTTTAAAAACCTCGAAGAGTTGAAGTCTATGGTAGGCAAGGAGTTGCCCAACTCAGAATGGATTACTATTACTCAAGAAATGATCAATGATTTTGCCAATGCAACTATGGATAAGCAATGGGTTCATATAGACGTAAATAGAGCAGAGAACGAACTACCTTTTAAAAGTACCATAGCACATGGATTCATGTCGTTAGCAATGTTGTCAAAAATGTTGGGGGATCTGATACACGTTGAAACTGTAAAAATGGCTCTGAATTACGGGCTGAATAAGGTACGGTTTCCTCATCCTGTTCCAGTGAACAGCAAATTGCAAATGCAGTCATCTATTAAGAATATTGAAGATCAGCATGGAGGAGTGAAGATCACTTTTTCCTGTACCGTGGTTATTGAAGGTATAGAAAAGCCAGCTTGTGTTGCTGAATTTTTAGGAATGATGTTTGAATAAAAAAGCATCTCCGAAGAGATGCTTATAAACTTTTTTTAAGACTTCGTTTATGACAACCAGCCTTTTTTATGACAATTTTTAGTATAAGTTATTAAAAACACAGCAATACCTAAAATCATAACTGTCATTAAAATTCCTCCAGGACCGTAATCATCCAATGCTTTGGCAATAAATACATTATAAATCATTTGTACAATAACTCCAATGAACGATAGTGTAAAGAGATAAAAAGCTAATTTTTTTCTCAACAAAAGTAGAAGTGAAGCCAAAGTTGCTCCAAAAACAGCGATGGCAAAGGCTGCTGTTGCCCATGCAGGTCTATTTTCAATAACTTCTATTTGAGCTTCCGTCATGGCGGATTTTACTTCATCAGTCATATATGCTTGACCGATATAAGATAAAACACCAAAACCATTCCATACTAAGGAAATGATTCCGATTACCCAAAACTGGGCATTGGGTTTGTTTGAATTTTCTGACATAGTTTTCGTTTGATTGTTATTTCTTAAAATTATCAAAATATTTTAAATAACGTTTTTTAGTTTACAAAATGTAAAGTATATTTGTCATTATAATAAAAAAACTTGTCAATTTGTAAAATATTAAACCATGAAAGAATCGTTTTGTGAAAGTGAAAGAAGAAAGTTAGATCGAATGAATAAGTTTCAATTACCACATTCGTACAAAAGAATTGGATGGGGAATTGTTATCGTTAGTTTTTTACTAATGATCGCTAAAAAGTTTGTTGATGAACCTACTTGGGTTAAACCAATACTAACAAATCTAATGATTGTAGGTTTCTTATTGGTTTCTCTAGCCAAAGAGAAAATAGAAGACGAATTGATTGAAAAATTAAGAGCACAATCATATCGACTAGCATTTGTTTTCGGAGTTGTATACTCACTAGTACAGCCATACATTGAATATGGAGTAGACTATTTATTGAATGAAGAAAAAGCTGAGATAGGTTTCAGTTACTTTCAAGTTCTCATATTTATGTTGGTCGTACAGATTATGTTTTTCAACAATCTAAAAAGACAGCGTTAATGAAGAATACAATGAAAGTACAAAGAGCCATCAAAGATCTTACGCAAGACCAATTGGCACAAAGAGTAGGTGTTTCGAGGCAGACGATCAATTCGATAGAAAAAGGGAGGTATGTTCCTTCAACCGTTTTGGCATTAAAACTTTCTGAGATTTTTGAGGTGTCTGTAAATGATTTTTTTGAGTTAGAAGAAAATGATTAAAATAATTGGTTACTGCATTTTCTTCATCACAATACTACTCATTACTCTGTTGTAGCATACCATTTTGCAACAGAGTTTTGTGAGGGTTTTCCTTTGATCTCAAAATCACTATTGTTCCATTGCCAAATGTAAGTCCCAGCAAACCAAGGCTCTTTCCACAATGTTGAGAAAAGCGCTTCAAAGGCCAAATATTGAACCTTCTCAGACTTTACTTCTAGAAGTGGCGTGAAAAAAGAACCCCATTCCCAGGGTTGTGTTGTGGCATTTTTAGTAGGGCGATATCCTACCTCTGTGAACAATACTTTTTTCTGATGCTTTGAGGCGAGTCTCTTTAATTCTTTGATATGTTTTTGCCATCCGAGCTGAATTTCCTTTTGAGTAGGATCTTCATTTTTGGTCAAAGGAAAATAGGCTTGAATCCCTATGTAGTCTAACTCATCCCAAAAGGGAACATGTGTATAATCATCCCAATTGGCAGCATAGGTAAGTTTGCCTGAATACACTGATTTTATCTCATTGATAAGCGTCACCCATTTTTCGGGAACTTGCTTTACAGCACTTCTTAGTTCTGTTCCCAAACAGAATAATTCAACATTGGCTTTCTCAGCAAGTTTGGCATAATGTAAAATGATGTGGCGATAGGACCCAAACCACTGATTCCAATCTTCTTTTGTATCAAAATGAATGTTAGAACGCCAACCGGAAGACATCCAAAGGTGAGGTTTTAGATGGATCTTTAACTGTTTGGATTGTAGGTGTTTAATGCTTTTGAAAAAGACAGAATCTCTCGAGGTCCATTCATTAGAAACTCTACGATTTTGTATTTGAGCAGTTGTCTCATTTTTTTGGTAGAAATAAGGAACAATCGCAACCCATTCAATATTATTCTGAATCAATTCTTCCGTTGTAGTTCGATTGCTTCTTCCCAGATCATAAACAGTCATTCCTCTCTGTTTCTGATCTATTGCATATCGATTTAAGATACGATCAGTTTTGTTTTCGATGCTGTAATTCCATTGATAGTCAAACTGCTCACTAGCATTTGAGTTTATGATAAGCTTTAGACTAAAATAGCAGACAAGTACAGGAAGAAAGAGTTTGAAAGCCAATTGCTTGATGAGAATAGGGAATCCTCTTTTTTGATAAACCCGTGAAAAATACCGAATGATTAAAAAGAGTAAGTATAGGATGACAATGACAATATGGAAGAAAATAAATCCAGCACTAGAAGTAGCTATTTCCCAAAATCGATTTACAACTCCCCAAAAAGTTGCGCCATTTGCAAAGAGGTTTAAAAGGAATAGTAAGAAGAGGAGTATCCAGCTACAAATGTATACCTTGAAAAAAGTGATAAATTCCTTCTTAAAACTCATAAGTGTTGATATGACGAGACTAAAGATAAAAAGTTACGCCAGAAAATAAAGCCGGGATTTAAATGAATGCCAAATAAGCCTTATTTTTGTGTTGCTTAAAATCTAAAAATGAAACGTATCTCCCTTATTATGCTTTTTTGCATATGCTCTTCATTCATTCACTTTTCGTACGCTCAAGTCACTACAACCATCAAAGGTAAGGTGACTGATGAGAAAGGCGCTCCTATTTTAGGTGCTACGGTTTTTCTCAACAACAATCAAGGAAGTACAACAGACGAAAATGGAACGTATCGAATCACAAATGTCGTGCCTGGTTCCTACAATTTAACGTCAAGTTTTTTAGGATACAACTCGCAGACCAAATTCAACATCATTATCAAGTCGAAAGGAAACCCGTCTTTTAATTTTGTTTTGGTTGAATCTTCAGAAGAATTGGAAGAGGTTGTGATCAGCAAAGAAAATAGAATTAGCCGACCCAAAGAAACACCACTCTCAACTCAGTCGCTATCGGCTGTTGAGATTGCTACCTATCCAGGAGGAAATAACGATGTTGTTCAAGTAGCTCAGACATTGCCTGGTGTGTCTCCATCGGTTGGAGGTTTTCGCAATGATTTGATTATTAGAGGGGGAGCCCCTAATGAAACTGTTTACTATTTAGATGGGATGGAAGTTCCAAACATTAACCACTTTGCAACTCAAGGTAGCGCAGGTGGGCCAGTGGGACTTTTGAATGTTTCTTTTATCAATGATGTAACCTTATCTACATCAGCTTTTGGCGCTCAATACGACAACCCTTTGTCAGGAGTATTACAGTTCAAGCAAAGAGATGGGAATAGGGAAAGTTTTAACACGAACATACGTGTAAGCGCAACAGACGCTGCTTTAACCCTTGAAGGACCTTTGTTTAAAAAAGAACGGAAAGAAAGCAAAACCAGTTTTTTGTTATCTGTCAGAAGAAGTTATTTGCAAGCATTGTTCAAGTTGATTGGCTTGCCTATCAGACCTAATTATTGGGATTATCAGTACAAAGTCTCACATCAAATAGATGCATACAATGATTTGTATATACTAGGCTTGGGATCTATAGACGATTTTACGGTGGAAGCTCCTGATGAGTTTGATGAGCAGGCTCAAATTGTGTTGGAGCAAGCTCCTTTTATAGAGCAGAAAACAAATTCCATTGGGGTAACATGGAGGAAAAGATTCAAAGACGGTAGTGGTTTCATGGAAACTACATTGAGTAACAACCGTTTGGAAAATGTATTTACTACCTACCAAGACACGCAAAATCAGACAGGAATCATCTTTAGAAACGATGCAGTTGAATCGGAAACGAAACTCAGATATCAGATGACGAAGTTTTTGAGTGATTGGAAACTTGTAACGGGATTCAATATTCAAAACTCATATTATACAAACAGTACATCCAATACCATAGACAATATCTTTTTTGATACGGAAATAGAGTTCAGAAAATTTGGTTTGTTTGCGAATGCCACACGTTCTCTATTCAATAATAAACTAGATATTTCTCTAGGTTTTCGTATGGATGACGATACATTCACTTTGGATAATAATTTACTGTCAACATTTTCTCCTAGAGTTTCTCTCTCCTATGAATTCATCAACAATTGGAGGTTGAGTGCAACGGCCGGTAGGTATTACAAACTCCCACCATACACAATTTTAGGATTTAGAGACAACAACAATCTTTTACAGAATCAGAATAGTAAGTATACGCAAAGTGATCATATTGTTCTGGGTATACAGCACAACCCGAACCCTACAGCAAACATCTCATTGGAAGCTTTTTACAAGCGGTATGATGATTTTCCTGTCTCCGTTTTAGATCAGGTTTCATTAGCCAATAAAGGTGCTGATTTTGAAGTTTTAGGAAATGAAGACGTAGAGACTGTTGGAAAGGGAAGGAGTTACGGATTGGAATTTCAATACCAACAAAAGCTCACAAATAACTTTTACAGCATTTTTTCATACACCTACTTCTTTAGCGAGTTTACAGGCTTTAACACAAATGAATATACACCCTCTGTTTGGGACAGTAGACATTTGATTTCTTTTGTAGGAGGTTACAAGCTGAAAAGAAATTGGGAAGTTAGTTCTCGCTATCGATTTGCAGGAAGGACACCTTATGTACCTGTAAATTTAAACCAAACTTTAATTACCTATCCTGAAATCATCTTAGATTACAATAGGTTAGGGGAAGTAAAGCTAGAAACTTTTAGTCAATTGGATGTTCGAGTTGATAAAAAATGGAATTACCAGAAATGGTCTTTAAATGTATTTTTTGAGGTGCAAAATATTTTAGCGCAAAGAATCCCAACTCCTCCAGAATATGGATTGAGTAGAGACAGCAATGGAAATCTATTAAATCCAAGAAGCCTTACTCAGGTTGAGCAAGATAGCAACACACCGATTCCTAGTATTGGGATTGTGGTTGATTTTTAATTATACAATTTTTTTGCGTATAAATGCCAGTTCGAGTGCACTGAGCGGAGTCGAAGTGCGTATCGAGAACAGAAGGTTTACAATTAAAAATAGGCACTCTTACTGCTCAATTGCCAAAGCGTTGAACAAGCTCGCCTTTGAATTCAGGTAATCATTCACCACTTTGATGGCTTTTAACTTAGAGTCAATAAGTTTTGATTCTCGAGAGTTCACCAAGAAAATAGAGCTTTCCCCTACTGCAAATTTCCTTTCTTCTGCACGTAGCAATACTTCAGAATCATTTACCACTTGTTCTGCATATCCTGTTTGACGTTGTAACGAACGAATCTCTTGTGAAAGAGCACTGATTTTGTTGGTCAATCCTAGTCGTGTGCTAGCAATCTCAAACTCGGTCTCCTGTAGCTTCAGTTTCGAGAGTTTTAAATCACCTCGCTCTTTTCTTAAAAATAGAGGAAACTTCACCTTCACACCGCCTTTGTATTGTGTCTCGTCAAAAGAATTCAATAATTGAGGATTCTCTGTCAGAAAATTATACTCCAAATCTACTTGTGGAAGCAGTCGATTTGCTCTTAGTCGCTTTTCTACTTTCAGACCCTCAAACTTTCTGTCCAATGAAATCATTTTAGGATGCGCATTGATATCTAATGTATCTAATTGAAATGTATTTAAAGACAGCACTCCGTCGATATCATTAATCGTGTTGTTATCAGGAACAATATTTTCTTGTAGCTCAATGGGAACATTTCCTTCTAACCATAAAAAATTAGAGAGCTCTAATTTAGATTTCAAGTACTTAATGTTTGCCTGCTCTAAATTTAATTTTCGCGTATTCACAGCGATCCCTGTCTCAAGAGTATCTATAGCAGCTACATCGCCTTCTCGATATCTTTGTTTTACACCACTCAATCGAAACTCAGCATTGTTTAAGAAATCTTCGAAAACAAGTTTCTCGTTGTATTGCTTTAGCCATTTAAAATAGGCTTTGGTCGCATCAAAGAGGATATTGTTAACCAGAATCTGACGATCTGCTTTTGCTTGCTCGATAAAGAATTTTGCTTGTCTGAGCATGCTCATCCGCTCGTTGATCAAAAAATTACGGGCCAAAGAGACAGAAACTCCTACACTGTAAAGCCCATCATTAGGAAGATTGGCCTCTGGGTTTAAGAAAATTCCACTATTCTCTTCAAAATTGGCTTTTAATTCAACTCCGTACCAAGTAGGAATTTTGAACGTAGCATTTAGCTTATCGAAATACTCTGAACCTTTGAACTGTTTTCGGTCGTAGTCGACTTCAAATTTTGGATCAAAAGCTCCTCTGGATTTCAATAATTTTGCTTCACTTTTATCAATAACCAAGTTCGCCTGTTTCACTACTGGGTGAAACTTCTTCACATAACCCAAGTACTCTTCTAAGGAGAGCGTGTTACTGAGCTCTTGTGAAGTAGCCTGATAACTGATCAGAAAAAATGCTATAGCAATAAATTTTCTCATGGTTATTTTTTAGCTTTTTTAGAACTAGAGTTTCCTTCTGGTTGATAATAGTTAGGGGGGAACCCATTTAGCTGTCGCCAGATTTCGTACCATACAGGAACGTCCTCCAACAATGCAAATGTCTCCGCTCCAGCTCCTGCACGTAAAGCGTCTGGCCATTCTGGTGAATCTGAGTCTGGCGCAATGAGAATTCGATATTTTCCATTTGAGCTGATAAAGTTCTCTATAGCTACGACTTTCCCTGTAAAGGTTCCAAAGGAGGTATTGGGCCATCCACTAAATACAATGGCAGGCCATCCATCAAATTGAATTTGTACACTTTCCCCTACATGCATTAAAGGGAGATCTAATGGTTCAACAAATGTTTCAACAGCGATATCAATATGAATGGGCATAATTCCCACCAAAGCTTCTCCTTCCTTGAAAGTTTGTCCAATTCCTCCTCGCAAGGCCTTGTTAATGTATCCGTCTTGGGGAGCTGTGATATAATACAGCTCATTTCTTCGTTGGTAGTTAGACTTTGAGTTTTCTAATTTGGTAACTTGTGCTTCCGTATCAAACTGACTAGATTCTGCTGTAAAACGATCACTCTCCGCTTTCGATATTTTGTTGAGATACTCATTTCTGACACGATTTAATTCAATCTGTGCATTCAATACCTTATTCCTACTACCAATGAGCTTATTCTCTTGGGAAACTAGTTTTCTCTGTGCTTCTTGCAGTTTTAGTTTTTTTCCTTCAACATCTTTCACCGCTTTCAATCCGTCTTTCTGCAAGTTTACTTCACGCTTGTATTGAGTATCGGCAATGCTAATGTTTGTGCG
Organism: Flavobacteriaceae bacterium; assembly: GCA_028280265.1. Classification (GTDB taxonomy): domain Bacteria; phylum Bacteroidota; class Bacteroidia; order Flavobacteriales; family Flavobacteriaceae; genus Polaribacter. The sequence continues at coordinate 28,391 of JANQMD010000001.1, forward strand.
AGCCGCTTCTAGTCCAATGCTATCACTTTCCACATCCAGTTTGGCAATTCTGAGTTTGTTTTCAGCTTGCTTTATTTTTAGATCTCGCTCTGCTTTAAGAGCTTCGATCTGATTGCCTAGTGTTTTGACTTTACCTTCATAAGAACTAACAGAACTCTTTTTTGCTTTGATCTGAAGTTCAGTTCTTGGAATAAGATCTGGATCGAAGTACTCGCTCTTTATCTCAGAAATGAATACAATTGTATCTCCTTTCATCACCGTGTCTCCTTCTTTTACAAACCATTTTTCAATACGCCCTGGAATTTGCGAATTCACTGTCTGAGGCCTTTGATCCAAACGCAGTGTTGTTACGTTTCCACGACCTCTCACATTCTGTGTCCATGGGAGGAACAAAACAATAAATAGAATAAGAGTTGCAATGAATAAAAATCTATTAAAGTATTTGTGATCTTTCTTAAAGAATACCTTTTTTCCGGAAGCTGTATGATCTATGCTAACCGTTTTATTCAATTTGTTATTTGAAATGTTTAACATATCCTTTATTTTTTCAGTTTTCCTTTCTCTAATTTATATACTATTGAACAGCTCTTGATCCAGCCTGGGTTTTGACTCACCACAACCAAACTCCATGGACGGTCTTTATTTGTTAAGAACTCTCGAATCTTTTCAGCTTCTTCAGTATTGAAATGCTCCAAGGGCTCCTTTAAAATCAATAGCTTGGGCTTGTTTACAATACTCCTTGCCAATACAATTTTTTTAGCAATCGTAAATGAGATCTGTTTCCCCTCCGGGTAAATCATGGTACGTAATCCATAGGTTTGCTCTTTCACAAAATCTCTCAATCCTGTGTGATCGATGGCCCATTGAATGTCTTCTTCGGAGATGGATTTATCTCCGAAAGTAATGTTCTCCAGAAGTGTTCCTTCAAAAGGTGTGTCTTCTGCTAGCGTTTGCCCAACTACACCTCGATAATGATTTAAGTTGATGGTCTTTAACTTGTTATTGTTGATGAAGACATTCCCATGTGTAGGCTCTACAACACCTGCTATCATTTTTAAAAGAGATGTTTTTCCTGATCCACTACCACCACTGATCACCACTGTGTCTTTGTACTTGATATTTAGATTTATATTATCTAAAATGGGTTTCTCCTTATCGGAAACAATTAAAGAAACATCTTCCAAGCACACTTCTAGCTCGTCAAGGTTTGGTTTGTCACCATGCTGATACTCTAGCTCTTTGTCTACTACTTGGCCCAATTTTTCAAGGGACGTCAATACATCATAAAAGGACTCCAATCCTAAGATTAGTTTTTCAGTAGCGCTAATCACGATTAAGATGATGATTTCAGCTGCAACAAACTGACCAATGTTCATTTGTTGATTGATCACTAAAATCCCACCAATCAATAACAAACCTCCAGTTACGAGTACTTTAAAACCAATCATTTGAATAAACTGTAGGATGAGAATTTTAAAATGCCCTTCACGATATTTCAGATATTCTTCCACCAACCCATCATTTTTTTCCAATGCCAAACTCGTCTTACCCGATAATTTGAAACTTACAATGGCTCTTGCGATCTCTTGTATCCAGTGAGCAACCTTGTACTTGTATTTAGATTCATTCAAGCTCGTCTCCAATCCTTTTTGTGCAGTGTATTTGAATACTACATAAATCAGCAACAGAAGTAAGATTCCATAGATGATAAAGAATGGATGATAGAATGAAAGCAACATCAATCCAAAAATAATCTGCAACAAGGCAGTAGGGAAGTCGATTAAAATTTTAGACAGTCCTTTTTGAATGGTTAATGTATCGAAGAAACGATTTGCTAGCTCAGGCGGGTACAAGTTTCTCAACTCGCTCATTTTAATTTTAGGGAAGCGATACGCAAATTCAAAAGAGGATCTTGTGAAAATCTTTTGCTGAATGTTTTCTATGATTCTCATTTGATATACTTGTAAGGCTCCAGTAAAGGCAACTCCCAGTGTGACAAGAATAACCAATAAAACCCAAGAGGTGCTAATCTGAGCTCCTTGAATTAAGTTAATGATGGCCTGAATTCCCAGAGGAAGTGTCAATGTTACGATCCCAGCAAATATGGCATAGTAGAAGACTTGTAAAATGTCTCTCTTATCCAATTGAAGCAACCCTAAAAAGCGTTGCCAGGCAGTGAGAAAATGAGCAGTCATAGTATTATTTTTTCAGTGTGTTTGTAATAAGATGTAATAAAAAGTTCTTTGTCTGTTCCGACGAACTACAGTCTGTGATGGAAGGAAAATGATCCTTTAAGAAACTTTGATATATAGAAGCTTCTAAAACGGTACTTGCCAAACTATAAGGGTAGGAGTATTCTGGATTGATCTCAACTATCATTTCTTGCAACCTAGTAATCAATCTTTTAAACACAGAGAAATACCCTTCCTTATTTTCATGATCTACCTCTTTGGTAAGGTAGGATTTCGAAAATTCATTGATAATGATTTCATTTAAGAGTACCTCGTTAATATGCTCGTAAGAAGAATCTTCACTTACAGGTTGTGTGAATACTTGAATCGCTCTTTCAATCTTATCTGTTGGATTCGATAGATTGAAAGTATTAAAAACCAATTGATATTCTATCCAACTCCAATACCATGAAGTTAAATACAGCAAAAGTTTGTGCTTGTTTTCAAAATAACGATAAATAGAGCTCTCATTAGATTGAATTTTGACACCCAACTTTTTGAATGTAAAGCTTTCGATTCCTATTTCGTGTATCAATTCAATGCTATTCTGTATAATTTTTTTCCCTAGATCTGAAGTCTCTGGGTCTTTGTTATATAGATTCTCATTGACTTGAATTTTAATATTTGATAGTAATCTTTTCATATTAAAATTATATGATTGCAAATATAATAGTAATACTATTAAAAAAGTATGTTAATGTATTATTTAATATTTTTTTAACGAACTAAAAAAAGAATTTAATTCGTATTTGTTGTTATAACTTGACGTTTAACGGAAGGAATTAAGCTGGAATGTTGAAAGAAATTATCTAGTGGAAGTTGGCTTCACTGATAGAGAGTAAAAAAAATGATGTGGGAAGAATACGACAAAGATTGTGTAAAATAAAAAGAGGTTAAGTAAATCTTAACCTCTTTTTTTGACATCGCCAAAGTGTTATAATATCCCGTTTGCCGGAATTCGTTTAGGTTTATCGAACGTCCTTGAGCATTTCTTTAATAGATCGTTCTAGTTGCTGATCTCTTCCTTTGTCTATAACTCCAGGCATATTCTTCACTCTAATAGTAGGCTCTGTTTGTAGATTTTCCATCCATTTTCCATCAATGTTTTTGGCACTTACAGGAACCACGCCCCAATAAGCTCCGTTTGGTAGACCTTCCCATCCAGCAAAACTACAAGTTCCAGGAACTGGCATTCCAACAGTTTTACCAATCTTCAGATCTGTATATCCTTGTGCATAACAGTGTCCATCTGAATACATACTTTCATTAAAGATGGAAAGTGTTGGCTTGGTCCATCTCGATGTAGGCTCTCCACCCACAACTTTGGCTTCAGTTGCATATGTGATAAAAGGAACTCCTGTAAAGAACATCGCTAAATCTGCAACCAAATCACCACCTCCGTTGAAACGAGTATCGATAATAACACCTTTCCTATCGGCATATTTTCCCATCATATCTTCATAAATACTACGATAAGGACCATCACTCATTCCAGGAATGTGTACATATCCTAATTGACCTTTACTTAATTTATCTACTTCCTTTTCATTGATCTTCACCCAACGATCGTAGAGTAATCTATTTTCACTTCTCAGGGAAATAGGTTTTACAGTAATAGATTGTGTTTTCTTCGTTTTAGGGTCTCTGATATCGAGTAAGACAAATTTCCCAACTTTTCTGTTCAAATATTTTGCTACATCTTGATCTTTATCTATAGTTTCACCATCTATCTTTTCAATAATCATTCCTGCTTTTATCTTGAACTTAGCTTTGTCTAAAGGACCTCCAGTGATAATTTCATCGATTAAAATACCATCTCCTTTGTATTGGTAATTCATGAAAATCCCCAATGAGGCAGTCGCATCTGCATTTTTAATACTCGTATTGTAACCCGATCCTGAGTGAGATACATTCAATTCTCCTAACATTTCTGATAACATTTCAGAAAACTCGTAAGAATTTCCAATGTAAGGTACATACTTCTGGTATTCTTTCTTCATTTGATTCCAATCTACTCCATGGAAATTAGAATGGTAAAAGATTGCGTTGGTACGAATCCAAACATGTTCAAACATGGCTTGTCTTTCTGCTTCAGAATCGAATTGCATCTCTCCACTAATCGCCACACCTTTACGTTTTCCAGAAGCGGGAGTCAACTTAGCAATTCTACCACCACTTAGCAAATACAAATTTTTCATTTGCTTATCCCATTGCAAGCTTCCAGAGTTTGCATTGAGTTTCATGACCATTTTTGTAGCTCTTGTACGAAGATTTGTACTCCATAAATTTAAACGACCTTCAAAACGTGCTAGATAATACAACACATCACCTTTTTTAGACAAAACAGCATCGCCTAGGCTAGAGGAGTGAATGGTCAATCGACGAGTTCTATCTTTCATTCGATCCCAATCAAACGTAAGCAAAGTCTCTTTTTTCTTTTTATCGTCTTTCTTAGCATCTTTCTTTTTCTTTTTGTCGTCCTTTTTGTCCTTCTTCCCTTTTTCTTTTTGTTTTTTCTGCTCTTCTTTAATGGCTTGCAGTAATTTGTAATCCTCTTCGTTTAGGTTGAATTCATCCCAAGCATCTTGAGTAAAGAACATGCTGTAGACATCACTTTGCGAACGACCACTGGTAGCATAAGATTTTAAACCATTTCTATTGCTAAACCAGATCATTTGTTTACCGCCATTTACCCACTTAGGAGCGTAATCGTAGTAACCACTTTCGTTCAGGTTCAATCTTTTAGAACCATCTGCAGCCATCAATAGGATATCACTGTTGCTTAGAGTTTTACTCCAGTCTACCAATAACCATTTACTATCGGGACTCCAGGTAAAGTATTTATCACCGTCTCTCATGTGATACAAATCCTTAGGAGTCAGTAAAGTCACTTCTTTCTTTGATTTTACATCACGGACTTTTAGGGTTCTTCTCCCTTCTATAAAAGCCAATTTTTTTCCATCAGGAGAATATTGAGCCAAATAATTATCCAGCTTATTTTCTATTACTGGCTCTTCTTTTAAAAGCGTTGCAGCATAAAAGAAAGGTTCTTCTTTTCGTACTTTTTCAGTTTTATAGATACTCCATTTCCCATTTCTCTCACTACTGTAAACAACTGATTTTCCTTCTGGTCCCCAAGCAACAAAGCGCTCTTGTTCAGGAGTGTTTGTTAGCCTTTTAGTAAAAGACTTGTCTACAGAGGTTACAAATACTTCGCCTCTTGCTATGAATGCAATCTCTTTCCCATTAGGTGAAATCGCCATTTCTCTAACACCACCATTGACAGAGACAAAGCTGTCTGAGTTATCTTTGTTTTGTGTTCTAACTGTCACTTTTACCTTGGAAGGTTTACTTCCTTCTTTCATGGTGTACAATTCTCCGTCGTAACCAAAGCAAAGAGTTCCATTCCCTTCACTTAAAAAACGTACAGGATGCAATTTGAACTTTGTCAATTGTTCATCTTGACTTGGATTACCTAATGAGAGTTTGTGTATATTAAAAGTTCCACTTTTTTCACTTAGATAATAAATACTTTTCTCATCATCAGTGAAAATAGGTTGTCTGTCTTCACCTACATAATTGGTAATCATTTTGTGGGCTCCAGATTTTGTGTCATAAGTCCAAATATCTCTAGCAATGGAAGATTTATGATGTTTTCTCCATTCGTTTTCGCCTCCTTTTTTATCTTGATAAAGAAGCGTTCTCCCATTTTTGGAAACTTGTACATGTTCAGCAGGAACAGTTAAAACCTGTTGAACTCTACCACCTTTCACAGGGACACTATATAGTTCTGATTGTGATCTGTGAGGATATTGTCTATGTTTTACATCATCTTGTCTGAGTGCTCCAAAAAGGATTTCCTTATTGTTGGATGAAAAACTATAAGGATGCTCATCATTAGAGTGAAATGTTAACCGATTGGCCTCACCGCCATTGGCATCCATAACATAGATATCAAAATTTCCATAACGGTCAGACGCAAAAGCAATTTGAGAACCATCTTTACTCCATATAGCCTTAAAATCGTGTGCTTTATGATAGGTAAGCTGTGTAGCCATACCTCCTTTTGATGAAACTCTATACAAATCTCCTTTGTAGGTAAAAACAATTTGTGAGCCATCGGGTGAGATAGCTGGATGCCGCATCCATTTAGGGTTTTCTTGTGCTTGAATGGCAAAAGAACAAACTAAAAAAAGTGTTATTAGGTATTTCATTTGTTTGGTTGAATAAATTAAAGCATCTAAACTAATGAAATATTCAGTGCCATTATTGCCTGAGGTACAATGTTTAGATTCTTTTAACACTTCAACGCAGAAAATTAACAGTTTAGAAAAACTTCATTCCATGATGAGCAATAGGTTATTCCATGATTCTCGATGCATTTGTCATCATAAATGCAAACAATTATTTTAGAATGCTACATAAATAGCGTGATTAAGTAAAAAGATAGTATCTAAAACACTATACTAATTATCAGCATCTTAAGATTTATTGTCACTCCTGCGAAAGCAGGAGTCTAGTAAAATATAGGTGTTTAGATTCCTGCTTTTGCAGGAATGACATTGATTTTCAAACTACAAATAAAAATGATGAAAAACCGAACATAGAAATTGAGTTCAATATATTTGCGTAGCAAAACGTAATATATGCATAAAGAGATGGTTTTCCTTACTTCAAATTTTCACATTAGAATTCACAGAATATAATGAAGAGAAACATCTATTTAATCGTTCTTGCTTTTTTTGCTATCTATGTAATTTGGGGATCTACTTATCTATTAAACAAAATTGCTGTAGCAGATATTTCGCCTTTATTTCTGGCATCTATACGTTTTACTACAGCAGGGTTGATCATTTTTATGATCGCCAAAATTCTCAAGGAAAAAATTTCAATTTCAAGAAAAGAACTATGGAACTGTACCATAGCAGGCTTCTTCTTTCTTGCCTATGGAAATGGTGTTTTTGTTTGGGCATTAAAATATATAGATTCAGGTTTTGCGGCTTTATTAACTTCAACACAACCATTGGTCGTGTTGTTAATGATGTGGATGATTGATGGTAAGAAAATTCAATTGAAATCTCTTGTTGGGATTGTCTTGGGACTTGTTGGGATTTATTTATTGATAGGTCAGAATGAAGTCATTGATTCTCAACAAAGTATTATTGGAATTTTAATGGGCTTTAGTTGTATTATCAGTTGGAGTTATGCGAGTATTTTTGTCTCAAAAGCGACACTTCCAAAAAACTTTTTTGTCTCTGCGGGCTACCAAATGTTTATAGGAGGACTTATTTTACTGGCTTCCAGCTTAATATTGGGCGAAAACTGGATTCACCCCGCTGCTTGGGAAGATGCTACGCATGTTTCTATTGCTCTACTCATAGTATTTGGTAGTATTGTTGCTTTTACAGCTTTTAATTATTTATTGAAGTTTGTTTCAACAGAAAAAGTAGCAACCTCTACATACGTAAATCCTATTGTAGCGATGGTTTTAGGAAGCTATTTTTTAGATGAAGAGATCACCACTCAATCTATCGTAGCTGCAGGTGTTCTTTTTATAGGAGTGTATTTTATCAATTCAAAAAGAAAGTCTACAAACAAAAAAATCATACGTATAAAGGAAGATAAAAAGTAAACAAAGAGACTTACATGTTACATTTTGATTTAATGCGTATTTTCACAGTGTCATAAACCTATACTAATTTTAAAAATTTGTCAAAAATTAATCGTCACTTTCTATTAAATCATATACCACATGCCATCACAATGCTATTTTGTATCATTGTGTTTGTTGCAGTGCTAACTTATATTCTCCCTGCAGGAGTGTATGAGCGAGTTTTATTGGATGGTAAAAATGTTGTTGTTCCCAATTCCTACCATACCATAGAATCCTCACCAGTAGGCTTACTTGATCTATTTAAGGCCATTCCTTTAGGTTTTAAAGCAGCTGTAGAAGTGATTTTCGTCGTTCTAGCTGGCGCTATTATGTTTGGCTTTATGGAAAAATCTAAAGCTATTGAGAATACTGTGGGGGTACTCGTAAAAAAGTTAGGAACGAAAAATAAGTCGCTTATCATTGTTATTATGACATTCATCTATGGGATGTTAGGGATCGCAGTTGGGTATGAAAACAACATAGCCATGGTGCCAATTGCTGCGGTCTTAAGTTTGGCTTTAGGAGGCGATTTGATTTTAGCTGCGGGCATTTCAGTAGGGGCTATGACTATAGGTTTTGGACTGTCACCTATCAATCCATATACAGTGGGTACAGGTCATAAAATTGCCGAACTTCCCATTTTTTCTGGAGCTCTACTTAGAAGTATATTTTGCTTTATAGCACTTAGCTTGATGGCTTATTACAATGTAAGATATTTTAAAAGGATTACTGTTGATCCTAGTAAAAGCATGGGAAATGGATTGGATGAAACCAATCTGGGCCTGTCTAAATCCATTGAAGATTATAAATTAAGCCTACAAAACTGGTTGGTGATCACAGTTTTTTTATCTGGGCTAATTGTCATAGTTTATGGTGTTTTTAATTACAAGTGGTATTTGAATGAGCTATCTGCTGTATTTTTAATGATTGCTTTGATTTGCGGGATTATTTCAAGAATAAGCGCTACTACCATTAGCGAGACTGTATTGAAATCTGTGAGTTTAGCAGCCCCAGGTGCTTTTATGGTTGGGTTTGCAACTACTATCAAAGTGCTGATGGAAATGGGAAATATAGGTGATACAATCTCTTATCAGTTATCGAATTTGTTACAAGGACTGCCCTTATATGCCTCAGCAGTTTGTATGTCTATTTCTCAGTCTGTTATCAACTTTTTTATTCCATCAGGAAGCGGGCAAGCACTGGCTACTTTACCTGTTATGCTACCCTTAGGAGAATCACTCGGATTGACGAGACAAATAACCATTCTAGCTTTTCAGATAGGAGATGGACTATCCAACTTAATCAATCCAACCTTGGGAGGATTGATTGCAATGCTAAGCATGTGTCGTGTTCCTATCGATAGATGGGTTCGTTTTATTTTCCCCGTATTTGTTACTCTAATTTGTTTATCTTTTGTAGCCCTCATTGTGGCTGTTGCCACCAACTATAGTTAGCTTATGACCGTAGAAAAAATACTTGAAAAACTTGTTTCCTTTCCCATTTTAGGCGGAGAGAGTAATTTGACAATTATTCATTGGATAAAAGAGCATGTCGAATCTTATGGAGTACAAGTGAACCTGCTATACAACGAAGAAAAAACGAAAGCATCCTTACATTGTAGAATTGGTCCAGAAATAGATGGAGGTGTCATTCTCTCTGGACATACGGATGTCGTTCCTGTAGAAGGACAGGAGTGGGATACAGATCCATTTGTGTTGACCGATAAAGGAGATGGAAAATTGTATGGACGGGGCTCATGCGATATGAAAGGATTTGTTGCTTGTTGTTTGGCTACCTTGCCTGAAATGGTAAAGACAGATTTGAAAAAGCCTATCTACTTTGCTTTTTCTTACGATGAGGAAATCGGCTGTTTGGCAGGTCCAGAATTGGCAAGAGCTTTTAATAAGCATTATAAAGAAACACCAAAATACGCCATTATCGGAGAACCTTCTCGTTTAGAACCCATAGTAGGACAAAAAGGAATTTACATTCTTGAAACTTATGTGAGTGGCTCTGCTGGACATAGCAGTCGAATCAAACAAGAAGTTAGTGCCATCCATGAATCAACGAGGCTCATTCTTTGGTTGGAGAACAAAATGAACCAGTTGATCACGGAGGGACGATTGGATGATCGTTTCCACCCACCTCATTCAACCTTGCATGTGGGAATGGTTAACGGAGGAATAGCTCCCAATGTTATTGCTGACAAGGCTCATTTCTATTGGGACTTGCGAACCATTCCTATGGACAGTCTACAAGAAATTATTTCTGAGTTTGAAAGCTTTTGCCGAGAAAGAGAAAAAGAGCTCCGAAAGATATTTGCTGATTTCTCTATTAAAACCATAGAAAATCATCCACCAGTTCCTCATCTAGATACAAGTGCAGATGCCGATGTCGTAGATTTGATCAAACGAATTTCTGGTAAATCGAAATTGAACACTGTCGCTTATGCTTCTGAAGTAGGTCAGTTTGCCAATGAAGGTTTTCAATCGGCTATTTGCGGTCCAGGAGATATTGCACAAGCACATCGAGCTAATGAGTACATTGAGAAAGAACAATTGCTCCTTGGTGTCGAAATGATAAAGAACCTCATTCGAGAATTATCTCTTGATGAAGTTGTCTAAACCTTAAATTAAATCAAACTAAATTTTTAACACATGAAATCAATTTTAAAACTAGTCGTTTTGTCGGTTTTTATGATGTTTTTAGCCATTCCGCTAAATGCTCAAAAGATCAACAGTGGCACATTTTCAGGACTCAAACTTCGAAATGTGGGACCAGCATTTACGTCCGGTCGAATTGCGGACATTGCCATCCATCCCAATAACGAGAATGTATGGTATGTGGCCGTAGGTTCAGGAGGCGTATGGAAAACAACGAATTCAGGAACCACATGGAAACCTATTTTTGATCGTCAGACTTCCTATTCTATTGGATCTATTGCGATCGATCCTAGCAACCCTCATACCATATGGGTAGGAACAGGTGAGAATGTAGGAGGACGTCACGTTGCTTTTGGAGATGGAATCTATGTAAGTCATGACGATGGCTCTTCATGGAAAAACGTTGGACTAAAGAACTCAGAGCATTTGTCTACCATTATTGTACATCCTGAGGATTCAAATACCGTTTGGGTAGCTTCTCAGGGGCCTTTATGGTCTTCTGGAGGAGAAAGAGGGATTTACAAAACAACCGATGGAGGAAAAACTTGGAAACGTACCTTAGGAGATGACAAATGGGTAGGGGCAACCGATTTGGTGATCGATCCAAGAGATCCGAATGTTTTGTATGCTGCAACTTGGCAACGCCATAGAACAGTTGCAGGGTATTTAGGTGGTGGACCTGGTACTGGAATACACAAAAGTACTGACGGAGGTGAAACTTGGACAGAATTAAAAAGAGGAATTCCTGGTTCCAACAAAGGAAAAATAGGATTGGCGATTTCTCCTTTTAATCCAGATGTTATTTATGCAGCAATCGAATTGGATCGTAAAAAAGGAGGAATTTATATGTCTACCAATAGAGGGGCTTCATGGAAAAAACAATCCAATGCAGTTTCTGGAGGTACAGGACCTCACTACTACCAAGAATTATATGCCTCTCCACATCATGAAGGGAAATTATTTTTAATGAATAATTATGTGTTGGTTTCCGATGATCACGGGAAGACATTCAAGAGAATGAATGAGCGTAACAAGCACGTGGACAGTCATGCAATGGCTTTTAAGCCTTCTGATCCTAATTATGTGCTGTTTGGAACAGATGGTGGTCTGTACGAAAGCTTTGATTTGACAAAGAGCTGGAAATATGTGAGAAATTTACCCATTACGCAGTACTTTAAAGTAGCAGTAGATGATTCCAAACCATTTTATAAAATTTACGGAGGTACACAAGACAATGGTTCACACGGTGGTCCTTCACAAACCATGTGGTCTGATGGAATTGCCAATTCCGATTGGTGGAAAACCTTAGGTGCTGATGGGCATCAATCTGCCATAGAGCCAGGAAATCCTAATATTACTTATGGAGAGTTTCAGCAAGGAGCACTTTGGCGTATTGATCAAACAACCAAAGAAACGGTATTCATTCAACCACAAGCTCTAGAGGGAGATCCTTTCGAGCGTTTCAATTGGGATGCACCAATTTTGGTCAGTCCACACGATCCTAAGCGTTTGTATTTTGCTTCACAACGCGTCTGGAGATCAGACAACCGAGGTGATGACTGGAAGCCTATTTCTAAAGATTTAACATTGAACCAAGAGCGAATGACGATTCCTTATTATGGAAAGCAACAAAGCTGGGACAATGCTTGGGATGTAGGTGCTATGTCTAACTATAACACCATTACTTCTTTAGCGGAATCACCAAAACAAGAAGGACTGATCTACGCGGGAACTGACGATGGACTGATTCAAGTAACCGAAAATGGTGGGCAATCATGGAGAAAGTATACCTTGAGTAATATCAAAGGATTGGATCATGTTCCTTTTGTAAACGATGTGCGTGCCGATTTGTTTGATGCCAATGTGGTTTATGCCGCGGTAGACAACCACAAATACGGAGATTACAAACCTTATGTTTTAAAGAGTACCAACAAGGGAAAGAGCTGGAAAATGATTAATGGTGACTTGCCTGAACGTTTATTGATTTGGCGTCTGGTACAAGATCACGTGAACAAAAACTTACTATTTGCGGCAACTGAGTACGGAATTTATTTCACTTACAATGGAGGAACTAACTGGATCAAATTAAAAGCAGGTGTTCCAACAATTTCCTTTAGAGATATTACCATTCAAAGAAGAGAAAACGATTTGGTAGCAGCTTCGTTCGGACGAGGTTTCTTCATTCTAGATGACATTACACCCATTCGTAATTTCTCTAAAGATATGCTGTCTCAGGAAGCTACGATGTTCCCAATTAAAGATGCATATTGGTACCGTCAGTCGAGTAGAGTAGGAAGCCAGGGAGATGCAGAGTACAAAGCACCCAATGCACCCTTTGGAGCTCGATTTACATACTACATGGCCGATAAAGTAAAATCTTTAAAAGATGAGCGTAAGGCAAGAGAAAAGAAAAATATAGACTTCCCAGGGTGGGATGCACTGGAGAAAGAGAAGAATCAAGATGGACCAGCTATTTTGTTGATCATCAAGGATGCCAATGGAAAAGTCATCAATACTGTTCGTGGGACGAATCGAAAAGGATTCAATCGTGTCAATTGGAGATTGAACTATCCTAACAAAGGTGGTGAGAGATTAGCAGGAAGAGGCGATGGCATTGGCGGTGGCTTTATTATGGTAACTCCAGGAACTTACTCGGCAACTTTGGTAAAACGAGTAGATGGAGTGACAACTACATTGCAAGGACCTAAAGAATTTAAAGTAGTTCCATTGTACGAAGGTGCTTTGCCAAGAAAGTCGTTTAATGAAATGAACCAATTCAGAGAGGAAGTAATCGCTTTCCAACAAGATCTCACAGCGACCAATATGATGATGACAAAGAGCATGCGAAAAGTTGCTGCGATGAAACGAGCTGCTAATAAAACAACAGCTCCTAATGATGCTCTGCTGAAAGAAATCAATGCAGCAAGAATCAGTCTGCTAGCCATTCAGAAAGAATTGCGCGGACATCCTGTAAAAGGAGAGATTGGAGAGCGTTCAGATCCTACAGCGAACAATGGAGGAGGTATTTCTTGGAGAGCTTTTGGAAACACCTATGGTCCTACAGGAACTCACAAAGCCTTCTTGCGAAGAGTGAAGAGTCAGTTGAAGCAGGTGAAAGGTAAACTGAGAAATGTTACTGAAAACACATTGCCTGGTCTTGAAAGACGACTGCAACAAGCTGGAGCACCATGGATAGAAGGACAAGGGTTGATTAAAAATTAAAGATCATCTATCTAAGAAAGTAAAAAGTGACTGTCTTTGGCAGTCACTTTTTTTAATGATTATCTTTTCGATGAGTACCTTAAGTCTCGGGCTTTTATTTTCTTTGTCCAAACTTGTTTTCCATCCTTGTCAAAGATTTTAATATCCAATACACGATCTGTACGGGGACCACTGACATTTAACATACCGAAGTTGTGTTTTCCAAACAAAGTTTCTTCCAGTTTGAATGCATTGCTTTCTTCCTTGTCTGCATAAGCTCCAGAAGTTAAAGGAGAGCAAGTCAAGTCATACAATGGATATACATACTTATTTTCTTTCATTTTACTCAATCCTGTATGGTGACGATCTCCATCTAAAAAGATCACTCCTTCAATTTTAGCTTCACGTATTTTATTCAATAAGTACGCTCTCTCTTCTGGAAATGTAGCATAATTCTCATGTGCAGCTTCTGTACTCAATACTTGTCCGCCAATGGCAATAAATTTAAAAGGGGCTCTGCTCGATGCCAAAGCGTTGATGAGCCAATCTATCTGCTCCTTTCCTAACATTTGACGTTTTTCCGTATGGTTTCTGTTTGAAGTGCGATAATATCGATTGTCCAATAAGAAAAAGTGTAGATCTGCCCATTCAAATGATCCAGTGATGCCACCTTTATCAATTGCATCGTAATTTGGATTCCCCCAGAACAACTTAAACATTTCTGAGGCTGTTTTTTTCATCACAAAGCTTCCATCTGAATCGTTTGGTCCAAAATCATGATCATCCCAAATAGCATAGTGATGTGTAGATGCCAACAAAGGTTGCAATTCTTTTAAGGACCGAGTATGCGTATATCGATGCAAAAATCCAGTGCGAGAATTCCAATCGGCCTCTCTTAAATAGGTATTGTCACCCAACCAAAGCATGAAATCAGGTTTCTTCTCATGGATAGAATTGAAAATTTCATATCCACTTCCATAGGGCTTTCCAGATCTGTCGAAACGTTTTTCATTGATAAAAGCACAACTTCCAATAGCGAAATTCACCTCAGGAGGGTCTGTCCTCCATTGCCAAAGTGTCTGTGACTGAAATTCCATGGGATACTTTCTTTTGACTCTTTTCCCATCAACGTACAACTGATAGGTATATTTCTTTCCAGGTAAAATTTGATCCGCGATCAACCTGGCCACAAAGCCATTATTAGCCTGTGTGATAAACGTTTCTGTCTTGTATTTTTTACCTGAGTTTTCCTTATCGAAATACTCGAAATAGACTTCTGAGGATTGGGTTGTCTGCACCCATAATAAGGCTTCACGCATGGTAGAATATCCAACCATGGGCCCCGACTTTACTAAATTTTGAGAAAATACAGTCGTAGCTTGGATCATAAAGCCCACAGCGATAAGGATGAATAGCTTTTTCATAAAAAGGAATGTTCATTAATATTATGGAAGTAAAGATACAAGTGATAAATCATTTAACACGTCTCTACATAAGAAATCATTGCAAATACACTCTTAAAAATCTAAAAAGAAAGCGTTAAATGATATTACTTTTGACGTAATCCCAGAAAGACAATAGATACTGTTAACGTAGTGTCGAAGGGTTTCATAGGGATCAGGATCAATTGTTGTGTTTGTTATTGATGATTGTAGATTTTTGATTGACGATATTTGAATGATGAATATAGAACATCGAAAATTAATCCCCGTGGAGGCTTAAATTCTTTAAGTAGAAGACCCCTTAAAACTTAAAACAACAAACAATAGTAACCCCTTGTTAATCAGCAGTATTTACTTTTTATGAGTAATTCTTTTTTTTTTTTTTTGTGATTTTTCATATAAATTTGTAAACTTTGTACCACAAACAATAATCTTATTTTTAAAACCAATTTTTAAAGATGAAAAAAATTACAAACTTTTCCAAGTTCGTTCACATAGCATTTAGTATTTTACTTAGACCGCAATTTTTTCAGAGAACGCTGTTACAGACAACCCACAAGGATTTTTACTTGTTTGACAATATAAGAAGAAAGTACTCCTTTTGTGGAATGGTGCTTCTTGCATTGTTGGGTACTTTACAAATAAACGCACAATGTAACCCACCTACCAAGGCACAACAAGATCAGTACAGTCTATCTTTTAACGGAGCAAAGACTAATAGTATTAGAGTAAGAGCCACTGTACCGGGTGATTCACAAACGGGAGTTGTACTATATATAAATACTCAAAATACATTCAACACAATACCAGGACGAGTGATAACTAGCTCAAGCAGCACAGCCTATTCAGGTTCAGGGCAGCAACAGGTTGCAGCACAGGCAGTTAGTAGTGCTTTTGTAGATTATACAATTACAGGGTTGAGTGCCAACACTACCTACTATTTTAAAATGTATACAGGAAGACTTTGTTTTTCAGGTGATGAGCCATCGGGTACCACTCCAAGTTTTGATAATCAATTTATTGCAAGTAGTAATAGATTTTTTACCTTGCAAGCATCAACCAATAGCAATACTGGTCCCAACTTCACTAACGATCAACCCAATGCTTTGTTATCGGCAGACAGTTTTAATGTAACAGATGGTACAGCGATCACCTTAAAGGCAGCCATTAACACAACGCAAACCATCTCTTACAGCATTCAAGGAAATGCCAATGGGTTTTCTTTGTCTGGCAGTACTCTAACCCCCTCACCTACAGATGGAAACAGTGTAATCATCCGTGCCACGGCAGCTGCATCGGGGAGCTACCCAGCGGTGAGCAAAGATTTTGTGGTGAAGCGTATCTTGCCTTTTAGTATTTTCTACGCAGGAGGCAAGGCGTTAAAAAGATACTCAGAAGGAACTACCAGCACAGTAGAAACCTTGACAAGTCCGAGATACTGGAGAGCCATGAGAATAGGAAACTATCTTTATTATCCACAAATTTTACAAAATAAAATGATTCGATACAACAGAGATGGTTCAGGAAAGCATGAGATTACAATGGCAGCGAATTTTGGACGTGATGATACGATTGTAGAGATTAATGGTAGGCTATGGGGAACTGTTGGAGACGGTAGAATCTTTAGTGCCAACTTGGATGGCTCTGGTGTAACCTACCACCATACTGTGAGTGGAGATCTTGCAGGAAAAGTTATGCAAAGATTAGTAGATATAAATGGGAAGGTGTATGGTTTGTATGTATACGACGATCTTACTGGTGCTACGAATGCTGCTTTTATTTTTAAAATAGAGTACAATGGTACAGGCTACGCTAAAGTAGTTGATATACCAACAAATATTAGTGGGGTTAATTTTACAGCTAGTCCTACAAGCTATCCAATATCTCGTTCTGTTAGTTTTTCTGGGGGGATTGATGGCTTATGGTACGGATCGATTGATGATGTTGACCAATGGAGGAACTGGTGATGATAATGCGCAGGTTACATATAACCTTACAACCAATACTTTGAGTGATAGTGCTAATAACCTTAAAAGCATAGATAGATTTGGCATTAACAACAACCTAGGATTATATCCATTTCCCAATTTAACTGTTGATGGTAGAGCCTATACAGTAGGAATTGTATCAGGGAATCATAGTTTTTACGCTGCTTCTAGAGGTTTGGATGCACAGGGTAATATTGTTGATTATTATTATGATAGGTTTAAAGAGTCTAATGAGTTAGAATCTCAATTTGAAGGTCTGCCAAGATCAAACATAACTTATTTTGGAGGTAATTTGTATGTTGTGTCAACAAAAGATTTAGGACCTAATTTAAACCAAACTTCTCCCTTGGAGTATCGAGTATATAAATTCCCTATTAATTCTGCTTTACAAACAACACAACAAGAAATTGTTTTGAGAATCCCTAGCTTGGATTTTAATGAACCGTGGATTCTTTCGACCAATAGATCAGTAGGAAAAGCAGACTTGATTGTAGATGGTGGCCACTATCCATCCTCCAATGTTGAGGTTTTGTTTAACAACATGACGATAAATCCAGGGCAAAGTGTTGTTTTGGATGCTCAGACATCTTCATACGGAGCACTTACCTATTCTATACAAGGCGATGCCCGTGGAGCAACGATCTCAGGAA
>JANQMD010000035.1 GCA_028280265.1 Flavobacteriaceae bacterium
AGATTACAAAAAGAACAGATGAGCCAATTCATATTTGTAAAAGATGCCTTAATGGATTCACAAAAGAACCATTATTAGAAAGACATATTTTTTATTGCAAGAATAACGGGGCAGCTTATGTTAGAATGCCAGCTCCAGATAAAACGACTTTAAAATTTGAAAATTATCACAAACAAATACCTATTCCTTTTGTAGCTTATGCTGATTTTGAGTGTTTTACTAAACCAATGAAAACTTGTTGTCCTAATCCAGAATATTCTTATAGATATGACTACCAAAAACATGAACCATCAGGGTTTTGTATTTTTATTAAAGGAGTTGTTGATAAACAAATAAAGCCAATCACTTTTACTAAAAAAGAAGAAGATGATGATGTAGCGAGAATATTTGTCGAAAAAATTTTAGAAGTAACTAGAGCTATTTATAATGACTACTATTGCTGGCCAAAACCTCTTAAACTTACAAAAGACCAACAAAAATCTTTTGATGAAGCGAAGTATTGCCATATTTGCAAAACAGAATTATTAGAAGATAGAGTTAGGGATCATTGTCATTTTACAGGCCAGTATAGAGGTGCTGCTCACAACAAGTGTAATCTTAAATGTAAAAAACCAAGAATACTACCAGTTATATTTCATAATCTTCAGGGGTATGATGCTCATTTGTTTATAAAGCAACTGGCAAGCTTACCAGGAGAATTACGATGCATTCCATCTACTGAAGAGAAATACATTTCCTTCTCTAAATATATGAAAGTTGGTGAGTACAGATCAAGAAAAACAGGTAAAATGGTTTCTTTAGTTTTTGAAATTCGTTTTATAGATTCATATAAGTTTCTTCAAACATCTCTTGCTAATCTTGTTAAAAATTTACAAAAAGATGATTTTTATAATACAAAACGAGAGTTTAAGAAGAATGTAGATCTAATTACTCGTAAGGGAGTTTTTCCTTATGATTATGTTTCGAATCTTAGTAAACTAACAGAAACACAGCTTCCACCAAAGGAAGAATTTTATTCAAAGCTAAATGATGAGGATATAAGTGAAGAAGATTATTATCATGCTATTCGAGTATGGGATACTTTCAATTGTAAAACAATTAGAGATTACCACGATCTTTATTTAAAATCCGATGTGCTACTTCTCGCTGACGTGTTTGAAAATTTTAGGAAAACTTGTATGAAACATTACAACCTTGATCCAGCTCATTATTACACATCGCCTGGTCTTGCTTGGGATGCTTGTCTTAAAGAAACAAAACAGGAATTGCAACTACTTGATGATTACGATATGTTAATGATGTTTGAAAGGGGAATACGTGGCGGTATATCTCACATATCAAAGAGATACGCTGAAGCTAACAACAAATACATGAAATCTTTTGATACCCAAAAAACTTCAACATACATTCAATACCTCGATGCCAATAATCTTTATGGTTGGGCGATGTCACAAAATCTTCCAACACATGGGTTTAAATGGATGAGAAATCTTAATAAAGATAAAGTTTACGATATTATTGAAAAAATAAACCATAGCATGTCAAATCGAGGAAAAATAGGGTATATATTTGAAGTTGATTTGGCCTATTCTGAAAAACTATGGGAAACACATAATGATTATCCTCTTGCACCTGAAAAGATGAATGTTAATGGGGTTGAAAAACTAATTAGCCATTTTAAACCAAGAAAAAATTACGTTGTCCATTACCGAAATCTTAGGCAATATCTTGAAATGGGAATGAGGATAACTGCAGTTCATAGAGGAATATCTTTCGAGCAGTCCCCCTGGATGGAGCCTTATATAAGAAAAAATACAGAATTGCGTCAAGCAGCAGACAACAGTTTTGAGAAAGACTTTTTCAAACTTATGAATAACTCAGTTTTTGGCAAGACAATAGAAAACATTAGAAAAAGACAAAACATAAAACTGGTTGATAATCGTAAAACAGCTCTCAAACTTTCAAAAAAGCCTAACTTTGAAAGAGTTACGATTTTCGATAAAAAT
>JANQMD010000042.1 GCA_028280265.1 Flavobacteriaceae bacterium
TTAAATCTAAACACTCTTTTTTTAGCTCTAAACTAAATCGTTCCTTTTTTCTCATAAAAATACCCCCAAATAGTGTCTAACTTTTTGGGGGCACTTCAATTTATGAGGTTTTTTTTTATGCAAAACGCAGAGTATAAAATTAGCTCAACCCATCCCTTTTTTGTAATTTTCATTTGATTTTTTTTACCAAATAAATGAGTGTATCAATAGAAAATCAAAATGTTAGGAAAAAAGTACTGGTCACGGGTGCTGCGGGTTTTATAGGATTCCATTTATCAAAAAGACTTTTAGAGCTTGGTTTTACTGTTGTAGGCCTTGATAATATCAATGATTACTATGACGTACATCTAAAATATGCTAGGCTAAAAGAGTTAGGAATAGAGAAAAGTGAAGCAAAACTTTTTTTAACAAAAGTATCGAGTACCATCTACCATAGTCAAATGTCATTCGTACGAATGAATCTTGAAGATGTGTGTGAATTGTCAAGATTATTTAGAGAGGAAAAGTTTGATATTGTTTGTAATCTAGCTGCACAAGCTGGAGTAAGGTACTCAATTGAAAATCCACGAGCATATATTGATTCTAATATTAATGGCTTTTTTAATGTATTAGAATGTTGCAGAAACTTCCATGTACACAAATTGGTTTACGCGAGTAGCTCTAGTGTCTATGGAAATAGTGATGATATTCCTTTCAGAGAGGAACAAAACGTAGATCATCCGATTAGTTTATACGCAGCGACAAAGAAATCAAACGAATTAATAGCACATACTTATAGTCATCTCTATGGTATTCAAACTATAGGTCTGCGATTTTTTACTGTTTATGGCCCATGGGGTAGACCTGATATGGCTATGTTTTTATTTACAGAAGCAATTGTCAATGAAAAACCAATTAAAGTATTTAACAAAGGTGATCTACTGCGAGATTTTACCTTTATTGACGATGTAATTAAAGGTGTAGTTAGTGTAATAACATTAGATCATAAAAAAGAAAAGTATCAATTGTATAATATTGGAAATAATACTCCTGTAAAACTCCTTGACTTTATTGAAGAGATTGAGAAATACTTGAATAAGACTGCAATAAAAGAGATACATGAAATGCAGCTTGGTGATGTGTATCAAACCTATGCAGATATTTCCTCTATCACAGATCAATATGTATATGACCCTAAGACTAAAATAGAAGAGGGAGTTAAAAAATTCATCGACTGGTACAAGTCGCATTACAAAACGAGTAAAAATAGTTGAAATTTTAGTGAAAATACGGGTTAGATAAAAGCTGTTTTTTTTATTCTAAATCAACCCTTTTTTGTAATTTGCGGCACAATTAAATAAACCTGTCTCTCTTTAATGAACATCAAGTTGTCTGACAAAAAAATCCTTGTGACTGGTGGTGCTGGATTTATCGGTTCAAATCTATGTGAAGACTTACTGAAAAAGGGAAATTATGTAGTGTGTTTAGATAATTTTGCTACTGGTAAAAAACAAAACATTGCTCCTCTTTTAGAGGATGTTAATTTTCAGTTTATTCAAGGAGATATTAGAAATTTAAGTGATTGTTTAAAGGCAGTTGATGGTGTGGATTATGTATTGCATCAAGCAGCATTAGGTTCCGTTCCAAGATCTATCAAAGACCCTATTACATCTAATGATGTGAATGTAGGTGGTTTTTTGAATATGTTGATAGCTTCACGTGATGCTGGGGTAAAAAGGTTTGTATATGCAGCTAGCTCATCAACCTATGGGGATTCAGAATCACTTCCAAAAGTTGAAGATAAAATCGGAAAGCCACTATCACCTTATGCAATTACAAAATATGTAAATGAGTTATATGCAGATGTGTTTTCTAAAACTTATGGATTGGAAACTATAGGGTTACGATACTTTAATGTTTTTGGAAGAAAGCAAGATCCAGATGGGGCATATGCAGCAGTAATCCCAAAGTTTGTTGGTCAATTTATGAAGGGTGAATCTCCTGTTATTAATGGAGATGGGGAGTACTCTAGAGATTTTACGTATATAGATAATGTGATTCAGGCAAATCTATTATCATTGGTTGTTGATAACAGAGAGGCTGTTAATACAGTTTATAATGTTGCTTATGGAGAAAGAAATACATTAAATGATCTCGTGGGATATTTAAAAGAGCATTTGTCAGAGTTTGATAATAAAATTAGTAATATCGAGGTCTTGCATGGACCTAATCGTTTAGGTGATATTCCTCACTCATTGGCATCTGTTGAAAAAGCAAAAAAATTATTAAACTACAATCCACAATTTTCTTTGCAAAAAGGATTGAAAGAAGCAGTAAAGTGGTATTGGGAAAATTTATAATATGGGTCAAATCAAAATAGCAGTCATTGGTTTAGGGTATGTAGGTCTTCCATTAGCAAGGCTTTTCGCAACAAAATACCCAGTAGTAGGATTTGATATTAATCAAGAAAGAGTAAGCGAACTATCCTCTGGGACTGATTCAACTCTTGAAGTCGAAGATAATGTGCTTCAATCAGTTTTGGTTGATGAGGTCCCTCAAAGTAATGGGCTGTTCTGCTCTTATTCTTTAAAAGATGTTGAAGAGTGCAACTATTACATCATTACTGTTCCTACACCAGTAGATAAGAACAATAGGCCTATTTTAACTCCATTGATAAAGGCTAGCGAAACAGTTGGTTCTGTCTTAAGAAAAGGAGATATTGTGGTTTATGAATCTACAGTCTATCCAGGAGCTACTGAAGAAGATTGTATTCCTGTGCTAGAGAAAGTGTCGGGATTAAAATTCAACCAAGATTTTTATGCTGGATACTCTCCCGAAAGAATTAATCCTGGCGATAAATTACATACTGTAGAAAAAATATTAAAAGTTACTTCTGGTTCTACACCTGAGGTGGGAGAGAAGGTAAATACCTTATATAAGTCTGTGATTACAGCAGGGACTCATTTAGCTCCAACAATTAAAGTAGCCGAAGCAGCTAAAGTGATTGAAAACTCTCAAAGAGATATTAATATCGCATTTGTAAATGAGTTAGCCAAGATTTTCAATTTGATGAGTATCAATACACATGATGTTTTGGAGGCTGCTGGTACAAAATGGAATTTTTTACCCTTTAAACCTGGATTAGTAGGGGGGCACTGTATAGGAGTTGATCCCTATTATTTAGCACAGAAGGCACAAGAATACGGTTATCATCCTGAAATTATTTTAGCAGGTAGAAGATTGAATGATAGTATGGGTGAGTATGTAGCATCTGAAGTTGTCAAACTAATGATCAAAAAAGATGTTAAAATTAAAGATGCTGAAGTATTGGTTCTAGGTATTACTTTTAAAGAGAATTGCCCAGATGTTCGAAACACAAAAGTTGTTGATGTAGTATCTGCATTAAAAGATTTTGGTGTTAATGTGAGTATTTATGACCCTTGGGCAGATGAAAAGGAGGTTTTTGAAGAGTATGGTTTGAAGTCTACACAAACCATTCCAAATAATAAATTTGATTCATTAGTGTTGGCAGTAGCTCATGAAGAATTCGAGAATATAAATTTTAACTCAATACTAAAAGAAAATCACGTCATTTATGATGTGAAAAATTCTTTAAACTCCTCTATTAAGGATGGGGGACTATAATAAATTAGAGTGAAGCTAGCGATTATAGGTACGGGATATGTGGGTTTAGTTTCTGGAGCTTGTTTTGCAGAGATGGGAAACACAGTTACTTGTGTTGATATTGATCGAAAGAAAATTGAAAACCTGAAAAAAGGAATTGTTCCAATATATGAGCCAGGTTTGACTTTAATGGTAGAAAGAAACATTGAGAAAGAAAGTTTATTATTCTCTACTTCTTTGAAGGAAAGTATACAAGATGCTTCTATTGTATTTATTGCTGTAGGAACTCCTATGGAGTCAGATGGTTCAGCCGATTTAAGTCATGTCCTTTCTGTGGCCAAAGAAATAGGGGCTACTATGAATCATAAATTACTCATAGTCGGCAAATCTACGGTTCCAGTGGGAACTGCTGATATGGTAAAGAAGACAATTCAATCAGAATTAGAAAAAAGAAGCCTTTCTTTAAAATTTGAGGTAATATCTAATCCTGAATTTCTGAAAGAAGGTGATGCAATCAATGATTTCATGAAGCCAGATAGAGTTGTAATTGGAGCTGAAACGGATGAAGCCTTCGGTATAATGAAGCGATTATATTCGCCATTTTTTAGAACACATGATCGTTTTATTATTATGGATGTTAGATCTGCTGAGATGACAAAATATGCAGCCAATGCTATGTTGGCGACAAAGATTTCTTTTATGAACGAGATTGCGAATATTTGTGAAAAAGTTGGAGCAGATATAAATAATGTAAGGGTAGGTATTGGTTCAGATCAAAGGATAGGCTACAGTTTTATATATCCTGGAGTTGGTTATGGAGGGTCTTGTTTTCCAAAAGATATAAGAGCTTTGAAAAGAACTGCTGAAGAATATGGTTATAAAGCGCAATTAATTCAAGCTGTAGAAGCTGTAAACAACCGTCAAAAATTTTCGATCTCAAACAAAATAGTAGAACGGTTCGGAGAGGATTTGACAGGGAAAATATTTGCGCTGTGGGGTCTAGCTTTTAAGCCTGGTACAGATGATATGAGAGAAGCTCCTGCTATCTATACAATTAAAGAGTTGATAAAAAGAGGGGCAAGGGTTAAAGCTTATGACCCTAAGGCAATGGAAGAGGCCAAATCTTTTTATTTAAAAAATATGGATAACGTAGAGTACTCCGAATCAAAATATGAAGTATTAAAAGAGGCAGAAGCACTTATTCTGATTACAGAATGGAAAGAATTCAGATCTCCAGATTTTGACGAGATAAAATTAAGGTTAAAAACACCCATCATTTTTGATGGAAGAAATCAATATAATGCATTTAATCTTGGTGAAAAAGGGTTTGAATATTATCAAATAGGGAAGTAAATGAAGAAAAACCTGATTATATTTGGTACTAGACCTGAAGCTATAAAGATGGCGCCATTGGTTAAAGAATTTCAAAAAGATACTAAGAATTTTGAGACAAAAGTTTGTGTGACTGCTCAGCATCGAGAAATGTTAGATCAAGTCCTTGAGTTTTTTGAAATCCAACCAGATTATGACTTAGATCTTATGAAACCGGGTCAAAATTTATATAGCTTAACTGCTAATATTATTGAAAGTTTGCAACCAGTTCTTGAAGATTTTAAGCCAGACTATGTTTATGTTCACGGAGATACAACAACAACAATGGCTGGGAGTATAGCTTCTTTTTATTCAGGTGCAAAAGTATGTCATGTAGAAGCAGGATTAAGAACGCATAATAAGTGGGCGCCTTTTCCTGAAGAAATGAATAGACAAATTACTGGTAGAGTTACAGATTATCACTTTGCTCCTACCTTAACATCAAAAGAAAACTTACAAAAAGAGAATGTTCAAGAAGACTCTATTTTAGTCACAGGAAATACAGTAATTGATGCATTGCTACAATCTGTTGATAAAGTGAATTCATCCCCAAGTATTTTAATTGAAGAATTAAACAAAGTTATTGGCGATAAAGAGCTGGTTTTGGTCACTGGGCATCGTAGAGAAAATCACGGTGAAGGTTTTGAACGAATTTGCAGAGCTTTAAAGAGAATTGCAGAGAATGATAGTAATAGGTTAATCATATACCCTGTACATTTAAACCCAAAAGTGCAAGAGCCAGTGAGAAGAGTCTTATCTGATGTTAGCAATGTAATTCTTATAGACCCTCTGGCTTATCAAGACTTTATCTGGTTGATGAATCGTTCAAAAATTATTATTACTGATAGTGGAGGAGTACAAGAAGAAGCGCCTAGTTTAGGAAAGCCAGTTTTAGTTATGAGAGAAACAACCGAACGACCAGAGGCGGTTGAAGCTGGCACAGTTTTATTAGTTGGTACAGATGAAGATTTAATTGTAAATAGAACCTTAGAGCTTCTTAATAAGAAAGAAGCATTTGATCAAATGTCTAAATTACACAATCCTTATGGGGATGGAAAGGCTTGTG
The DNA here is from genome assembly GCA_028280265.1 of Flavobacteriaceae bacterium. Lineage (GTDB taxonomy): Bacteria > Bacteroidota > Bacteroidia > Flavobacteriales > Flavobacteriaceae > Polaribacter. Next base: position 6,041 of record JANQMD010000042.1, read on the forward strand.
AAAGAATTGTAAAATTTATAAAAGAAGTATAATGAATCCCGAAGTAGTAACCATAGGATTAGGATATATTGGATTACCAACATCAGCATTAATTGCACAACATAAAACGAAGGTTCTAGGTGTCGATATTAATGAGCGTGTTGTTGAGACAATTAATCAAGGAAAGATTCATATTGTGGAACCAGATTTAGATGGAATTGTTTCTAATGCCGTAAAAGAAAATTATTTAAAAGCAGCAACTAAAGCAGTTGAAGCTAATGTATATTTGATCGTGGTTCCTACTCCTTTTAAAGGAAATCATGAGCCAGATATTTCTTTCGTAGAATCTGCTACCAAAGGAGTTATCTCGTTGTTAAAGGAAGGAGATTTATATATTATTGAGTCAACTTCTCCAGTGGGGACAACTGAAAAAATGCAACAGTTAATCTATACAACTAGACCAGAACTGAAAAATAAAATTTTTATGGCTTATTGTCCAGAGAGAGTTTTACCAGGAAACGTGATGTATGAATTGGTAAACAATGATCGTGTGATAGGGGGAATAGATGAAGCATCTACCGAAAAAGCTATTGATTTTTATGCAAAATACGTCAAAGGAGATTTGCATGCTACAAATGCAAGAACTGCAGAGATGTGTAAATTAGTTGAAAATTCTTCAAGAGATGTGCAAATTGCTTTTGCAAACGAGTTATCTCTGATATGTGATAAAGCAGATATTAATGTTTGGGAATTGATTAATTTAGCAAATAAGCATCCTAGGGTAAACATTCTACAACCAGGGTGCGGTGTGGGAGGTCATTGTATTGCAGTAGATCCTTATTTTATAGTCTCAGATTATCCAATGGAGTCAAAGATTATAGGAACAGCTCGCGAGGTAAATAATTACAAGTCATTTTGGTGTGCAGAAAAAATCCAAAATGCCAAGTTAAAATTTGAATTAGCAAATGGCAGAAAGCCTAAAACAGCTTTGATGGGCTTAGCTTTTAAACCAAATATAGATGATTTAAGAGAGTCTCCTGCAAAATATATCGTTCAAAAAGTATTGCAAGGTTCTAATAATGAAGAACACTTTATTGTAGAACCTAATATTGATTCTCATAATGTATATAAATTGACAAATTATAAAGATGCATTGGAAAAAGCAGATATTATTGCTTTTTTAGTTGCACATGATGAGTTTAAAAATTTAAAAATTTCTAATGAAAAAATAGTTTTGGATTTTTGTGGGATAGATATATAGTATGAAAAATTTTGCACTCATTGGGGCCTCGGGTTACATTGCACCCAGACATTTAAAAGCAATTAAGGATACCAATAACAATTTGTTAGCAGCATTGGATAGATTTGACAGTGTTGGAATTATGGATAGTTATTTTCCGAATGCCGATTTTTTTGTGGAGACAGAACGCTTTGATCGACACATAGAAAAGTTACGATACGATCGAGGATTGGAGCTTGATTATTTTAGTATTTGTACGCCAAATTACCTACATGATGCTCATATAAGGATGGCATTACGAAGAGGTGCAGACGCTATCTGTGAAAAGCCATTAGTGCTAAATCCATGGAATCTTGATGCATTGCAAAGAATGGAAAAGGAATCTGGAAAAAAAGTATGGAACATCCTTCAACTTCGAGAGCACAATACTATCAAGCAATTAAAAAAGAAGGTAGAAGAATCAGCTGAGGATAAAATCTTTGATATCGATCTAACCTATTTAACTTCCAGAGGAAATTGGTATTATACATCGTGGAAAGGAGATATTAATAAATCAGGAGGTATTGCAACAAATATTGGAGTACACTTCTATGATATGTTGCACTATATTTTTGGGGATTTAAAAACTAATATTGTTCATATTCATACACACGATCGAGCAGCAGGCTATTTAGAGTTTGAAAAAGCACGAGTAAGATGGTTTCTTTCCATCAATTATGATGCACTGCCTGAGGAAATAAAGCAAAAGGAACAAAGAACTTACAGGTCCATTCAAATTGAAGGTGAAGAGCTTGAATTCTCTGGAGGCTTTACAGATTTGCATACCAAAGTGTATGAAGGAATTTTAAATGGTTCCGGTTATGGACTTGAAGATGCGAGGAAAGCCATCGAAATCGTTCATGAAATTAGAACAGCGAATCCAATTGGTCTAAAGGGCGAATACCATCCTTTTGCCAAAAAACAATTGGCAAAGCATCCTTTTAAAGTAAGAAAATAATAATTTGAGACAGAAGAATGTAGCCATAATAGGAGGGGGGATCTTGGGATTAGCAATAGGATATCGATTATCTAATGACTACAGACAATACCGTGTTACAATATTTGAAAAAGAGCCCGAAATAGGATCTCATCAGTCTGGTAGAAACAGTGGTGTACTTCACTGTGGTTTGAATTACAAGCCAAAGTCACTTAAAGCTCGGTTAGCTGTTCAAGGAATTAGAGATATGATCGGCTTCTGTAAGGCGAATGAAGTTGACTTTGATCAATGTGGTAAGATTGTTGTCGCAACGAACGAAGAGGAGGAAATCACCCTAAACAATATCGCGGAAAGAGGAAAACAGAATGGTTTGATCGGTCTAAAATTTCTAGATGTTGGAGAAATACAAGGAAGGGAGCCTCATATATTTGGTACCAAAGCCTTACTCGTTCCGGAAGAGGGGATTGTTGACTACAAAGGTGTGATGAAAAAACTAGCTCTGAAGATTCAAGAAAAAGATAGCGAAGTGTTAGTTAATACCAAAGTTGACAAAGTACATTCTTCTGAAAAGAAAGGAATAATTATCACAAAGGATGGCGAAAAGGAGTTTGACTTTATTATTAATTGCTCTGGATTGCACTCAGATAGAGTTTATTCAAATTTGACCCAATCTAAAAGACCACTAAGAATTATACCGTTTCGCGGTGAATATTTGAGTTTCAAAGAAGAATATAATGATATGGTAAATCACTTGGTGTATCCTGTACCAAATAATAAGTTTCCTTTTCTCGGAGTGCACTTTACAAGAATGATTTCTGGAGGAAGAGAAGTAGGCCCAAATGCCGTATTCGCTTTTAAAAGAGAAGGGTATTCAAATACAGATATCTCCTTAAATGATTCCATAGATAGTTTATTTTACAAAGGATTTCATCGTTTTGTCAGAAACAATTTTAACTTTGCGATGGGAGAATTTTCTAGTTCTTTGCTGCGGAGTTCATTTATTAAAAAAGCAAAGAAGATGATGCCAGAAATTCAAGGTTCAATGCTTGAAAAAGGTGGGGCGGGAGTAAGAGCTCAAGCGATGGACAACAAGGGAAATTTGATCATGGACTTTAGAATAGAAAAGAAAGATAAACAAATTCATGTGCTAAATGCCCCATCACCAGGAGCAACAGCATCACTTGCTATTGCAGATTACATTATTAAAAAATACATAGAATAGAAATAAGCATGAGTAAATTAAAAGACGCAAGAGTTCTCGTTATCGGTGGAGCTGGATTTATTGGAGGTTTCGTAGTAAGTGAATTGTTGAAACACGACGTGAAAGAAGTTGTTATTTATGACAATTTTGCCAGAGGAAAACAGGATAATATCGAGCAAAGCCTCAAAGATCCTAGATGTTCCATATTCCCGTTTGGAGGAGATGTAAGAGAAACAGATATTTTAGACAGTGCTATGCAAGGAGTGGACTATGTATTTCATTTAGCAGCCATGTGGTTATTGCACTGTAAAGACTTCCCTAGAACTGCTTTTGACGTGAATATCGCTGGAACCTACAACGTATTGGAAGCTTGTGTGAAAAACAATATTAAAAAGTTAATATCTTCGTCATCAGCTTCAGTCTATGGAGATGCAGTAGAAGTTCCAATGACTGAAGACCACCCATTTAACAATAAGAATTTTTACGGAGCTACTAAAATTGCTGGAGAAGCAATGGCAACTGCATTCAACGACAGATACGGTTTAGAAGTGGTAAGCTTGCGTTACATGAATGTGTATGGTCCAGGACAAGATCAACATGCAGTGTATAGTGGGGTAGTCCCTATTATGTTGAATAAAATTGAAGCAGGAGAGCAACCTATAATCAACGGTGATGGTAGTCAAGCATACGATTTTATTTATGTAGAAGATGTGGCAAGAGCAAATGTAGCAGCCTTAGAGGCAGATATGAAAATTGGAAATTACAATGTAGGTACAGAAATACAAACATCGATCAAGCAATTGTGTGATACGATTTTAGAATTAAAGGAGTCGGATTTAGAAGTTAAATATGTTCCATATTCTAAAGATGATGCGAGAGCTTTGGTTCAAAATAGAATTGGATCTAGACAAAAAGCCGAAAAAGAAATCAACTTCTTATACAAGTATTCTCTAAAAGAAGGTCTAACCAAATTAATTGAGTGGAGAAAGGAAGTAGGAATCGATCAACAGTAAGACATAAATATCATGATGAAAATCCCATTAATCAAACCGTATATAACCAAAGAAATTGAAGAAGGAGTTATCAAAGTTCTTCGAAGTGGTTATTTGACGGAAGGCCCTGTTACAAGAGAACTTCAAAGTCGCCTTAAGGACTTTCTAAATGTAGACCATTGTTTAGCAGTTACATCTGCAACTACAGGACTTGAAGTAGCATTAAGAGCATTAAATATCGGAGAAGGCGACGAGGTAATTGTTCCTGATTATACATATCCGGCCACAGCGTCAGTTGTTTCCATTGTAGGCGCAAAAGCTGTGATTGTTGATGTGAACAAAGAAGATATGCTTATCAATTATGATGAAATAGAAAAGAATATTACTGACAGCACAAAAGCGATCATTCCAGTTTCATTATTTGGAGCCCCACTGGACTATACACGATTAAATGAGATTCGAGAAAAGTATAATTTGAAAATCGTTGAAGATGCCGCATGTTCGATAGGAGCTGTTTATAAAGGTGTAAAAGTGGGCAACCATGCAGATATTACTGTATTCTCTTTACATCCTAGAAAGTTTATTACCACTGGCGAAGGAGGAATTGTGACCACGAATAACAAAGAATGGGCAGAATGGATTGATTCTTACAAACATTTTGGGATGGATATGACTGGCGCGTCAAGAGAAGGAATCCATTTTAGTAACATTGGAACAAATTATAAGTTAACGAATATTCAAGCTGCAGTTGGTTTGGGTCAATTAGGTGTCATTGATGAGCTTTTGAGCAGAAGAATTGAGCTAGCTAATAATTATAAGAAATTAGTCAACCAAGTGGATGGAATCTCACTTCCACAAGTATTAAATCCACAACCCAATTGTCAACATTCTTTCCAGACCTATGTGGTGTATGTGGAAGACAGAGATAGAGTGATGAAAGAAATGCGTGCCAAAGGAATCGAGGTTCAAATAGGCTCGTACTCACTTCACATGCACAAAGCGTATGATGGGAGTCACCCTGATATTGAGGTAAAAGGAGATTTAAAAAATAGTGCATGGTGTTATAATCACGCCTTAGCGCTTCCTTTGTACAATGATTTGACATTTGAACAACAAGAAGAAGTGATCAACGAATTAAAAGCTATTTTATAAATGTGTGGAATAGTAGGGGTTTTTAATCTAAATCAAAATACAGTTCATAGAGATGTATTAAAATCTATGACCGAAAAGATTGCTCACCGAGGCCCAGATGGACAAGGATATTTTTTGAGTGATCATATTGGTTTGGCACATAAAAGACTTGCTATTCTCGATGTGTCCGACAAAGGAGCTCAACCCATGAGTTCTAAAAATAACAAGTGGACTATTATATTCAACGGATGTATTTATAACTTCTCTGAGTTAAAGCAAGAGTTAAAATCAAAAGGACACACATTTTTATCTGAAACAGATACTGAGGTAATCTGTGAAGGTTTAGACGAGTACGGACCATCTTTTTTTGAAAGATTGAATGGAATGTTTGCAGTCGCTGCATGGAACAGTGAAGACAAAGAGCTCTACTTGAGTAGAGACCGTTTTGGTATCAAACCTTTGTACTATTGGTTTAATGGCTCTACTCTTTGCTTTTCTAGTGAGATAAAGGCAATCATTGAACATCCTGATTACAAAATAGATGTTGATTTAAAAGCATTAAACGAATATTTCACATTTCAAAATGTTTTTTCTTACAATACTCTCTTTAAGGGTGTTACAATGTTGCCCCCAGCTAATACTGTTAAAGTTGATCAGAAAAGTACTTTTATAGAGCATAACTCATGGTGGGACTATGATTTTACTCAGACAGATGAGTCGATGTCTTCTGAAGATGCAGTAAAGGAAACTAAGAGGCTATTCAAGCAGGCTGTTACCAGACAAATGATAGCAGATGTCCCTGTAGGATCTTATTTATCAGGAGGAATGGATTCAGGTTCTATTACTGCGGTTGCAAGTGAACACTTAGATAGACTTTCTACTTTTACTTGTGGTTTTGATATGAGTGAAGTTACAGGTAGAGAAACTAACTTTGATGAGAGAAGAGATGCTGAGTTAATGGCAAATTACTTTAAGACGGAGCATTTTGAACAGGTGATGAATGCAGGTGATATTAGATGGTCATTGCCTAAATTAGTATATCATTTGGAAGATTTACGAGTTGGAATGTCGTATCCAAACTATTATATTTCCAGATTGGCATCTAAGTTTGTTAAAGTATGTTTACAAGGTACAGGAGGAGACGAGTTATTTGGTGGATATCCTTGGCGTTATTATAAAGTTTTTGATTCTTTAGATCAGCAAGAATTTTTTGATCAATATTATGACTTTTGGCAGCGTTTGGTCCCAGACAATGAGAAAGAAGAATTATTTAAAGAAGATACTTTTAAGAAAATTGATGTCGATGAGCCGCGTAAAGTTTTTGAAAAAGTGTTTACTTTTAATGATAAATTAAAGTATGACACTCCTGAGCAACATATTAATAATTCTCTATACTTTGAAATAAAAACGTTTTTACCTGGTTTATTTTTAGTTGGTGATAAATTGGCAATGGCTCATGGGCTTGAAGAAAGATTTCCTTTTATGGATAATGACTTGGTAGATTTTGCAATGAAAGTACCAGTTAAACATAAGCTAGGGAATCTACAAAGAGAGATTGAAAAAATTGATGAGAATCAAACTTCAAGTAAAAAGAAGACAATTTCTTATCGTGAATTTGATGACGGTAAAAATGTGCTTAGAAAAGCAATGTCTGATTTTATACCTGATCAAATTATTAATAGAAAAAAGCAAGGTTTTTCTGCTCCTGATGAGAGCTGGTATAGAGGAGAAAACGCTAATTATGTGAAAGAGTTATTATTAGGCGATGAAACTGTTAGTACGAAGTATATCAATAAACAATATATATACAAAATAGTAAAGGAACATATTGAAGAACATATAAATCATCGTTTATTAATATGGTCCTTTATGAATTTTGAATGGTGGTGCAGAATATTTTTAAATGGAGAATCTATTCAATAAAATAAAGAAGATTTTATTTGCAAAAAGAAGTGACATGAAAACTCAATACAATAGAGTTTTACCTGTTAACGAGCTTTTGAGTGATAGATGGGAAAAGGCAGATTACTTGGGTTTTGGCAAAAAGACAAGTATTTATGACAGCTCCATTGTATTTGGAAATGTGACTGTTGGAGAGAATACATGGATTGGACCATATACCATATTAGATGGTTCTGGAGACTTAACCATAGGAAGCAATTGTTCCATTTCTACAGGTGTCCAGATTTATACTCATGACACTGTTCAATGGGCTATTTCAGGAGGAAAAGAACCTTATGAATATAATGCGACAATTATAGAAGACAATTGTTATTTAGGACCCAATACCACAGTTGCGAAAGGAGTTACTTTAGGAAAAGGAACTGTTGTTGGAGCCAATAGCTTCGTAAATAAATCATTCCCAGAGGGAAGTAAAATTGCCGGGAACCCGGCAAAAGAAATATAATTATGATTAAGCTACAACCAGATATACATAAAGCAGATTTACAGATTTGTAACAACTGTATTTATGATGAGCGAGTAAATGGAATACATTTTGACGAAGAGGGAGTCTGTAATTACTGTCACCAAATTGATGATTTGAAAGATCAGTATGGAACAGGACAGAAAAAAGGAGAAGATCAGTTCGCTGCCATTGTAGAAAAAGTAAAAAAATCGGGAAAAGGAAAAAAATATGACTGTATCGTAGGAGTAAGTGGTGGTACTGATTCTTCTTACATGCTATACTTAAGCAAACAACTTGGTTTACGACCTTTAGCAGTTCACTATGACAATACATGGAACAGTGCCATAGCCACAGAAAATATTCGAAAAGTTTTATCCGCTCTTGATGTGGATTTGTATACACATGTTACCGATAACAAGGAAGCAGACGATATATTCAAAGCCTTTTTTAAAGCAAGTGTTGCAGAAATAGAAGCTTCTACAGATTTAGCATTGGCCGAAACCATGTACAGAGCAGCTTCAAAATATGGGATAAAGTATGTTTTTGAAGGACACTCTTTTATCACAGAAGGAATTACACCGGTAGGAAGAAATTATTTTGATGGGAAGTATATTAAATCCATTCACAAGAAATATGGATCCATGAAAATGAAGACCTACCCTCTCATGACGTTTTCTAGATTTTTATATTGGACGGTTTTCAAGCGAATCAAAAAAATTAGACCCTTTTGGTATATCAATTATAACAAGGAAGAAGCAAGAGCTTTCCTTGAAAAAGAATACGATTGGAAATACTACGGAGGACATCATTTAGAGAATAGAATGACTGCCTTTTTCCATAGTTATTATATGCCCATAAAGTTTAACACTGATTTTAGAAATAATACACTTTCAGCAAGAGTTAGAATGGGTAAGACGACAAGGGAGGAAGCTTGGAAAGAGTATAATACAGAACCACACCTTGAAGAAGATTTGTTGAATTACTTCAAAAAGAGGTTAGGATTGAGCGAAGAGGAGTTTCAGAGAATTATGGATTTACCGCCTAAATCTTGGTACGAATTTCCTACATATAAAAAGAGATTTGAGTTATTAAGACCCTTGTTCTTTACGTTAGCCAAAGCAAATTTGGTTCCAATGAGTTTTTATTTAAAGTATTGTTTCCCCGCTAAAAAGAATAAATAATGATTACAATTGTGGACTATGGAATGGGGAATTTAGGCTCTGTGCTTAACATGTTTAAGAGAATTGGAGTAGATTCAGAGATTACCGCAGACCTAGGAAAAATAAAAGAAGCAACAAAACTTTTGTTACCCGGAGTAGGTGCTTTTGATAATGCTATGAAACTCATCAATGGATCCGGATTAAGAGAAGTTCTAGATTATAAAGTCCTCGAAGAAAAAGTTCCGGTTTTAGGTATTTGTTTAGGAATGCAATTGTTAACTCTCGAAAGTGAAGAAGGGAAAGAAAAAGGTTTGGGGTGGATCAACGCAAAAACCACAAAGTTCAACTTTGAAGATAATCAGTTAAAAATTCCGCATATGGGTTGGAACAGAGTATTTTCCAATCAACCGAATCCACTGACTGATCAATTACCAGAAGAGCCTCGCTTTTATTTTGTGCATTCTTACTATGTGAAAGTAACAAATGAAGAGGATTCAATTTTAAAAACACATTATGGTTTTGATTTTGATTCGGGTATTCATCACGATAATGTATACGGAGCCCAGTTTCACCCGGAAAAGAGTCACAAATTTGGAATGAAGTTGTTAGAGAACTTCTCTAAGATATAGACTATGTTAGAAACACGCGTAATTCCTTGTCTCTTGTTAAAAGGAGATAGTTTAGTAAAGACAGTGAATTTTAAAAAGCCGTCTTACATTGGTGATCCTATCAATACTGCCAGAATATTTAATGAATTAGAGGTAGATGAACTGACAGTTTTAGATATTGAGGCAACCAATACTAGGTCAAAGCCTAATTTTAAGGTTCTCGCAGAGTTGGCTAATGAATGCTTTATGCCTCTTGCTTATGGAGGCGGAGTGAGAAGTTTTGAAGATGCCAAAAAGATTTTTCAAATCGGAATAGAGAAAGTTATCATTAACTCTTATATGTATGAAAAGCCAGAGTTTATTACCGAATTGGCCAATCATTTTGGAAATCAGGCAATTGTTGCTTCTCTAGATATCAAGAAAAACTTCTTCGGAAAGTATGAGCTATATTCTCATGCAGGGAAGAAAAAGCAAAAAAAGGATATTATTTCGTGGGTTCAAGAATTAGAAAAGTTAGGTGCAGGAGAGATTTTATTAACAGCCATACATCAAGAAGGTACATGGAAGGGTTTTGATGTAGATTTGGTTCGTAAAATATCAGAAGCAGTCAACATACCGGTTATTGCAAATGGCGGTGCAGGTTCTATTGAGCACATAGAAAAAGTAGTAAAACAAGCCAACGCATCGGCAGTAACTTTAGGTAGCATGATTGTTTATCAAAGTAAAGGGATGGGAGTTTTAATAAATTTTCCTGATCAAAAGAAGTTGCAAAATGTTTTAAACTCTTAGAATAGAGGTTAATAATGAAAGAAGAAGATAAAATAAACTCTTTTGATATTTTAATAGTTGGAACTAGCCCAGTTATGCTACTGGAAGCATACTTTCAATCTAAAAAAGGTAAAAAAGTTTTAGTAATTGAAAAAGAGAATGAAATAGGAGGGGCTTGGAAAGTTGTCAAAAAATTTGAATATGAAATGGATAATGGTCCTCATTTATTATATACACTAAATAAGGATACATCTAGGTTGATTAAATTTTTAGAGCAAACTGTTGGAATAAAATTTCAAGCGTTTAAACCACAACCAAAGGCAGAAAAATCATTTTTTTTTAATACACCAGAATTAAATTATTCTCATTATGCTCAGTTGACTTCACCAGTTGATTTTATTAAATTCTTCATTAAGCTTTTTCTGTATTCTTTTTCTTTTTTACGATATAAGATATTTCGAAAAAGTGGGATAGTTTATAAGTACCCGATCGAAAATTGTAAAGGTATGCTAGCCTCTTTTGATAAAGAAATAAAGAAAAAAGAAAGCGATATAATAACTAATGCCACTTTAGAAAAAGTTTTTGTAGAAAAAGAAAAAATAATTGCTACAATAAATAGCAAAAACCTTGAGGTAAAAGAAATATATCTTTCTTCTCGAACAAATATTAAGGAGATATATTTTTACTCTAAAGAGCACAAATTTAACCTTAAAGAACAAACCTTATCTCAAATATTTATAAGGGTTGAGGATAAAAGTTCTAAAAACTTTTCATATTTTAAGTTTTTGACACATAAACATTTTTATATAGCGGCCGATATTTCAAGTACAACAATTCCATCTATTAAAGAAAATCAAAAGATTATAGCTATTGCCTGTAACAAAAATGTTTCTAATCCTGATTCTATTCCTAATGAATTTGTATTAGATGAATTAATAAAATTCAATCTTTTAGATAAAAAAGCAAAGATTCTCGAAAGAGAAACAGATCATTACCGAACTGCACAATTTGAAAAAGAAGATGTAGAGCAGATAAATAAAATCAGTAAGAGATTTGAAATAATTTATTACGATAATTTAATGAGAGGGTTTTTAAAAACATTTAATAAATATTACAAAGAAACATGAGTCTAAAATTTACTTTTCAGGATATTGAACTTCAATATTCTAATGCTAAACAATTGGGGTATGAATTTATAACATGTGAAGATTATTATCATCGATTAAATTCTGGCAACTCTAATTTTAATAAAACTGTTGTCAATAGAGTAGATATAGACTTCTCAGTTAAAAAAACAAAAACTCTTGTAGAAATATTTAATAGATTAGAAATAAAAGCTACATTTTTTTTGAGATTGCATGCTCCTGAATACAATCCTTTTTCTTTTGAAAATTATAAAATAATTAAGTCCATAGTTGAAAGTGGACATGAACTAGGGTATCACTCTGAAATAATTGATCAATCTGTTATCTGGAATGAAAAACCGGAAGAATGTTTAACTAGAGATATTGATGTCATTAACAAAATGTTTGATGTTGAAATAAAAGGAATTGCAAGCCATGGGGGTATGACTGGCTTAAATAATTTGGATTTCTGGAAAAACCATAGAGCTGAAGACTTTGGATTGTTATATGAAACATATGATAATACAGAAACGTTCAAATTATTTAACACTGCTTTTTACATAAGCGATAGTGAATGGATCAGATGGAAATGTTATGATAAAGGGAAGAGAGTAGAAGGAGATGAAAGATCATTTATTGAACATTTAACCGATGATGAACACCAGTTAGTATATTTGCTAATTCATCCAGATACATATTATAAAGAGCATATATATGAATAAAAATAAGATTGAGCAAAGCCTAAAGAAATGGAATTTAAGCTTAGATTTTTTCAATAACTTAAATAATAATGAAAAAGAGTTTGTTATTCATGAGTTTACTGGAATACGAAGCCCGGAAAATTATCAAAAAAGACTAGAATATCTTGGGTTTACACGGATGGATAAAGTTTTGGATGCTGGATGTGGTATGGGACAATGGTCACTAGTGTTGGCACAAAATAATAAAGAAGTATATGCTACTGATATTAATAAAACTAGAACCAAGATAGCTGAAAAATTAATGTCTAATAACGATATTAAGAATTGTAATATTCATAACCATTCCTTAGAAAAACTACCAATTCCAGATTCTAGTTTAGATGGAATTATATGCTATAGTGTAATTATGTTTACACATATACCAAATACTTTAAAAGAGTTTCATCGAGTGTTAAAGGATGATGGAAAATTGTATATAATGACTGACTTACAAGGTTGGCAAAAAATTTTATTAAAAAGATCGCTTAAAAATATCAAACCTGTCGTTTTATTCTATATAAGAAAAATACTAGGCTTTAAAAAAAACATCCCATATTCTAAAAATTGGTTTTTAAAACAAATGACAAAAGCAGGATTTGACAATGTCTTATCCTTTGAAGAAGGAGGAGGAACTTTTTTAAAAGACCCTAGCGGAAAAGAAAAAGTGCTTTTTTATGAAAGTTATCTTGGAAATACTCAAACTTTGGCAGATGTAATAGCTATTAAAAAGAATTAGAGATTTATGGTTAAAGAAGGAAAAAAGAAATTAAAAGTTGCTTTACTAGGGAATATGAATAATAATCATTTCTCAATGATGAGGTATTTACGAGATTTAGAGGTCGATGCGTATTTGCTTTTATACAAAGATGATGGTATTGGAGCAAGTTCACATTTTGTGCCTGAAAATGATACCTGGGACATTGAAAAATGGAAGCCCTTTATAATACAGACTGAATTAAAAAATGGAGGTTTTTCATCTTTAAAACATTATTTTTTTCCTAAGTATGTGAAAAAAATATTTGACTCTTACGATGCAATAATTGGAAATGGATTTGCACCATCCTATGCTTTTTTTGCAAAAAGAAAGTTAGATATTTTTACTCCCTATGCGATTGGCGGTGAGTTTCTTAACCTGCACCGGAGTAAGGATTTTTTTCAAAAGATTAGGTATAATCTATATAAAAAGATTCAATATATAGGAGTATCTAAACATACTCAAGCAACGATTCTTTATGATAGTTCAGAAATGAATATTAGGTTTTTTAATGAAATGAAGCTTCCAGTAATAAACCTTCCTTTACCAATGGTATATACAGATAGTTTTAAAAATGTCATTTTGCCTGAAAAAATTAAACAAACCATAAAAATAATAGAAGAATGCGATTTAACTCTTTTTTCTCATGTATCTCATAGTTGGATAACGATAGATTTAAACGCTTCAGATGTAAAAAAGAATAATATTCTTATCGAAGGGTTTGCAAAATATGTGAAACAATATAAGAATGAAAACTATAAGTCCAAATTAATTCTAGTAGAATATGGTAAAGATGTCCAAAGGTCAAAGGAATTAATAAAAAACTTGGATATTACAGAGCATGTTATTTGGTTGCCAAAAATATCCAGAAAAGATATTTTAGTTTTGTTAGATTATGTTTCTTTAGGTTGTGGAGAATTAGGTGGTATAATATGGGGCGGTACAGGTTGGGAGTTTTTATCTAAAGGAGTTCCTTTTTTTCAATATGTTGAGATGAGTAAAAAAGATTTTTTAGAAACTACAAAGACACCATTTCCACCTTTAATAAATGTGAACACTTCTAAAGAAATAGCTGAGCACTTATTTGCTTTTGAACAGAACCCCAAAACTTATGACAAAATAAGAGAGCAATTAAAAGAGTGGTTTAAAAGCTACAATGGTAAATCAGTTATGAAAAAGTATCTTGAAATTATAGAAAATAATCTTTAAAAATTTGAAACTATTAAACTATTGTACAATCTGTTCTAGAATACATAACTTCTATGCTTAAAGACGCTTTAAAATTTTTAACTAAAGATTCTAGTATTTATGGTATAGCAGGTGCAGTAACAAAACTGTTGGCAGTTTTAACTGTTCCAATTGTCGTTAGAATATTAACAAAAGAAGAATTTGGTATTACCAACACTGTAATGTCTATTTCTTCAATCTTTGTTGGGTTTATAATATTAGGAATGGATTCGTCGATAGCTAGATGGTTTTTTAACGATAACGATGATCCAAATTATCGTAAAAAAGTCGTTTCTATTGGCTTTTTCATTCAAATTATTTCACTTTTTTTCTGTTTGATTATCTTCATTCTTGCTGAAAAAAGTTTAAGCAATTTATTGTTTGAAGGAGATTCTCAATTGACAAAATATTGGAAAATTTTCATGTTTTCTATACCAGCTAATGCATTTATTTCATTTTCAGGTAATATTTTCAAATGGACATTTCAAAGAAATAGATATTTAATTCTAACATTAGGAAACTCTATTTTAAATGTGGCTTTAACGTTAATCTTTATCTTAATTTTTAAGATGGGAGTTTTTGGGGTACTATTGGCACCTGTTATATCATCAAATATATTTTCATTCATCGGACTTTATATGAATAGAAGTAGTTTAATCTTTAAAAGTGAGTGGGATAAAAAGATGGTATATGATATGTTGAAGTATGGTTTGCCATTTACGGGAATCATGATTATTAATAATTTTTTGCCCTCTATAGACAAACTTTTTTTATTGCGTTATGTTGATATGGAAACTATTGGAGAGTATTCTGTTGCTTTAAAGATTGCTGGATTGTTATATTTAGTAACGAGTGCATTTTCAATTTCTTTTGGTCCTTATGCGTTTTCTAATTGGCATAAGTCTGAATCAAAAAAACTTTTCGGCAACATCTTAACCATTTTTTTTGCTTTTACAATTTCATTAGGAGTATTATTATCTATTTTTGGAGAGCTTGTTATCCAAATTTTTACTGGTGGAAAATACATGTCTGCTCTTAAACTATTACCTATTTTAATTTTATCAATTTCAGTAAAAGGAATATCAGAGTTTTCAATGTTAGGAATTTTTTGGTCTAAAAAAACGTATTATAATTTATTAACGTCATTAATCCAAGTTTTATCAATATTAGCAATGAATTTTATATTAACTGCTAAGTATACAGTTTTTGGTGCTTCATTATCTTTGTTAATTTCAGATATAGTTTATGTATTAGTTACATTTTATATATCTAATAAATTCTTTAAAATTGAAATAGACTTAAAGAAAATTTTATTAATATTAATACTGTCGATACCAGTTCACTTTATTGCTGTTTATGAAATAAACTCAGTTTTGAAATATATTATAGTTATGCCATATTTATGGGGTATTTATAGAATAACATTAAATAAAAACCAAAGAGAAGAAACCTTTCTAGTGATAAAATCGAAATTAGAAAAAATAATTACCCGAAAATAACTTGAATACATTTTATGAGTTCTAAAAAGAGTATTGGAGAAATTACATTTATTATTATGATCCCTTTATTAGGGATAATATTTCAATTAGATGTAAAGACACTTTTATATTCAGTTGTTTTTTCTTATTCAATTATGTTCTTTATCCAAAGGCTATTCGATAAATATACTAAAAATAAAAAAGCACAAAACTTAGTTTACTTTGGATTTGTATATCAGTATTTTTTTATTTTATGGATATATTATGACACTTTTATTATAGGAAATAAAGCATCATTGATCATCTCCGATGCAGAGATTTATTATCAGTATGCTAAGGAATTAGTGAATTCAGATAATCCTATACAATACCTTATTGGTACAAGATTAAATTATATAGGTTATCCGCTTATTTTAGGATATTTTTATAAAGTTTTCTATGTCAATTTTTTCCTAGGATTGTTATTAAATGTAATAATAGGAACATTTAATATTTATCTATTAGCAAATATAGCCACATTAATTACAAATAATAAAAAAATAGTGTATTGGACTATATTATTTGCTATTATATCTCCACAAATGAATTCAGCAGCGACTTATCTTTTAAAAGATGTTTTTATAGTTATGGCATTTCTTTTAGTAGTTTTAGGGTCGCTGTTAAGTTTAAGAAAAAAATGGACAAAAGCAGTATTGTGTATTGGTTTAGGTGCTTTTTTAACAGCGATGCTTAGGTTACCAATTTTACCCATATTTTTAGCTATGGGGTTTTATTTGACATTGTATAAGATTGGAATTAAGCAAGCTGTAATTTTAATGATCTTAATTGGTGGTTTTTTATACATATATAGTGCAACTAATAGTTTAGCAGCCAATAACTATTTGAATTCAGGTGTAAATTCAGTTGAAAACGTATCAAGAGGATTCTCGAATGAATTATCTTTTTCTGAGAATAATAGCATAACAAAAAGATTAATATTAGGGTATGATAATTGGAGCGTAACAAAAAGGATTATTTATATTCCTGTTTTTACTATCATACAATTCTTAACTCCAGTTAATTTTTGGAGTTTTGATCATGAAACACCACGGAATTATATAGTAATTAATATGCAATTTATTTGGATATTTTTCCTTGGATTACTAACCATATTCTCAGTACTGAATATTAAACGATTAAAAAATAGAATTATTTTTAAATTAATGCTTTCTTGCGGATTGGGTTATATATTAATAGCTTTTATGTATGGAGGCACTATACCACGCTATGCTTATCCTTTTTATGCCATATTTAATATAGTAGCTGCTTATACATACGTGAATATCGAGAAAGATTCAGGATTGAAAATGAAATATATAAATTTTAAAAGATTATTTTTTATGGGGTGTGTTTTCATAACTTTTTTGTACTTGGGAGCTAAAATAATATGAGGAAGAAAATAATTATATTTGGAAATGGTTCGATTAGAAAAGTTTCTGAAGAATCGAAAAAGACTACTTTAGATTTGGGAAAATTCTTAAAGGAACTAAATGAAAATAGAGAAGATATTTTGTTTGCTGATTTTGAATTACCCTATGGAAATGATGAATTAGTCGTATTTGATTTAGTTAAGGAAAAAATCCCCATTGAGCCCATTGTTTCTATTAAATGGAATAGAATACAAAAAATAGTTAGAAAAGTTAATGTTTTAATTAAAGGTAAGGGGTTTGTTTATATTTTCTACCCTGGAAGTTTAGCGACCATAGCAGCCATTATTTGTATTCTGAAAAAGAAAAAATTTGGGCTTTATTTAAGAGGGGAAATACTTACAAATAAACTATTAACAAAATTGATTATCAAAAGAGCTGCTTTTATTCTTACAGTTTCTCCTTTTTTCATTAAAAAATATTTAGAATTAAATCCTAATATGGAAATTATTAAGCCAATGATTTCATATGATTTTAAAGATATTATAGTTAAAAAAAATTTAGTCAGTGATAAAAAAGAGTTTCTTTTTGTAGGTAGAGTAGGAGAAAGAAAAGGAATTTATGAATTAATCGAAATTTGTGACGTTCTAGAAAAAGAAAAGATAAACTTTACTATAAATGTTGTTGGTTTAGGAGAAAAGTATGAAGAGTTAATTGGGCTTCAGAAAGAAGGGAAGGTTTCTAGTCATATAAATTTTGTTGGATTAATATCTAATCAAGATGAATTGAAAAAAATCTACTTAAAGTCTGATGCTCTTATTTTTCCATCACATGATGAAGGGTTTCCAAGAGTTCTTTATGAAGCTATGATCTTTCATGTGCCAATTTTTACAACTTTTGTTGGAGGAATCCCAGGAAGAATGAAAGATAAATATAATTGTATTGAAATTCCGTTGAAAGATGGAATAGGTTCGGGAAAGATTATTTTAAATTCAATAAAAAATGAGGAGCTAATGAAATTTATTACCATTAATGCTCAAAAAGACATAGAAGATATTCTAATTAATAAGAAAGAACATGTTGAATTATTGTTAAATAGATTGGCTTAGTTATTTTATAATTACAAGGAAAAAATCGATAAAATGATATCAAAAATTAAAAAGATAATTGTCTTTGTGATAGGGCTTTTAGTTTCATTTTGTATGTATATTTATTGGTTTGTTTTTTCAGGGAAGCAAAAAAAAATTGCAATTTTTGATATTGACAATACATTAGCTTTAAGTGCTTTATTTTTATATAATGGAAAATGTAGCATTTCAAATGTACCAGCAAATAAGTCGATAAAAAAAATTTTATTAGAGAAAAAAGAATATGGACACAAGATTATTTTTCTTTCTCATAGGCCTTTTCATCATTTTCACTCAACTTTTTTTTGGATAAAAAATAATATAGTAACAAATGTTAGAAAAAAGGACATTATTTTTGTTCCAGAAGTGAAGTTCAAATTGTATTTCTTAAAGTTGTTTTTAAAAAAAGGGACAATATCTTATTATGATGATTTGCACTATGGTTTTGAATTGCCAGAAGGACCATTCGCATATAAAGAAATTATAAGTAAAATTGAAGAAATGGATATTGAGTATTACGGTTATGATTATATAAAGCGATTTAAAAATTAGGTAACACCATTAAATAGTCTTATGAATAAAGATAGAATAAAGGTAAAGACCTCAATTAATCATTATTTACAAAAAAGTGAAAGATATTAAGGTGTAGTCTTTAATATTGTTTTCTAGGTAAGCTTATACTATTATAAACCTAATTTGCATAAGAATAAAAATATTTAAAAGTTATCTTAATGAAGAAATTAATAAAACAATTAATGAGAGTTTTATATACATTAGTGAATATAAATTTATTTAAATTCTTTAAAAGTTATAGTAATACATCTTCAACCGTTATTTTATTAAATAAGCATTGGAAAAGACCTGCTATTGAGATTTTAATTTGGGAACTAGCATCAATTAGATTTTTTATTGAGAATGAAACGCCTTTTAGATTAAGTTTTACGAGAAATTGTTCAAAGTTTAAAAACAAAAATATTTTTTGGTACCCTAGTCTTCATTTTGTAGAAAAAACAAAAAATCATACAGAAAAATTGATAGAATTTGCTATTGAAATCGAACAGAATGGGAATTTTATCAATCCGTCATCAAAGCAAGTAGCTTTTCTTGAGAATAAAGGATTTATGTATAAACAATTTTCAGATAAGAAGATTTCTCATCCAAATACTAAATTAATTGCCAAATCTAATTTTGACCATAGTGTGCCTTTTGAGTTTCCTTTTTTAGTCAAAGGAGAGTATAGTAGCTCAGGGAAAGAGGTGGTACTTATTTCTAATAAAAATAATTGGCTGTCTTATTTAGAGTCAACTCTATTTAAAAAATCTGATACTCTCATCTTTCAAGAGTTAATAGATATGAGATTTGATATCAGGGTTGTAGTTGTTGGAGATAAAGTTGTAAACCATTATTGGAGGAAGAACCCTTCTAAAGAATGGAAACCTACTTCTACAAGTTATGGTAGCTATTTGGATTTTTCTCCGTTACCTCAGAATGTTATTAAAATAACTGTTGAATACCTTGAAAAGTTAGGGTTGAAAATGGGGGCCTATGACATAACATTTCAAAATGATGATATAAAATCTCAACCTTTAGTTCTAGAAATAAGCCCATTATTTTCTCTAAACCCAATGATTGAAGGGGCTACAGTTGATAATTATGCAAAATATAAGACAAAACTTTTTGGAAAAAATGTATTTTGGAAAGATCAGATAGATCAAATATTTCTTGTAAATGAGAAGTATTTGAAACTGTTTAAACTATAAATAATACAAAATAAATTAGCTACTAAATAAGATAAAGAATACTAGATATTGAAGACTCCCCTTTTTTGAAGGCTTCAAAAAGGATAAGTCTATAGTTTATTTTTGGAATAATCGATTTTAGTTAGGGTAAGTTTTGTATTTTTGGTGTTCAATCTCGAGAATTATTTTATGATCTAACTCCTTTTCATGAAATATTTATTTTAAGTATTTACTTATTGTAAGAGTTAACGATTTTAAATCAGAAAATATAAAATTTATTTTTCATGAAATTTATTGACAGATTTTTTGTGTATAAAATAAAAATAATGCGGTTTCCTTCTAATGAGAAAGGAACTGCATGCTCTAATGACTTAACCAAAATAGTTTTTATAAAGATTGT
Organism: Flavobacteriaceae bacterium; assembly: GCA_028280265.1. Classification (GTDB taxonomy): domain Bacteria; phylum Bacteroidota; class Bacteroidia; order Flavobacteriales; family Flavobacteriaceae; genus Polaribacter. The sequence continues at coordinate 26,498 of JANQMD010000042.1, forward strand.
GAATAATTAATTTTGAACTGTTAATAACAGTGAAGGTAAAATTCATAGATTAACTGAATTATTTTATGAGGAGATTAATTATTGATGGGTCAAACTTGAGACAAGGAGGAGGAGTAACACATATAGTTGAACTTTTAAATAATAGTAATAGTAAGGAAATTGAAAAGAAGTTTGACGAAGTTATTGTTTTTAGTAATGAAAATACGTTATCCAAGATAAATGATAAACCTTGGCTAGTGAAGTCTAGTCATTATTTAATAAACAAAAATCTAATTTATATTTTAATTTGGCGTTTTTCTTTTCTTAATTCCTTTTTAAGAAAAGAAAAGAAAAAAAATAAATCAGTTTTATTAAATCCAGCAGGAACATATATTGGCTCTTTTAATCCCTATATAGGTATGTGTAGGAACATGCTAATTTTTGATAAAAATGAAAGCAATAGATATAAAGAGTTAAAATTGAAGTTAAGATTTCGAATTCTAAGAGTATTACAAATTTTCTCTTATCAAAAATCAAACTCTATTATTTTTTTATCAAGGTATGCAAGAAATATGGTTTCAGCATTATTAGATAAAAACTCTGTTCTTATGCCTGTTATTAAACATGGTGTGAATCAGAAATTTAAATATAAAGTTAAGCAGCAAAAGAAAATTCAAGGTTTTACACCTGAATCTCCATTTGAACTATTATACATTTCGACCATTGATGTTTATAAACATCAAATACCTTTGGTTAAAGTTATTAAGAAGCTAAAAAAAGAAGGCTTTCCAGTTAAATTATCTTTAGTAGGACCGAGTTATAGTCCATATAATAAAAAGTTAATAAAAGAATTGAATTCAGATTTTTTATATGAAAGCTGTGTTGAACTTAAAGGAAGTGTTTTATATTCAGAAATTCAAAAGCTCTATAAAAAAGCTGATGCTTTTGTTTTTGCTTCAACATGTGAAAATATGCCAAATATTTTGATAGAAGCAATGTCTTCAGGGCTGCCTATTTTATGCTCAAATTTTCAGCCAATGCCAGAGTTTTTAGGGAATAATCATGAATTCTATTTTGATCCAACAAATAGTAATAGCATTTACACTGAATTAAAATATTTTTTAAAAAACCCGGAGTTGAGATTCCAATCTGCTGTTAAATCAAAAAATAAATCGAAGGAGTATAGCTGGAGAAAGTGCTCAGAAGAAACTTTTAAATTTATCAAAAAACAAGCAGATTTATTTTATTGTGAATAAATAATGGATTTAAAGATTTGAGTAAGTCGATAGCTTTTTTTGATTTTGATGGAACTTTGACATCAAAAGACAGTTTAACAGAGTTCTACAAATATCTATATAAAAGAAATTTTTTTTATGCTTATTATTTAAGGAATCTAGCTTTGGTTGTCTTAGTCCAATTTAAAATTGTTAGTTATTTCACTTTGAAAAAGAGAAGATTGAAATATTTAGTAAAAAAATTTCCTACACAGTTTCTCAAAGATGAGAGTCGCGATTTTTTTAGAATATTTATAGAAAATGAATTAAAAATTAAAGCTAAGACTAGAATTTTAGAATTGAAAAAGAGAGGTTTTAAAATAGTGATCGTATCTGCTTCTTTAGACTTACTTCTATCTAATTTTGATAAAGAATTAAGTGCTGAAATAATTACGAATGAGCTAGAAGAGGTTAATGGTAATTTTACAGGGAATTTTATCAGAAATAAAGACTGTAATTTTGAGGAAAAAGTGCACAGAATAAAAAGTAAATATGATATAGAAGATTATGAAGAAGTTCATGCTTATGGCGATAGCAAAGGAGACTTTGCCATGTTTGAATTAGCACATAAATCTTTTTTGAATTATTTTAAAGAATAAGTGTAATAATGACGGCGATTAATGTTATTAAAGATGTTTCTTTGACATTTCGAGGAATTTTAAAATATGTTACTTTTTTTAAAAACTCGTGTACTTGGAGTCAAAATAAAATCAAGCAATATCAATATAAGAAGCTTAAAAAACTTTTGATATCTGCTACTGACGTTCCCTACTACAGAAAGTTATTTGCTGAGATAGACTTTGATCCTACTAAGGACTTTAATTCCTTAGAAGATTTATCAAAAATTCCTATTTTAACTAAAGATTTAGCGAAAAAAAATAAACACCTACTTGCGAATCCTAAATATACAAGAAGTTCTATTATCATGAGGACTTCGGGATCTACTGGTCAACCTTTTGAAGTGGATGTATATCATAAGGCTTGGATAGTAGAACAGGCTGTTGTATGGAGGCATTGGATTTGGTCAGGATATAGATTCAGGGACAAAATGGCTATAGTAAGAAGTTATGTGCCCAAAAGGGAGGATGAACTTATAAAAAAGGACAGACTAAGAAACTTTATATTCTTTAGTCCTTTTCACATGAATGATCAACATATGTCTTTGTATTTAAAGAGAATGATCAAAGAAAAAGTGAAAATCATTAGAGGATATCCGTCATCGGTTTTCTTATTAGCAAATTTTGTTCTGAGAACGAATCATGAAATTCCAAAATTAAAATTTATTCTAACCGCTTCTGAAGAACTCAAAGACCATGATAGAAAAGTTATTGAAAAAGCGTTTAAGGTTAAGGTTACAAATCACTATGGATTGGCTGAAGTATGTGTGATGATGGGAGATTGCGATGCTCACAATGGGTTGCACAATTATGACGATTACGGATACTTAGAGTTGCATGAGATAGGTGTAGAGAATGAACGAAAAATAATCGGAACCAATCTGCACAATCTGGCTTATCCTCTGATTAGATATGATACAGGTGATATCGCGGTACTCAAAGATGAAGATGATCATGGTGAATGCCCACATTCCTTTAATACTGTGGCAAATATCAAAGGAAGAGCAGATCAATATATTTTAACCAATGAAGGGTACAAAATACCAACAGTTAATTTTTATACACTTTTTGAGAGCTTCCAAGAGGTAATTAAGTGGCAAATTATTCAGAAAAAAGTTCATGAAATAGAAGTAAGGACTACCTTTGAATCTTTAAGTGAAAAAAGAAAGAAAGAGTTAGTTTCAGGCTTTTATAAAAGATTACCTAAAGACTTTGAAATTAATTTTATTGAAAATAATGGGTTTATTCAAAAGAATGAAGGAAAAATAAATGCATTTATATCAGAAATAAAAAAATAAAAACATGAATGTAATAAAGGAAAAATTTGAAAATTTGAAAAGTAAATCTGGATCTCATAGTCCTAGTATCAATTCAATATTAAAAGAAATACCAGAGATACAAATTGAAGTAGATGCATGTTTTTTATCGAACCCTTACGCAACTCAATTATTTCTTGATTATTTCAAGAATGATTTAATTAAGACTGGTAAGATAGATAGAGTATTGGAGTTTTATCCATCTCAAAACAATGTAATTGCCAAATCAATATCCAAAAGTATCGGAATTGATGCTAAGAATATTTTCGTTTGCAACGGAGCAATAGAAGGAATTCAGGCAGTAATACACAATCTTTTACATGGCAAGCTATCCATACCGATCCCTACTTTTTCCAGTTATTATGAATATTGCCATAAAAACATAGAAGCTATTTACTACAATCTTAAAAAAGAAGAGGATTATGCTTTAAATCTAAAGAATTATTCTGCGTTCATAAAAGAGAATAAGATCAACAATGCGGTCATTATCAACCCAAACAATCCTAATGGATCTTATATTAGTTCAGAGGATTTAAAGGAGTTTTTAGAAGAGCATAGAGATTTAGATGCCATAATTCTAGACGAAAGCTTCATCCACTTTGCGTATGAAAATAGCAGTATGAGATTAAAGTCCATGCAGAACAGTATTTCAGATTATAAGAATTTATTTATTGTAAAAAGTATGTCTAAAGATTTTGGAATAGCAGGTTTACGATGCGGATACCTCTTGATGAATGAAGAATACGTATCTCAATTCTTAAGGAATGGTTACTTGTGGAATGTCAATGGAATAGCAGAATACTTTTTTACACTCTATGGAAATGAAAAATTCTTGAAAGAATATGAAGATTGTAGAAAAAAGTACATCATGGAAACATTGTTTTTTGTCAACCAACTTACGGAACTAAAAAATATTAATGTCTTACCTTCAAAAGCAAACTTTGTCTTAGTAGAACTAATAGACGGTAGAACTAGCGATGAGGTATCTGCAAAATTGTTAGTGGATCATGGCATATATGTTAGAAATTGTAGTGACAAAATAGGATTAGATGGACAATATCTTAGAATTGCAGCAAGATCCTTTGATGAAAATCAAAAAATTTTTAGAGCCTTAGCTCAATTATAGATAAATTCTGAAATGAAACAAATTATACAAGACCTTAAAAAAGGAGATACCATATTAGAAGAAGTTCCTGTGCCAAGAGTAAAAGCAGGAAGCGTGTTGATTAAAACTACACGTACATTGGTTTCTTTAGGAACTGAAAGAATGTTGGTCGATTTTGGGAAAGCAAACTTTATTCAAAAAGCCAAACAACAACCTGATAAAGTAAAAATGGTAATGGATAAGGTAAAGACTGATGGTTTGCGTCCAACTATGGAGGCAGTATTCAATAAGTTAGGGCAGCCATTACCTTTAGGGTATTGTAATGTAGGTGAAGTCGTTGCTGTTGGAAAAGGAGTAACTGAATTTTCTGTAGGAGATCGGGTAGCTTCCAACGGAAATCATGCTGAATTTGTATGTGTTCCCAAAAATTTAGTAGCAAAAATTCCTGATAATGTAACTGATGAAGAAGCAGCGTTCACAGTTATTGGTGCTATTGGATTACAGGGAATTCGTTTGTTGAATCCAACCTTCGGAGAAACTATGGTGGTTGTAGGATTAGGACTTATAGGTCTTATCACAGCCGAATTATTACAAGCAAATGGATGTAATGTCATTGGATTTGATTTTGATCCACAAAAGATTGCTATTGCCAAAGAAAAAGGAATTACTGCTGTAAACCCAGCAGACGGAACAGATCAAGTGAAATTTGTAGAATCTTTAACCAACGGAATTGGAGCTGATGGGGTGATTATCACAGCCTCGAATAAGAGTAATGAAATCATCTCTCAGTCGGCAAATATGTGTCGTAAAAGAGGAAGAATCGTTTTAATTGGTGTGATTGGATTAAACATTAGTCGAGCTGATTTTTACGAGAAAGAAATTTCTTTTCAAGTATCGTGTTCCTATGGCGCTGGACGATATGATGATGAATACGAACAAAAAGGGAATGATTACCCAATTGGATATGTTCGCTGGACAGAAAAACGTAATTTTGAAGCTGTACTCAATGCAATTTCTAAAAAGAAACTTGATGTAAAGCCATTGATTACCGATAGAGTTCCATTGGATGAATATCAAAAGATTTATGGAGACATGTCGAACTCCAAATCGATTGCCTCCATCCTTGAATATTCTTCAGAAAAAGAGCAGAAAAGAACTATTCAGTTAGTTGATAAAACCTTTGAAGGTCAGAAAGGAGTGATTGGAATTATTGGAGCGGGTAACTTTACTAGTTCTACTATCCTTCCCAACTTGAAGAAGGCAAATGCAAACATGAAATACATTGCCAGTTCAGGTGGTTTGTCATCTACCATAATGGCAAAAAAGTATGGAATAACAAACTCTACGACAGATTACCAAGAAATGTTGAAAGACTCAGAAGTAGATCTTGTTTTGGTAACGACTCAGCATAATATGCATGCAAAAATGACTTTAGATGTTATGCAAGCAGGTAAGAGCGTTTTCGTAGAAAAGCCTTTGGCGTTAACCAAAGAAGAGCTCGATCAGATCATTGAAGCGCATCAGTCAAAAAATGTGAATGTTTCTGTTGGGTTTAATAGAAGGTTTGCTCCCTTGGCCAAACAAATGAAAAAGTCCTTAGGTAATGGAACCAATCCTATCAATATCGTAGCAACCATGAACGCTGGATTTATACCCAAAGATGTTTGGGTGCATGATATGGAAGTAGGTGGTGGAAGAATCATTGGAGAAGCCTGTCATTATATAGATCTGTGTTCCTATCTAACAGGTTCTAAAGTAACGGCTGTTTGTATGAATGCTATGGGTATAAATCCAGAAGAAAATACAGACAATGCTAGTATCTTATTAAAATATGAGAACGGAAGCAATGTAGTGATCAACTATTTTGCCAACGGAAGTAAATCCTACTCAAAAGAAAGAGTAGAGGTCTACTCTCAAGAGAGAACCTTAATAATGGACAATTGGAGAAAACTAAAAGGGTACGGTTTCAAAGGATTCTCTAACACATCTTCAAAACAAGACAAAGGGCACTTCAATCAATTTCAAGCTTTAGTAGAACAACAGAAAAAAGGTGGAGGACCTATTATCACTTTTGATGAAATAGTTAACACAACAAAGGCTACCTTTGCTGCAATTGATTCATTGAAGGAAGGAAAATGGATATCCGTAAAATAAAGATACTCTTTCGTACACTTAAGTATCTCAAGTTTATTCAAATCTACTATCGAGTTTACTACCTTTTTAGAAATAAATTCATAAGTAGAGAACCCAAAAAAAAGAATACGCCTCAATCTGAAGCTATTGTATGGAACGGAGGAATTTTATATTCCAATCGTTATGCAAGTAACAATTCTTTTGAGTTTCTGAATATAAAGCATGAGTTTTCTGATCAGATTGATTGGAATTATGATGCGTATGGAAAACTCTGGACCTACAATCTCAATTACTTCGATTTCTTGAATCAAATAGATATGTCCAAAGAGATAGGTTTGAACCTCATTCAAGATTATGTAAATAAAGATGCATTCTTGAAAGATGGTAAAGAACCTTATCCTATTTCTCTGCGGTTGATCAATTGGATGAAATTTTTATCCAAAAGTCAAGTGAAAAATGAAAAGATTGATGAGGTTTTGTATCATCATACAAGAATATTGGTTTTCAATCTTGAATATCATCTATTGGCAAATCACTTGCTGGAAAATGCTTTCGCATTGTTGTTTAGTAGCTATTACTTTCAGAATCAAAAGCTCTATTCAAAATCTAAGAAATTGTTGATTACTCAGTTAAACGAGCAGATTCTTAAGGATGGTGCGCATTATGAATTATCGCCTATATATCATCAAATTTTGTTTCATAGGTTGTTAGATTGTATTCAGTTAATTCTGTTGAATCCTTCATGGCAAAGTGATAATTTGCAAAGCTTTTTAGAAGACAAGGCATCTGTAATGAAAAGTTGGTTGGAAAATGTGACTTATCAAAATGGAGATGTTCCCATGGTAAGTGATGCTGCTTTTGGAGTTGCACCAACGAGTAAGGAGTTACTAAAGTTTTCTAAAGAACTGAATGTAAACTCTTTCAATACGGTGCTTTCTGATTCGGGATATCGAAAAGTAACTCAGGATAATTTCGAATTGTTTATGGATATCGGAAACATCCAACCTAGCTATCAGCCTGGTCATACACATAGCGACACGTTTCATTTCGATCTTTACAAAGATCAAGAACCTATATTTGTAGATAGAGGAGTTTCTACTTATGAAAAGAATGAAAAACGCCAACAAGAAAGATCTACTTCTTCGCACAACACAGTAGTAATCAACAATGAAAATCAGACAGAGGTTTGGGGAGGATTTAGAGTTGGTAAAAGAGCGAGGGTAATTAATATCTTTGAAGAAGAGAATCGTATAACAGCTGTTCACGACGGGTATAAAAAGTTAGGATTCTTACACAGACGAGTTTTTGATTGGAGAGATAGAAAGAACATTGTTATTGAGGATGATACACTCATGTCAACAAGTCAGAAGGCGATCGCTTTGTTTCATCTCCATTCAGACATTTGTAAGCCGCAAATTGATAAGAGTACTTTATATCTTAGCAAACAAAATATTTCAATTCATTTTCAAGGTTATACTGATATTCGAATTGAAAAATACGATCAGCCAAAAGGGTTTAATAAAACCCAATCTGCTTACAAAATTATCGTTACTTTTGATCGCAATTTGGTAACGCAAATTTCTGTATGAGAATACTCTTTTTAACCGATAATTTTCTGCCAGAAGTCAACGCTCCTGCAACACGTACATACGAACATTGCAAGGAGTGGGTAAAACAAGGAGTTGATGTAACTGTGATTACCTGTGTACCTAATTTTCCAAAAGGAAAAGTTTTTAAAGGTTATGAGAATAAGTGGAAACAAACTGAGTATATAGATGGAATAAGAGTAATACGAGTATGGTCGTTCATTGCTGCTAACAAAGGGTTTTTAAAAAGGACTTTGGATTTTATTTCGTATTCTATGACTTCCTTTTTAGCAGGATTGTTCATCAAAACTGATCTCATTGTTGCCACTTCACCTCAATTTTTTACGGCGCTGTCTGGAAAAGCTTTGGGCTTTTTTAAAGGGAAACCATGGGTAATGGAAGTTCGAGATTTGTGGCCAGAGTCTATAAAGACAGTTGGAGCAATGAAAGATAACTTAGTCATTAGATATCTCGAGTATTTAGAGAAAAAATGTTATCGATCAGCTCATAAAATCATAACGGTAACTGAATCCTTTAAAGTGGAAATTATTAACAAAGGAATTGATGGAAATAAAATTGCTGTTGTTAAGAATGGGGCTAATTTAGATTTATTTCAACCTAAGGAAAAAGATCAAAAACTTATCAAAGAGTTGAATTTAGAAGGTAAAATTATCCTTGGATATATTGGAACGCATGGAATGGCGCACAAGCTAGATTTTTTGATGGATTGCGCGAAAGAATTAGAGGATACCAATTATCACTTTTTATTCATAGGCTCTGGAGCAGAAAAAGAAAACCTTCTTAAAAAATTAGAGAAAGAAAAGATTCAAAATGTGACGATGTTAGAGAGTGTTTCTAAAGAGAAAATAGTGAAGTACTTGTCTATACTTGATATTTCGTTGATTAATTTAAAAAAGGATGATTTGTTTAAAACAGTAATTCCTTCAAAAATTTTTGAAAATGCAGCCATGAATATCCCAATTCTTATTGGGGTTGATGGAGAATCAAGGAGTATAGTTGAGGATTTTAAAGCAGGGCTTTATTATGAACCAGAAAATAAAGTAGACTTTCTTGAAAAATTAAGTTTTATTACCAATAATTCAGAAAACCAAAAAATATACTCTATTGGGGGTGAAAATTTATCTAAGTATTATGATAGAAAAAGATTGGCAAGTCAAATGCTGGAATTTTTAAGAGAATGTTAGTTCAAACAGTTATTGTTTAGAATGTTTTAGTAAGTATAGATATTTTTTCTATCTTTGAGACACAAAAAGAACTGTCTCCTATTTTAAATATTTAAGCTTTTGAACTTAAAATTAGAAAAAGTTAGATTTAAATTACTATTATGCTAGAAGTAATTATGTCAAATACAGTTCTTCTAATACTACTATCTTCAGGTGTTTTTTTCTTGACGTTATTTGTTTTGCCAAGAATAAGAGAAAACAGCTTAAAATTAGGGTTATTCGATAAGCCAGATCATAGAAGTTCTCACTCTAATATTGTTCCTACTTTTGGTGGTATATCTTTTTATCTTGCTTTACTAATTACACTCTTTGTAATACAAAAATATGATGTTAATAGTGTTGGATTAACACTTGTAGTTTCAATATCAATATTATTTTTTACAGGACTCAAGGATGATCTTCAGAATTTATCTCCAAAGATGAAATTTTTAGGGCAGATAATAGGAGTGGCATTTTTGATGATACAACCTGATTTTAGAATTGTATCTTTTCATGGTTTCCTTGGAATATATGAATTGTCAACTTCTGTTTCTGTTGTTTTAAGCATGTTTTTGATTCTTAGTTTTATAAATGCATACAATCTAATTGATGGGATTGATGGTATGGCCTCAATCGTTGGTATTGTCATTGCTTCAAGTTATGGGTTTATTTTTTATAAACTTAACATGCTATTTTACTTGGCGATATCTTTGGCAATAGTTAGTATGTTGTTTGCTTTTCTTAGATTTAATTTTTCTCCTAGGAAAAAAATTTTTATGGGGGATACTGGTGCGTTAGTTGTTGGTGTCTCATTAGGACTTCTAACTCTTAAACTTTTATCTTTAGGCGCTAATGCATTTCAAGTATTAGCAATTAATAGAAGCGAAATTCCTCTATTGATTCTTGGAATTACTTTTATCCCAATTTTTGATATCTTAAGGGTAATGCTTATTAGATTAAACAGAAAACAGCCCATTTTTTCTCCAGATAGAAACCACATGCATCATATTTTAATTGATGCGGGCTTGTCGCATAGAAGGGCATCTATATTATGCGGAATAGGGAATATTGCGATTGTACTAATTATGTTTTATTCTATAAGAGAGTTTGGGATTTTAGCTTCAATTTTTGTGCTCTTCTTTTTTACATCATCATTCTTGCTTATGTTCTTCGGAATGAATAAAACTTATGCTAATAAACGTCGAAAAGTTAGGCTTAGAAATTTTCTGTTTGTTATCACTAGCTTATTTAGATTTCGGAGTAAAGGCTTAGAGAATCAATATAAGTTAGCATTTAACCAAAAACTTAAGAAAATACGCATACTTTTTTTCTAATAACCACTCAAGAATACTTTATATAGGAAGCTCAATATTCTAAATTTTGAGAGATTCAAGTTTTTATTTTGCTGAAAAGAATTTTTGAAATACTATTATCATCATTTTTACTGGTACTACTTTTGTGGTTAATTCTACTGTTATTCTTAATATCTTCATTTTACTACAGGTGTAATGGTATTTTTATTCAAAAAAGATTAGGCAAGAACAGACGAGAGTTTAATATTTATAAAATTAGATCTCTACCAGAAAGTTTTGAGAGAGAAAAAAATTTTTATGGAAAATTTATAAGAAAGTACAAATTAGATGAACTACCACAGCTTATAAATGTTTTTATAGGTGATATGTCCTTTGTTGGACCAAGACCAGAAACCGTAGATTATTTTAGTTTCCATAAAGAATATCCTAATAAATTATTTGAAATTAAACCAGGTATGACGGGATTAGCTAGTTTATATTTTTATAATGAAGATATACTAAAAGAGAAAAATATAAAAATAGATAACGTTATTTTTGATCAGTGGTTATATTTAAGAAAGAATAAGTTAAACTTAATATATTACGACAATAGAAATATCTGTTATGATTTAAGAATTATATTCAATACGATTATAAAAGTCTTTTTTTGAATTTACATTAAGAAATAGAAATTAGAATCCAATACCAAATAGATACTTCAAAATCCATTTTATATGAGTAATAGAATTTGGCTTTCACCTCCTCATATGAGCGGTAAAGAAATGAAATATATAGAAAAGGCTTTTGAAACAAATTGGATAGCTCCACAGGGGTCTAATGTGACAAAGTTTGAAAAAGATATAGAAGAATATCTGGGGTTACATAATAGATATGTAGCATGCCTTTCATCGGGAACAGCAGCAATTCACCTAGCACTCATATTATCAGGGGTAGATAAAGGAGATGAAGTTATTTGTCAGTCCTTTACATTCTCTGCATCAGCAAACCCAATACTATATCAGGGGGCTAAGCCAATTTTTATAGATAGTGAAGAAGAAACATGGAATATGTGCCCTCTAGCTTTAGAATTAGCTATAGAAGATCGCATAAAAAAAGGGAAAAAGCCTAAAGCGATAATAGTTGTTCATTTATATGGTATGCCTGCTAAGATTGGAGAAATTTCTAATATAGCTGAAAAGTATCAAATAACATTAATAGAGGATGCTGCAGAAGCACTTGGCTCCAAATTTAAAGGACAACAATGTGGAACTTATGGGGATTTTGGGATTTTGTCATTCAACGGTAATAAAATTATTACTACCTCTGGAGGAGGAGCATTAATTACTAATAAAAAAGAAATCAAGGATAGAGCCGTTTTTTTAGCGACTCAGGCTAGAGATACTGCCCTTCATTATCAGCATTCTACTATTGGGTATAACTATCGAATGAGTAATGTACTGGCAGGTATTGGTTGTGGTCAGATGGAAGTATTAGACGATCACATTAATTCAAGGAGGGTAAATCATTGCTTCTATCAACAGGTTTTCGCAAATGTTAATGGAATAAAAATATTTTCAGAAACAAATCAAGATTATTACTCTAATCACTGGCTAAGTTGTATAGTGATAGATGAGCAGGTAACTGGTTTTAATAGAGAAAATATTAGATTAGCATTAGAAAGAGAGAATATAGAATCGAAACCTTTGTGGAAACCCATGCATATGCAGCCGGTATTTAGAAATAGCTTTTATTATGGAGGAATAATAGCTGAAACACTTTTTAAAAAGGGATTGTGTCTTCCATCAGGTTCTAATTTAACAGATCCGGATAAACAAAGAATAAAAAAAGTATTAGAATTGTTTATAACTTAGTTATAAATTAACATTATTGAGCTGAGTAAAAAAATGTATATTAAATTCTCTCAATATAGGTAGTATGATAAAAAATTACCTTCTGTCCAAACTCAATAAGTACCCATCTCAATGGGTAATACTTGCAATAGATATTACTTTAGTTGGGATATCTTTCATTTTTGCATATTTTATAAGATTCGATGCAACTTTTGATTTTGATATAACACTTTTAATGTATCAGGTTCCACTAGTAATCTCTATCGCTTTATTATCATTTTTAGTAGTGGGGTCATATAAAAGTATTATAAGGCATACAAGTAAAAGGGATATCTCCAATTTATTTACTGGAACTTTATTGATGTCATCTATAATTACTACAATTGTCTCGTTTCTTCGTTTTTTTGATATTCTTGGTAGCTACAAGATTCCTATTTCAATAGTTATTATCCATTATTTTGTAAATACATTTATATTAACCATTTCTAGATTTGTCTTTAAGGCCTTCTATCAAATGATTTCAAATAAACTACAGGAAACTACTAATGTACTGATTTATGGTGCTGGAGATTCAGGATTGATTACTTACGAAGCATTAAGAAAAGATGGAAAAATAAACTATAATATTGTTGGGTTTGTTGATGATGATATAAATAAAGTTGGTAAAAAAATTAATCAGGTAAAAATTTACCATAGAAAAGATTTAAATACAAGTTTTTTAGAGAAAAACTCAATAAAAGAAGTTATTATTTCTATTCAAAATATCGATTCTAGTAAGCTACTTAAAATTACAGATAATCTCATTGAGATGAAGCTCAATGTGAAAATCATACCACCCCTTGAGAAATGGATTGGAGGAGATTTACAAGTAAGTCAAATTCAACAAATTAAAATAGAAGATTTATTGGATAGAATTCCAATTAGAATAACAAATCCTATAGTTGAAAGAGAGATAAACAATAAAATTATCTTAATTACAGGAGCTGCAGGTTCAATCGGTTCCGAGATTTCTAGACAACTTTCGAGATATAAATACAAACAATTGATTCTCATAGATCAAGCAGAATCTGCTTTATATGATATACAGCAAGAGTTAGTTCTTAATAAGAAAAAAAATATAGTAAGTATTGTTGCCAATATTTCAGATAAAACAAGAATAGATGAAATATTTGATATTTATAAACCTGATAAGGTTTTTCATGCAGCCGCTTATAAACATGTCCCTTTGATGGAATGTAATCCTTATGAGGCTTTAAAAACAAATGTACAAGGAACTAAAATAGTTGCAGATATCTCTGTTAAATATGAGGTTGAACGTTTTGTTATGATTTCTACCGATAAAGCTGTGAATCCTACAAGTATTATGGGAGCAACGAAACGAATTGCAGAACTTTACATTAGCTGTTTGGATAAGGAATCTAATAAGACAAAATTCACTACTACTAGGTTTGGGAACGTTTTAGGATCAAATGGATCTATTATCCCTTTATTTAAAAAACAAATTTTAAAAGGCGGTCCACTAACAGTAACTCATAAAGAAATTACTAGATATTTTATGACAATCCCTGAGGCATGTGATTTGGTTCTAGAGGCTGGAAGTATGGGAAAAGGAGGTGAAGTTTACATCTTCGATATGGGGCAGCCAGTAAAGATATTTGAGATTGCAAGAAAGATGATTCAATTATCAGGTTTTAAATATCCTGATGAGATAGATATTCAAATAACTGGTTTGAGGCCAGGTGAGAAATTATATGAGGAGCTGTTGGCAAATGGAGAAAACACAATTCCAACATATAACGAAAAAATCCTAATAGTAAAAGTAAAAGAATTAGATTACAGAGGAGTTAAAATAAGTATAGGAAAACTTTGCTCAAACGATAACTATAATGGAAATCATGATAATGTTTTACTAATGAAGCAAATTGTCCCTGAATTCATATCAAACAATTCTATTTATGAAAAATTAGATAAAAAAGTTTCTATAAGTTAGTACTAAAAAATGTATTTTCGTCCTATATTCTACTTTATAGTTTAATGAAAAAAATATTTAACCTTAGTGTACTTCTAATTATTGTATGCTCTTGTGTTTCTAAAAAGAAAATTACCCGTTTTCAATATGATGAGATTGATCAGTTATTAGTGTCAAATTCTTATAAAACAGTCTTTAAGCCTGATGACTTATTACAAATTACAATATCAGCTCAGGATATTAAATCTGTAGCTCCTTTTAACTTACCATTTGTGACTTTCTCGGCTACAGCAGATGCAGCAGTAGGGCAACCAATTCAACAATCATATTTAGTAGATTCGAAAGGAGAAATAGATTTTCCTATTCTAGGGAGATTAAAATTGGGGGGGCTAACTAGAGAAAAAGCCATCGAAATGATCAAAGAAAAGTTAGACCCGGATTATGTGAAGAAGCCTACAATTAATATAAGAATTATTAATTATAAGATAACAGTTTCGGGAGATGTTAGATTGCCAGGTACTTATACCATACCAAATGAAAGAATCACGATAGCTGAAGCTATAGGTTTAGCAGGAGATTTTAATATTTCTGCTCAAAGAAATAATGTAAAAGTTATTAGAGAAGAAAATAGTCAAAAAAAAGTTTATAATATTAATTTTCTCTCTAATAAAACTTTTACTTCACCAGTATATTATTTGCAACAAAATGACCTCATATATGTTGAGCCCAATAATGCAAAGGCCCAATCAGCAGCATTTAACCAAAATACAGGTTTATTTGTGTCAATTGGATCAATAATCATTTCTTTAATAGCAGTCTTAACAAGATAGTCCTATGCTACAAAATCAAAATTATTTGTCTAATCAAATAGGTAATCAAGGAGATAGTATAAATATTCGAGCAGAGATTGAGAGATATTTAAGATATTGGAAATGGTTTGCTTTAGGTGTAATTTTATCTATTTGCATTGCATATATCTATTTAAGATATTCTACTCCTAGTTATATTGCTACTGCTTCTATATTAATAAAAGATAATAAAAAAGCAGGTTTATCAGCGGAATTAGAGGCGTTTAAAGATTTGGGTATTGTAGGAGGGAGTTCGCTTAACAATACGGATAATGAAATTGAAATATTAAAGTCTAGAAAAGTAATTGGAAATGTTGTAGATTCTTTGAATTTAGACATAAGTTATTTCGTTTCTGGCAGAGTTATACAAAGTGAAGTTTACAGGAGAATAGCTCCAATTAAGATTAATTTTTTAAAAAAGAATTCAATATTTAATGAAAGAGATACCATATTTAATATAAAATTAAAAGATAAAATAAATTTTGATTTTGTAAATGAAGAAGACAAGATTATTTCCTCTCATGTTTTTGGAGAATTAATTTCTAATAATCTAGGGCAATTTATTATCGAGAAAAACTTAGATATACGTAGTATTGAAACGAATGTGATTGTAAGAATTCTTCCAAAATACTACGTAGTTGACAGTTACAGAAGTAGAATTAATATTTCACCAGTTAATAAAAATTCAAGTGTTTTAATGTTGTCTTTAGTTGACCCTGTAAGGGAAAAAGCAGAAGATATTTTAAATGAGCTAGTAAAGCAATATAACATTGATGCTGTAAATGATAAAAATCAGGTTTCCAAAAAGACAATTCAATTTATTAATGCTAGGTTAGATACAGTCGGAAAAATATTAAAAATTATACAAGATGATGTTAAGAAATTTAAAATCGACAAAGGATTTACAGGCTTACCTGTAGAAGCACGATTAGCTCTAGAGTCATTAAAAGAAACGAATCAAAATATAATTGAAGCACGTACTCAATTGAGTTTAGCAAAATGGATTGAAAAAAACTTAGAAAAACAGGAAACCAGATACGATTTTCTCCCTACTAGCCTCAGTTTTGATAGTAATGTTGCTATTTCCGCTTCAATTCAGATGTTCAATGAACTGATTACTCAGAGAAATCAAACAAAAACGAATGCAGGTGAGAAGAATCCAGTTTTAATTCAAATAGAAAATGAACTAGAGAATACTCGTGCCTCTTTGACAAAAAGTTTGACGAACATTTCAAAATCTTTAGAGTTAAAACTTACTCAGCTTAAAAAAGAAGAAGTAAAAGTTTTATCTAAAGTTAAATCAATTCCAAATAATGAAAGAGGCTTTGTAGATATTGCTAGACAACAAGAGATTTTTAGTAGCCTTTATCAATATCTATTAAAAAAGAAAGAAGAAACAGATATATCTTTAGCTGTAACAGTACCTAATGCTAAGATAGTAGATGTAGCATATAGTTCAAAAGCACCAGTGTCACCTAAAAAGAGGATTATCTATTTGACAGCATTAGTTTTAGGAATTTTAGTTCCCTTTATTTTGATTTACATAAAGGACCTGTTAGACACAAAAATTCATAATAAGCAAGATATTGAATCCCAGCTTTCCATACCTTTTTTAGGTAGTATTCCCAAGTCAGTTAAAAAGGAGAAAATTGTCATAGGTAGAGATATAAGATCGAGTACTGCTGAAGCTTTTCGATTAATAAGAACTAATTTAGATTTTATATTAGCCGGTAATAGAAAGCAGAGTAAGTCTATCTTTATTACCTCTACAATAAGTGGAGAAGGAAAATCTTTCTTATCTATAAATATTGCAGCTACTTTAGCATTATCAGGTAAAAAAGTTTTACTTATGGGAATGGATTTAAGAGCCCCTAAAGTAACAGAGTATTTAGGAGTTCCTGATAAAAAAGGGATTACAAATTACATCACAGATGAAGAAATTGCACTTGATGATATTATTTTCAATATTCCCGAAATAAAGAGTTTAGATATTATTGCTTCAGGAGTAATACCACCTAATCCAGCGGAATTGCTTATGACAAAAAGAGTGGAAAACCTTTTTTCTATAGTAAAGCAAGAATATGATATAGTAATAGTAGATACAGCACCAATTAATTTAGTTACAGATACACTTCTCATAAGTAAATATGCGGATATGTTTATGTACGTAATTAGAGCAAACTATCTAGATAAACGCCTGTTGACTGTACCACAAGAACTATACAATGAAAAGAAACTAGCAAATATGGCTATCGTATTGAATAATACAGACCCCAAAAGAGCTTATGGTTATGGAAGTTATGGATATGGTGGATATGGAGGTTATGGATATGGATATGTAGAAGTTAAAAAACCTTGGTATAAAAAAATATTTAATTGGAGGAATTCATAAGGTAAATTATTCAAACATAGCATTTCTTTGAATTAGATTTTCTAGCATCTTTTTGTGTTTTAAATTTCCTAACTTCAGCATCAAATCCAAATGCCTGCTATGATGTGTATCAGTTCCAAGAAAGTCATACAAACCTAAATCTAATAATTTTTTACTAACTTTTTGTATGTTGCTGCCGTAATGATCAGTTAGCGATAACATATTTAGTTGAAATAGACAACCAGATTTTTTGAGTTTGTAGTAGTTTTCAAAATCATTGTGATAAAAATTATATCTTTCTGGATGCGCTAAAATGGGTTTGTATCCTTTCAGTTGAATTTCAAATAAAACCTCATACAAGTTTACAGGTGCATTAAAATACGACATTTCAACTAGGATATAATTTTTCTTTAAAGGCAGAATAGTATCTTTATCTAGTAATGAAGTAAATTGTTCATCCAACATATATTCTGCTGAAGCAGATATTTTTATATCGCTTAAACCCTCTACTTTCAACCTTTTTTGAACTTCATCTAACTTACTTAAAATAATTTCAGGAGAGTTTGGATACACATCTCCTAAAACGTGAGGTGTTGTGATAAAGTTTTTTATTCCGTAAGAAGACATTTTTTTTATCAAGTCAATGCTATGGTCTAAATCTTTAGCCCCATCATCAATACCTGGAAGTAAATGAGAATGAATGTCAACAAAAGATTCTGTAAAGATTTCTGTTAAAGGAATGCTTTTTCTTCTTAAAAAGAACATTTGTAATTGTTTCTACAAATGTAGGACTTAATCATTTTTTAAAAAATTTTTGTTATCGAAAACGATTGAGTTTTTTTATAGTGTTGTTTATAAGATATTGTTATGATATATTTGATTTTTTCAAATCAATATTATGATTTTAATAGCGGATGGAGGATCAACAAAAGTTGATTGGATAGCTTTAAATGATAAAAAGGAGGAACTTTTTAGAGTAAGAACTTTAGGGCTTAATCCAGCAGTTGTTCCAGAGGAAGAGCTATCTAACAGAATAACAAATACATTTCAATTGCTTAATGTTAAAGACGAAGTAAAAGAAGTACATTTCTACGGAGCTGGTTGTGGGACTCCAAAACCTGTTATGATTCTGCATAATGTTATGAAATCGATCTTCATCAATGCAGAGCTTCATATAGCAGAAGACATGTTAGCTGCAGTTTATGCTTCCTCAGGAAATAATCCAGCGTTGGTATGTATCTTAGGTACTGGGTCAAATAGTTGTTATTACGATGGAAATGAGATGCATATGAATGTTGCTTCTTTAGGTTATAGTTTGATGGATGAAGCAAGTGGGAATTATTTTGGAAAGCAGTTGATACGAGATTACTATTACAAAAGAATGCCTAAAAGAATAGCTGCTGAATTCGAAAAACAGTATGATTTGGAGGCTGATACTATAAAGTTTAATATGTACAGACAGCCCAATCCTAACATGTATCTTGCATCTTTTGCAAGATTTATGTTTGAGTTTAAAACAGATAAGTATATAAAGAAGTTAATTAAAAAAGGATTTCAAGAGTTTTTTAAATGTAGAGTCCTTCCTTATCACGTTAGTGAAGAAACGCCTATATATTTTATCGGCTCTATTGCATATTACTTTGGAGACATTTTAGAGAAAGTAGCAAATAAACATGCTTTATCCATAACAGGAATTGTACAAAGACCGATCGATAACTTAATAGAGTATCATAGGGAAAATATTAACTAATATATTTTAAAACTCTCTCTAGAGCCATTCCTCTCGAACCTTTTATGAGTAAATAACTGTCAAGAATCGCTTTAGAGGTGAAAAAATTGATGAACTCTTCAAAATTCGAAAACTTATTGCCAGTTTTTACGCTAAAAAAGTTTTCTCCTACAAAGTAAACTTTATGAAAATCAAGATTGTTTGCAAGGTTAGCGATGTTCTGATGTTCAGTACTAGCCTCAAAACCCAATTCAAACATATCTCCAAGAATAACAATTTTTCGAGGATGATCTATCGTATTAAAATTATTCAGAGCGGCTTCCATGCTAGAAGGATTGGCATTATAGGCATCAAGTAAAATAGTATTTGTACCCAACTTTATAATTTGCGAGCGATTATTTTTAGGAATATAGTTTTCAATAGCATTTTTAATATTTATGGAATCTATATTAAAATAATCACCAATAGAAATCGCTGCTCTAATATTTTTGAAGTTATATTCACCAACCAGTTGAGTTTTAATTTTTATTGATTTGTAATCTATCTCTAAAAAAGGATTTTTAGTTAGCAGTTTTGTTTCCTTATCATTCACATAAACAATATTACTCATGCCTTTTGTAATATCCTTTTGTTTTTCATCATCCTCGTTTACAAAAATAGTCTTGGAGTTTTTAGACAAGAAATGATAGAGTTCAGATTTACCTTTAACAACTCCTTTAACCCCTCCGAATCCCTCTAAGTGTGCTTTTCCAAAATTGGTAATATATCCATAGTCAGGCTCGGCAATAGAGCATAGGAATTCAATTTCTTTTTGGTGATTGGCTCCCATTTCTACAATTCCTATTTCAGTTTCGGGGTTGAATGATAATAAAGTTAATGGTACTCCAATATGATTATTAAAATTTCCAACAGTAGCTTTGGTTCTATATTGAGTGCTTAAAACTTCGTTGATTAACTCTTTTGTTGTTGTTTTTCCATTGCTGCCAGTCAATGCTACTATGGGAAGATTTAATTGCCTTCTATGATAGTTTGCAAAACTTTGAAGAGATTTTAATACATCATCAACCAAGATGGTTTTTCCTTCAATGAAAAATTCTTGTTCGTCAATTACACAATAACGAGCCCCTTTTTTTAAGGCATCCTGTACAAATGCGTTTCCATTGAAGTTTTCACCTTTTAAAGCGAAGAAAATGGAGTTTTTTCTAATCTTACGAGTGTCAGTATCTACCAAATAACTTTCGCAATAGTATTTATATAAATCTTGAATATTCATAGTTTAAAAATAAAAAAAACCTCATTGAAAATTTTCAATGAGGTTAGGAATATCTATAAATCTGTTTTATCTGGATGGATTTCTTGCCAATCTCTTTTTATAGTTAAGTGCTCCTACAATATCTGAGGCGCATCTAAAACCTATATAGCTTGTAGACATATACTCAGGTAAATACCTTCTTTGGGAAGGATCTAACCAATATTCTCTATCCATCCATGACCCACCTTTATGAACTCGCGATTCATTACTAATGAGCGTGAACCTCTTGTTAGGATCGTATACATTCTTTCTGCCAGAGATAGAATCTCTAGAGTTTTGAGGTGAATTGTACATTCTAGGGCGACTTGCAAACTGATCATCCTCATCGTCATAAAACCTAGTTGAATTTTTGTCACCATCATTTTTGTTAATATTATTAGACTTTGTATAGTTGCGTCTTAGGAAAGCATCGTCTTTGGTAACAGGAACGTACTTTATTCCACCAGGAAGCTCTACGGGAACAATCTTACCATTTGGAAGTGTGTCATATACAATTGGAGCTCTATCTCCATCACCAATAATTACTACCTGCCCAGTTGAATCAATTAATTTTTTGGTAAAAACATTCCCTCTAAAATAATTGAAATCATTGGCTTCGGTATCAATAGCGGGTCTGTATACATCAGCGACCCATTCCGAGACATTTCCAGACATATCATAAAGTCCAAAAGCATTTGGAGGGTATGATTTTACTTTAATTGGAATATCGGAACCATCTTCACTCCATCCTGCAAGACCACTATAGTTACCTTGTCTTATTTTAAAGTTAGCTAACTGATCTCCCTTGTATCGTGTCGACTTATCTCTTGTATATCTACCATTCCATGCATATTTCTTTCTTCCTCTGACATTGTTATATTCTCTGTTTTCAACAACAGCTTTTGCGGCATATTCCCATTCTGCTTCTGTAGGCAAGCGAAATTTCTGTGTCAATAAACCGTCTTGAGAAGTTACATGTCTACCAGTAAACTTACCTTTAGCTGGTCTAGCCTCTCCCTTTTTTCTTCTCTTGTTATTTGGTAATCCTCTTTTGTATACAGTAGAGTCACCATCAAATAAGCGATAAGGATCTTCTAGATACAAATCAGTATCAAAGTAATTTCTTATTGTATCGTTTTCTAAGACATTGGTTAATACCCCTTTGTCGATTAAAGCTTTCAAGTTTACAGCACTAGTTCTCCATTTACAATATTGAACAGCTTGCAACCAACTTACCCCAACAACAGGGTAATCTGAATAGGCTGGATGTCGTAAATAATTTTCAGATAGTAAATCCGTATTACCTAAACTGCTTCTCCAAACTAAAGTATCTGGAAGGGCAGAAGTATAAATGTTTTTGTATCTATTGTCTTCCGGTGGAAAAATATCCTTAGTAACCTGCAAATAAAGCAGGTATTCAGAATTTGTAACTTCTGCTTCATCTAAATAGAAAGAGCGGACATGCATTTGTCTGGGAGTAGTATTCCAATCAAACATCACGTCATCCTGCACTTGTCCCATTGTAAATGTTCCTCCTTCAACAGCTACCATACCGTCTGGCGGTTTTTGCCCTTGAAATGCAGTTCCCTTTATATAATTTCCATATTTAGGATCATTAAAATTCCATCCAGTTAGAGAAGATTTATTTTTACTCACCGATGACTTACAACTGCTAAATAAAATAGCTCCGCAACATAAAAGTAAATTCAATTTAAATAAGTTTCTCATGTCTTATTTTAAATATTTAGGGTTTTGTTTCAGCTTTGCAATTTACAATAAAAATAGTATCGCACAAGATGAATAGTTAATTTTAATACTCTAAAACAAGTAGTTCTTTCTGACTTTATAACGACGATGTTCTTTTTTTATTATGAATACCCGTGTAACTCTAAAATATATGCATTTTATTTACGTTATTTGGGATATGATAAAGTTGGCAAAGAGATTCTTTTTTGTATTTCTTTTTCTTCAATCATTATTCTCTTATTCACAGCAAATTAATAGTGTTTTGAGAAATGGTGATTGGTATAAATTTTCTGTTGATACTACTGGAGTTTTTCGAATAGATAGAACATTGCTGCAGCAAATAGGAGTAAATACTACAAATTTAAACCCTAAAAAAATCCACATCTATGGTAACGGAGGAAATCTATTACCTGAATTGAATTCAGATTTTAGGTATCAAGACCTCCAAGAGAACGCAATTTTTATTGAAGGAGAAAATGACAATTCATTTGATGCAAATGATTACATTTTATTTTATGCAAAAGGACCGCATGACTGGACAGTAAATACATCTGCTGGTACTGCTCAGCATAGACAGAATATTTATTCAGATAAAGCGTATTATTTCATCACAGTGAACAATATTGATGGTAAAAGAATACAAAGTGCGCCGCCTGTTTCTGGAGCCGCCACGAGTCAGATTACGACTTTTGATGATTATATTTTTTATGAAAAAGAAAACATAAATCTTTTTGCTGCAGGAAGAAAGTGGCTAGGAGAAGATTTTAGTGTTCAAAATCAACAAACTTTTGAAATACCCTTTCCCAATGCCGTGCCAAATGAGAACATAAGTGTCACCACGAGAGCGGTAGCCATTTCAGGATTGACCTCTTCAATGAATGTGAGTGTCAATAGTCAAAGTTTATTTACACTGAATTTTAATGCCGTCATTTCTGGATCGTTAACACTAGCCTCAGATCAGTTAAGAACCAGTTCAGTAAGTAATTCATCTAATGTGGTCAATGTTACTTTAGACTACAATAATGGTGGAAACCCGTCAGCTAGAGCTTACTTGGACTATATAGAGATTGTAGGGAAAAAGCAGCTTGCAGCTGGAAATTCACAATTTTCCTTTAGAAGTTTTGAAGCGGCAAATGCTACTGGAATTGTTGAATACCAAATACAGAATGCTACAAATATTTCTCAAATTTGGGATGTGTCTGATCCAATCAATGTTACATCTATCACTAATGAATCTACTGGGGGGATTTTTGGTTTTAAGGCAAATGGGGGAACGCTTAAAGAATATGTTGTTTTAAATAGCAATAATTTTTACATTCCAAAAACAGTACAAAATTCAAAAGTAGTCAATCAAAATATTCACCAACTACAGGATGTAAATTACTTGATCATCACCAGTAATGAGTTAACTGGTGCTGCACAAAAGTTAGCAGATTATCACATTGCTAATTCAAATTTAACTGTACAGGTTGTTACTATCAATGACATATACAATGAGTTTTCTTCAGGTTCTCCAGACATCACTGGAATTCGTGATTTTATTAAATATATCTACGACAATAATACTTCAGCAGAAAGAAAATTAAGGTACGTATGCTTTTTTGGAGATTCGTCTTATGATTACAAAGATCGTATTACCAACAATAATAATATAGTCCCTGTTTTTGAATCCATACAAAGTTACAATCTGGCTTTTTCGTATGTTACAGATGACTTCTTTGCAATGTTAGAACCCAATGAGGGAACCATGTTGTCTTCTCATACATTAGATGTTGCTACGGGAAGAGTTCCTGTATCTACGGTTCAAGAAGCCACTGGAGTTGTAGATAAAATATTGAGTTATTACCAAACATCTTCATTAGGAGATTGGAGGAATACGGTAACTCTTGTTGCAGATGATATCGATGCCAATTCAGATATTACTATTCAATCTGGCGTAGAGAGAATCGCCGATGACATTAAGGCAAACAAACCTGTAATGAATGTCAACAAGATTTATGCCGATGCTTTTCCGCAGCAGAACTCTTCTGGTGGAGAGAGGTATCCAGCGGTACAAGAGGCAATCACAAACGCAATGGAAACAGGAACGTTGATTTTCGATTATTTTGGACATGGTGGAGAAGATGGATTTGGAAGAGAGCGTTTTTTGGACATTCCTCAAGTGCAAGCATTCCAGAACAAAAATATCCTACCGTTATTTATAACGGTAACTTGTGAATATTCTAGATTTGATAACCCCAATCGTATTACTGCTGGTGAGCTTACTTTTAAGAGTACTAGTGGAGGAGCAGCCTCAATGATTTCTACTACAAGGGAAGTTTTTATTAGTGTTGGTCAAAGCTTTAATGAGAATTTAATGAAAATTCTTCTCGAATTTAATAATGAAGATTTAACCATTGCAGAGTCGTTGGCAGCTACGAAAAATAATTTCACAAACTTTCAGAAATTCTTCATTTATTACTTCGGAGATCCAGCAAAGAAATTAGCAATTCCACAACCAAATGTGCGAATTACGAAAATGAATGGCATAGATATTACTCAATCGTTAGATACACTAAAAGCACTTTCTCGAGTTCGGTTTGAGGGAGTAGTTACAGACAACTCCAACAATACTCTAAACGGTTTTAATGGAACCATTTCTACTTCTGTATTTGACAAACCCATTGATAGAACAACGTTAGATAATAATAATTTTGGAGTTACCATTACATTTGATTCACAAGAGAGTAAGCTTTTTAGGGGGAAATCAACAGTTCAAAATGGGAATTTTAATTTTGAATTTATCGTGCCGAGAGACATTAGGGTTGCTTTTGGTAAAGGGAAACTAAGCTTCTATGCTGAAAATACAGTTTCAGATAGAGCTGGTTTTAACAGTGATGTCGTAGTAGGGGGAATTAACAACAATGCACCTGAAGATACTGTAGGTCCAGTAATTCAACTATTTATGAACGATGAATCGTTCTTGGATGGAGGTAATACAAATCAATCTCCGAATCTTATTGCTAGATTATCGGACATTAGTGGGATTAACACTTCTGTGACTGCGGTAGATCATGATATTGTAGCTATTTTAGATGGCGATGAATCGAATCCTATTGTATTGAATGATTTTTATCAGACAGAATTAAACGATTTTACCAATGGAAGAGTTACATTTCGTTTTCGAGATTTAGCTGTCGGACCCCATACATTAAAATTAAAAGCATGGGATACTTATAACAACTCCTCGGAAGCAATGATTAATTTCGTTGTAGTAAGTGATACCACATTAACCTTAGATAATGTTTTGAATTATCCGAATCCGTTTGTAAATTACACTGAATTTTGGTTCAGCCATAACAAACCAAACGAGTCCCTAGAAGTACAGGTCCAAATATTCACAGTTTCAGGAAAGCTAGTAAAAACAATTAACCAGTCAGTACAAACAACAGGTAATTTGTCTAGAAGTATCGCTTGGAATGGCTTGGATGATTTTGGAAACCAGATAGGGAAAGGGGTCTATGTATATAAATTAAAAGTGAAATCAACCGTTAGCAATATATCATCAGAGAAATATGAAAAATTAGTCATATTATAATAAATACAGATATTTGCGTTTAAATAGGAAACTAAACCATATGAAAAAAATAGGATTTTTATTGATAGCTTGCCTTTTAGGAGCTAATCAGACTTTTGGACAAGTCAATACTGCACAGACAGGAGGAATAACTACTGCAACTCCATTTTTATTGATCATTCCTGACGCTAGAGCAGGAGCAATGGGAGATGTTGGGGTTTCCACTTCTGCAGATGCTAACTCCCTTTTTCATAACCCTTCTAAAATAGCTTTTGGTGGTAGAGAAGTAATGATTGGTGTGAATTATTCACCTTGGCTTAGAAATTTAACAAATGATATCTTCATAGGTAGTGCTTCATATATCAGAAGAACTAGTGAAAAGTCTGCATACGGTGTAGAGTTTCGTTATTTTTCTCTTGGAGATATTCAGTTGACAGAGGATGGTGTAAACTTTACCAATATTAAACCTAACGAATTTGCTATTTCTGGAACGTATGCGTTGAAACTAAGTGAGACTTTTTCTATGGGAGTTAGCGGTCGCTTTTTCAGATCTAACTTGGCTTTCACTGGAACTAATACAACCTTGCAACCGATCAATTCTTTTGCAGTTGATGTTTCTGGATATTACCAATCTTACGAAGAAAATTACGGAACATTTAACGGTAGATGGAGATTTGGATTTAATATTACGAACATTGGACCTAAGGTTTCTTATGTTCCAGGTAGAGAAGATTTTATCCCTACAAATTTAAAGTTTGGTGGAGGATTTGATTTTATTCTGGACGATTATAACATTGTTTCTGTAAATACAGAATTTACCAAATTATTGGTGCCCACTCCACCAGTTAGAGATGCTAGCGGAAATATTGTGAGTGGGAAAGATGATAATGTAGGTTTCATTGGTGGAATTTTTCAATCATTTGGGGACGCTCCAGGAGGATTTAGCGAAGAGCTAAAAGAATTTACTTACGCACTAGGGGCTGAATATTTATATAACAATGCTTTTGCCTTAAGAGCAGGATACTTTCACGAAAGCCCAGATAAAGGAAATAGACAATTTTTTACCATGGGAGCTGGTTTTAAGACCAACGCATTAAATATTGATTTATCATATTTGATCAATTCATCTGATGTAAATAATCCCCTAGAGAACTCACTTCGTTTTTCTCTATCATTTGATTTAGGAGAGATTTACGATGATTATTAAAATATAAGATTGTAAGTGTTTATTCATACAAGCTAGTTAACTTTAGTTAAATAGATTTGCTTAGCTTTGTTTAATCCCCTTGCGAGGGTTTCATTGAAAGAATTCATATGAAAAAAATCAACCTTTCTAGTTCAGGATTGTTGTATAATGACATGAAGGAACTTTCAGAAGAGGATTATAAGCTGATGGAATCTGCTATTGAAGCAACACAAGACTCTTATTCTCCTTATTCGAAATTTAAAGT
Source organism: Flavobacteriaceae bacterium (assembly GCA_028280265.1). Lineage (GTDB taxonomy): Bacteria > Bacteroidota > Bacteroidia > Flavobacteriales > Flavobacteriaceae > Polaribacter. Next base: position 53,834 of record JANQMD010000042.1, read on the forward strand.
AGGTGCTGCCATTCTCCTAAAGGATGGAAATGTCATTACTGGTAGCAATCAAGAAAATGCAGCTTATCCTTCAGGAATGTGTGCTGAGCGTGTTGCTATATGGAAAGTAGCAACTTCGTATCCTAATCAAAAAATTAAGAAAATAGCCATTACAGCCAAGTCTTCAAATAAAACAGTAGACAAACCCGTAGGCCCTTGTGGAGCTTGCAGACAAACCATGCTAGAGTACGAACTGAATCAACAAGCACCAGTGGAGGTTTTATTCATGGGCGAAGTTGGTAAAGTTGTTAAAGTAGAATCCATAACTTCCTTACTTCCTTTTTCTTTCGATAGTTCTTATTTGTAATGAAGAGAGATATTACAGAGAGAAAAGACATCAAACTAATTATTTCAAATTTTTACGAAAAACTTATTTTGGATGAACATCTATTTCCTTTTTTTAAGGAAATGGTTGAAACAGGAACCCTTGAACATCATCTAGAAGGTATTGTTGATTTTTGGGAAGATATTTTATTTGACACTCAAAAATATGATCGGAATGTCATGCAAAAACATTTGAATTTTTCTAAAAAGGTTTCATTCAAGCAAGATCATTTCCGTCTATGGCTTCATTATTTAACAGAGACTACTGACCATTTATTTCTGGGTTCAAAATCTGATTTGATGAAAACAAGAGCAAAATCTATTGCTATGGTCATGCAACTAAAAATGAATTTATATAAAAACGGATAGGTTGAGCATCGTAAAATATAGACTTATCAAATTCTTGAAATGAATAATTTGTTGTTTATTTATCCATAGCGGGTAAACTACCTCGGTAGAAGCACACAATGCATTGAACAGAAGGCAAAATTTTAATTTTGAGGTAGCTTTTGGGTATTAAACCTCTTGGCTGAGACAATAAAACAACCATTCTAAGTATGAATTTCTCAAAGATTACAGGTACAGGCTCATACATACCAATCATAAAAAAAGAAAATCAAAAGTTTTTAAACCACCGATTTTTAAATACAGATGGTACTGAAATTCCAAGCTCAAATGAAGTTGTTATAGAAAAGTTTAAAGCCATCACAGGAATTGAGGAGAGAAGATATGCAGATAAAAAGTACAATACCTCAGATTTAGCTTATTTTTCAGCTTTGAAAGCCATTGAAGATGCAGGGGTTGATAAAGAGGAATTAGACTATATTATCTTGGCACATAATTTTGGTGATGTAAAATCTGCTGCTATTCAAAGTGATATTCTTCCCAGTTTAGCCACTAGAGTAAAATATCGATTGGGGATAAAGAATCCTAACTGTGTAGCTTATGATATTTTATTTGGCTGCCCAGGCTGGGTAGAAGGTGTTATTCAGGCGCAAGCATTCATTAAATCAGGTATTGCAAAAAAAGTGTTGGTGATTGGAGCTGAAACCCTGTCTCGTGTATTAGATAAACACGATAGAGATTCTATGATTTACAGTGATGGTGCTGGTGCTTGCATTGTAGAGAAAAGCGATACAGATGAATCGAGTATTTTAAGTCATGCTACACAGACGTTTGCTGAGGAGGAAGCCTATTTTTTGTTCTTTGGAAATTCATACAGCAAAAATGAAGATCCAGATGTGAGGTACATTAAAATGCATGGACGAAAGATTTATGAATTTGCTTTAAACAATGTGCCCAAAGCAATGAAGTCAGCATTGGATAAAAGCGGGATTTCTATAGATGAAGTAAAGAAAGTATTTATTCATCAGGCAAATGAAAAGATGGACGAAGCCATTATCAAACGTTTTTTTCGATTGTTCAAAAAACCGACCCCAGATGGAATTATGCCCATGAGTATTCACAAATTAGGGAATAGTTCTGTAGCTACTGTGCCCACACTGTTAGATCTTGTTTTAAAAGGAAACATTCAAGACCAAGAAGTAAAAAAAGGAGATGTAATTATCCTTGCCTCAGTAGGAGCTGGAATGAACATCAATGCAGTGGTTTACAGATATTAATTTGTTGCTTGTAATTAGTTTTTTAAGACCCAAAAAGAAATGTTAATGGAGGTATTTCGTCTTATCAATAAGAATTAAAAGAAACTCTGCAAGAATCAACCTTTAATAGCTATCATGCTAATTTCTACATTCACAAATTTTGGCAAATTGGCAACTTCTACGGTTTCTCTTGCTGGTGCGGTGGCTTCATTAAAATAAGAACCATATACTTTGTTGATCTCTGAGAAATTAGTCATGTCAGAAATAAAAATGGAAGTTTTTACAACATTCTCAAAAGTCATGTCCGCAGCTTCTAATACAGCTTTCATATTCTCCATAACCAATGTTGTTTCTTCTTGAATACTTCCTAATTCTAGTTCTCCAGTTTCAGGGTTGATGGCAATTTGACCAGAAGTATATAAAGTGTTTCCAGATAAGATGGCTTGGTTGTATGGACCAATAGGTGCTGGAGCTTTGGATGTTTGTATAATTTTTTTCATGCTAATGAGTTTGAAAGTTTATAAAGTTATAAAATATGAGGATAGGTTATTGCAAAATCAACTCCACAAAATTAAATGATTGAGTTATTATTACACTGTTAGTTACATTGATTCATCACCACATTAATTTATTGTTTCATTAAATCATTTTACATTAGATCATTGCTACATTAAAACAACACCCTGTTTGGAGGCCTGTTTTGATCGTATTTTAAGTCGCTAAGAATTGAAGATTTCACGCCAATAAAAAATGTATAAGACTGATTCAATCCAAAAGGAACCCAGTTAAAATTGAAACGCCAACTGTCTAAATCTCTAGAGAAATTCAATCGAGTATACGAGAAACCTCCATTAATGACATCATAGCCAGAAGAGAAACCAACTTTCCATTTGGGAGTGAGTTCAATGTCTCCTCCAAAAGTTAAGGTATGTGTACTAATTCCAATATTACTGATACCATTATTTGTGTACAAAGCAGTATAGGCCATATTGAGCCTCCACGGTAAAGAAGATCGGTATAAAGTGGCTTCTTTTTCTTCAGGTTGATTATTTTGAGGACTGTTGGGATTGGTTGCAAATCGATTTGAGGGATCAATACCAGCTCCTAAAACATCTGGAGTATCCTGATTCCCGTTTCCTGAGTTTGACTTTTTATCATCCTTCTTATCTTTACTAAAGTCACTACTAGAAATCGTATAATTTGCCGTAACATTTGCCAATGCCAATCTTGGGAAAGAATTAAACTCGTCAATACGTACCCCACTAGCATTTACCTGATAGGGATCAAAAGAGCCGTTAAAATTAATCGCCAACTTATCCTTAAATAAACGAACTCCTGTTGCTAATGTAATGTTAGACCATCGTAAACTATCTGCTGCGATATTATATGAAGTACTAATGTTTAAGTTGTTGAGAAGCATTATTTTTTCGTACTCTTCATCGCTATCGGGATCTTTAGGAGCAACCTTGGCTTCCAAAACATTATTAATACTAATTCCAATACTTCCGCTTGTGCCAGATGTAGGTCGTCCATACACTCCTTGCTCAAATGGTGAATAGGTTAGTAAATCATTAGGATCAGCGCTCTGTCTCACTTGTAAATTATGCCTTGCAGCAAAATCAGGTCTGTAAGAAAATGAAACAGAAGGTCTTACAGTATGTCTAATCGCTTTTAAACGTCCTTTTTTAAAGGTGAAGTCACCATAAATATTTGTAGATAGAGACAAACTTGTACTATATTCTCTAAAAGATCGAAAACCTCTTATCGTATCCGTGACAACCGCATTTGCTGCATTGTCATAGGTTTTGTTTACATAGTCAAAATTCCAAACCTCTCGATACTGAACATTTGGCGATAATGTAAAATGCCTCAAAACGGTAACGTTTGTGTTCGCGTCTGCGGTATGAACAACTCCCGACCTAGCTGTTTTAAACATTTCAGATTTGAAAAACTGATCTTCTGTCGTGTTAATCTGGTATACACCCTGCATATTGTAGTTCAATCCAATATTCTGAATTGGATTTCTTTTAACTCCTCCCTTTCCTGCAAACGGATAAATCCTATTCATGTTTAACTGCAGCGAAGGCAGTGTCATGGTAATAATATTGGTGTTTGTGTTTTGAGAGTGCGTAGCATTCACACTCATGTTGAAAGGAGTACCCACAAAAGTCTTCTGATAAGAAATCGAAGAGTTAAAGGTGTTGGATAAAAAGCTAGACTGATTTAATTCATTAATCGATTGCCTGAAATATTGACTACTACCTAAATTTACCGATGCTGTAAAATTTGAATTGGGGCTTGATTTAGGATCTTTTCTGTGTGTCCATTGTAGGTTAAAATTCGTTGCCTCAGAAAAATCGTCAAATCCTCTGGTACTCTGAATAATTTTTTCAAAACTCAAATTAAAATTTCCCGAAAATCGATATCGCTGTACATACAGAGAACGAGTCCGTAATCCCCAACTTCCGTTAGAAAAAGCATCACCCAATATCTCTAAATCCACATAATCATTAACCGCAAAATAATACCCTCCATTTTGAATACCAATACCTCTAGAAGAACCTGCGTTGGTGTTAAAAGTTGGAATGATAAACCCTGAGTTTCTTGATTGACCAATCGGAAAATAAGCAAAAGGTAAAAAAACAGGTGTGGGAACATCAGCTATGACCAAATTACTCAATCCAGCAACAATCTTTTTTCCGGGTACCACTTTTCCCTTATTAACGCCAATATAGTAATCAGGAATTTTCTTGTCGGATGTGGTAAACCGAATTTTACGCATGTAAATAGTCGAATCATTCACTCTTTTTGCTTTGTTTCCTAGAACAAACATCCCAGGCTCTTGTTTGGTTTTAATCCCATAAATAATAGCTCGTTTGGTCTTGAAATTATAAATCATTGAATCTTGTTCAGACTCCTGATCTGCTTGCTTAAAAACGGGTCTTTGTACATAGCCAGTAGAGTCTTTAATTCCCTTGGCAAACATGGTGTTTTTCAGATAGTCTACGATAATAATCCCAGCTTTCAGGTCGATATCTGTATACGTAACTTGAGCCTTATCATAGAATGTAACTGTTTTGTTTTTAGCGTTTTGTTTGGTATAGCCTACAGCCGTATGAGTAATCAAGTCAAGAATAGACTCTTTCGGTTTTAGAGTATCCTTTTTCGCAAGATTAAGCGTATCTGTCTTTTGAACAACTTTTACACTGTCCTTTCTTGTAGAATTGGTATTTTGTGATCTTACACTCAATGCGCAAAATAGCAGTAAAAGAAGTAGTATGCGAGACGTATTTGATTGCAATATTTAATATGCTATTTTTGTGTACGAGTTAAAAATATGGCTCAATAATTGAAGCACCAAATTTGAAACGCCAAAATTAATTAAATTTTGTTGATAGAATCTAAGCTAAGCCGCAAAATTAATACCAAGTTATTACGGAAGATTTTTCTTCTGTTCATTCTTTTTTTATCGGTTGTCAACATGACATCTCACGCACAGAACAAAAAATATATTGTTGTTCTTGATGCAGGTCACGGAGATCATGATCCCGGCAATGTAGGTAACGGTTACAGGGAAAAAAATATTGTACTCAAAGTGGTTCTTGAAATCGGTAAACAGCTCAAAAAAAATAAAGATATTAAAGTTGTTTACACTCGAAAGACTGATGTTTTTATTGACTTATGGAAAAGAGGAGATATTGCCAACAAAGCAAAAGCCGATTTATTTGTGTCTGTGCATTGTAATTCACACAGCTCTAATGCATATGGTACAGAAAGCTTTGTGCTTGGTCTGGGTGCAAATAATAAAAACTTTAAAGTAGCTCAGGAGTTTGTGCAAAAGGAAAACTCCGTAATTAAATTCGAAAAAAACTACAAGGAACGATACAAGAATTTCAACAACTCTGCTGAATCTAAAATTGGTTTGTCTCTGGTACAAGAGGAAAATTTAGACAAAAGCTTGGCACTTGCCAGCTCCTTCCAAAAAGGATTTAAAAATAAACTAAAGAGAAAAAGTCGTGGCGTAAAACAGCAAAGGTTTGTTGTATTGCATCAGACGTACATGCCAAGTGTTCTGGTTGAGTTAGGATTTTTGACAAATAAAAGCGAAGGTCGATATCTAAACTCAAAAAGAGGGCAAAAGCAAATGGCAGCAGTGATTACTTCTTCCATTAACAATTACATCAACCAACTAAAATTAAATACAGTTAGTGTCAATGGTGATGAAATTCTGGCCGACATAGATACACCAGTAATAGAAGACGATGTGGAAGAGAGTAGTGTAGTTTTTAAAGTTCAAATCGCCTCCAGTAAAAAAAGAATTGCAACAAAATCATACAATTTCCGAGGATTAAGAAATGTAGAAAGAGTGAAAGTGGGACGCTACTACAAATACTACTACGGAAACACTTCTAATTACAGTGAAGCAAAATCATCATTTCGAAAGACCAAAAAGAAAGGGTATAAATCTGCATTTATTGCTGCATTCAAAGATGGGAAGAAAGTAAGTATTTCTGAGGCTTTGAAATAATACATGAAAAACAATATACTGAGGAAAATATTAGTAATATTGTAGAGACAAAAAAATAGTCATGTCTAGAGAAGTAAAAACGGGTATCATAGCAATCATTATTATTGCACTGTTTGTTTGGGGTTTTAACTTTTTAAAAGGTCAAAATCTTCTAGAAGCAAACGCACGAGTTTTCTACATTGAGTATAAAAACATTCGCGGTTTAAATAAAACAAGCACGGTAAGTATTAATGGTTTGCAAGTAGGGAAAGTAACAGATATAACCTTTAATACTGACCCTGAAAAAAGAGGAATGTTGGTGGTGGAAATTACCATGGAAGACGATTTTCAGTTCTCAAAAAATAGCATAGCTAAGATATATTCTACAGGTATAATAGGAGGAGAATCGCTAGCGATCTTACCAGATTATGAAGGAGATATGGCAGTATCTGGAGACTACTTAAAAGGTGAAGTAGAATCAGATATTTTCACCTCAGTAGGACAGTCATTAAACCCACTAAAATCAAAAGTAGAGCGAGTAATTATAGAAGCAGATTCTCTGTTAATCGCTTTGAACGATGTACTAGATACTTCAACGAGAAATAGTTTTAAGAGAACACTTAAAGGTTTTGAAACGACTGTCTCTTCGATGAATAATACTTTAAGTTCTTTAAATCAGCTGGTGGATTCTAGTAAGGTAAATATTGACATGACGATTCAAAATACAAGGAAGGTTACAGAAAACTTCTCAAAAGTATCCGATACCCTTGTAAGTGCCAATCTTGGAGGAACTGTAAAAACATTGCAAACAACATTAACCAATGTAAATGGTCTACTTCAAGGAATTGACGAGGGCAAGGGAACCATGGGTAAGTTAATGACGAATGACTCTCTATATGTAAACCTTATGAATGCTTCCAAAGAACTAGAGGAGTTATTAAGAGAAATGAAGTTAAACCCTAAAAGGTTTGTTCACTTTTCACTCTTTGGTAAAAAACCAAAGCCCTACAATCCAGAAGCGAATAAGGAAAATACATCGAACAAATAATGAGTTGGATCGATGTAATATCCTATGATGATTCAGAAGGGAAACTCAGAAAATTATACGATAAAGTTACAGGACCTAACAAAAATGTAGATAATATAATGCTGGTTCATGGATTGAGACCTCATACTATGACTGGACATATGGCACTGTATAAAAATGTATTGCACAATAGTAACAATACATTGCCAAAATGGTATTTAGAAACCTTGGGTGTTTTTGTAAGTATCCTAAACAAATGTAATTACTGTGTAGAACATCACTTTGAAGGTTTAAAAAGGTTTCTTAATGATGATCGAAAGTCTCAAGAGATAAAAGAAGCGTTGTTAAATAGAATGTTTCTAAACACTTTTCCTAATAAATTTGTAAGAGGATTGCATTATGCAGAAAAACTAACGGAAAAGCTAGACGAATTACAAGAATCTGACATCGTATCCTTAAGAGAATCAGGTTTGTCAGATGGTGAAATTTTAGAAATTAATCAAGTTGTTAGTTATTTCAATTATGCAAATAGAACCGTTTTAGGCTTGGGAGTTTCTACAAAAGGAGATATCTTAGGACTCTCTCCCAACGATTCAGAAGATGAAATGAACTGGAATCATCAGTAAACTATAGAAATAAGACTTTATGGAATACATACCAAATATACTTTTTGCAATTGTTCTGTTAGCAGGAGTTGGCTTTTTTACAATAAACATTCGAAAACTGATTCGTAATATCAAATTAGGAAAAGAAGTCGATCGATCCGATAACAAAGCAGCTCGTTGGAAGAATATGGCGAGAGTAGCTTTAGGACAATCTAAAATGGTAAGCAGACCTATTGCTGGCTTTCTACATATTGTCGTATACATAGGTTTCATCATTATCAATATTGAAGTATTAGAAATCATTGTAGATGGACTTTTAGGAACTCACAGAGTTTTTCAACCCATCCTAGGAGATGGAATTTATAGTTTTTTAATTGGCACTTTTGAAATCTTAGCATTCTTGGTTTTTGTATCTGTGATTATCTTTTGGTTGAGAAGAAATGCCATTCGATTAAAACGTTTCTTAAACAAAGAAATGAAAGGTTGGCCAAAGAATGATGGAAACCTCATTCTATACTTTGAAATGGTGCTAATGACACTATTCATTGTCATGAATGCCACGGATCCTGCTTTTCAAGAGGCTGGAGTAGGGAATCCAATAAGTCAGTTTGTAGCGCCTCTGTTTTCAGGAATGGAAATAGAAACACTTCATGTGATTGAAAGATCGGCTTGGTGGATACACATTATTGGAATTCTCATTTTCTTGAATTACTTATACTATTCAAAACACCTACATATTTTACTAGCATTTCCGAATACATACTATGCAAACTTAAATCCCAAGGGTCAGTTTACCAATTTGGCATCTGTCACCAAAGAAGTTCAAATGATGATGGACCCAAGTGCAGACCCTTATGCAATGCCAGCCGAAGGAGAAGAAGAGGAAGTGCCAGAGAAATTTGGAGCCAGTGATGTATTAGATTTAAACAGAGTACAATTATTGAATGCATATACTTGTACGGAATGTGGTCGATGTACCTCTGCCTGCCCTGCGAATTTAACAGGAAAAGAGTTATCTCCAAGAGCCATCATGATGAAGACTCGCGATCGATTGGAAGAGGTTGGAAAAAATATCGATAAAAACGGAGAGTTTAAAGAAGACGGTAAGCAATTATTGAACGATTACATTACTCCAGAAGAGTTATGGGCCTGTACAAGTTGTAATGCTTGTGTAGAAGAATGTCCTGTAAACATAGATCCGCTTTCTATTATTATGGATATGAGAAGATATTTGGTGATGGAGCAATCGGCTGCGCCACAAGAATTGAACATGATGATGACCAATGTAGAGAACAATGGTGCTATGTGGCAATACAGCCCTATGGATCGATTAAACTGGAAAGACGAATAGGTTTAATGTGCAAATGAATTAATTTGAAAATGATTCAATTAAAGCATTACTCAAAGTGTCTGTAAAAAGTAGAAAAAATAATGAAATGTTAAGATTCTAATTTCTAGAAATAACTCAGAACTCTTAATTCAAAATTTAGAATTACAATGAACGTACCAACGATGGCAGAAATGATGGCTCAAGGTAAGCAACCAGAAGTGTTGTTTTGGGTTGGATCTGCGGGAAGTTATGATGATAGAGCAAAAAAGATTACCAAAGCTTTTGTGAAGATATTACACAAGGCTAACGTAGATTTTGCCGTATTAGGAACAGAAGAAAGTTCTACGGGAGATGCTGCTAAAAGAGTAGGAAATGAATTTTTGTTTCAGATGCAAGCAATGACAAACATTGAAATTCTCAATGCTTATGAAGTGAAAAAAATTGTGACTTGCGATCCACATTCTTTCAATACACTTAAAAATGAGTATCCAGAATTGGGAGGAAAATATGAAGTATATCATCACACACAATTTATAAAGCAACTCATTGATGAAGGAAGACTATCCATCAATGGAACAATGAATAATGAACGAGTAACTTTTCACGATCCTTGTTATCTTGGAAGAGCAAATGATGAATACGAATCTCCAAGAGCTTTGATCAAGAGATTGGGAGTCAATTTAGTTGAAATGAAGCGTAACAAGAATAGAGCATTATGTTGTGGTGCTGGTGGAGCGCAGATGTTCAAAGAGCCTGAAAAAGGAGATATGGATATCAATATCTTAAGAACCAAAGACGCTCTGGCAACACAACCAAAAATTATAGCAACAGGTTGTCCTTACTGTAATACCATGATGACAGACGGAGTCAAATTCCACGAAAAAGAAGAAGAAATTCAAGTAAAAGACATTGCCGAATTAATAGCTGAGGCAGAGAATTTATAAGAAAATGAGAAAGATTTTTATTTTCGTAGTACTCTTAACTTTCTTTTCTTGTAACAAGAAAGAAAAGAAGAAAAACGAAGAAAATTCTGTTCAAGAGGTAGTAAAAGATACTGTTCCAGTTAAAAAAGTGACAGATCAAGTAAAAAAATCCCCAGAGCTTGTGTTTACAGTTCAAATTGCAGCTCTAGAGAAGGTCAACCCTGCACTAGAAAACCTTCCTAATTTGCAAGTGGTGAAAGAAAATGGACTGAACAAGTACAGATTACAGTCGTTCAAAAGTTATATAGAAGCTAGAAACTATAGAAGAACAATTTGGTCTCAATACGAGGATGCTTTTATACAAGCACTAAAAAATGGAACTCCAATCCATATTAAAGAGGCATTAAAAGAATCTACCGAATAGCCTTGATTAAAAATTATTTAAAAGCAGCCAGACTCAGAACCCTTCCTTTATCAGTATCTGGAATTATTGTAGGAAGCTTAATAGCAAAATCTCAAGGATACTTCGATGGGATGATGTTTGGCTTGGCGATTCTTACGACCATTGGATTTCAAATACTTTCTAATTTCGCCAATGATTATGGAGATGGTATCAAGGGAACTGATCAAAATAGAACAGGAGAAGAGCGTATGGTAGCTTCAGGAGCAATTACTCCTACCCAAATGAAAAAGGCAATGATTGTAACTACTGTGATTACGTTAACCATTGCAATACTCTTAATCTACTTGGCTTTTGGAAAAGAATATTTTGCCTATTCAGTCTTGTTTTTTTTACTGGGAATTGCTTCCATAGCCGCAGCTATCAAATATACTGTGGGAAAATCGGCTTATGGCTATAGTGGTTACGGTGATCTTTTTGTTTTTTTATTTTTTGGACTGTTGAGTGTCGTTGGAAGTTATTTTCTCTTTACCAAAGAAATCAGCATATCTATTTTCTTGATTTCTTTCACAGTGGGAACCTTAAGTACAGCTGTACTGAACTTGAACAACATGAGAGATCGAAAGAACGATGAAAAAGTAGGGAAAAATACGTTAGTTGTTAAGATAGGAGCTGAATTTGCAAAGTATTATCACTATTACTTATTGGGTTCTTCACTTTTATTTGCTCTGGCTTATACAACAATGCATTATGCCAAACCCATCCAATTCCTTTTTTTAATTGCCTACATTCCATTGACCCGACATGCTATTTTTGTTTACAAAAACAAAGACGAAAGTCAACTAGATGGACAATTGAAAATTGTTGCTTTGAGTACCTTCTTGTTTGCGATACTTTTTGGTCTTGGACAAGTTTTGTAAATTGCTAAATGATAAATTAAAACAAATGAATATTACATTTTATGGACATGCTTGCTTCGGAATTGAAATAGCAGGGAAGAATTTTTTAGTGGACCCATTCATATCAGGAAACCCCAAAGCGAGTCATATAAATTTAAATGAAATCCAAGCAGATTTTATACTGCTAACACATGCGCACCAAGATCATGTCTTGGATGTTGAGGCAATCGCAGAAAGAACAAGAGCAACGATTATCTCAAATTACGAAATCGTCATGTATTACGGAGCTAAAAATCTCAAGGGTCATCCAGTAAATCATGGGGGAACATACACAGTAGATGATATTACAATTAAATACGTAAATGCAATTCACACTTCTTCATTTGCCGATGGAACTTATGGTGGTGAACCTGGTGGTTTTGTAGTTTCGTATAAAGGAAAATCACTTTATATTGCTGGAGATACAGCTTTAACAATGGATATGAAACTTATTCCTATGTCAACTAAGTTGACAGCTAGTATCTTACCCATAGGAGACAATTTTACAATGGGAGTTGAGGATGCCATTATTGCGAGTGATTTTGTAGAATGTGATCAGGTAATCGGTTGTCACTTTGATACATTTCCTCCTATTGAAATTGATCAAGAAGAGGCAAAAAACAAATTTTTAAATAAAAACAAACATCTAGAGTTATTGGAAATAGGAGAATCTATATCCATTTAAAATAACATCACTATATGAAAGCCGTAAAAATCACACTAGGCATTATCATTGCATTATCCATTGTCTTTTTTGCAACAGGATTGTTCATAAAAGAAAGTACTTATAAAGTTGAAATAGAAGTCAATAAACCGATCTCTGAAACATTTCAGGTATTTAATGATATCAGTTTAATTGAGAAATGGATTCCCGAAATAAAATCTATGGAAGCTATTACGGAAAAACCTGGTAAGATAGGGAGTGAATACAGAGTTACGATGGACAATCAAGGGGAGGTTATGACTATGAAAGAAAAAGTTTTAGCTTACGTCCCTAATGAAAAGGTGACACTCTATTTTGATGCTGAAGGGGTTGTGAAAACAGACGATTATAGCTTTCAATCTAACGGTAATTCAACCAAAATAGTCATGAGTGTTGCTTATCAAGGAGAGTCTTATATCTTAAATTGCGTCATTCCTTATTTCAAAGGAACCTTTAAGGGGATTGATGAAACGTACTTAAATAGTTTTAAAGAATACATAGAAAAACAATAGCCTATGGAGTTAAATATGATCAGTTGGTTCGAGCTTCCTGTATTAGATATGGAGCGAGCAAAGAAGTTTTACGAAACGGTATTTGAGATTGAAATATCGATACAAGAACTCGGGGGCATCCCTATGGGATGGTTTCCACCTGCTGAAGACATTACGGCTCCTGGAATTTGCGGATCTTTGGTGCAAAATGAAAATTACAAACCTTCAGCGTCTCATGGAGCATTGGTGTATTTTAACTCACAATCAGGAGATTTAGGAAACGAGTTAGCCAGAGTAGAAGGAGCAGGAGGAAAGGTTATACAAGACAAAACGCTGATTTCTAATGATGTGGGTTATATGGCAGTGTTTTTAGATTCAGAAGGGAACCGAGTCGCTTTGTACGATAGAATAAATAGCCTATAACATCCTAATGATTGCTACTTATCATAAGCATGTTTTAGAATTTAAGCGACCTAGCGGAACCTCCAGAGGAATTCTAAAAACCAAGGAAACATGGTACATTGTTTTACATGATGATGATAAAAAAGGAATTGGTGAATGTGGAATTCTAAGAACATTAAGCATTGATGACCGACCAGACTATGAGCAAAAATTAAACTGGGTTTGTAAAAATATCCATTTGGGTCTGGAAGATTTGCTCAAAGAAACCCTTGAGTATCCTAGTATTCAATTTGGATTAGAGCAAGCGTTTTTATCATTAAAAAGCATTCACCCATTTCTTTTATATCCTTCAGACTTTACAAACTCCCAAGATGATATTCACATCAATGGCCTTATATGGATGGGAGAACCTTCCTTCATGAAAGCGCAAATAAAAGAGAAATTATTGCAAGGCTTTCGCTGTGTAAAAATGAAAATAGGCGCGATTAATTTTGAAACAGAATTGGGAATTTTAAAATCGATTCGAAAGGAGTTTTCTGCTCATGATATTGAACTAAGAGTAGATGCGAATGGAGCTTTTTCAGTTAAAGAAGCCCTAGAAAAATTGAAAAGATTGTCTGAATTAAATTTACATTCCATAGAACAACCCATAAAACCCAGGCAATATCAGGAAATGGCGAAGCTTTGTGAAACGACACCTCTGGCAATTGCATTAGATGAAGAATTAATTGGAGTTTTTGATGTAACAAAAAAGGAAGAGTTACTACAAATGATACAACCTCAATATTTAATTTTAAAACCCAGTTTGATTGGAGGCTACAGAGGGAGTTCTGAATGGATTAAACTTGCAGAAGAGCAAAAAATGCAATGGTGGATTACGAGTGCTTTGGAGAGCAATGTAGGGTTGAATGCCATTTCTCAATGGACCTATACCCTGCAAAATTCAATGGCACAAGGACTTGGCACAGGAAGCTTGTTTACCAATAATTTTGAAAGCCCTTTAGTTGTAGAAAGAGGAAAATTAAAGTACGATAAGAACAAAGAATGGAAATTTAATTTAGTGTAAGATGAATTTTGTACAAATAGGAAAAACAGGGAAAAACGATTGGTGGAGACATTTTATTACAAATGCAATTTTAATGGCACCATTTCTATTGAATATTCTACTCGTTATAATTGTTCCAGATTTGGTAGATAGTGCCTATGAGGATATGAAAAATTTTGAGGGAGATAAAAATGTTTTTCTTATCACCAATTTAGTGCCTTTTGCATTTCTGCTGGGTTTTTTATTATTATTTGTCAAATTTCTTCACGAAAGAAATTTAAAATCATTGGTAACAGCTAGAAAAAAGGTAGACTGGAAACGATTTTTCTTCGGCTTTTTCTTTTGGGGAATTTTGTCGACAGTCCTGTTGTTGGTTGGTTATTTCTTAGAACCTGAAATGTATGAATGGAATTTTAAATTGGTTCCATTTGTTACTTTAGTTGTTATCTCTTTGATTCTAATTCCTTTGCAAACAAGTTTTGAAGAACTGTACTTTAGAGGATACTTGATGCAAAGTATAGGGGCTTTAGTGAAAAATAAATGGGTGCCTTTATTCTTTACTTCTATTCTCTTTGGCTTGATGCATGCTTTTAATCCAGAAGTTGAAAAGATTGGGTATTCTATCATGATTTTCTATATAGGTACAGGTTTCTTATTTGGAATTATCACCTTGTTAGACGAAGGAACTGAGATAGCTCTCGGAATGCATGCAGTGAATAATATCATTGCTGCAGTTTTAATAACCAACGATTGGGCAGTATTTCAAACAGATGCTTTGATTATAGATAAAACAGAGCCAGACTTAGATTTTGTCATGTACATACCCGTTTTTATAATCTACCCAATTACTATTCTTATTTTTTCTAAAAAATATAGATGGAAGAACTGGAAAGAAAAACTATTCGGTAAAGTAGAAGACCCTATCAAAATAGAGCCTTTAGATGAATTGGGCGCATAAAAACTTTCAATGTAATGGGCATTCTTTTAACTCGAAAAAAGAGTTTATCAATTATAGTTATGAGATCTCGTCCAAGCTACATTCTTTTTTGAAAGATTGGTTTTCTACTGAAGACCATCTTATTGTAAAAACCTCTGGGTCCACAGGAATTCCCAAGCCCATACGTTTAAAAAAGAAGTATATGCAAAATTCAGCAAAAGCTACTGGAGACTATTTTAATCTACAGGAGAAAACAACAGCTTTATGCTGCTTGCCTATTGATTTTATTGCTGGAAAAATGATGATCGTACGGGCATTGACTTTAGGATGGCATATAGATATTATCGACCCTGAAGTTGCACCACTTAAAAATATTGACAGAGTCTATGATTTTTGTGCCATGGTTCCATTGCAAGTTCACAATTCACTAAAAAAAATGAACTTTGTGAAAAAAATGATCGTTGGAGGAGGCGCGATATCTACAGAGTTGGAAGCACAATTGCAGAATGTTTCCACGCAAGTCTATGCAACTTATGGAATGACTGAAACCATTACTCATATTGCTGTAAGAACACTCAACCGATTCCAGACTGTCATCTCGAAGGAGTTAACGATTGAGAAGTCTTATTACAAGACTTTACCTAGTGTTACGATTTCCATAGACGATAGAAATTGCCTAGTGATTGATGCTCCTAAAGTTTCTGATGAAAAGATCATAACCAATGATGTAATAGAAATACTATCTGAAGATGAATTTCAATGGAAAGGCCGTTATGACAATGTGATCAATTCTGGAGGTTTAAAATTACACCCCGAAGAAATTGAAGAGAAACTATCTGCAATATTCTCAAGTAGATTTTTTGTTATCGGTGTCCCATACGAAGAGTTAGGTGAGAAGCTAGTGTTGGTTATTGAAGGTAAAGAGGACTCTTCTATCGCTACAAAAGTAAAAAGCTTGGCAACACTCAATAAGTATGAAGTTCCCAAGCAAATTATTTTTATAGACCAATTTTTAGAGACTGATACAGGTAAGATTCGCCGACAAGCCTCTCTTGAAAAATCTTTAGAATAAGGTATAACCGATAGCCAGAGATAGCTGTCCACTTTCAAATTTGGCAAATCGTGATGAATTGGCAAATACTAAATCTCTACCTTGATTATATCGAATTTCGATATTGTATTTATTTAAATATTTATAACCTATACCTAAATTAACAGTTCCTTTACCAAACTTATCTTTAAGTTTCAAAAAACTTTGCCCTTGTGATAAAAAATCTACCTCAGATTTTAAGTTTACTTCAAAGGCATAGTAAAATGCAGCGAATAATTTTGAGTTATCATTTAAGAAGAAATAGTGTCTTATCCCAAAGGGTATATCTACAGAAGTTCTCTCTGCATTTAATGTAATAGCATTTGCATTAAATATAGACCTAATCCATCCTACTTCTGAACTTTTAAAACTCCTGAATGTAGGCTCAATAGTAACTGCCCATTTGTTTTTATTGAAAGGGAGTATATATTCTAAGTCAAGACCAATCCCATATCCTAGTTTTTCTTTAAATGTGTAGTTTGAGAGAGGGTTAGATGAAATAGAAACATATAGTTGAGCATAATTTTCTACTCGAGGACGAATAGAAACACTGAAAAGATCTCTCTTTTTCCTTTTTATACTTGTTAGTTTAAAATTCTTACATTCACCGTAATCTTTAAATAATTTTATTAAACTCCTTTTAGAATAATTTAATTTTTCAAACCTTTCTGTAGCTAAATCAGTACAGACTAAAAGCTGGGAAAGCTGTTGTTTGTATCGATTGTTAGTTTTGATTTGTGTTCCATTTATAACATAGTTTTTGTAAATAAGAGGAGTTATGTTTGATCCATTAATTGAATAAAAGAATTTAATTAAACGACCTGTTTTATACTCGTATAAAGAGACGTTTCCTTCAATTAATACTTTTAGAAAAACAGTTTCTTCTTTATATTCTGGCTCTCTTTTTTTACTTAAGAAATCTACGTTTAATGTAACTCTTGAATAATCAATTTGAACTGTAGCACGGGAGTATTTAGAAAAATTATCAACACCAAACTCTCTAACAGATTGAATTGTAATTGTTTTGGGCTGGTCAGTTTCCGATAGTTTGTAATCAAATTTATCTGGATTGTTATTCCAGTCTAAATTTTTAATTAAGCAATCAACACGTTCACCAGAATTGTTAATATAATAACCTTTCTCAAAAGAGATTTGTGCAAAAGTGATACATACAGTAAATAGAAGGATAATTGAAAGAATTCCTTTTTTCATAATACAATTTTTTAATTAATATGTTTAAGTCAGTGTACCCAACTTTTCTAAGGCAAAAAAAAGAAAAAATAATGCACTATGCAATTAAATATCGTTTTAAGAAAAGAAAACCACTCAATTCAATCCATTTACACGCCTTGTTCTTGTCAAAACTTTCTATCAATTCTTCCTTTAAATTGATTTTTCTTCATAAAAAACTATCATTTTAACTTAATTAATGATGATTTTTTATCATTATAAACATATTGTTGATTATTTTTTTTCATTTTAAAGTTATTTTTATGAATATGGTAATTTATATGTTTGAAAATTTTAAATCTTCATTTATTAGATTTTAAATAGATATTGAATTAATAGATTCCAATTTTTCACCCCCTTTTTTTGAGTCGTCTATTGCTAAAGAAAACGTTTTCGAAAGCTCCAATCCCTTGCTGCATTTTGTTTTAAAGGATTTTTAGTCAAAATTCGCAGACTGTTAATCGTAAACAAAATGACATGACTAGAATTAAATTAACAACAATCGCTTTAGCACTTATGACGTGCGTAAATGTTTTTTCTCAAGAAGAAAAAGAAGAGGAAAAAAAGTTTTCATTGAGTGGAAGTGTAGACACTTACTTCAGATCAAATTTTAATGCATCTAATGATCCACGTAATGCAAATGGTGCTGTTGCGCCAGGATCTTCCTTTGCAAATTTACCAGGCTTCTCTTTAGGGATGGTAAATCTTATAGGAGCTTACGAAGGAGATGATGTAGGTTTTGTAGCGGACTTAGTTTTTGGTCCTAGAGGAGAAGATGCAGTATTTGCTTCTCCAGCATACAAAACGAATGGAAGTTCAAACATTGTAAATCAGTTATACGTCTATTGGAATGTAAGTGAGAAGGTAAAGCTGACTATTGGTAACTTCAATACCTTTTTAGGTTACGAAGTAATTTCTCCAACAGGAAACTTTAACTACAGTACTTCATACTTATTCTCGTATGGACCATTTAGCCATGCTGGTTTAAAGGCTGACTTTACATTATCTGAGTCTTCTACTTTGATGCTGGCTATTATGAACCCAACAGACGCTACAGAGTTCAATCCAAGTGGAAGCTATGCTTTAGGTGCTCAGTTAGGAATTTCTGATCAATTTTTTAATGTATTGATCGATCCAGCGTTTTTTGAAATAGACTTTACAGGAGGATTTGATCTAACTGATACTGTTTTTCTTGGAGTAAATGCTGCGTATTTAAATGGAAAAAACAATAGACCAGGGTTTTATGGAGCGGCATTGTATCCGCAAATAGCGACTTCTGACTCTTTTAAACTAGGGTTAAGAGCAGAATATTTTAAAGAAGACGGAACCTTTGGAGCCATCGGGTCTGGAGTAGCAAACTCTAGCGTATTTGCTACTACGTTAAGTGGAAATTACACCGTAGGAGATTTAACAATCATCCCTGAATTACGTTTAGATTCAGGATCAGATAACTTCTTCTTAAATAATAGCAATGCCCCTGCAAGTAGTCTATCATCATTCTTATTGGCAGCGGTATACAAGTTTTAATCAATCAATTTATAAAAATGAAAAAAGTAGAGGCAATTATTCGAAAATCAAAGTTTCGAGCAGTAAAAGAAGCTTTGCACGATGTAGGAGTGAATTTTTTCTCTTACTGGGATGTAACAGGATTGGGAAATGAAAAAGAAGGTCACGTATACAGAGGTGTAACCTATAGTACTAGTGATATTCAGAGAAGATATTTATCGATTGTTGTAAACGATGACTTTGAAGAAGTTACAGTGAAAGCAATCATATCTGCAGGTGCTACCGGTGAAGTAGGTGATGGAAAGATATTCGTTTCTGACATTCTGGAATGCTACAGAATTCGTACAGGCGAAAAAGGAGGACAAACATTAAACTAATAACAGAATTGAATTAAAAGATTATGGAATTATTAACTACAAATAATGTATGGATGATGGTCTGTACAGCACTCGTTTTCTTCATGCATTTAGGGTTTGCATTTTTAGAAATCGGATTGACAAGACAAAAGAACACCATCAACATTCTATTTAAGAACATATTTATCATTACTGTTGGATTACTTCTTTACTGTTTAGTAGGATTCAACTTAATGTATCCTGGATTTGCAGAAGGATCATCTGGATTCTTTGGATTCGCAGGGTGGGGATTAGATGCGCCTTTAGCGAATGGGGCTCTAGATTTAGCTTACAATAAAGGCTATACGTATTGGACTGATTTCTTATTCCAAGGGATGTTTGCGGCTACCGCTGCTACCATTGTTTCTGGAGCTGTAGCTGAGCGTATTAAACTAGGACCTTTTATGATTTTTACCATCCTATATGTTGGATTTATTTATCCATGGGTTGGATCATGGAAATGGGGTGGAGGATTCTTAGATATGAGAGATACGCCATTCTACGATTTTGCAGGATCAACTCTCGTTCATTCTGTTGGTGGATGGGCTGCCTTAGTAGCTGTTTGGCTATTGGGCTCTAGAATAGGAAAGTATAAAGATGGAAAAGCGCAAGCGATTCCTGGGCATAACATTCCTTTAGCAACCTCTGGAGTTTTAATTCTTTGGTTGGGCTGGTTTGGTTTCAACGGAGGTTCTGTATTATCAGCAGACCCAGCAGGAACATCATTAACATTGGTTACTACCTGTCTTGCAGCAGCAGCAGGAGGAGTCTTGGCCTTCCTAGTATCAACATTATTATACAAAAACTTCGATCTAACTATGTTCTTAAACGGAATTTTAGGAGGATTGGTTGGAATTACAGCAGGAGCAGATCAAATGTCACCAACTGATGCCATCGTAATTGGTGCGATTGCAGGGGCAATTATTGTATTTGCAGTATCTTTAATTGATAAGTTGAGATTAGATGATCCAGTTGGAGCCATTGCGGTACACTTAGTATGTGGTATTTGGGGAACTTTAGCTGTAGGAATCTTCGGAAACTTAGCAGGATGGGATCAATTTGTATCTCAGTTAGTAGGAGTAGGAGCTTACGCAGTAGTGTGTGTTGTATCGTCTTTCATAATAATTTTTGCTTTGAAAAAGACTGTGGGAATCAGAGTTTCAGAAAAAGAAGAGTTAGAAGGATTGGATAAATATGAGCATGGCATGAACACATATCCTGACTTTAGATTAAATGAGCACTAATAGTTAACCGATAAGTTCAACACAACTAAAAAGAAGAGAATGTATTTTCTCTATCCAGCCTGCAAGGTTATATAACCTTGCAGGTTTTAAGTCGAAATAGAAATAAATAAAAGTTTAGAAGTATGGAAGATCAGGGATTGTATTTAAGTGAATTTGAAAGAGACAACTGTGGAGCAGGATTTATATGTAATTTGAAAGGAGAAAAATCCAATCAAATTATTCATGATGCTCTAGAAATATTAATCAAATTAGAACATCGTGGAGCTGTAAGCTCAGATGGAAGAACAGGTGATGGAGCAGGAATTCTCATCGATATTCCACACGAGTTTTTTAAACGTGTGTGCGATTTTGAAATCCCAGAACCTCGCGAATATGCGGTAGGGCAAGTGTTTCTTCCAAAGAAATTCAACCAAAGTGCTTTCTGTCAAGACATTCTTGAACAAGAATTAAAACTCCAAGGGTTAAAAACTCTAGGTTGGCGTGATGTTCCTGTGGATACTTCAAACTTAGGAACAATAGCAGCGCAAACACAACCAAAAACAAAACAAATTTTTGTTGGAAAGGGTGAAGAGGAGTTGACAGACTTGCAATTCAATGCAAAATTATTTGCAGCTCGTAAGATAGCTGAGCATGAAATTGAAAAATCAAAAATCTCTGAAAGTAAATACTTTTACTTGCCTAGTTTTTCAACGACAACAATTATCTACAAAGGATTGTTGATGCCTGAAGATATCGGACGTTTCTATGTAGATTTAAGACAGCCCGATTTGGTAACCAGACTTGCTTTGGTACACCAACGTTTCTCAACCAATACCTTTCCATCATGGGATTTGGCACAGCCATTTAGATTCATGTGTCACAATGGTGAGATCAACACCTTAAAAGGAAACATTAGTAGAATGAACGCCCGTCAAGAACTGATGAAGAGCGATTTGTTTGGTGATGATATAGAAAGAATCTTTCCTGTGATCACCGAAGGAAAATCAGATTCAGCTTCTATGGATATGGCAGTAGAATTACTACTAATGACTGGTAGATCTCTACCTGAAGTCATGATGATGATGGTGCCAGAGGCTTGGGAAAAAGACACCACTATGGACGATAAAAAGAAGGCGTTCTACGAATACAATTCGTGCATTATGGAACCGTGGGATGGCCCAGCTTCTGTGCCGTTTACCGATGGGAATTACATTGGAGCTTTATTAGACAGAAACGGATTGCGTCCGTCAAGATATACCGTGACTAAGAATGGAAACGTTGTGATGTCTTCGGAGATTGGTGTCTTAAATATCAAACCAGAAAATGTTGTAAGACATGGACGTTTAGAGCCAGGGAAAATGTTCTTAGTAGACATGAATGCAGGTCGAATTATTGAGGACGAAGAGATTAAGAAAGATATTGTATCCAAACACCCCTACAGAAAGTGGATTAAACAAAATACGCTTCCATTGGGTGACATACCTTATACAAACAACACAATTCCCGTTGAACAAACGGACTATACAACACGACTAAGATTATTTGGATACACAACAGAAGAGATCAATCATGTGATTGAACCAATGGCTGTCAATGCAAAGGAAGCCATCGGTTCCATGGGAACGGACACGCCTTTAGCTGTTTTATCAGATAGACCTCAGTTGTTGTACAACTATTTCAAACAACTTTTTGCCCAGGTAACCAATCCGCCTTTGGATGGAATTCGCGAAGAGATTATCACAGATATTAGTCTAGCCATTGGAGCAGATCGAAACATATTTAATGTCATTCCTGAGCAAGCAAAAAAACTACGCATTCAGAATCCAGTAATCTCTAATGAAGATTTAGACAAGATCAAGAATGTAAAGCATCCAGAATTCCAAGCAACCTCCATTCCCATTCTTTTTCCATTAGATGAAGGAGTGAATGGAATTGAAAGAGCTTTGGATAGAATTTTGGTAGAGGCAGTAAAAGCGGTGGATGCTGGTTCGAATATCATCATTCTTTCTGATAGAGGGGTGACCAAAGAAATGGCCCCGATTCCAGCATTGCTAGCATGTTCGTACTTGCATCATTCACTGAATAAGAAAGGAAAACGTTCCAAATTTGGAATCATCTTAGAATCTGCTGAACCGAGAGAACCGCATCATTTTGCAACCTTATTTGGTTATGGAGCGAGTGCGATTAATCCCTACATGGTCAATGAAATCATTGCCAAGCAAGTAGAGAAAGGAGTGATCAAAAATGTAAAAGCTGACGAAGCCGTTCAGAACTTTAACAAAGCCATAGGAAAAGGATTGTTGAAGATCATGAACAAGATTGGAATCTCAACATTACACTCGTATAGAGCTTCTCAGATTTTCGAAATTCTCGGATTGAAAAAAGCATTTACTGACAAATACTTCCCAGGAACCCCATCGCGTATTGGTGGAATTGGATTGTATGTTCTACAAAAAGACATTTACAAGCGTTGCAAAGAATCTTATAGAGACCAAGAGATTGATAATGTATTAGATTTAGAAGTAGGAGGCGATTATCGTTGGAGACGAAATGGAGAAAGACATATGTTCAATCCAACCACCGTTTCTAAGCTGCAACAAGCAGTTCGTTTGAAAAGCAAAGAAAGCTATAAAACCTATTCGGATAAGATCAACAAGCAATCCAAAGAATTAATGACTCTACGTGGATTGTTTGAATTTACCAACCTAGATCCGATTCCAATTGAAGAAGTAGAACCTTGGACAGAAATCGTAAAGCGTTTTAAAACGGGAGCGATGTCTTATGGATCGATCAGTGCTGAGGCACATGAGAATTTAGCCATTGCAATGAATAGAATTGGTGGGAAATCCAACTCTGGTGAAGGTGGAGAAAATAAAAACCGTTTCAAGAAATTATCAAATGGAGATTCTAAGAATAGCGCTATCAAACAAGTGGCTTCAGGTCGATTTGGTGTGACAAGTAATTACTTGACCAATGCCAAAGAGATACAGATAAAAATGGCACAAGGAGCCAAGCCAGGTGAAGGTGGACAATTACCAGGTAAGAAAGTATTGCCTTGGATTGCTGAGGTGAGAAACTCAACGCCTTATGTAGGATTGATTTCACCACCACCACATCACGATATTTATTCGATCGAGGATTTGGCACAGCTAATCTTTGACTTGAAAAATGCCAATAGAGATGCGAGAATCAATGTGAAATTAGTGTCAAAAGTTGGAGTAGGTACCATTGCTGCTGGGGTTGCCAAAGCTAAAGCAGACGTGGTTTTAATCTCTGGTTTCGATGGAGGAACAGGAGCCTCGCCGTTGACCTCGCTTAAACATGCAGGATTACCATGGGAATTAGGAATTGCGGAAGCACAGCAAACATTAGTGTTGAACAATTTGAGAAATCGAGTTGTCGTAGAATGCGATGGTCAGTTAAAGACAGGACGTGATGTTGCCATAGCCTGTTTGCTAGGAGCCGAGGAATTCGGATTTGCTACTGCTCCATTGGTAGCATCAGGATGTATCATGATGCGTCAATGTCACTTGAATACTTGTCCAGTTGGAATTGCAACGCAAGACCCAGAATTGAGAAAGAACTTCAAAGGAACACCGGAGCACGTGATCAATTTCATGTATTTCGTTGCTGAAGAAGTGCGTCAGATTATGGCATCACTTGGTTTCAGATCGATCAACGAAATGGTGGGACAAGTACAAAAAATCAATGCGAGTCCAGCCGTAGATCACTACAAAGCAAAAGGAGTCGATTTATCAGCCATCTTATATCAACCAAAAGTAGATGGAAATCCTATTTTGCATAATACGGATGTTCAAAATCACAACCTAGATAAGGTTTTAGACTTGAAGATTATTGACGATGCAAAAGCTTCTATCAAGAACAAACAACCTTTGGAGTTGAATTATTCGATTCAAAATACCAATCGATCTGTGGGAGCCATTACCAGTAATGAAATTTCCAAGTTACATGGAGAAGAAGGACTACCAGAGAATACCTTAACCTTAAACTTTAAAGGCTCTGCAGGGCAAAGCTTTGGAGCCTTTGCCACGCATGGATTAACCATGACAGTAGATGGAGAAACCAATGATTATCTCGGAAAGGGACTGTCGGGAGGCAAGATCATCGTAAAGAAACCGAAAGAAGCTGATTTTAAAGCAGAAGAGAATATCATTGTAGGTAATGTTTGTTTCTATGGAGCTGTAAAAGGTGAAGCCTATATCAACGGAATAGCAGGAGAACGTTTCTGCGTAAGAAATTCAGGTGTTACTGCAGTTGTAGAAGGAATTGGAGATCATGGATGTGAGTATATGACAGGTGGAAAGGTCGTTGTTCTTGGGAAAACAGGACGAAACTTTGCAGCAGGAATGAGTGGTGGTATTGCTTATGTGTACGACCCTTCGCATCAATTTAGAAATGAATTATGCAATTTAGAAATGGTAGAATTGGTGCATTTGGAGACTGAAGATCAACATGAGTTGAAAGGTTTAGTGAAGAAGCATACAGAGTACACCGATAGCGCTTTGGCAAAACAGATTCTAAGTGATTGGGAAGTCAATAAAATGGATTTCATTAAAGTGTATCCAACCGATTACCGATTAGCATTAGAGAGATTAAAACAAGAAAAAACAAAACAAAAATTAACAGCATAGTCATGGGAGAATTAGGAGGTTTTAAAAAGTACGAGAGAAAACAGGAGATCAACGCTGCTGTTACTGATAGAGTTAAAAATTACGACGAGTTCACATCACCTTTGTCTATTGCTGAACAACAAAAACAAGGTTCACGTTGTATGGATTGTGGAATTCCATTTTGCCATAGCGGTTGTCCGCTAGGGAACTTGATTCCAGATTTTAATGATATGGTCCATCAAGGTGAATGGAAAAAAGCTTTGGAGATTTTACATTCCACTAACAATTTCCCTGAGTTTACAGGAAGATTATGTCCGGCACCTTGTGAAAAAGCTTGCGTTTTAGGAATCATTGATGAGCCCGTAGCAATTGAAAATATTGAGAAGTACATCATTGAAAAAGGCTTTCAAGAAGGTTGGATCAAAGTCAAAAAACCTGAAAAGAGAACTGGAAAAACAGTGGCGATTATTGGATCTGGACCAGCAGGGCTAGCCGCTGCTCAACAATTAAATAGAGCTGGACACTCAGTCACTGTTTTTGAAAGGGATGATAGAATTGGAGGCCTGTTACGATACGGAATTCCTAACTTTAAATTAGAGAAAAAGATAATTGACAGACGCTTGGTTATTCTTGAAGCTGAAGGAATCACTTTCAAAACCAATGTGAATGTGGGAGTGAATTACGATGTTGCGAAATTGAAACAATTTGATGCGGTTTTATTGGCAGGAGGTGCTACCATGGCAAGAAGCATTCCTATTCCTGGGAATGATGCAAAAGGAGTCGTTCAAGCAATGGACTTCTTAACACGTCAAACCAAAGCGCTATTCAATAAGAAAGAAGAAAAAAATGTAATCAGTGCCGAAGGAAAAGATGTGATCGTCATTGGCGGAGGAGATACAGGCTCAGACTGTGTTGGAACTTCCAACAGACATGGTGCAAAATCGGTGACCAATTTCGAGATTATGCCAAAGCCACCTATGGTACGAAGCGAATCTACACCTTGGCCATTTTGGCCATTACAGTTGAAAACCAGTACATCACACGAAGAAGGTTGTGATCGTAACTGGTTGGTAAACACAAAGGAATTCATTAAAAATGAAAAGGGTGAATTGACAGCTTTAAGAACGGTAGAGGTTTCATGGAAAACCATTCCAGGTCAGCGTCCACAATTGATCGAAAAAGAAGGATCGGAAAAGGTTTGGCCTTGCGACTTGGCTTTATTGGCACTCGGATTTACAGGACCAGAGAAAACTTTGCCAGAACAATTAGGGTTAAAGTTAGATATGAGAGGCAATGTAAATGCATCTACTTCTGATTATGCCACCAATGTTTCAGGAATTTTTACCGCAGGAGACATGCGCAGGGGTCAGTCGTTAATCGTTTGGGCTATTTCAGAAGGTCGTCAAGCAGCTCATCATATCGATGCTTTTTTAATGGGAAGCTCTCGATTACCTCTAAAAGACAACAACGATTTATTAAGTGCATAACTGACATGCCCCCTCTTAATCTTTCCTGCCTTGATGAATAGACGGACTCAAGCAGGGAAGTTTATACTCTCCCCATTGAGGGGGCAGTAATGTAATATGGTATTGAGCGTTTATGATGAATTGCTAAGCTATGACCAAGTATGTTTGAGTTTTAGTATCTTCATAAAAGATATTATTGTATATCTTTGACCGTAATTAAATGCTGAAAATGACTATGAAAAATTATCTATTGAATACATTTCTTTTATTCTGTTTTATACTTCAATTTCTTATTTCATGTGCTGAGCCTGAACCTACGAAGGATAAAAATGGTATTCTATTATTTGAAAACCTTAAAACAGAATCTAAAAAACCTCCTATGTTTTTTAAAGGAGAGAAATACACTGGGGCAATTGTTAAGTATTACGGAGATGGCACCTTAGAGTTTGAAGGCTCTTACGAAGAAGGTGTTAAAATTGGACCCTGGAAATACTATCATGAAGATGGTAAATTAAAAAGGGAAGAAACTGCTCAACCTTCTGAGGGAGATTATCATGTTAAGACCTATCGAAGGAGGAATGGAATACTTTATACTGAGTTGATTGGAAAAGGAGAGGATACCATTCATTTTAAGAAGTACCACCATAATGGTACGCTTGGTCAGGAGCTTAAGAATGATGGGAAAAGACTATTCCAAAAATGGACTTCATTTGGAAAACTATATCATTATGATAGTGAAGATTCAATTGTATACACAATGAACACCAAAACAAAAGAGTTTACCCATAAGGGATTGTATGAAAATGGTAAGAAAACAGGCTTTTGGTTCAAACATTATAGAAATGGTAACAAACAATATGAGAAGACCTATGTGTCTGGAAAGCTGGTTGGAAAAGCCATTGAATATTATCATAATGGAAATATAGAGAGAATATGGAATTACAATGAGCTTGGATTATTAGAAGGAGAATATTTAAGCTATCGTTTTGATGGATCCTTATTTGTTTCTGGTCAATATGATCATCTTGGGAAAAAAACTGGAATATGGTTGTATTATAATGCAAGTGGACAAAGAACTGGACTTAAAAATTACAAGCTCAATCAACTTAATGGATATTATGAAGATTACAACTCTTACGGTGTTATAAGAGAGAAAGGATACTACCAGAATAACAGAAGGGTAGGTATTTGGTACTACTATGATAAATATGGAAGGCTACTCCGTGAAGTAGACGAAGGGGAAAGTTCTTAAAGAGAACTAATAATAACTAATCTACATCTCCATAGAGTGATAGACGTTTTGCACATCATCGTCATCTTCTAACTTTTCCAAAAGCTTTTCTACGTCTGCTTGTTGTTCTTCAGAGAGTTTGGCCGTAGAAGTTGGAATGCGTTCAAACCCAGAAGAAAGAATCTCCACATTATTTTCCTCAAAAAAAGATTGAATAGCACCAAATTGTTCAAAAGGAGCATAGATAATAACACCTTCCTCATCTACAAAGACTTCTTCTACATCAAAATCAATGAGTTCTAACTCTAACTCTTCCATATCAATAGAGATGTCTTCCTTTTTTACTGTAAAGTTACAGGTATGGTCGAACATAAATACTACAGAACCAGAAGTGCCTAGGTTTCCTTCACATTTGTTAAAAGCAGCTCTTACATTGGCAACTGTTCTATTGTTGTTATTGGTAGCAGTCTCTACAAGAATGGCTACTCCATGTGGTGCATAACCTTCAAATAAAACTTCCTTATAGTTGGCGGTATCTTTGTCGGATGCTTTTTTAATGGCGCGCTCAATATTATCCTTAGGCATATTGGCAGCCTTGGCATTTTGAATAACGGCTCGCAAACGTGAATTAGTTTCTGGATTAGGCCCGGCTTCTTTTACAGCCATGACAATATCTTTCCCAATTCTGGTAAACGTTTTAGCCATTGCAGACCAACGTTTCATTTTACGTGCTTTACGAAATTCAAATGCTCTTCCCATATTTAGTTATTAGTGCTTAGTATTGTTAGTTATTAGTTATTAGTTGTTAGTTGTTGTTGCGAGGCTTTAGCCGAAGCAATCTCAATATGTTGACTTTTGTTTTTAAACAGATTCTTTCACTTCCATTTCGACTTATTTCGACAAGCTCAATACAGGTCGCTCAATGTCCGTTCAGAATGACATATTTGTAAATATATTTTGTTATTCAAGATTCAAAAATTTTCACATTGCTACATTAACTTATTATTCATTCTATCATTAACTCATTACCTTATTAAATCATTGAGTATTGTAAATCTATTTTTGAACTTTCTTTACTCTTTACTCTTTACTCTTTACTCTTTACTCTTTACTCTTTA
>JANQMD010000045.1 GCA_028280265.1 Flavobacteriaceae bacterium
TTAAATCTAAACACTCTTTTTTTAGCTCTAAACTAAATCGTTCCTTTTTTCTCATAAAAATACCCCCAAATAGTGTCTAACTTTTTGGGGGCACTTCAAAAGTCGTGGTTTTATATATCTTGTGTCAAATAGTCTTGTCTCTTTGTTCTTGTTTCTAAAAATCTAATAACCCAAAAACCTTACTTCGCTCCGACTTCGACAGGCTCAGCCTGACAGCTCAGTAACCTAGTTATTCAACATCACTGGCATGACCAACATGGTTACTTTTTCGCCTTCTTCCGTACCATCGATAGGAGTTAGGATTCCTGCTCTGTTTGGTAAAGACATTTCAATCAATACTTCATCGGAGTTTAAGTTGCTTAACATTTCACTTAAAAAACGAGAGTTGAATCCAATTTGCATGTCGTCTCCCTGGTAATCGCAACTCAAACGCTCGTCAGCTTTGTTGGAGAAGTCCAAGTCTTCAGCAGAGATATTTAATTCAGTACCTGCCATTTTCAAACGAATCTGGTGTGTGGTCTTACTAGAGAAGATAGACACACGACGCACAGAGTTTAAAAAAGATGCTCTGTCCACTGTCAACTTGTTAGGGTTTTCTTTTGGAATCACAGCTTCGTAATTTGGATACTTTCCGTCAATCAAACGGCAAACCAACACAAAATTGTCAAAAGTAAATTGAGCATTGGCATCATTGTATTCAATAGTTACTTCATCATCGCCACCCAATACGCTTTTTAGTAAGTTCAGCGGTTTTTTGGGCATGATAAACTCAGCCGTTTTATCGGCAGTAACATCAGCTCTTGTGTATTTTACCAATTTGTGAGCATCGGTTGCAACAAACGTTAAACTCTCAGAGCTAAATTGGAAAAATACACCACTCATTACGGGTCTCAAATCATCATTGCCAGCAGCAAAAATGGTTTTTGAAATTGCGGTAGCCAGCACATGTGAAGGTAAGACAGTTTTACTTGGCGATGGCAAGCTTACTGCTTTGGGAAACTCATCCCCACTAAAATAAGCCATGTCATATTTTCCCTGATCAGAACTGATTTCTATGGTACTACTTCCTTCAGTTTTGAAAGTCAAAGGCTGATCTGGAAATGTTTTCAAAGTATCTAGCAGTAGTCTTGCAGAAATAGCAATAGCGCCTTGGGAATCAGATTCTACATCAACAACAGCACTCATAGTTGTTTCCAAATCAGATGCTGAAACTTTTAATTGGTTTTCAGACAATTCGAATAAAAAATTATCTAAAATTGGTAATGTGTTATTGCTATTAATAACACCTCCTAAGACTTGCAATTGCTTTAATAAATGCGAACTAGATACAATAAATTTCATCTGTTTTCCTTAGCTAAAAATTGATTTACAAAGATATTCGAATTTAGGGATTTTGAAAATAGAGTTATCAACATTTTTAGCGTTTTGTTGATAGCTTTCAAACGTTATAAATATGTTAATGAAACTTAAAATGATAATATATATGCTACATTTGTTTGGACATCATTGCTGTATAAGCTGTCACCTCGAGCGCAGTCGAGAGGTTATTTAATAAGGTCTCGACTGCGCTCGACCTGACAAAACAACTAGCCAAGTTTACCAATGAAAAAACAGATTCTTTTCGTACTGCTATTTGCTACGTCATTTCAAATCTTTTCACAAGAACCTAAAAAGCTCAATTCAAATCAGATTTACGAGAAAATTCAAAAGCTAAATTTCCTAGGAACCGCTCTTTATGTGGCGGCTCATCCTGATGATGAAAATACCCGATTGATTTCGTATCTGTCGAATAAAATAAAGGCAAGAACCGCCTACTTATCATTAACCAGAGGAGATGGAGGTCAAAATTTAATTGGACCTGAGATTCGTGAACTTTTGGGAGTCATTCGTACACAAGAATTGCTGGCAGCTCGTGGGGTAGATGGAGGAGAACAATTGTTTACCAGAGCCAATGATTTTGGATATTCGAAGCACCCAGATGAAACACTAGATATTTGGGATGAAGAAAAAGTATTGGGAGATGTGGTCTGGGCAATACGAAATTTTAAGCCCGATGTCATTATCAATCGTTTCGATCACAGAACTCCTGGGACTACTCACGGACATCATACAACTTCTGCAATGTTGAGTATGGAAGCATTTGATTTGGTGGGTGACAAGTCTAAATATCCAGAGCAACTAAAATATACAGACACATGGCAGCCCAAACGATTGTTTTTTAATACTTCTTGGTGGTTTTATGGAAGTCAGGAAAGGTTTAAAAAAGCAACCAAAGGGAATCCAAAATTTATATCCATGGATGTTGGAGTTTACTATCCTTTGAAAGGATTGTCTAACAATGAAATTGCGGCTATTGCAAGTAGCCAACACCTTTGTCAAGGATTTGGAAGATTAACCACACGAGGAAGTCAACCTGAGTATGTTGAATTTTTAAAAGGAGAAGCACCAAGAGATTCATCAGATATCTTTGCTGGGATCAATACCACGTGGAATCGAGTTGAAGGCGGAGGTGAGATCGGAGATATCCTATATGATATAGAAAAGAATTTCGATTTTGTAAATCCTTCAAAGCACTTACCTCAATTGTTGAAAGCTTACAGTAAAATTACACTGTTAAAAGATTCGCACTGGAAAAGTATTAAGTTACCTCAGATCGTTGAAATCATAGAAGCTTGCGCAGGGTTGTACTTAGAAGCTTCAGCTTCCAGCTCCTCAGCTGTTCCTAGTTCCGAAATTTCGATCAATATTGAAGCCTTGAGTAGAAATCCAAATACAAATATTGTTTTGGAATCTACTAGCTTTATTACTGATAAAATACTCACTGTTGTGAAAGATATGGATTTGGTAAACAACCAAAGACAGCGTTTTGCTCAGAAATTAAAATTGGGTGATTTGAATTATACAGATCCTTATTGGCTGACCAGCAAATGGTCATTAGGAATGTACAGAGTTGAAGACCAGACCATGATTGGAAAGCCTGAAACGCCTAGAATAGCTAAAGTTGCGTTTAATCTAAGCATTGATGAATACAAAATTAGTATCGAAAAAGATGTGGTATACAGATATTCAAAAAGGGACAAGGGCGAACTGTATGAACCTTTTGAAATTTTACCTAGAGTAACCACAAAGCTGAAAGAAAAAGTCATTTTATTCACGAACAATGAACCTAAAAAAGTAGTGGTTTCCGTAAAATCAGGAGCTAATAAAGTAAAAGGAGCTTTGGAACTTTCTGCTCCCAATGGCTGGAAGGTATCGCCAAAGTTCATCGATGTCTCAATTGAACAAAAAGGAGACGAACAATCTTTTGAGTTTACTGTTACTCCATCGAACAATGAATCTGAGGGAAAGTTACAGGCTCAAGTTATCATAGATGGGAAAAAGTATCACAAGGAGCTTGTTGAAATTAACTATTCTCACATTCCTAAACAATCTGTTTTATTGGACTCAGAAGCGAAAGTGGTAAGGCTAGATATTAAGAGGGGAGGGAATTTTATCGGCTATATCAAAGGAGCTGGAGATGCCATTCCTGAGAGTTTGGAACAAATAGGCTATAAAGTGAAATCGATCAACCCAGAGGAAATCAATGCCGAGAACCTCAAACAATTTGATGCCATTGTTGTTGGAATAAGAGCTTATAACACTGTTTCTGAACTAAAATACAAGCAAAAATTCTTGCTAGATTATGTAGAGAATGGTGGAAATATGATTGTGCAATACAACACAAGTAGAAGAGTGGATGTAGGCGCACCTTTCTCGTTATCTCTATCTCGAGATCGTGTTACAGATGAAAATGCAAAGGTGACCATTCTAGAGAAAAACCATTCTGTCATGAACTTTCCAAATCAAATTACTGAAAAAGATTTTGAAGGTTGGGTGCAAGAAAGAGGGTTGTATTTCCCTAATCAATGGAGTTCAGAATATGTACCCATACTTTCCATGCAAGACAAAGGTGAAACTGCAAAAAAAGGAAGCTTGTTAATCGCCAAATACGGAAAAGGAAACTACATCTATACAGGATTGAGCTTTTTTAGAGAGCTGCCTGCTGGAGTATCTGGGGCTTATAAACTTTTTGCAAACATGCTTTCCGTTGGAAAAGAGAGTGTGATTGTCAATGAAAAAATAAAGCAATAAGTTATGTCAGATAAGAAATTAGTTTGGAAAAAAATATACACCTTAGTTCTAGTGGCTAACCTCATCTACATCATTTTGTTTTACATCATCCGAGAAACCTTTACGTACTAATGGGAGAAAGTTATTTACAAAGCTTAGATTGGATTGTATTGGTAGCAACTTTACTATTCATCGTTATCTACGGAGTTTATGAAACAAGAAAAAGCGATAAAGGAGTTAAAGACTACATAAAAGGAGGAAATGATACTAAGTGGTGGACCATCGGTTTATCCGTGATGGCTACACAAGCGAGTGCGATTACTTTCCTCTCAACACCAGGACAAGCCTTTCACTCAGGAATGGGATTTGTGCAGTTTTACTTCGGCTTGCCCATAGCCATGGTCATTATTTGTATGGTTTTCATTCCCATCTACTACAAATTGAATGTTTATACTGCCTATGAATATTTAGAGTCTCGCTTTGATCTAAAAACCAGATCGCTAGCAGCATTTATATTTTTAATTCAGCGTGGATTGGCAGCAGGAATTACCATTTATGCACCAGCTATTATTTTATCCTATGTATTAGGGTGGAATCTTACGACTTTAAATATTGTGATTGGATTGGTGGTGATTTTCTACACGGTTTCTGGCGGTACCAAAGCCGTAAGTGTTACACAAAAGCAGCAAATGGTGGTTATCTTTTCTGGGATGATCATTGCTTTCTATCTGATTTTAAAATACATGCCGGATGGAATTACATTTGGAAAGGCATTAGACATTGCAGGTGCTAGCAATAAAATGAAAGTACTGGATTTTTCTTTTGATTTGAACAATCGATATACGATTTGGACAGGATTTTTAGGAGGTACTTTTTTAATGCTCTCTTATTTTGGAACAGATCAAAGTCAGGTACAGCGTTACTTGTCAGGAAAGTCAGTTCGTGAGAGTCAGCTTGGGTTGCTTTTTAATGGATTGTTAAAAGTTCCTATGCAGTTTTTTATCCTGCTAACAGGAGTGATGGTATTCGTTTTTTACCAATTTAATGCTTCACCTTTAAACTTCAATCCAAAGGTGCAAACTGCTATTGTGAGTTCGGAGTACTATGATGAGTACAAGCAACTTGAAGCAAGTCACTTAAAAATTGAAGAAGAGAAAAAGCTATTGCTGTTAGATGGCGTGCAAGAGAATGAGCGGTCTTTAATTTCAGATTTGAATGAGAAAGACTTAGCGTTAAAAACAAGAGCTAGAGCCATTATTGACAAAGTTTCTGAGGAGTCAGGAGAGAAAATTCAATCGAACGATAAAGATTATGTCTTCATTCATTTTATTGTGAACCAACTTCCAAAAGGAATCATAGGATTACTCTTGGCTGTGATATTAGCAGCAGCGATGTCTTCTACAGCATCCGAACTAAATGCATTAGCGTCTACCACCACCATTGATATTTACAAGAGAACGATCGTAAAAGATAAGGATGAAAAGCACTATGTATCGGCTTCAAAATGGCTGACTTTTGCTTGGGGGATTCTGGCTATTCTCATTGCCTGTTTTGCAGATTTATTTGACAACTTGATACAATTGGTGAACACCATAGGTTCCATTTTCTATGGAAGTATATTGGGAATTTTCTTATTGGCTTTCTTTGTAAAGTTTGTCAAAGCCAATGCCACATTCATCGGAGGACTTTTAGGTCAGTTGATTGTAATTCTTATCTACGTATTTTATATTTATCTTCCAGAGCAAAGAGGCGAAGAAGCACTTAGCTACCTTTGGTTGAACTTGATAGGTTGTGTGATCGTAATGCTATTGGCAATAATTATTCAAACGATCAAACCCAATAGGTCTCAAGAATTAAACTCAATTTAGAGTTTGTAATGAGTATGGAAACTCAAAAAACGGTAAGATGGGGAATAATTGGACTTGGAAAAATAGCTCGAAAATTTGCCACAGATTTGTCGAGTGTCCCTAACTCAGAGTTATATGCTGTTGCTTCAAGAGATTCAAAAAGAGCACATGAATTTGCTCAAGAGTTTCAGGTGAATCAGTCTTACGGGGCGTATCACGATTTAGTAATGTGTGAAGAGGTAGATGCTGTTTACATAGCCACACCTCACAGCTTTCACAAAGAGCATACTATTTTGTGTTTGAAACACCAAAAAGCAGTATTGTGTGAGAAGCCTTTAGCAATGGATTTAACAGAGGTCGAAAAGATGATTTCTGTAGCAAAAGAAACGAATACCTTGCTCATGGAAGCCTTGTGGACTTATTTCCTTCCACATTATCAATATGTTCTTAAACTCATTGAAAATCAAGATTATGGAAGAGTGACTTCTTTGAAAGCAGATTTTGGATTTTTCACCTCATATGATGAAGATAATAGAGTTTTTAAAAAAGAAGTTGGAGGTGGGAGTCTATTAGATATTGGGATCTATCCCATTTTTGCAGCGTTATCTACACTAGGAATACCAGACGAACTAGAAGCATGTGCTACTTTTTTTAAAAACGGTGTTGATGCCACTTGCGATATGGTGTTTTCTTATGATGAAGTCAAGGCTGAATTAAAGAGTTCTCTACTAGAAGAACTACCTACAGAAGCAATTTTTACTTGTGAAAATGCGGTGATTAAGGTAAATAGTAGATTCCACGAGCCCTCTTCTGTGACGATATTCAAAGATGGCAAGGTAGAAACGCTTGAATTTCCAGTCTATTATATTGGATATGGTTTTGAGATTGAGCATTTCAACCAGTTGATCCGAGATGAAAAAAAAGAGAGTGATATCATGACTTTTGAAATGTCTAAAAACCTGATAAAGACCCTCGATAAAGTGAGGAATAAAATTGATCTAACTTATAAATCATAAACGAGTATGATAAAAATACGTACAGCCACTTCAGAAGATTTGGAAATTTTGTTCAAATTTGAACAAGGTGTCATTGAGGCAGAAAGACCCATGGATGTTACCATAAAAAAGGAAAAAACTTTTTATTATGATCTTCCAAAGATGATCAACTCCAATCATGTAGAAATTGTTGTCGCAGAAATAGACGGAATCCCTGTAGGTTCTGGTTATGCTCGAATAGAAAAAGGAAGAGAGTGCTTTGAATATGATCAATTTGCATATCTAGGCTTTATGTATACAGAACCTGAATACAGAGGAAAAGGAGTCAATAAAGCTATTATGGAGTATTTGTATCATTGGTCAAAATCTCAGGGAATTTACGAAGTTCGCTTGACTGTCTATCCCGATAATCCTCCTGCTATCAGAGCTTATGAAAAGGCTGGGATGGAAATATGTTTGCATACCATGCGGATTGATTTGAGAGATTAAAAAAAATAAGCCATTTGAAATTCAAATGACTTATTTTTTAATTAATAATTTTAAATTACCAATTGAAAATTATTTATAGCGCTCCCCATTCTTTTAGCGAGTCTTTGTTCATCTTCATATAATCCGAATTTCCAGCTTTAGTTGCCAGCTCCAGAGAAGTTTTCGCTGCTGCAATCGCTCCTTTTTTGTTTCCTGCTTTCGCATGAATTAAAGATTGTTGTCTGTAGTACCAAAAACGAGGTTGTTTTTTGGTCATTGCAATGGCTTTATCAATCCATTTCACAGCTTGTTGAATGTCTTTTCCTTCAGTCTTATAGTATACAGCTGCTGCATAGTAATCATTAGCAGATGGTCCGGCCATTGTTTTTTCTATGGAAGCTAAAACAGCTTTTTCTGTTGGAGTTTCAAACTGAATTCCTACATATGCTTTCTCCCAAAGAATACCGATCACAGCAGAGTTGTTTGTTAAATCATCAAAAGTCATGGTAAAGGTTTCAATATTCATGGGCATTGGAACCACATCTGCACTAGCTTTTACAACAACTTTGCTATCGTCCCATTTTCTTGGCGTTCCCCAATTGTTAGCATCAGAATAGAACATTACTTCCCATTTGTCTTTATTTGGAATGGTATAAATAGCATAAGAACCTGCTTTTAACGTTTGTCCGTTTACAGTAACATCCGTACTAAAAGTAATTTTGGTATTGGCATTGGCACCCGTTCTCCAAACTTTTCCAAAAGGAACTAGATCTCCATAGATGGCTCTTCCTTTCATTCCTGGTCTTGAAAATTCTAGTGTTACATCGGTTAAACCTACCTTTTGTTCAATTTTAGAAAAAGGACTTGGTTGTGGTGTTTCAATTTGTGCGCTAGCTGTGTAAGTAAAAGCGACAAAGCACACCATAAAAAATAATTTTTTCATCGATTAATTAGTTTTGTTTTAATTCAATTGCGTAAAAATACGATTAATTCAAGGGCATATTCGTAAGATACTGTTAATTCTTTCTTGAGAAGAAAGACCTTTAGAAGCAAGAAAAAAGACGCTACTTAATCTAACCAGATTATTAGTAATAGTGATCCTTGCAAAAGGGTTTGATCTTTATGTGACATTGAATTTCTTTCCACTCAAAAATTTTCATCCAATGTCGAACTTTTTGTAAAATCAATTCTACTAAGATCTTATTACTAAATAAATTGTCTTGAATCGTGATTCTAAACATCTAACAATCTTATGATCTAAAAATCCAAGAACCTAATAATCTGGAGAATCTATTCGCCTGGGCGATACGTTCTTTTCGCATTTTTTAGGACATCTTCTTTGTAATAATGAACATCTTTAAATTGACCATCAGCATAACGCTGAGCTTGATCACTAAAGTGAGGAGAGTTGGGATCTCCACTCTGACCTCCAGCCAGCATCGTTTTTGCCTTCACAGTATCTCCAAATTCCACCACAGCTACAAAGCTATTTCCAGATGTGCCGTATTGTCGTTTGGTATTTTCACCAAAACGAGTTCCATAAGAAGCCAAAGCACCCCACCTTCCTGAAGCCATTCCTACAGCAATGCTTGGTTTGTTATCATCAAACTCTTGGAAAATTTTCCCGTCGTTTCTCTGATAACGATTGAATTCTCCCCAGGGAGTCTTCCAGCTTCCGAAATCAGCTTCCAGTTTTGCAATTGCCTGCCTAAAAATTTCAATACGCTCTTTATAGGGTGATTTTTCACTCATATACTCAAAACGTTGCAATCTGTTCATGCGTTTGTTTCCTGTCATTCTAGGGACTTTTCCAGATCTGTAGTAAGCATTTACATAAAATTGAGTCAAAGTCATAGAAACCGAGTTTATAGAAACTGTAAAATCCCATTTCTTTAAAAGTTGAATTGCTTCACGAACTTTAGAATCTTTTATAGACGATTTTCCAGTAGCTTCCAACAAACCTCTCATCAACATTTCTGCTCCAGGTAAATAAGGATCGTATGCCAAGTCTATTAAGGAATCTAATGTCAAATCTTTGGCTTTGGTTAACAAAGGAATGGCATGCATTCCTCTAAAATTCTCTGGAAAAGAAGTCATATAAGTAGGGTAGTCTTCTTTTTTAGGACTGTGTTCAGCTGCAGCAGTAAAAGGTGTGGAATTACAATTTTGTATCCACCCATTTGGCGGATTCTTTACAAGGATGTTGTCCTCTAAACTGTGTAACCCCTGCCAATCTGTTTCAGGATTGCTACCGTCTACAGGTTGTGTGTAATCAAATTTCTCGCTACGTTTTGGAATGAAATTTCCATGATAATAAGCGATGGTTCCATCGGCATCTGCATAAACTGTATTGTTGGATGAGTTGGTTCTGATATCCATCATTTTATGAAACTCATCGTGATTCGATTTTTTTGTTCTGGTAAAAGATTGCTCCAAGGCCTTTACAGGACTCCACATGAGTGCAGTAGCTATCCATTTATCACCTTCTTTATGTGTAATGGGACCGTGATGTGTTCGATACATCATAAAATCTTTGGAAGACACCCCTGAATCAGTTTTATAATTTAACGAAACTTCAATCGAATCAACAGGTCGTAGTTCATTTCCATATTTATAAAAAGTTCCTTTTTCATTTTTTACAATAGTTTCTGCAAACTCATCAATGATATCGGTACCTGTAGAGGTGTGCATCCAACCTGTCTTTTCATTGAAACCTTGGTAGATAAAAAATTGCCCCCAAGTAGTCGCTCCATAGGCGTTTAATCCTTCTTCACTTACCACATGGTTTTCTCCTCTAAAAAAGAAAGAAGTATGTGGGTTGATTAACAGCATGGCATTCCCAGATTTGGTTTTCTTCCCAGAAATGGCAAAACCATTGGAACCTCTCGGTTCATCGTCTTTCAAACGAATCAGACCTTCATGAATGGCTAAGTTAACTGTTGTATTCTGATTCCCGTAAAAAGCCGCGATTTTACGAGTAGAAACTCGTTCAATATCACCACCAATAGAACCTTCACTGAAATACATCGGCATCCAAGGTTCAAAATGTGTAAGCAGTTTTGGCGTGACTTCTGGGTGTGTTTTCAAATAGTAGTTGATGCCATCTGCAAAAGCTACACACAAATCCTGTAGCCATTTAGGACTATTTTCAAAATTCTTAATAGCTTCATTTTTTGTCATATACAAACGTGCTCTTAAGTCACTGTACAAAGCCTTTTCGCCTTCAACCTCAGCAAGTCGACCAATAGCCCATACATAATTTCGTTCTACGCGATTGAAATCGTCTTCACATTGTGCGTACAGCATCCCAAAAACGGCATCTGCATCTGTCTTTCCATAGACATGAGCAATACCAAACTCATCACGAATAATCTCAGTGTTTTCTGACCGATGTTTCCATCTTTCTAACTCTGTTAAATTGCTGATATCTTCAGTTTTGGTGGCACAACTAGCCATCCAAAGTGATAGAAAAAGGATTGAGATTTTTTTCATGATGCGGTGTGTTGATTCGACGAACTAAGATAAGAAAAGATGATAGAAACTTAACATAAGGAAATGTATCTTTGTCCTTATTCAAAGATTGAAAGATGAAACATTTAAAGAAAATAACGAGTTCTTGGGATGCTTTCAACGTATAAATTTTAAATCTCTTAAATGAAAAATTATATTGCTGAATTCATAGGCACCTTTGCAATGATTTTTTGCGGGACAGGAGCGATGACGATTAATGAGGTAACTGGAGGTGATGTAACGCATGTAGGAATTGGAATTACTTGGGGATTGATTGTCATGGCAATGATTTATGCCTTTGGAGAAATCTCTGGAGCGCACTTTAATCCAGCTGTAACCATAGCTTTTGCTTATGCCAAAAAGTTCGCTTGGAAAGAAGTTCCAAAATATATATTTTTTCAAGTTTTAGGAGCTTTTGCAGCGAGTCTCTTGCTCTTTTGGTTATTTCCAGAAAGTAAATTGTTAGGATCAACCATTCCTTCAGTTGATGTGTGGAGAGCATTTGTCTTGGAGTTGTTGCTAACCTTCTTTTTAATGGTGGTAATTATTAATGTGTCGACAGGGAGTAAGGAGGTAGGAATGATGGCCGGTATAGCGGTTGGTGCAGTGGTTTTATTAGAGGCAATATTTGCAGGTCCCATTACCAACGCTTCTATGAATCCAGCGAGATCATTAGCTCCTAATATTGTTTCTGGGAATGTACAAGGATTGTGGTTGTATATGATAGCTCCTGTAATTGGAGCCTTGCTAGCTGTGGTAAGTTGTAAGTTGGTAAAAGACGATCAGTGTTGCGATGAAGAATGTTAGTATCCTGGGTTGTGGATGGTTGGGCAAACCGCTAGCAATTTCATTATTGGAATCAGGATTTTTAGTGAAAGGATCTACAACCACAGAGTCTAAATTGGCTAGTTTAGAAGCTGTAGGAATCGATTCTTATTTGGTGGATATCGAAGATTATGAAGAGTTTGAACCTTTTTTAGATACGGATATTCTCATTATTGCTATTACTACTAAAAACATCGAAGCCTACGAACGTTTGATTGGACAATTAGAGAATAGCTCTGTTCAGAAAGTCATCTTTATCAGCTCTACATCTGTTTATCCGAATACAAACTCGGTAGTTACTGAGGATAATGAATTGATAAAAAAACCGTTAACTGAAATTGAGAAGCTTTTTAGAAACAATTCTTATTTTGAAACGACCATTTTACGCTTTGCGGGATTGTTTGGCCCGAACAGACATCCGGGTAATTGGTTTGGAAGTCGACCCATACCTCAACCAGATGGTTTTGTAAACATGATTCATCAAGAGGATTGTATTGAAATTATCCATCAAATTATAGATCAAAATTGCTGGAATGAGACTTTTAATGCCTGTTCCAATCACCATCCAACGAGACACGATTTTTATACGAATGCTAGGAAACAATTAGAGTTGGAAGCTCCCGTTTTTAAAGAAGAGGATAGATTGTCTTATAAAATTATTAGTTCTAAAAAGTTACAAGAAACCTTGGACTATCAGTTTCTTCATGATGATTTGTTGGGTATTTGATCAACCTCCCTTAATTTAAATAATAAGTGTTAACTTGTATTGATGTCCAATACGAGAGATAATTTTTCAAAACTTACAAAAGAAATTCTTGCCAAAAGGGTTGGTTACAAATGTT
The DNA here is from genome assembly GCA_028280265.1 of Flavobacteriaceae bacterium. Taxonomy (GTDB): domain Bacteria; phylum Bacteroidota; class Bacteroidia; order Flavobacteriales; family Flavobacteriaceae; genus Polaribacter. The sequence goes on from JANQMD010000045.1 coordinate 12,598, forward strand.
CAAATCCGACCTGTAGGAAAATGACTGTTGGTCCGCATACAAGAGAAGATAAAACTATAAACTTAGGAGTAGCAGCTCATATTACTGCAGCTTCTATAGGTGGACCACGATTCAATGAGGATTTGGAACCTGAACAAAGAAAGAGTATTCGAAATGCTATTTGGTTGTGCCAAAATTGTGCCAAATTAATCGATTCTGATATTTACAATTATTCTGTCGACGAACTTTTAAGTTGGAAAATTAATGCTGAGGGTGAATCTATGTCATTAGTATTAGATTCTAATGATTCCACAAATAGTCTTTTTGATGATAGAATCAAAGTTTATGAGAAACTTTACTATGAAATCAGAGAAGCTGATAATATTGTAAGAGAGTTGATTGAGCTTGAAAATATTTCTGAATCAGAAAAAAAAGAAATAATATATTATGTAGGGCTACAAATTGCAAAATTCACTGATGACAATAGTTTTTACTTACAGAATGAGATTGTAATTCAATGTATTGGTACTTTTATAGGTGTAGATGATATTTTTGATAGTGATAAACTTGTAGGAAAAGAGAATTTGGAATTATATAGAAAAAATATCAGAGCTACTCAAAAGCTTTTAAAATCTGTTAATTCTAAAGGAATAATAGATGTCACTTTAAAAACCCCCATAATGGAATATTACTCAGAGTTGGTTAAAGAACAGAAAAAGAATGATTTTTTGTAATATCAACCAACAACCAACAACCAACAACCAACAACCAACAACTTTCACACTGAGCGTAGTCGAAGTGAACAACTAAGAACTATATCTCCGTTTCCTCAAATAATTGAATCCAAATCCAAAAGCAATTAACAGAACTATAGGTAAGACAACATTTAAAAATTGCCAAAACCCTCGTTCTTGATAAGCTTTTTGTTTGTCTAGGGTATTTATTTGTAACGATTTATTTCTGAGGTCAATCAAGCCTGTGTCATCCAGCAAATAATCGACAGCATTGAGTAAAAAATCTTTGTTGCCAAACTGTTCACCCGTCCACTTATCTATAGACAAATCATAAGGTTGCCCTTTTAAAATTTGATTTTTACCAACATCTCCGTCAGCAATCACAATCATTTTATTTTTGGTGCTTTTACTTTGATAGGATGGAAGATCGAAAGGTTTGATACGATTGGCATACATGGAAGTAAATTGCCCTTCTAGCAAAACACCCAACAATTGATAGCCCGATTGGTAATCTTCTTGTTTGGGTTCTTCAGAAATACTTTGTAAGTCAATCAAACTAGGTGTTCCTACTTTTTTGGTCAGCAAAGAACTCACTAAAAGAGGCGTCTTTTGGATATCATTCTGAAGCGTGTCTATCTGATTGGCAAATTGCAATCGTACTGGAGCAACATTTTTGGTAATAGGATGATTTGGATTCCCATTGACCAATGGATCGTAAAACCAAGTAAATTGCTCGTACTGCGGTTGATTTCCAACATTGCCAGAAACCAGAGTGATTTTCGATGCATATAAATCTTGCACAAGCTGATTGTTAATACGAATTCCGTAAGAGAAAAATAGATCTGTTAGATTCAAATCTCTCGGATACGCCAGCATACTTCCACTATTGTACAAGCTATCGGTGTCTGCTTGAACATTTTCTAACATCCACAATGTTTTTCCTCCGTTCATTATAAATTGATCAAGGACCATTTTTTCTTTTTCGGAGAAGGCTTCTGAAGGTTTTGCAATAACAGCCAGATCGAAGTTTTGAATATCTTTTGAGGCTCTTTCGGGGTTGTTAGAAACAGAATCGAGTGTAAAAGCAACTAAGGGATATTTTTCTCGCACTTTGCTAAGGAAAGAATACAATCGGATGTCTTCCAATTCACCATTTCCTTTTAAAATTGCGATTTTTTTGATACTTCTTACAACCAGTTTTTGTATGGCACTGCTAAAGGAATATTCCAGACTTTCAATGGCTGCTTCAAATTGTTCCTCTTGAGATTGTACAATGCCATCGGGCAGTAACGAAACGATGGCTTTACGGTTTTTATAGTCGATTTCGGCCCACGGGAAAATGACCAAATTGGATTGTTTTCCATTTTCCTCAACAGTCAGTTGACTTGGGTACATGCCAGACTTTACCAAGCGCTCTTGTTGCTCATCTGGATTTACAAACTGAATTCGAATGTTTGGGTTTTCAGCTCTTAACTCCTCTAAAAACTGACGAGTTTCTACTTGTAATCTTTGAAATTCAGCAGGGAAATCGCCCTCTAAATACACACGAATGTTTAGTCGGTCTGTAGTATTTTCTAGAATATCTGTTGTTACGGAAGATAGCGTGTACCTTCCATCTTTTGTGATGTCATATCGCTGATAAAACCCTTGGTTTAAGAAATTGATCAACAGAAGTCCAGCAATAAGAAGTACTATGTGTTTTATTTTTTTATTGATTGAAATCTTTTGCTGGGTAATGAACAGAAAGAAGAAAATAAGACTCAAAAAGTAGGTAACATCTCTCGTATCGATCACTCCACGACTAATGCTTTTAAAGTGCTCATTAATTCCAAAGAGTTTTACAGTATACTCTGAACCCTTAAATATACTAGCTGATGCATCAAACCCATAAAAAAGTAAAAAGGTGATAAACACGCCGACTAAAAACGAAACAATTTGATTCTTAGAAAACGTAGATGCAAATAGCCCTATGGCAGCATAAGAACCTGCGAGTAAAAACAATCCTAAATAGGATCCAATCGTACTTCCTAAATCAATATTTCCAGAAGGGCTACCCAATTGAAATGCGGTATATACATAGATAAAAGTAGGTGCAATAGCAATTAGAATCAGTAACAGCGAAGCCCAAAATTTACCCAGAACGATTTCCCAATTTGAAAGTGGAGTGGTTTTTAAAATTTCTATGGTTCCCGTTTGAAACTCATCGGCAAACATCTTCATCGTAAGTACAGGAATCAAAAACAAAAGCACCCAGGGAGCGAGATAAAAGAAGCTGTTAAGATCTGCAAAACCCGCATTTAAAATATTAAAATCATCATCAAATATCCAAAGAAACAAACCATTGATGAGTAAAAAGAAACCAATTACTAAATACCCTATTGGAGAGGCAAAAAATGAATTGATTTCTTTTTTTAAAATGGATATCATGAAAAATTATAAAAAGATGAAAAAACCAACTGATGACGTGAGTCCACTTTGAGATTGCTCAAAAACACCAGTGTTGAATGAGTTCGTAGAGTCTGCATTTTGCTTTGTGTAATTTAAAAACAATTCAATAGAGAGAAATTTATTAATAAAAAATGCGCCACCAGCACTAATAAGGAAACTATTAAGGTCTGATGTTACATTTCCTAGAACTGGGGTGCCAAAAGGAGTAGTGGTAACAACATCACTTTTTATGCGGCCGAATCCATATCCAACTTGTCCAAATACACGAATATTTCCTTTTAAAAAATAATATTTTGCAAATGGAAGTGCTACAAATGAATTTGTCTTGGTATTGTTATCTGTTTTTGAACTGGAGAATGTTGTGTTTAAACCAATAGCTAAATTATCTATGATAAAATAGCCTCCTTCTGGAGCAATAATAATTTGTCTGGTTTCTGTTGTTACATTGTTTCCAGTGGTTTTGATGGCAGAGTAATTAATGCCTGTAGAAGCACCAATTAAAAAATTGCCTTTTTCAGTTTGACCAAAAGCTGCAAAAGAACTCAAGACTAAAATTGATAGTACTATTTTAAAAAATCTCATAAGTTTTTAATTATTTTAAAGAAACTAGTTTATCAACACTCCAAGCTTGTGGTCTGTCATTAAACAATGCCTTTGTATCTTTCCATACTTTCATGAAGAGCTCTGATTTTCGATAATTCTCTAGATCATCTTCTCTATCCCAGTAACTATAGGTAAAGAATACATTTTCGCTATTTTGATCCCTGTATAGTTCTAATAAACGGCATCCAGGACTATTTCGTATGTATTCTTTTTTCTCATTAAAAATAGCAAGAAATTGGTCAACATACTCTGGATGAAAGCTCATTTTAACAATTCTAACGAGCATCAGCTAAAAAATTCTACGGTTACGGTATCTCTATATCCCAAACCAAGTAGTGTAGAGGCTCCTCCAACAGTTTTTAGGTTGCTTCTATAGATGGCAATTTCTAGATAACCTCCAGAATTGAATAAAGTCAGCCTGTTTCCGTCAAATTGCCTAGGGTCTTGAGCATTTTCATCCACAATTTCATTGTACTTTGAAAAGATTTTCGAAAAAGTATATCGAGCGGCTGAAACCCTAAAATCTCTGCCTTTTCCAATCTCTGTAAATAATTTCCTGCTGATGTTTGTGATGATGTTTCCATAGTTATCTATATAAATAACACCACCAGTAATTTGAGTTTGCTCTTGATTTACTTTCGGCTGAATTTCAATCATTTCTTTGTAAGAATCAATCTCTTTCCCAATGACCCCTAAATTTCCACCTCTAGAAATAAAGCAAGCTACTTGTACAAAAACGTCCAATACAGGAAAACTACTCTCAATTCTATCATGGATGTTAATTTCTACAATCTTTTTGGGTTTGATCTCTTTTGTAATCATGCAAATAAGACCATTGTCTGGACAGATAAAAAAATGATTGTCCAATTCTAGTGCTATGTGCTTATTATCGGCACTCAACTCAGAATCAACTCCAATAATATGAATGGTTCCATCTGGAAAGCTCTTGTATGAATTTTTTAAGATGTATGCTGTTTCTGTGATATTAAATGGAGAGATGTGGTGAGTGATATCTACAATTTTTGCATCTGGTAGTTCAGAATAAATCGCTCCTTTTACGGCGCCAACAAAGTGGTCTTTTGTTCCAAAATCAGTAGTTAATGTTATAATGGACATTAAAAGGTAGCTGTTAATTAACTGTGTAAAAGTCGCACAAAAATTTCACACAAATCTAAACATTTCTGAAAATTTATTCCCTAATTTTAGAATGAATAATTAATCAACAATCGATAAAATTCTAGCCTTTGAATGAACGTATTATTGAGCTAACAGAGATCAACCCCAAGGATTTCTTTGGCACGCACAACAGCACAATTGAGCAATTAAAGACTTACTTTCCTAAAATTAAAATAGTTGCCCGTGGATCCAAACTAAAAATTTACGGAGAACCCGATATCTTAAACGAGTTTGAAAAGCGATTAAATATGTTGATCAAGTATTTTAATCGTTACAACAAATTAGATGAGAATAGTATTGAAAGAATACTCACCTCTACAGGAAAAGAGGAGGAGAAGTCTTCAAGTACAAATGCCAAAGATGTTTTGGTACACGGCGTGAGTGGTCGGTTGATTAAAGCTCAGACAGAGAACCAACGAAAAATGGTAAATCTGATGCAAAAGAACGATATGTTGTTTGCGGTTGGGCCAGCAGGTACAGGAAAAACATATACAGCAGTTGCTTTGGCGGTAAAAGCCTTAAAAGAGAAGGAGGTGAGAAGGATTGTTTTAACGAGGCCTGCAGTAGAATCGGGTGAAAATTTAGGGTTTTTACCTGGAGATTTAAAGGAGAAGCTAGATCCCTACATGCAGCCTTTGTACGATGCTTTAAGAGATATGATACCGCATGAGAAATTAGAGTCATATATCGAGAAAGGTGTCATTCAAATTGCACCTTTGGCTTTCATGAGAGGTAGAACCTTAGATCATGCTTTTGTTATTTTGGATGAAGCTCAGAATACCACCCACAGCCAAATGAAGATGTTTTTAACACGTATGGGAATGCATGCGAAGTTTATTATTACAGGGGATCCAGGGCAAATCGATTTGCCAAGAAAACAAGTTTCTGGACTCAAAGAAGCTTTGTTAGCACTAAAAGATTTGGATGGAATTGCTCATGTATATTTAGATGATAAGGATGTGATTCGACATCGACTGGTGAAGAAAATTATCTCAGCTTACAAGAGTATTGAGACCGAATAAAGATGATAAACATTCAAAATAATAAGTTAAGCCTTCAAGATTACTTTTATATAGGATATCTCTATTTAATTATCCTAGGAATTATAAGTGATGCTATTTTTTATGGCATTTTTGGAGTTTCTTATCTGAATTATACAACCATTTTAGATGCACTGATCTCTCCAATTAGTTTATTAGTAAACAATTGGATGCTGGCAATTGCATTGTTAGTAATGGTGAGTCTGATGTACCTCTACTATACCAAATGGATGCATAGTATCTACAGACGTTTAAGAGAGAAAAAATGGTATCAGAAGATTTATAATATTGAAAAGTGGGACAAACGATATGCCGCTATGAAAGAGAGAAAGAACCTTGTAGTAGCGATGATGTTTTTATTTTTTCTTTTGTTTGTCTCTATGAGAACAGGTTTTGGTATTGGAATGAAGCAAAAATTGACTTCGAAGGAGATCATTCCCAATTATACACTTGTTTTTAAAGACAATTCAAGCATTGATGTGAGAAAAATTGGTCAGAATAGCGCATACTTCTTTTATTTCATCCCAGGAGAGAAAGAAATTACAGCAACTCCAATTGCCGATAATTTGAAACAGATAAAACGTTTAAAAAAGAAAAAGAAATAGTTCTGAAACAACTATTTTTGCGGACTTTAAGAACAACACAATGAACACAATTAACGAGACAAATTTTCAATTTCCTAAGCAAAAATCAGTATACAAAGGAAAGGTGAGAGAAGTTTACAACATCAACGATGAATTGTTAGTGATGATTGCTTCGGATCGACTTTCGGCTTTTGACGTCATAATGCCGCGTCAAATCCCTTACAAAGGACAAATATTGAATCAGATTGCGACTAAGATGATGAAAGAAACGGAAGATTTGGTCCCTAATTGGTTGATTGCGAATCCAGATGAAAACGTATCTGTGGGGCATTTGTGCGAGCCTTTCAAGGTAGAAATGGTGATACGTGGTTATTTATCGGGACATGCAGCACGTGAGTACAAAGCTGGGAAAAGACTATTATGTGGTGTTTCCATGCCCGATGGGATGAAAGAGAACGATCAATTTCCAGAACCAATTATTACTCCGTCTACAAAAGCTGACAATGGAGAGCATGACGAAGATATTTCTAGAGAGGATATTTTAGCAAAGGGAATCGTTTCAGAAGAGGATTATGTTTTTTTAGAAGATTATACAAGAAAACTTTTCCAAAGAGGGACTGAAATTGCCGCTCAAAGAGGATTGATTTTGGTGGATACGAAATATGAATTCGGAAAGACAAAAGATGGCAAGATTGTGCTGATTGATGAGATTCATACTCCAGATTCATCACGTTATTTCTATGTTGATGGTTATGAGGAGCGCCAATCCAAAGGAGAAAAACAAAAGCAGCTATCAAAAGAATTTGTTCGTCAGTGGTTGATTGAAAATGGTTTTCAAGGAAAAGAGGGACAGCAGATTCCTGAAATGACCGATGCTAAAATTCTTGAAATCTCAGATCGTTACATTGAGCTTTTTGAACAAATTACAGGTGATAGCTTCATAAAAGGGAATACTTCTAATGTGTTGGAGCGGATAGAAAAGAATGTTGTATCTTTTCTATCTCATAGCTAAGAGATATTATTCATTGGAAGAAAAAAGATCTAAAGTCGGCACACTCACCCTATTGGTTATTTTGGTTATTGTAATATGGCTGATTTCTGCAATTCTTATTTTTACATTTTTAGATGACTGGAATGAAAGAGGTCCTTTTGGAGATCTGTTTGGAGCAGTAAATGCTCTATTCTCAGGATTAGCTTTCGCAGGATTGATTTACACAATTATTTTACAGAAGAGAGATTTGGAGATGCAGCGTACAGAAATTAAAATGAATCGTGCTGAATTAAAGAAATCGGCTGCAGCTCAACAAAAATCCGAGAAAGCTTTATCTGAGCAAGTAGAGCAGATGAAAGTAATTTCAAGATTAAACGCCTTAAATACTATTATTAACTATTACAACCTTCAGATATCCTCTCCAAATACTAGTGAAGAAAATCTTATCAAGTTTAAAGAAAAGAGGAAAGAGGCTATTAAAGAGATTGATGTTTTAATAGATAGGACCAGTGATGAAGATTTAGATTAATTCTTATGAAAGCAGTCACAGTCAAAAAAATCAAAGATGAATTGAATCATCGTTCTCACCATGAGTTGATGGATTTGTGTTTGAAGCTTTCGAGATTCAAAAAAGAAAACAAAGAATTGCTTACCTATCTGCTCTTTGAAGCTCAGAATGAAGAACTTTATATTCAGAGTATCAAAGAATATGTAGACGAGTTGTTCGATGAAATCAACACAAAGAGTTTTTTCTACATTCGAAAGAGCATTCGCAAAATCCTACGCCTCATTAAAAAGTATATTCGCTACTCAAAGAAAAAAGAAACCGAAGCAGAGTTGTTATTGTATTTTTGCCGAAAACTCAAAGATTTTTCTCCTTCCATATCACATAGTCCTAGGTTGGTAAATGTGTATCAGACACAGTTGAGGTTAGCAAAAAAAGCGATTTCAACATTGCACGAAGACTTACAGTACGATTATGAGATGGAACTCAATGAACTGTTTCTAGATGAATAAAAATAAAGTGTCAAGACCAAAGTTAGACCCGTCAATTCTCGAAAAAACAAAAGAGATTGAATACTTTCAGAATAATGTTTTGAGGCCTGTCTTGAAAATGCAACATCCATTATTTATTCTATCTGCTAACGAATACTTCCTAAAAAGAAAAATTTCCTTTTCTCAATTAGGTAAAGAAGAACAAGGAAAGTACATCAATAGTATGTTATCGAGAGATATTGCGTATAAAAACTTAAACTTAGGTTTTGTCATTGGACAATTTTCTCCTGAAGAATATGTATATTACAGAGACAATTCAAATGAATTCAATAAAAGAATCTTTCAAATGCTAAAGAAAAGACTATTGGACAGTTTGGAAGAAATTATAGCATAAAAAACCGCCACGCAACGCGTGGCGGTTTCAACAATCAACCAAAACTTCTTACTTCGGCATTACCACACTATCAATAGCGTGAACAACACCATTAGAAGCCTTTACGTCTGTAATAATAACCTTAGAAGTGTTGCCTTTGGCATCGGTTAATATTACATTACCATTTTGCAAAGATGCAGTCAGCTTTCCACCTTGCACTGTCTTAATCACAAACTTTCCACCGTTCGCTTTGATGGCTTTTAATACATCTTTCGCCTTAAATTTTCCAGCTACTACATGATAAGTTAAAATAGCAGTTAAAAGCTTTTTATTTTCTGGTTTTAACAATGTACCTACAGTTCCTTGAGGTAATTTGTCGAATGCTGAGTTTACTGGAGCAAACACGGTAAAAGGACCTTCTCCACTTAAAACATCTACCAAGCCAGCTGCTTTTACAGCGGCTACAAGAGTTGTAAAGTTTTTGTTTGAAGCAGCAACTCCAACAATAGTTTCTTCTGTTTCATTAGTTTTTTTTACAATCTCTTTATCTTTTTTAGGATCAGTGTGATTGGTCGCAAAAGTAGTTCCACTGATTAGGAGAGTCACTAAAATTGCTTTTGTTAGATTTTTAAACATGGTTTTCGTTTTTTAGATTCTATACAAAAATACCATACGCTTTATTTATTTTGTTTAATAAAATGTTAAAAATATTAAACAAAATAATTTATTGGCATTCATTGTACCATTGAAATAAAATATACTCGTAATAAAAAAGCATCCATAAGGGATGCTGATTAATAATTTTAAAAGAAAAGAAAAATTACAGAACTATTATTTACTTAAAAGTTTTTTCTGATAACGTCCTTGCACTATATCCGTAATTATCAAAAAGGATATTACAAAGTAAAAAGTTGTTTTACTCATCGGAACAATTTCATTATCAAAAATCTTTAAATGAGCTAGATGTCCACCTTCTGTTACTAGCATAATGCCTACCACCAGAAGGATAAACAGACCCAATACTTCATACATTCTATTTTTTGCTAGAAACGTAGAGATTCTATCAGCTAAAAACAGCATCAAAATACCACTGATGACTATGGCTATTGCCATCACGATAAATGCTGTAGTCGAATTTTCAATTTCATTGGTAAGCCCAATAGCGGCTAAAATAGAGTCGAAAGAAAAAACCAAATTCATCAATACAATACTAAAAATAACGGCATTGGAAGATTTGGATTTTCTTGAACTGGATTCTACATCATCAGATAAATCTTTAATAGCAATCATATGCCAGATTTCTTTTATAGCTGTATAAATAATAAAACCACCTCCAGCTAAGACAATAATACTGTGTCCATTGAAAGCAAAAGAAACAACATTTTCAATTTTTCCTGTTAAGAAAGAAAAAGGTTCTTGAAAAAAATCGATGATTGAGACCAATACAAAAAGCAATACGATTCGAAGTATAATAGCAATTAAAATTCCTACTTTTCGTACCCTCTTTTGATCGACCTGCTGTGCTTTTTTAGATTCTAATGAAATATACAATAGGTTGTCGAAACCTAAAACTGCTTGTAATAATACAAGCATCAGTAGTGTGAAAATAATTTCTAACATAAAATTAAGTTTGGTTTTTTATAGCGATTCAAATATATTCAAAAGTTTAGAAAAAGAATGTATAGATTCTGTAGCATATTTTGAAGCCTATGTCTATACATCGTGTGCTTGCACTGATGTAGTTTGCTTAAACTAAAAAATGTAATTCCATAGAATGCGAATACTCACAAAAACAATAAGAACAGCCGTCGCTTTTTTTAGTTGAACGGGTGAAAAGAAACGATCACTCAAACGCCTGCCTATCTGACCACCAATAAAAACAACAAGTAAGAGAATGCCTGTAAATTTCCAATTGATGTTAAAATCTGGGTTAAAATACTGACCTAAAAAACCACTTATAGAGTTTGCCAAAATAAAAAAACTTGCCATGGCAGCGATTCTTTTTGGAGTATCCCAATGAGTTAAATGCATTAACGGGGCAAGAAAAATACCACCACCGATTCCTACCATACCAGAAATAAAACCAACAATTCCTCCATAAGATGCATTTTTTAATGCACTTTGCTTTTTATGAACTTCCTGAACAGATTCAATTTTTTTTGAAAGCCACATGGTGATTCCAGCAAATAATAAGGTAAAACCCAAAAGAACAAAAAAGAGTCCTTGACTAATTTTTAAATAGCCCCCAAGAAAAGCAAGTGGAACGCTAAACAGTACGAGAGGAATGCTTCTTTTCCAATGATAGAGTTCCTGTTTGTAAAATAAAAATACATTCCCTAATACAACAACAATATTACATAACAATGCCGTAGATCGGATTTGTGAAAAAGCAATGCTAGTAAGTGCTAAAATAGCCAAATAACTAGATCCTCCTCCAAAGCCTACGGAAGAGTATAATACGGCAATTAAAAAGAACAAGATAATTACATATCCGTATTGGAATAAGAGTTCTACCATTTGTGTAAAATGTGCTCTAAAATAACCAATTTGCTGAGACATTACTCTAATAAAAAGCAAATAGGATGTAATTTATTTGCTAAATAAATATATATATGCTAATTTTATATATATGAATGCAAAAATATGCCCAAACTGTTCATCAGATCAATGTGTTAAGAGCGGAATTGTTAATAGTAGGCAACGCTATAAATGTAAAAGTTGTAATTATTATTTCACAGTGAATAAGCTCGGAAAACGAATTGACGATTACTACGTTAATAAAGCACTACAGCTTTATTTAGAGGGTTTAAGTTACAGAGAGATAGAACGAATTTTAGGAATCTCACATGTGAGCATTCTCAACTGGGTAAAACGCTATAATATTAAGCGACCACAAAACAAAAATTATCATTCAACATATAAAATTTTAAATGCTTCAGAATTAGCAAATTACTTTCAGGAACCCGAGAATTTGCATGGTGCAGGAGTTGTGGTAACTGAACTAGGTGATAAGTTTATGTTAATAAAATGGGAGCGTTTTAAAGATTAACTATTTTAAATTAACAAATATATATACTGATTATTGTTTCACTTAAGTTTTTATTGACATTCGTTGTGTGCACAAGTCAACTTTAACAATCAATTAAAACTCATGAAACGTAGATTATTACTCTGTTTAGGGTTCTTAGTATCCTTAAACGTTTTATATGCACAAGGCTCTACCGAATATACAGGTGGTTATAAGATTAAATTCAATGAAGATGGTTCTAAATATCTTCGAATTATCGCTTGGGGACAGTTTTGGGGGCAATACAACGACAATGTTGGGCCCACCACAGAACAATTGTCCTTTAGTGTCAGGAGAGCTCGTTTATTAACATTTACACAGCTCAATAAAAAGTTTATGATTCTTACACATTTTGGTTTAAACAGCTTAAATGGAAATAATACCTCACCTGTTGGGAAAGGCGATAGTGCCCAACTTTTCTTTCACGACTTTTGGGGAGAATGGAATGTAGCCAAAGACTTCAACATAGGAGCAGGGCTGCACTATTGGAATGGAATTTCAAGATTGAACAACCAAAGCACTTTGAACATGATGACGCTGGATAACAACCGTCAGTCGTGGGCAACGATTGGATTGTCAGATCAATTTGCAAGACATATTGGAGTATATGCAAAGGGAAAAATCGGAAGACTTCAGTATCGTATCGCTTTAAACGAAGCTGGAACAAGCACATTGGATAACAGAGATCCTGTTGTTGATGGAGTGACCGTTTACGGAGGTCGTAGAATCTTAGGGTCGAGAGATGCTGGGAAAGTATTTCAAGGATACTTCGATTATAACTTCTTGGATGAAGAGTCAAACTTCCTTCCTTACAAGGTTGGATCTTACTTAGGAAGTAAGAGAGTATTCAATGTAGGAGCTGGATTCTTTACGCATGCAAATGGTGTGGTAGAATCGAATGGTCAAGGAGCAAATGTAAACATCTTCGCAATAGACGCTTTTTACGATGCGCCCATTGGTGACAAGAACTCGGCAATTACGGCTTATGCCGTTTATCAAAGCAACGATTATGGTAGAAACTACAACTTTGGGGCTTATTCAACAGGGAACATGGTGTATTCACACGTTGGGTACTTGGTCTCAGGTGACAAAGACAAAACTCGTTTCCAACCTTATGTTTCTTATCAGAACAGACAAATTGATGCCATCAACGACAACGCTTCTCGATTCGGTCTGGGAGCCAATGTATTCATGACAGGGCATCACTCTAAAATTACTTTCGAATATGCCAATTCAAAAGTAGGATCAGCAAATAGCACAAACGTATTTACTGTTCAAGCAATGATTTATCTATAAATTCTATAATAATGTCAGAAAAACAAAACAAGGCAGCAGCCTATTGGAAAGAAAATTTGCGGTATTTGGTCATTCTATTGGCAATATGGTTCGCAGTTTCTTATGGAGCCGGTATCATCTTTAAAGATGCATTAAACAGCATTCGTCTGGGAGGATTTAAACTAGGATTTTGGTTTGCTCAGCAAGGGTCCATTTATGTATTCGTAATACTCATATTCGTCTATGTACGACTGATGAATAAGTTGGATAAGAAATACGGATTTGACGAAGATTAACTAATAAAAACTTAAAATTATGAGTGTACAAGTATGGACCTGGATCATGGTCGCTATCACTTTCGGAATCTATATTGGGATTGCTATTTGGTCGAGAGCTGGCTCTACAAAAGAGTTTTATGTAGCTGGTGGAGGAGTTTCCCCTTTGGCAAATGGTATGGCAACGGCAGCCGATTGGATGTCAGCTGCATCCTTTATCTCCATGGCAGGAATCATTTCTTTCGCGGGTTATGATGGAGCTGTGTATTTGATGGGATGGACTGGTGGATATGTATTGTTAGCTTTATTGTTAGCACCTTATCTAAGAAAATTTGGAAAATTTACTGTTCCCGATTTCATCGGAGAACGATATTATTCAAAAACTGCGCGTGTTGTTGCGGTAGTCTGTGCCTTAATTGTATCATTTACCTATGTTGCGGGTCAGATGAGAGGTGTGGGAATCGTATTTTCCCGATTTCTGGAAGTAGATATCAACACAGGAGTTGTTGTGGGAATGATCATCGTGCTTTTTTATGCAGTGCTCGGTGGAATGAAAGGAATCACGTATACGCAGGTGGCACAATATTGTGTGTTGATTTTTGCTTTCATGGTTCCGGCAATCTTTATTTCCATTCAGATGACAGGAAACCCAGTTCCACAATTAGGATTTGGAGGAACACTTTCTGATGGAACTTACCTATTGGATAAATTAGATGGACTCTCTACAGAACTAGGATTTGCTGAATATACCAATGGTTCAAAAAGCTTGGTAGATGTATTTGCTATAACGTTAGCATTGATGGTAGGTACGGCAGGTTTACCACACGTAATTGTTCGTTTCTTTACAGTGAAGCGTGTAAGAGATGCAAGAAAATCTGCAGGTTTAGCATTGTTATTCATTGCAATTTTATATACAACTGCCCCAGCAGTGGCAGTATTTGCTAGAACAAACCTGATCGAAACGGTAAGTAACAAAGAATATGCTACCATGCCAGAATGGTTTACCAAATGGGAAGAGACAGGATTGATTTCTTTTGATGATAAAAACGGTAATGGTACTATTCAATACCTGGCTGACCCAGCAATCAATGAGTTGACCGTTAATAGAGATATCATGGTATTAGCAAATCCAGAGATTGCAGATTTACCTGCATGGGTGATTGCTCTGGTAGCGGCGGGAGGTTTGGCAGCAGCTTTATCTACAGCAGCAGGTTTACTATTGGTAATCTCTTCTGCGGTTTCTCACGATTTAATTAAAAACGTATTCAAACCAAATATTTCTGAAAAAGGCGAATTAATTGCTGCAAGAACTGCTGCATTTGTAGCAGTAGTAATCGCTGGATACTTCGGAATCAATCCGCCGGGGTTTGTCGCCGCGGTAGTGGCACTGGCCTTTGGATTGGCTGCGGCATCCTTTTTCCCAGCCATCATCTTAGGAATTTTCTACAAAAAGATGAATAGCAAGGGGGCCATTACTGGGATGATAGTCGGAATATTACTGATGCTTTTCTATATGTTGAAATTCAAGTTTGGAATTTTTGATGGGGGAAAAGCTGCAGTAGCAGGATTAAAAGATAGCTGGTGGTTTGGAATTTCTCCAGAAGGATTTGGAACCATAGCAATGATTGTCAATTTTATCGTGGCCTTGGTAGTTAACAAGTTTACAGAAGAACCTCCACAGGATGTTCAAGAAATTGTAGAAAACATTCGAATTCCATCAGGAGCTGGTGAGGCTTCTCACCATTAATAGTTAATTGGTAAGACAGTACTCCGAAAGGAGTGCTGTTTTTTTACCATAATGAAACCCAAAGATTCCCTCGAATTTTGAAAAAAAGACACGAACAAAAACTCATTTTATTGTCACTGGTATTACTCCTAGTGGTGAATATTCCGTTCGTGTTTGTTTACAATAGCTCAGATCTTGTTCTGGGAATTCCTGTTTTTTACATGGCCATCTTTTTGATTTGGTTGTGCTCCTTACTCATCTCGTTTTACGTTTTAAAAAGGTTCTATGAGTAACTGGAGTTTATTTTTAATCATCCTCAGTTACCTAGGGTTGCTTTTTTACATCGCTTTATGGGCAGAAAGGAATAAGAAGAGCAAATGGGTGAACAATTCATATATATACGTATTGTCTTTGGCAGTATATTGTTCAGCTTGGACCTATTATGGGAGTATTGGAATTGCAGCCGATACAGGAATCAATTTCTTAACCATTTATTTGGGACCTGTGATTGCAGCACCTTTGTGGATTGTGCTATTAAGAAAAGTCATTCGGATTTCTGCGCAACATAAGATTTCTTCACTGGCAGATTTTATTTCACTTCGTTATGGAAAGAATCGATTTTTAGGCGCTTTGGTGACCATCATCTGTGTCATCGGAATTTTACCGTATTTGTCATTGCAATTAAAGGCAGTCTCGGAAACCTTTGAGATCATGACACAAAAAAGTGAGTATGTATCCACCTCAATCTTTGACGATTCTACATTTTATATTGCCTTGATCTTGGCCATTTTTGCTGCTTTCTTTGGAACACAAGCAACTGACGCTTCAGAGAAACGACGTGGAATCATCATGTCGGTAGCTTTTGAATCACTGATTAAGTTGGTTTTCTTTTTAACCATTGGAATCTATGTGACATTCTACTTGTTCGATGGAACTACGGATATCGTCAATCAATTTTCAAGTCGACCGAATTTTGATAGCTTGGTCACTTTAGGTGGATTGGAAGAAGGATTTACTTGGTTCTTTACGATCATCCTTTCTTTCATCGCGATCTTTTTATTACCGAGGCAATTTCAGGTTTCCGTATTAGAGAATCACCGAAAAAAGCACATCAAAACAGCTATATGGATGTTTCCCTTATATCTGTTGCTCTTCAATATTTTTGTCATTTTTATTGCTTGGGCAGGAAAGTTGAAGTTAGGAGATGGAGTAAACTCAGAGTATTTCACATTGTTTTTACCACTAAACGAAGGAAATGTATTTTTAGCAATCTTGGTATTCTTAGGAGGTTTGTCTGCGGTAATTTCTATGGTCATTGTATCATCCCTAGCATTGTCGATCATGGTTAGTAACAATCTCATCATTCCTTACGGGTTTCTTTCGAATTTCATTAAAAACAAATCGGAACAAAATGTGAAGAATATTAAGAATATTCGTCGAGTTGCCATTTTCTTGATCATTATTGTTTCTTACGCATTCTATTATGGATTTTCGGTTGAATTGTCTTTATACTCTATTGGACTGATCTCTTTCGTGGTGATTTCACAACTGGCACCTTCCTTTTTCATTGGATTGTTCTGGAACAGAGGAGCTTCTAAAGGTGCGATCATCGGAATTATAGGTGGATTTCTTGTTACTTTTTATACGTTGTTATTACCCTTCACGATTGAGGCACTGACAGGGGATAGAAGTTTTGTAGAAAACGGGTTGTTCTCCATAGAAACCTTAAGACCTCATGCATTATTTGGATTGAATTTCTTATCGCCACCAGCGCATGCGTTCTTCTGGAGTATCAGTGTAAATATCTTCCTGTACATTTATTTTTCCTTAAATACCAAAGGGAACTACAGGGAAAGGAACTACGCCGAAATGTTTGTGGATAGTGAAAACTACGATTCCTTGCAAGACGGCGCTTTTGTTTGGAAGGGAGAGGCCTATGTGAAAGATATTAAAGAGATGTTGGCGAAATTTTTGGGAGAATCGCAAGCACAAAAATCGTTGAAGACCTTTTTTACCAAATACGATCAACCTGCAGATACTGAGTTGGCAGATGCCAAATTGATTCACTTTTCGGAACAAGTATTGACAGGTACCATTGGTTCGGCATCTGCAAAAATATTGATCTCCAGTGTGGTGAAAGAAGAAGAGGTAAGTTTAACAGAAGTGTTGAAAGTATTGCAAGAATCCAAAGAAGCCATTGCAGAAAGCAAAGTGTTGAAGGAAAAGTCACAAGAACTACAAGGTTTAACTTTTCAGTTAAAAGATGCCAACCAAGAGTTGATTGAAAAGGATCGTCAAAAAGATGAATTTTTAGACACAGTAGCCCATGAATTAAAAACCCCTTTGACAGGAATAAGAGCTTCTACAGAATTGCTGTTGGAAGATGCAGAAATGCCCAATGAAATTCGAGAACAGTTCTTGAGTAATATGTTGCAAGATTCGGAACGGTTGTCTCGTTTGATCAATAATATTTTGGATTTTGAAAAATTAGCCAATAATAAGAGAGAGCTTAATATGCAACAACACGATCTTAGCAAAACAATTTCCAAGACTATTACCAGCTTAGAAACGGCAGCTGCTAAGAGAAAAGTAAGCTTAGTTCAGAAGAATGTACATGGGATTCAGCTCTATTATGACGAAGATAGAATGATTCAAGTCTTTACAAATCTGATCTCCAATGCAGTAAAATTTTGTGAACCCGAGGTTGGCATTGTAACGGTAGATTATAAGCTAGGAAATGAGTCGATTGATATTAGCGTGACCGATAACGGAAAAGGAGTATTAAAAGAAGATCAGGGCCTAATCTTTGAGAAATTTTACCAATCCAAAAATCAAAACACCATCAAACCACAAGGAACGGGTTTAGGGCTGTCAATTAGTAAGCAAATTATAGAAAAGCACAACGGAAAAATCTGGTTGGATAAGAAATACAATCGTGGAGCACGATTCAATATAAAAATACCTACAGTATGAATGAGAGGAACAAGATACTCATTGTAGATGATGAGCCTAATATTGTAATGACGCTTGAATATGCGTTTAAAAAACAAGACTTCGAAGTATTCATTGCAAGAGATGGAAGTGAAGCACTTGAAATTTTAAAAGAAAAAACGCCAAATATCATTCTACTGGATGTAATGATGCCCAAGGTTGATGGATACAAGACTTTGGAACTTATCAAACAAAACGAAGAACTAAAGGAGACCAAAGTGGTTTTCTTAACAGCAAAATCAAAAACTAAAGACGTTGAAAAAGGAATGTCTTTAGGAGCTGATAAATACTTGACCAAACCTTTTTCTATTAAAAAGGTTGTTAATGAAATCAAAGAATTGATTGAATCATAAAAAACAAAACCAATGAAACTAGGATTAAAACCATTGGCCTCAGATATCTTTATTGTCATTTATGTAGTGGCAACACTTTTTTTTAGGCTGAAATATGAACATAATAACAATGCGGTAAGTCCGGCATTGTCGGTAGTATATGGATTGTGCTTTATCGCTTTTCTGTGGTCGTTAATCAAACTAAAATTCTTGAATCCTAATTATTTCGGATTGTTTAAACCCAAAGGAAAGAAATCATGAACTATCAGGAATTTTATCAACGAAGTATCAATCAACCTGAAGAGTTTTGGAAAGAGCAAGCTTCAAAACTATCTTGGTATAAAGAGCCCAAAACCATACTAGGAAAGGATCAATATGATTATCCTGTGTGGTTTGAAGATGGAGAACTCAATATGAGTTATCTATGTGTTGACAAACATGTGGAAGACGGATATGGAGATCAAAACGCCATCATTTATGATTCGCCAGTCACAAATACGAACCAATACATCACATTTAAACAACTTCAGTACGAAGTTTCAAAATTTGCGGGCGGTTTACAATCATTAGGATTGACCAAAGGCGATACTGCCATTATTTATATGCCAATGATTCCACAAGCCATCTATGCAATGCTTGCCTGTGCAAGATTAGGTGTCATCCACTCAGTAGTATTTGGTGGATTTGCTCCTCATGAATTGGCAATCAGAATTGACGACTGTAAGCCCAAAGCGATTATCACTGCATCCAATGGAGTAGAAATCCAACGCATTGTTCCATACAAGCCCTTTGTAGATGAAGCCATTGAGCTATCGGAGCACAAACCAAATCATGTGATCGTGTTTGATAGAAAATTAGGCGTCGATTTCAATATGGGAGTTCATGATGTGGATTATACAACGCTAAAAGAGCACTCTAGACCAGCCGAACCTGTGGAGGTAAATTCTTCCCATCCGCTGTATATTCTGTACACCTCTGGTACGACAGGAAAGCCTAAGGGAATTATTAGAGATACGGGTGGATATGCAACTGCTTTGAATTTTTCAATGCAACATGTCTACGGAGTTGATTCGGGTGATGTGTATTGGGCAGCAAGTGATGTCGGTTGGGTAGTGGGTCATAGTTACATTGTTTATGGACCCTTGTTAAACAGAAATACGACCCTGATTTTTGAAGGAAAACCGATCAAAACTCCCGATGCTTCTACTTTTTGGCGAGTGATTAGTGAGCATCAAGTCAAAGTAATGTTTACTGCACCAACGGCCATCAGAGCTATTAAAAAAGAAGATCCAAATGGGGCGTTGATCAAGAAATTTGACTTATCCTGTTTGAAATATCAATTCTTGGCAGGAGAACGTTGCGATGTTTCTACCTTACGCTGGACCGAAAAGCATCTAAATGTTCCTGTTATTGATCATTGGTGGCAAACGGAAAGCGGATGGCCCATGTTAGCAAATATGGTAGGAGTAGGTCTACAAGAAGTGAAACCAGGATCGGCGAGTCTGCCAGTATGTGGTTACGACATCAAAATATTAGATGAGCAAGGAAATGAATTACCAGTAGGTTCAGAAGGTTACGTTGCTGTGAAATTACCACTCCCTCCTGGAACGCTACTGAATTTGTGGGAAAATCCAGCTCGATTCAAAGCAGGATATCTCAATCAGTTTCCAGGATATTACGCTTCCGGAGATGGTGGTTACAAAGATGAAGACGGTTATGTATTTATTACAGGTAGAGTAGACGACATTATCAATGTAGCTGGACATCGATTGTCTACGGCTGAAATGGAAGAAGTAGTCGCTTCTTACGAACATGTGGCCGAATGTGCTGTTTTTGGTGTTCATTGCGAAATCAAAGGTCAAAAACCTCTTGGTCTTATTGTTTTAAAAGAAGGAGTTCAAGAAGTGGAAGCTGCCATCAAAAGTAACATTGTTCAAATGGTACGTCATGAGATCGGTCCGGTAGCAGCATTCAAAGAAGTGCTCATAGTTAATCGACTGCCAAAAACAAGATCAGGAAAAATATTACGTAAACTGCTTCGTCAGTTGTCAGATGAAGCGAATTACAATATTCCCTCAACCATCGATGATGTTAAAATTATTGATGAAATTTTAGAAGTATATCAAAACAATCAAATAGGACAACATAAAAAATTAGTATTATGAGTAATTATCACATCAAAAATTTCCCAGAGTATTTTCACGAGTACAGAAAATCGGTGAGAAACCCGGAATTGTTCTGGGAAGAAATCGCGGAAGAACATTTCTTATGGAGAAAAAAGTGGGACAATGTTTTGTCATGGGATTTTACAAAACCAGAAGTAAAGTGGTTTGAAGGCGCCAAATTGAATATTACAGAAAACTGTATCGATCGTCATTTATACACCAATGGGGATAAAACAGCCATCATATTTGAACCCAATGATCCAAATGAAGAAGCACAGCACATCACTTATAAAGAATTGCATGCTCGTGTAAATCAAATGGCGAATGTGTTGAAAAACAAGGGAATTAAAAAGGGAGATCGTGTTTGTATTTATTTACCCATGATTCCTGAATTGGCTATTTCAGTCTTGGCTTGTGCAAGAATTGGAGCGATTCATTCTGTAGTATTTGCTGGATTTTCTTCCACAGCCTTGGCAACCAGAATCAATGACTCTGATTGTAAAATGGTGCTTACCTCTGACGGTTCATATCGTGGTGCAAAAACCATCGATTTGAAAGGAATTGTAGATGAAGCATTAGAGAGTTGCCCTGTCGTAGAATCTGTATTGGTCGTAAAACGTATCAATTCAGAAATTTCAATGAAAGAAGGAAGGGATTTCTGGATGCAGGGATTGTTGGATGAAGCGTCTATTGAGTGTGCTCCTGAAATCATGGATGCAGAAGATCCATTATTCATCTTGTATACTTCTGGATCTACAGGAAAACCGAAAGGTATGGTTCATACCACAGGAGGTTATATGGTTTACACGTCGTATACATTTAAAAATGTATTTCAATACAGAGAAGGGGATGTGTATTGGTGTACCGCTGATATTGGATGGATTACCGGACATAGTTATATTGTCTACGGTCCACTTGCCAATGGAGCAACAACCGTCATGTTTGAAGGAGTGCCTAGCTATCCGGATTATGGACGTTTCTGGGAAATCGTAGAGAAGCACAAAGTCAATCAGTTTTACACCGCGCCAACAGCCATTAGAGCCTTAGCTAAAGAAGGGGTTTCGCATCTAGAAAGCCATGATCTTTCCACATTGAAAGTTTTAGGAACGGTAGGTGAACCCATTAATGAAGAGGCTTGGCACTGGTACGATGACAATGTTGGAAAGAAAAAAGCGCCTATTGTAGATACCTGGTGGCAGACAGAAACAGGTGGAATTATGATTACGCCCATTCCATTCTCTACACCCACAAAACCAACTTATGCAACTTTGCCTTTCTTGGGAATTCAGCCAGCATTGATGGATGAAAACGGAAAAGAAATCAAAGGGAATCAGGTAGACGGACGTTTGTGTATCAAATTCCCTTGGCCTTCCATGGCGAGAACCATCTGGGGAAATCACCAACGCTATAAGGATACGTACTTTTCTGCTTTTGAAAACATGTATTTCACAGGTGATGGAGCCTTGCGTGATGAGGTGGGATACTACAGAATTACAGGTAGAGTAGATGATGTGATTATTGTTTCTGGACACAATTTAGGAACTGCGCCTATTGAAGATGCGATCAATGAGCACCCAGCAGTAGCAGAATCCGCTATTGTAGGATATCCGCATGATATCAAAGGAAATGCTTTGTACGGTTATGTAACCTTGAAAGAAAGTGGTGAAGGTAGAGATCACGATAACTTAAGAAAGGAAATCAATCAGATAATTACTGATCAAATTGGACCCATTGCCAAATTGAATAAGATTCAGTTCACCGCAGGCTTACCAAAGACGAGATCGGGTAAGATCATGAGAAGAATTTTAAGAAAAATAGCAAGTAAAGACACCTCTAATTTAGGAGACACTAGTACATTGCTAAATCCAGAAGTCGTTCAGGATATTATGGATAATGCACTTTAATTTTTTATTGAAGGTTTTACGGTGACTGAGCGGAGTCGAAGTCGAAACCTTCTATAATTACAGCAATCCAGTCCGCCTAGCAGATCGCTTTAATAACGATATGCTGAGCGGATTGTTTTTTTCTAGTTTTTTCAAAATTTTGATGAACAGCTGCGCGGTGATATACGCATCCCCACTTGAGTTATGTCTGTCATGCATGGGAATGTGATAGCTGTGTGACAAATCGTCCAGAGAAAAGTGTTGTTGTCGAGGGAATTCTTGGAAGGTTTTTAGATGTAGATTTCCAGTATCTAAAGATGTGTTTTTTAAACTTGGGAAACCCAAGCGATGTAATCCTGCATTGATCATTGCGATGTCAAAATCGATATGATGACCTACCAAAACAGCATTTTTGATGTAATCGAGAAATTGAACTATGGCCTTTTCTTCAGAGATTTTGTCTTCACACGATTTTCGAATTCCGTGAATTTCAACGGTTTCTCTTGAATATTTTTCTTGAGAGACGAAACATTCGTAAACATCATTCAAAATAATATTTTTATCCGTGATTCCAATCGCACCAATGGAAAGAATTCGATCGTTTGAAACATCCAATCCTGTAGTTTCTGTGTCAAAAATTACAAATCGAATTTCTGAAAAATTGGTGATCTTGTCCGAAAAGTGTTCTGCGTATGTCTCCCATTCTTTCGGGTATGTCTTTTTTTTGAAGATTCCCATACTACATAAAATTAGAAAGTTGAAATCTTGTTTGTAGCAGGATCTGAAGTTCTCTTTGTGCTTTAAAAGCATCTTTCAGTCCTAATTTTTCAACCTTCGTCAACTTGGCGAGGTTGATATATCTTCCAGAATCTTTGCCTTCAAAACCTTGTCGAGTTCTAAACAGCAAAAGCATTTGAAAAGCCTCATAGCAATGATCATAAACCTCAGCGTTTTGAGGTTCTTTCTTTCTAAGTTGGTCAATTCTTTCCAATGTATTTTTTGCGTCTAATTGCTGATCTAAGCACAAGATTCTGGCAGCATCTACAAAAGACATCATGGCGCGAGCTTTGATGTCGAAATGATCTTTGTGTTCTCCGGATTGTTCCACTAGAAATTGTCGAAAGAAACCTAAGGGTGCAGGGTTTTGTAACGCATTCTTACCTAGAAATTTCAAGAAAATGGGACTTTTTTCGATATTTTGATGAATGAATTCCATCAATTGACTTCCAAGACGTTCATCGCCATAAATGGTTTGAAAATCGAAGAAAATGGTGCAGTGCATGATATTTTTTTCCGTGGGAATTTGAATCCATTTTCGGTATTTTTCTTTCCATTCAGAAAAAGATAAACACCAACTTTTGTTGGAGGCCATCATGTCTGCTGGACAATATTCAAACCCTATCTCATGTAAGGTATGAGTCACTTTTTTGGCCAAGGATAAGAAATAAGAACGAACAGATTCATTATCTTCATGATCTTTAAACACAATTGCATTGTCTTGGTCTGTAAGTAGAACTTGTTCTTTTCGTCCTTGACTCCCCAAAGCGATCCAAGCAAAAGGAACAGGTGGATTTGATTTTAGGTCTTTAATAGCTAAATTAATCGCCCTATTAGTGAGTGCCTCATTAATCTCGGAAACCACTTTTGTGATGAAAACAATGGATACATTTTGTTGCAAATACCGTTGAATCAATTGAGATGTTTTCTGTCGGATATTGATCAATTCCTCTACAGAAAAAGATCGTTTGATCTCTTTGATGAGGACAGATGGATTGTTCTCTCGAATCAAAATAATATCGTGTTCCGATAAAAGTCCAACGACATCCGATTGATCTGTTCCGTCTTTGGTAATGCACAAATGCGTAATCTTATTTTTAAGCATTGCGATTTGAGCTTCTGCCACTGTAATGCTTTCAGGATAGCAAATTACGGGAACTGACATGATCTTGATGACTTTCTCTTGAATGGAGTATTTACCAGTGGCAATTTTAGTACGTAGGTCCTTGTCTGTAATGATTCCAATAGGTTTGTTGTCATGAACCACGATGATAGATCCTACTCGTTTTACAGTCATAATCTGCGCAGCTGCTTCAACACTGGTCTCTTCCGAGCAAGTAATCGGATTCTTTGAGTATTTGGCGGTGGATTCGTCTTCAATAATAGCTTCCTTCACTGTAGGGTATAAAAACTTTTCTTCGGTAACTTTGATGAGGTTGTTTGCAAGATTCTGAATAATGAATTTTGTTGCTTCAGTGTTTTTACTGATGATGGAATCATACACTTCAGCAGGAATGGAATACAAAATTGTTTCTTCAATAGCCCTAGCACTTAACTTGTAAATGTTTTGTCGGATGAGAGCTCTTAGCCCAAAAATATCGCCTTCGTCGCATTCATCGGAAAGCTGATCATCATCAGAATACAAACCGATGGCACCTTCTTTCACCAAATAAAAAACAGGTTTGATTGCCTCATCAATCAGGAAAATATCTTCGTCTACATCGGCATATTCAACTTTAACAGATTGAGCAATTTCAATCTGTTCGTCTACAGTTAGAAATGAAAATGGCGGAATGTCTTTTAGGAAGTCAGCAATTCTAAGGACAATGGTATTCGTCATGGTTGATCTCAATAAAACTATCTTTCCTAAGATACGATTAAATCAGAAAATATGGAAAAGTAAAGCACGAAATTCATGGGTGCTAGCTTATGACTTGTATTGTGTTCTCAATGATTTTACAAAAGAAATGGTTCGTTGTTCAATTTCTTCTTTTTGAATGAGCTTTGGTGGTGATTTACGTTGCGAACAATCTTGAATTTGACAACGTTCGCAGGTGACTCCCACCATCTCTTGATCCACAATCTTGCTATTGGTAAAAGAGATTTTTCTAAGAAGTGCTTTGTTTAATGGAAGTCCGATGCTGATACTTCTGAATTGACTCTCTTTGAATGGGTCTTTGGTGGCTGATGAAATCACCAAATATGATTCATTGTGATTCGGATATTCAGAAATTTGAATTCCAAAATTCTCTTTTTCGCCTTGTTTTAATTTTTCGAACACTTTTAACGACATCCAACGTCGACAATAATGTTCGTCAGATTGATTGGAGGTCGGAGCATGAGAAGAAGACAAATGCAGTTCCTTGGTCAGATCATAGCGATCTTTCTCTATGGAATAGTTGAATCGTAAAAAGAATAAGTCTTTAAATTCAAAGTCTTTCGATAGAATATTCGTGAGTCGTTGGAAGAGTGTTTCTGGAGAGACATTATACTTGTTTAAAAGAACTTTAAAATGTATAGGCCTAATCTCACTTTTATTGAATAATACTTTTAAATCAGTAACAATAGACTGTCTGGACATTAAGAGTGCTCCAGCAAAGTAAGAAGCCTGAAAGTTCGTCAATACTTGATCAAAGCTGTCAAATTGAATCCAAGGAAATGTGGTCAATCGATCTTCTATTTTCAGGTAGTTGAAACCAATTTCTTTCGCACAAATAAATAACTCCTGCTGTTCATCAATCTTTTTGGAAATCAATAGGGTAGAGGAGTCTTTTACAAAAACGGATCTCAAGTCATTGTATTCTGGGCTGTCTAAATTTTCTTTTATGATTGTATACCCATATTCTTCTTTTAAGATATCTACTAAGTCAGATTTCTTAATTTTCTTTGAAAGCTCCAGTTGGTAGCTTTTAGCGAATGAAAGAACGCTCTGTTCCAGTTCAGGAAAGAAATTGTGGTTTGCCTCTTGGTAAGAACGTACAGAAGCTAAATAAAAATTGTCCTTTCCAAAATTGTAATTTCTCGCAATCTCGAAAATGGTGCTGATGAATGCAGTTACCTTTGCTGGTGATCTTGAAATAATGTCAATCAATGCCGCTTGCTGAATTCCGAAAAGCTCAAATGGAATCTCTTTTAAAAAATTTGATTCAAGAATCTTCGCGATAGGAGCAAGATTTTTCTCAAGTTTTAAAGAAACCAATTCATCGTAACTCACATCCAAACACTTGGCCAATATGGAGATCTTATCTGGTTTTGGATATTTTTTGCCCTTTTCGATCTCGTTTAAGTAGGATTTAGACATCCCAGAAATCTTCGCCAATCCGAATAAAGAAAGCTCTTTATCGGTGCGAATTTGCTTCAATTTTAAACCAAAAATAAGCTTGATGTATTCTTGTTCCATGCTGACAAATATAGAATTATTTGCGGAAATTTTGTTTTTAGCGAAAAAAAATAATTAGCGAACGTTCGCTAATTAAAAAAAATATTGTAACATTGTGTCAGAATAAAAAAGTAGTCACATGATCGCAACAGTTTCAAATACCCGTATTGCCTTCTTAAAAGAGGCAAAAAAACACTATCCGAATATTTTAACACAACAAGCATTGGATTTTTTATCTGCACTGCACGAAAACTTCAATGATCGAAGATTGCAATTGTTGGAAAATAGAAAAGAACAACAAGTTGCATTTGATAAAGGAGTACTTCCAGATTTTTTATCAGGTACAAAACAGATAAGAGAGTCAGAGTGGACAGCAAGAGAAATCCCAAAAGACCTTTTGGATAGAAGAGTAGAGATTACTGGACCTGTCGATCGTAAAATGGTGATCAATGCATTGAATTCAGGTGCAAAAACCTTTATGGCAGATTTTGAAGACAGTACTGCTCCTACTTGGGACAATGTGATGCAAGGTCAGCAAAATCTATTAGATGCAAACGAGCGAAAAATTGATTTCTGCGACATTTCGCGCGGTAAAGAATATAGTTTGAACGAAAAAACAGCAGTTCTACTGATGAGACCTAGAGGTTTGCATTTAAATGAAAAGCATTTGCTGTGTGAAGGCAGAGAAATGTCAGGATCTCTGGTAGATTTTGGGTTGTATGTTTTTCACAATACAGAAGTGTTACTAAAGCAACAAACTGCTCCTTATTTTTATCTTCCTAAACTGGAAGACTACAAAGAAGCGGAATGGTGGAATGATGTTTTTGTATTTGCACAAGAGTATCTTGGAGTTCCTCGAGGCACCTTCAAAACAACACTTTTAATCGAGACAATTACGGCAAGTTTTCAACTGCATGAGTTTATTTATGCATTAAGAGATCATATAGTTGGTTTGAATTGTGGTCGTTGGGATTATATTTTTTCATATATCAAGAAGCTAAAAAATCATCAGAACTTTTTAGTTCCAGATAGAGATCAGGTAACTATGGCTACTCCGTTCATGGAAGCGTATTCAAAATTAGTTGTAAAAACTTGTCATCAAAGAGGTATTCACGCTATAGGAGGAATGGCAGCTCAAATTCCTATTAAGAATAACGATCGAGCCAATCAGAAAGCATTAGAAAAAGTAAAAGCTGACAAAGAGCGAGAGGTGAAAAATGGGCATGATGGAACTTGGGTGGCACATCCTGCTCTGGTAAAAGTAGCAATGGATGTGTTTGATGAATACATGCCAAAAAACAATCAGATCGATAGAGTTCCAGAAATCTCCATCTCACAAAAAGATCTTTTAGAACTCCCAAAAGGAACGATTACTGAAGATGGAATTAGAAAAAATATCAATGTTGGAATTTTATATTTAGAGTCATGGTTAAGAGGAGTAGGAGCTGCAGCTTTATACCATTTAATGGAAGATGCTGCGACGGCAGAAATCTCTCGCACACAGTTATGGCATTGGTTAGATAAAAATGCCAAGCTAGAGGATGGAAGAATTTTTACAAGAAAATTGTACAAGGAAATTTTTGATGATGAGGTGGAAAAACTCATCCTCTTTTGCGGACCCGATAAAATTATTGAAGGAGAGTATAAGGAAGCAATCATCTTGTTCAATAATCTGATTTTGAGTGAAACCTTTGAAGAGTTTCTCACCTTACCAGCATACACCAACTTATAAAAAACAAATCCCGCGAATGCGGCAACATTCTTTGCGGGATTTTAAAATGATCATATAAATCAAATTCAAAATTATGAAAAATCTACAACGTAGCAATTACAGTTCTGCACTAGAAAGAGTCATCAACCTAAAAAAGAAGTATGGAGATACCTGGGGAAATATTTCACCAGAAAACTCTGCGAGAATGATGACCCAAAATCAATTTAAGACAGGCTTAGATATTGCAAAATATACCGCAGCTATTATGAGAAAAGACATGGCAGAATATGATGCTGACTTTTCTCAATACACACAGTCTTTGGGTTGTTGGCATGGATTTGTTGCACAGCAAAATATGATTGCTATTAAAAAGCATCACAAAACAACTCAAAAAAGATATTTATATCTCTCAGGTTGGATGGTGGCTGCCTTGCGATCAGAGTTTGGTCCTTTACCTGATCAATCGATGCACGAAAAAACGGCAGTGCCTAAATTGATTGAAGAGATTTATGACTTCTTACGTCAGGCTGATGCCATAGAGTTTAATGATTTGTTTCGCAGATTGGAAAATGGAGAAGATGTCCAAGATCAAATCAATAACTTTCAAACGCACGTAGTGCCTATTATTGCTGATATCGATGCTGGATTCGGTAATGAGGAAGCTACTTATTTATTGGCAAAAGAAATGATCAAAGCGGGTGCCTGTGCCATTCAGATTGAAAACCAAGTATCTGACGCCAAACAATGTGGGCATCAAGATGGAAAAGTAACGGTTCCACACGAGGACTTCATTGCCAAATTAAATGCAGTGCGCTATGCATTTCTGGAGTTAGGTATTGATGATGGAGTGATCGTAGCAAGAACGGATTCAGAGGGAGCAGGGCTCACTCAAAAACTTCCTGTGAGTAAAGAGCCTGGTGATTTAGCTTCAAAGTATTTAGATTTTATCGAAACTGAAGAGATTTCTCTAGAAGAAGTGAACGAATATGATGTTTTATTAAAGCGAAATGGTAGATTGGTAAAGCCAGTTAGACTTCCCAATGGTTTGTACAAATTCAAAGAAGGGTCGAATATAGATAGAGTCGTATTAGATTGTATCACGAGCCTTCAATATGGAGCTGATTTGCTTTGGATAGAAACACCCACTCCCAATGTAAAACAGATTGCACACATGGTAAACCGAGTAAGAGAAGTGGTTCCAACGGCTAAATTGGTGTACAACAACTCTCCATCCTTTAATTGGACCTTAAATTTCCGAAAGCAAGCTTATGAAGAAATGGAATTAGAGGGAGTCAATATGACGGAGTACGATAGAAACAACTTAATGGATGCAAGTTATGACAATACTGAGTTGAGCTATAGAGCAGATCAAAAAATTAAAACATTCCAAGAAGATGGAGCTAGAGAAGCAGGAATCTTTCATCATTTAATCACGCTGCCTACGTATCATACTACTGCGCTTCATATGAATGATTTGACTGTAGGGTACTATGGTGATGAAGGAATGTTAGCTTATGTGAAAAATGTGCAGCGACAAGAGATCAGAAAAGGAGTTTCTTGTGTAAAACACCAGAGAATGGCAGGATCAGATTTGGGTGATGATCACAAAACATTCTTTGCGGGAGAAAATGCATTAAAGGCAGGAGGTACAAAAAACACCTCTAATCAATTTGAAGAAAAGAAAATAGTAAAAGAGGTGGAACAGTTGTCTGAAGCCGTATGATACAAATTTTGTAGGCTTTCGTACATAGAGTCTAAGGAATTTAGTTGTTTATTTAAAAGTGAAGAGCCCATCTGGGCTCTTTCTTATATGAATCCCTTTTCTCGGGCATTTAAAACCAATTGACGATCATCGCCACGAGCATCAAAAATTTCTTCTAGTTGACTCTTTCTTTTTTTTATGGCCGCTAATGAAAGGTGTATAATTTCAGGAAGATCTTTCAAGCGAGTTCCAATAGACAGTTCGTATAAAATTTTTCGATCTATCTTATCAACCAACAAGTCATTGGAAATTTGACTGCGTAATAACTTGGTCACCGTTTTACTGTAGTAAGGAGGGTCTGTTAAGACCTCTTGGATGGCTTCTACCAATTCCAAAGGTGTAATATCATTTTTGATTAAAAAACCATCTGGGTTGAGGTGCTTAAAGATGTTGTGGATTCGATAATTGTCGTTAAATGTGGTAGAGACAATGATCTTCGTTTCGGGTAAAAGCTCTTTAATTTTTAAACCCAAATCTTCACCCGATAAAATTTTACCATCCGCAGACGGGGGCAAACTGATGTCTAAAAAAACGATTGCCAATGAATTGTCAGAACTAGCGTATTCTTGAATACAATCTCTGCCCGTATCACAGTTATTGGCAATTTCAATATGAAAAGAGAATGTCGGATTTTTTTTACTTACATAATGGAAAGCACTTTTGTATGCTTCAGAAATAAGAGGATGGTCATCAATAATTAATGCATGTAGCGGTTTGTTAGTTGTCATTCTTTTTAATGGGAATTTTGATTAAAATGTGAGTTCCTTCCCCTGGGGCAGAATCTATGACCAACTCTCCACCAAGTTTTTGAACCCTTGAATACATATTTTTAATACCAATTCCTTTCCTAGCCTTTTTTAAGACAAATCCAAGGCCGTTATCCCTAATGGAAACAGCCAAAATTTCAGATTCTTTTTGTATGCTTAACGAAACCTTGCTCGCTTTCGCGTGTTTGATAATATTTTGGATTGATTCTTGAATCATTCTGTAGATATTCACTTTTACAAGTTCATCAACAGATTTCCATGAGATGTTTTCATTTAAATCAATCTCATATTCAAAACCGTGTAGTGAACTTTTAGAAACAAACAATTCGTGAATGATGCTTTTAAAATTCACATTGGAACTATCAAAACCGTCACTCAACTTGTGAGAAACATCCCGAATCTCTTTTTCTATTTCTTGCAGTTCATTTAAGAACAATTGTTGTTGCTGTTTGTCTTCATCAGACCCTTGAAGATCTAAAAATCCCATTCCTACTCGGGTACCAAACAACTTTCCTAAAATACCATCGTGTAGCTCCTGAGAAATACGATTCCGCTCTCTTGTCTTTTCCTCCTCTAAGATGGCTTGTTGTTTGATGGTCATTAAATAAACCTCTTCGTTAGCTTTTTGCTGCTCTGTTTCTAAGAACAAACGCTCTGTTTTTGCTTTTTGAACACGTAAAAAGTAAACGAGTGCTAAAATTAAAATAAGGGCAGAAGCAATGATAGAAATAAGAATCTGTTGCTGACTCAAACGCTTATTATCTGCAATCACAGAATCGGTCTCAAACTCTATACGTGTAAATTTATTGAGTGTTTTTCGCTCTGCGTCGATCAAGCTATCATTAAACTGAATGTATAGATCTAAATAGTGTTTAGAATTTTTTGTATCTAAATTGGCAAGCTGTTTGAGAGTAGTGAGGTAATTATCGCCATTTTTTAATTTTTTAGCTAAAGAATTAGCATTTAGAGAGTATTCTAGAGCCTTAGAAGGTTTTTTTACTACTTTATAATAATCTGATAGATAGATATAACTGCTAAGAATATTTGTTTTATTTTTTAGACTATCTCTTATTTTTAGGGAAAGTAACAAGTCTTTTTCCACATTAGATGTATCGCTCATTATCAATCTACAGTAAGCTGCATTTGAAATGACTCTAGCATACTTATCAATGTCAGATTTATCAACGGCTTTTTTATAATAATTTAGAGCTTCATTATATTTTCCCATGAGAAAATAAGTCCTTCCTATATTGTTATAAGTAGCTTTAAGTGTTGTTGAATTGTTAGATGTTTGATTTAAATATTCAATTGCTTGTTTGAAATATTCTATAGCTTTATCAAAGCTTTTTACATCATTTTGGAGAGAAGCTAGATGATTATAGGAATTAAAAAGCCAGATATTAGATTCAATTAATTTGAATTTTTTGATGGCTTCAAAAATTAATACTTCACTTCCTGTATAATCACGATAACGACCTTTGATAAATGACATTACGAACAACATCCTTCCTTTTTCATAGTCTCTATTTTTTAATGTGTTGAAATAATTATATGCTTTATTATAGTGGTGAAAGGAATTTTCATAATCTTCCCCAAAATGATAAAAATCACCATAGCTCCATTGAGCATCACCTAGCGTAAAGGAATCTTTCAATTTAGTAGCAAGCTTGATGGTTTCTTCGTTCAATTGAAAAAAGCGTGTGGTATCTCTCAATTCATAAAAGCGATAGGTAACCAGACTTAAATTCCGAGCAGTGAAACTATCGGTAGCATTTTGAAGAATGGTTTGATAAGCTTTTTCTAAGGCTGCTTTTTTTTGAGATAAAGAATACTCTTTATTTCTCGAAGATTGAATCCAAGTTTGTATACTATCTTTTTCAGTCTTTTGAGCTTCCATTTTCACTTGATCACAAGAGGATAATAAGAAAAGAAACAGGGGTAAAAAGAAGAATGAGTGAGTATAATAAACGGGTTTCTTATTCATAGAAAAAAGATGTTGACAAACAAATCTAATAAAAAAGCCCTTAACCAATTGGGTTAAGGGCATGAACTTTATGAAAAGATGGATTTTATCCCGGACCTTTTCCACCACCGCCAGTTCCATTATTATTACCATCGGTTCCTTTGGTGTTTTCAATAGTGTCTTTTTTGATGAACTCATCTTCAATACCTAACTCGGTACATGAAGTTATGAACATAGAGAATAAAATCATCATGATTACAATTTTTAAAGTTTTCATAACATAGTTTTTAAATGCCTGCCTTAAAACAGGCGGGTTAAACAATTTTTTTGCTGCAGTGCAGCGGTTTTGAGAACGCATAGGTGTTCTAGGACGCGTACATTGGATTTGCCAATGGCGAGGTCTTTTAAAACCCATGTGGGGCTTCCAGTTCGGGGTCCCGAACCCAAGAGTGTAACGGTGAGGTTACCGTAAAATCAATCGGATATTCTTTTGGCCAAAAAGAAAGAATTGATCTTACACGATTCTTGTTTGTGCACTAAGTTGGAAGTGTTCGCAATTTTTTTAACATAGCATAACTTTTCAACGAAACTAATAAAAGTTACAATGCAAAGCGAGTATGCTTTCGTGAACAGAGTTTCTCAATGAGTCAATTGTTCAATTGACTGAGTATAAAGAGAATCATAAGATTCTACAACACAACATTTCGAAATTTCGTTCTTTGATAATGTTCCAATTTTTTTTGTTAAGTAAATTTTTCATAGTCTTACAATTTGTATTCAATATACAAAAAATAAACGAACTAGCCAAACTTTTAGTATACTTTCACAAGCTTTTATGAGAACAAAAAAGCGCTCTCTTTGTGAGGCGCTTCTTATAGTTTGGTAGTATAGTTATTTTTATACGTTATCTATATGAAAGTCACCATCGTCTTTTTCATAGTGTACAAAGTTTCCCACTTTCGGAGTCTGACTAGCCGCGTTTAAATGCTGTACTTTGTATTTCATAATTATTTTCATTTCTAAACAATACTCTTTTGAGAATTGCGATGCAAAGATGAGATATTTTTTTGAATTACCAAATAAAAAATGAATTTAATTCATTGATTTTTAAGTGATTAAGTTGAATTTAGAAAATAAAGTTCCTGTTCGCTTCTTGAGCAAATTCTGTGATAGTAAGTCAATGGATTGGTTGGTAGATACTTACTATACAAAGGCCAGATATTTCATTTTTACATCACTTTTCATTTTTTTCTCAAAAAAAAGCGCTCAAATCTTATGAACGCCTTTTCTTTATATATAATCTATTCTTATTTGGTCATAAATCAGATTTAAAAAGATAAAGACGATTCAAATTCCCTGTACCTACTTGACGGATCGATAGGAAACCACCTTCCAAGCTCGGAATAGGATAATCTATATGTAATTTTTGTCTTTTCATTTCGGGGAACAAATATAGAATTTTATTTATGATGTATTAACTAAGAGTTGCTAATCATAAAAAAGTAGCCAAAATGGCTACTAAAAGTAGCCGAAACGGCTACCTCAAAACAAAAAATACAAAATACATTTGGAGTGTATTTAATTTACCAGGTATGAGTGAAAAAGTAAATGTATTAGTAACTAGAAGGGAAACTTTGTTTGAATAAGAAAACGAACGATACTGAGAACAAAATATGTTCTTATACCTGAAAGGATTTTTAACCAATCCAGCTAACCATATAGTTTCAGTATTCTTGTTCATTGTAATGCCTCATGAGAGGTACTGCCCAATAAAAAGAACGTCTTTTACAAAGGCGTTTTTTTATGCTCGTTTTTTAGGAGTCATAAATTGCTGTAAGTTTGTAAGGTGCTTATCGACCATAGACACAGAATAAAAACAAACTCATGAAAAAACTAACCATTTTATTAATTTCTCTCTTATTTATAGTAGCGTGTAAAACAGAGGAAAAAGCTGAAAAAAAAGTAAAAGAAAATTTTCCCGAAAGTCTAGCAAAGGTATTTGAGAAACACGGGGGAATAGACAAATGGAGAAAAGCTAGAACACTTTCTTTTAACAAAGAAGAGGAAGCTCATACAATTGACCTCTGGTCTCGCAAGACTGTCATCAATGCTCCGAAATATTCTTTGGGATATGATGGGAAGGAAGTATGGCTATCTGAAAAAGATTCAGGTGCTTACAAGGGCAATCCTAAATTTTACCACAATTTGTATTTTTACTTTTATGCGATGCCTTTTGTGTTGGCAGATGATGGAATTATTTACGAAGAAGCTCCTTCCATAACTTTTGAAGGAAAAGAATACCCGGGAATAAAAATATCCTACAAAGCCAATGTAGGAAGTTCTCCAGACGACAACTATGTTATTTACTACAATCCAGAAACCTATCAGATGGAGTGGCTGGCGTATACAGTTACTTTCCGTTCTAAAAAACCATCCAATAGATACAGTCTTATAAAGTATCTTGAATGGGAGTCTGTAAATGGAATGCTACTGCCTAAGGCTTTGAATTGGTATAAAAAGGATGAGAATGGACAACCTACTGAACCACGAGGAACTCCAACTGAATTTACATTGCCTTTTTTAAGCTATGATAAAGTATCAGATGATTTTTACAACAAGCCCAAAGAGTAAATCTGATCATAGACAAAACAATAATAATCATGGAACCTCGGAAGCAGTACATTTTCGAGGTTTTTTGTGTTTTTAAGAATATCTAAGTCAAATAATTTTAACTCGGCAACTTCTTCTTCTTGAATTGAGAGTTCTTTTAAATCCACAGCTAATTTGGCAATAAAAACTTGATGAAATTCATTGTCCTGAATTCCGTTGCTATGTGAAACTTCATGCTTACGAGTTCCTATTTTGATGAGTTCGTTTTCAAGTAGATTCAAACCAATTTCTTCTTTTACCTCTCTTATGGCAGCTTTTTCAATTTCTTCACCAGCAGCAATATGTCCTGCTACTGAAATATCCCATAAGTTTGGAAATACTTTTTTAGTGGCTGCTCTTTTTTGAAGTAAGATTTTTTCGTCTGTTGTAAACAGCCAAATATGAACCGTTCTATGAAAATAACCATATTTGTGGGCGACTGACTTTAAGCAAGTTTGTCCAGTAAGGTTTCCATGAGAATCTACAATATCAATCAATTCATCCATAAAGTGGTTTTAGGGCTAAAAAGGTAGAGCTTTTTTGTTGGGATCGTTGTTTTTTAATGTTGGAATTTTTACTTGTTTTTGAGGAAAGAATCGGAATTCAATTTCTTTGTTTCCTCTTTGAGCCCAAAATTCCGCTTCGTACGTTGGATCCAAAGCATACCTCCTTTTTACAATTTGATCTCCTTTTCTTAGTCCTGCTTTGTAGGCATTTGAATTTTCTTCGATATCGAGAATCGATTTTCTGTCTTTGCTAAATGTAAATCCTAGATCATAAACAGGAGAAGTAGGATTGTAATCATATCCAAAACTCTCGAAAATATGAGCCAACTCGTACAAATCTCCATTAATAATATGTTTGTCAAAGAATGGCCGAACATTTTTAATTAAAAATTTATTTACCTTCTGAAGAAAGTATTCATGTGACAATTGTTGACCAGAACTTACAGCATCGTTTTTGATTTGTAGCATTAAGTCATCCAGACTTTTTTCACCTTTTGAGTCTTCTTTTATCTTATTGTCCAAATAAAATGCAAACAAAGCACCTCTATAATAGGGCAATTTTGAATAATCGTGATTTGACCAAAAATTCTTATAATTGATTTCGGAGTTTGGCGCTTCTTTTACAGGTGATTGATAAAGAGATTGTATAATTTTATTCAGCTCGGTAATAAAATAACCTTTGTCTAAATTGTAAATATTGTTTTTAGCAATATTCTTTAGAGTATAGTATTCTGTAAATCCTTCACTAAACCAGTATTGTTGTTCCTCATTTTCATTTTTAATGGTATGCCCCGTCCAGTTATGTTGCAATTCATGATTGAATAAGTATACCAATCCTTTTGGGTCAAGATATTTATTATTTGTGGCGGTTGTTGCAAAAGAATTTGTTAGTCCACTGCCCTGAAATCCATATCCGTTTTCCGAGTAGGTGGGGGTCATCGTCACAGCAAAATACTTCTGCGAATGATCTTGCCAAAAATCACGCTGTGCTTTTAATGTTTTTTCCAAGACCCCAACGATCATGGAATCTTTAAACACTTTCCAATTCCCCCGAACACCAAAAACAGCTTTGTTTCCATCGATGTCTAATAAATAAGGACGATAATCACCTCCCGTAAAAACAGCGCTGTGAAAATGACTTTCATCGGTGTCTTTAATTTTCTGTTGGAGGATATTTGTGTCAAAACTGCTGATAAAATTATAATCTTCGGGAAATCCTATCCAGTCGATATTAACATCGAAAGGCTCATGAGAACTTGGTACATAATCTCTTGGAAGCATAAAAAGATTGTGTGAGAATACATGAAAAAACTCTTTTTGTATCACAGGTCTATACGTATCTCTGGTGGTTAAATTGCCTTCAGTATCTTGTTGTAGCGTGTAAGAGAATTTAATTTTATCCAAATCTTTTTGGTGTTTCAAGACAATTCTCTGGCTATCTTTTTCTTGAATAATTTTTTCTACTTGATCCGATGTGAAATCACTTAGCGTATTGTGCAAATTTTCTTGCCCCCAAGCTTTGTCTTGAATAATGAGTACGGTTTCTCCAGAAGGATTCGCTTTAAATTCCATAGAAATGGTTAAAGCAGGTTTTCCATTCTTTTTTGAAGGTGATATTTGATAACTAATTTCGTTGTTGCTTGTACATGCGGTAAGAGCAACCAAAAGGATTAAAATACAAGTTCTCATGGTAGTTGGCATTTTCTTACAGACGAAGAAAAATAGCGTCTGTAGCAAAAAAGCTTCTTTTTAAGAAGCTTTTAAGAATTTAGAACAGACTCAATACACAAGACGAGTTTATCGAAATCATTTTTTGTGTTGTATAAATGGCAAGAAAGTCTCAGATAATTTCCCCGGAAGGAAACATAGATATTTTGTTCACTGAATTTTTGCTTTAATAACTCGATATTCACTTGTTCAGGCAACTCCACACCAAACATATGATGTGTTCTATACTCGTCATCTT
This sequence comes from Flavobacteriaceae bacterium, assembly GCA_028280265.1. GTDB lineage: Bacteria > Bacteroidota > Bacteroidia > Flavobacteriales > Flavobacteriaceae > Polaribacter. The sequence goes on from JANQMD010000045.1 coordinate 50,716, forward strand.
CTATATAACAACCAAGTTTTCTTAATGTTTTTGCATAAGGTTGAGTCAATTGCTTACAATATTCTTGAATCTGTGAAGGTTTCCATACAAGCAACTGTTTTAAAGCTGCCATTCTCATTTGCACATAGATAAAACTACCGCTTTCTCCAACTGAATAACGATTTGCCATGGGCTTATATTCCGATTCATATTTGGTAAGCCTGGTGAAATCCTCACTGTTTTTTCTGTTCAACCAATTCTCTTCAATCGGATTTCCATGATCAAAATAAGGACCATAATATGCGAATGCGCTTCCATAAGGTCCAAACAACCATTTATAGCCAGCACAAATCAACGCATCGGGCTGGATTTCCTTTATGGAAAAAGGAAAAGCTCCTATGGATTGACTCCCATCGATAATCAATAATGAATTGTGTAAGTTGGTTTTCTCGCGTATGGCTTTTAGATCGAACAATGTACCATTAGACCAATGTACGTTTCCCATGGCTACCAATGCCGTATTCTTATTAATTGCATTGAGAATTTCTTCATTCCACAATTTCCCTCTATGAATCTTAGTATCTGGAGCTTTGATAACTTTTAGATTTGCTCCATATAAATCCACTAACTTCTTCCATACGTAATAATTGCTGGGGAATTGTTCATCTACAATAATAACTTCATCGGTACTTTTTAGAGAAATATTATTGGCAACATTTGCCATTCCATAGGAAACAGACGGAATGGTAGCTATCCTCTCGTGATTATTAGCGTCAATTAGTTCGGCAAATAATTTTCGCAACTCAATGACTGGATTATAAAAATCTACAACTTTAGTGAGATGTGGAGTGTTTTTTTTAAGTACTGCATCAATACCCGCTTTTTCAACAGAATGAAAAGAAGGCGAGAGGCTAGCAATATTTAGATAAGTAATATCCTCAGGGATTTTGAACAAATGTTTCTGATTCTGTAAGCTCATACTTTAATCAAAATAAGAGAAGGTATCTCCATTTTTAATCTTCAATAGCGATTCATAAATCAAACGAATTACATTTTCTACATCATCTTTATGAACCATTTCTACTGTAGTATGCATGTAACGGAGTGGGAGTGAAATGAGCGCAGAAGCAACCCCTCCATTGCTGTAGGCAAATGCATCGGTATCTGTCCCTGTTGCTCTGGAAAGAGCGGATCGTTGAAAAGGAATTTCTTTCTCCTCTGCCGTTTCAGTAATCAAATCGCGTAATTTTTGCTGCACCGCAGGAGCATAGGCAACAACAGGTCCATCACCATTTTTAATGGCTCCTTCCTTTTTTTGATCGATCATGGGTGTGGTAGTATCATGAGTCACATCGGTCACAATAGCAACATTTGGCTTGATCGTTTGAGTAATCATTTCAGCACCACGCAATCCAATTTCTTCCTGTACAGAATTTGTAACGTAGAGACCAAAAGGAAGTTTAATGTTATTCTCATGGATCAAACGAGCAACTTCGGCAATCATAAAACCACCCATTCTGTTATCAATAGCTCTGCAAACGAAGTTGTTTTCATTCAAAATGTGAAATTCATCGGGATAGGTAATTACACATCCTACATGCACACCTAGTTTTTCAACTTCTTCTTTGTTTTTGCAACCTACATCGATAAAAATATTGTCGAGTTTTGGAGCCTCTTCTTTAGCTCTATTTCTCGTATGAATCGCTGGCCAACCGAAAACCCCTTTTACAATTCCATTCTTTGTGTGAATGTTGACAATCTTACTCGGTGCGATTTGATGGTCACTTCCTCCATTTCTAATCACATAAATTAAACCGTTATCGGTAATATAATTTACATACCATGAAATTTCATCAGCATGCCCTTCAATAACGACTTTGTATTTCGCTTCTGGGTTAATCACAGCTACCGCAGATCCATAAGTATCCGTAATAAACTCATCTACATAAGGCTTTAAATATTCCATCCATATCTTCTGACCATTCCACTCATAACCAGTAGGAGCAGCATTGTTTAAGTAAGATTCTAAAAAGGCAAGTGATTTTTTATTTAAAATTGATTTTTTTGACATCTGTATTTTGAATTTGTTTCGATAAAAATAAAACCATTTTTGAGATCGTTAAAATAAAAATGAAAGGAAAACAAACTTTAGATTTTTGTTAAGATTATTTCTTTTCAAAATCTTTGAGATAGTTGAATTGTAATATATTTATCCCCGCCATTAAGTATTCGATATTTGAAAAAAATACTAGTCATATTAATCGTGTTGAAATTTGCTTTTGTAAATGGACAAATAAAAGACACTCCACCTTTAAAGCTGGATAATTATATATTGGTAAAAGAAGGAGATACTTTAACGATTAATTTAGATGAGGTTTCTATACTGCCAAAGCACAAGTTCAAATCTGTGGTTGACATGCGCTATTATCATTGGTTCAAAACAAAAGTATTTAAAGCCTACCCCTATGCAAAATTAGCTTCAGAAAGATTGGATACTTTAAATGCTAGGATTTCTAGGATGAAGACAAGAAGAAAAAAGAGAAGGTATGTAAGAATAGCGCAAAGGTATTTAGAAGGAGAGTTTACTGATCAGTTGAAAAAAATGACAAAAACTGAAGGACGAATTTTGATCAAATTAATTCATCGACAAACTGGAAAGACTGTATTCAAAAACATTAAAGAGTTAAGAAGCGGATGGAAGGCATTTTGGTACAATACAACAGCGAATCTATTTAAATTGTCTTTAAAAAGTGAATATCACCCAGAATCTATTAATGAAGACTATTTAATAGAAGATGTTTTACAAAGAGCTTTTATTGAAGAACAACTCATACGACAAAAAACAAAACTAGATTTCGATTTCCCTAAAATTGCATCAATAAAAAAAGGAGAAATCAATGTAGAAGAGTATAAAAAGATGTTTGCTAAACAGAAAAAGAGACGTAAGAAGAAGAAAAAGAAAAGCTAACTATAAGGTTTCGAAATAATTAAGAAAAACTTGAAAAAAAAGTAAAGAAATATTTGGTTGTGGGGTTTATAGTGTACTATCTTTGCGGTCCGTTTTCACGGGGAGTTCATTGAGAAGTTTG
>JANQMD010000024.1 GCA_028280265.1 Flavobacteriaceae bacterium
TAAACAATATAGAAGTTATTGATTCATTTTTAAATTTAATAAAAGAGTCGATTATTGTGTGGAAAACCCTGACAGTATTGTCAGGGTTTTTGTTTGGATTGAAAATTACGTTAAAACTCCCTCTCTTTTCAAAACTTACACAGTTAGTGAGGTACTCCAAATATTAAGTCTCTTCGTTGTAATAAACTTTATAATAATGCATTTTTCGTTCTTCATCAAACCCCTTTTCGATGTTTTCTTTTACAGTATCTCCATCGCTAATATCGAGTTTGATTTGAATTTTAGTATCTAGATTAATCTGACTTTTAATCTTCCTTTTTTCTTTCTTTAAAGTAGGAACTGAGACATTAAAATGTTCGTCTAACTCAATATTGTTCTCCTTTTTGTATTGAGTCTTAAAGTTATCATAAGATTGGAGGACATCAAATGGAGATAAAAGTTCTTCCTCCAAAATTTCTTTAGTCATTACTTCATGATCATTAAACAATTGCACACCCTGACTCATGAATTCTTTTTGCACAAAAGTATCTGAATCCTCTACCATGGTATTAGAAAAGCTAGAAAGCATTTGTAAATGATGCTTCGTTTGATAAGAATCGTTCATCACCTCTTCTAAATCTAAAAATGACTTTTTCCAATAATTTGCATCATAGCTGTTGTTGTCTATAGAGATCACACGATAACCATCAGATTTTTCGGTATTAAAAATGAGGCAACCTTTGTCAATTTTTTGAAGCTTTACGCCCTTACTTATCATAAAGTCCAAGTCATCTCCGGAATGATTGAACTTCAAATAATCAATCTTTTTCTCAATTTTAAAAATACCAATAGCTTCCGTTGTGATTTCTTGAAATTGCACTTCTTGAAACAACACAACAAACAATTCACCCGTTTTTATTTGTGGATGGTTCGATTTTTCATACAAATGATGAAGGATGTTTTTAGAATACTCAATAAAAGAAATTTCCTGTTCAAAAAATTTAGTTGTATTGTCATAAACAGCATTGTAATCCAGGCTAATATGATGTGAAAACTTCATCAAATCTTGACCCGATCGAATGGAACTCAGAAAGAAACTTTTTAATAAAACTTCTTCATCTTCTGTAAAAGGAATTTCCTCTTCTGTTATGTAATTAAGTTCTTCCGTTAATTTATTTCCCACTCGTTGTAAGGTAGCTCTGGAGATGTAAGCGTTGGTAGTTTTAAACATGCTTTTTTGAACTAAAATTTATAAAAATTCGATGGCGAAGATAGAAAGATTGGCGTTGAATCTGAAATGTCTAAATGAAGATTTTTTTATAGAAGGAACCGTTAAGAAGTTAAAAGTTTCAAAGGCATGCGTTTGCACGGATGTAGTTTACTCCCCCAATTTTTACCTAAGCAATATCACGCAATCTTAAAACCCCGTATTTATACGCTCATAATTTTCATGTTGAATTTCCAATTTTGGTAAGAATCAAAATCTAAACTATATGGGATCTCTAGAAAAAGGGATTGATATTGAAAAAGCATTAAGAATTAAATCGTATTTACCTACTAGAAAACACACACCTGAAGAGTTATCGCGATTTCAAGATTTATTGTTGCAACACCCTAAAGATCGCAACTATTTGACTCATAAAGAATACGCTAAAGATTTTGCCCCAAATAAGAAAGAATTAGATGATTTTAAAGCTCTTGCCGAAGAAAAAGGATGGAGTACATCTGTAAATAAAAAAGCGAGAGAGATTCAAATATCTATAGCAAAAGCCCAAGATTCAGAGGAGGACTCTCTTTTAGGTATTAAAGCGATAGGCAATCGCGGAGATATAAATTTAGAAGCCAACCGTATTCATGAATCAAATTTAAAACAAGGATTTGTAAAAAGTAATCTAGAAACCAGAGGAGGTCAAAGAAATCCAATCCCAATGGCAAATGAAAACCATGGGCATAGTGTGTTCGAAATTGCAGAGGTATATAATTTTCCCAATGCAGATGGAGAAGGACAAACCGTTGGAATCATTGAATTGGGAGGAAAGTTCAAGAAGAGTGATTTTAATGCATTCTTTGATAAATATGGACTGGAAGTACCCAAAATACAAGTAAGTGGTAAGCCCAGTAAAACTCCTCAAAACGAAAACTTAGAAGTAACAGCAGATGTTCAGGTATTGGGAGGATTGGTTCCCAAGGCAAAATTGGTCATCTATTATGGAACTTCCATTTTAGATGGAATGAAAAAGGCCTTAGCAGATACAAGAAATGATTTGTCAGTGATTTCTATCAGCTGGGCTGGATCTGAATTAGGCTATTCTCAAATAGAACTGCGAGAGTTAAACAACGTTTTTTATGAAGCATCACTGAGAGGAATTACCGTTGTTGCCGCCTCAGGAGATTATGGAGCGCTTAATAACAAGATGTATCCTAATGTGAATGTTCCTGTTAATTTTCCTTTTGTTTTAGGTTGTGGAGGCACTCGTATGGAAGTACTGAACGATGCTATTGTAGCTGAAACAATCTGGAACGAATCTCAAGGCAACATGCAAATAGGTACAGGGGGAGGTTTTAGCAAAAGAGTGAGTCTAGCTTCGTATCAACAAAATGCTGTAGAAAGATATTTGGCTACGAATCCAGAATTTATAAAGTATGATACGCAAAGAGGTAGAGCCGTTCCAGATGTGGCAGCCAATGCCGCAGATGCTTCAGGATATGCAATCTTTTTTAATGGTGAGTGGACAAAAATAGGTGGAACAAGTTTGGCGACTCCACTTTGGGCTGCATTAATTGTGAGAATGAATCAAATTTTTGGCTATAAACTAGGCTTTATCAACGAACTATTATATCAACTTGAGGGTACGGATGTCTTTCATCCTATAACCGCAGGAAACAACAACTTATACACGGGAGGTATCCCATGGAATCCTTGCACTGGATTGGGAAGTCCAGATGGAACAAAATTATTGGCAGCAATAGCAGCATACGATAAATAACAAATCATTATGGCAGCAAAAATAAAAACAGATGAACTGGTAAAACACTTAACAGTAGATGGTGAAAAGAGAGAAGACATAACCATGCTAAGTGGTTTTATTGGTGAAGGTTCGCAAGAAAATAGCTATCGATTATTTTTCGACCCGACTCTTAAAAACTCAGTAGAGATTAGAGAGGATGACATCTTGTATTCAGTAAAAATATCAAAAACTCATTCAGCATTTGGAGGAACCATTATTTGGATTAAAAACGCATCATTTTATTTCAATAACCAACCTTCTCATTTACAAACCAAAGCAGAGCAATTCTTTGAAGGGAAAATCTATCAAGAGTATGTAAATAATACTCAGAAAACACAAAGTAATAACCAATCAGCTTGTCAATGCTGTTGACATTCTGGTTACTAAAAAATTGATGTCGCGCATATCAATACATTGAACTAGCTAGTCAATAAAACTGATTTATTAACGATTAAACTAAAATCTTATGTTTACTTATTTTAACCATTGTGGAGTACCACCTGTGACCATTATGTGCGGTCAAGGAGGTGCACAAGCACAAAACTTTGGACCTACGGGAACACAGGGTTGTACAATTCCACCTAATTGTTACGGACCTACTGGTACAGAAGGATGTACAGTGATTGGTCCAACAGGATGGCAAGGTTGTGGACAAGGCGCAGGAGCACAAGCTCAGGCCAGTCCTACTGGAAGTTTTGCAACCGTTTGCCCAGCAACACATGTACCTAGATGTGCACCTACTGGTAGCTTTGCAACAGTATGTCCACCTACTCACGTACCAGGATGTGAGGGAGCAGTTACAAAAACTTGGTTCCAAGGATGTGGAGTACCGCCAGTTACTCTAACATGCGAACAAGGAGGGGCACAAGCTCAGGCCAGCCCTACTGGAAGCTTTGCAACTGTTTGTCCAGCTACACACGTACCTGGATGTGCACCTACAGGTAGTTTTGCAACAATATGCCCACCTACTCACGTACCAGGATGTGATGGAGCACAGGCTCAAACCTTAGGTCCAACAGCTTATTTAGGGTGTAAAAAGACAACACCACCAAATTGTTTAGGGCAAACTGCTTACTTAGGATGTACTACACCTCCTAATTGTGTGGGTCCAACAGGAACGCATGGATGTACAGTTGTAGGTCCTACTGGGTGGCAAGGCTGTGGTCAGGATTCCGGAGCTCAAGCACAAAACTTAGGCCCAACAGCATGGCTAGGATGTACTACACCTCCTCAATGTGTGGGGCCAACAGGAACGCATGGATGTACAGTTGTAGGCCCTACTGGGTGGCAAGGCTGTGGTCAGGATTCCGGAGCTCAAGCACAAAATTTAGGCCCAACAGCATGGCTAGGATGTACTACACCTCCTCAATGTGTGGGACCAACAGGAGCGCATGGATGTACAGTTGTAGGTCCAACTGGATGGCAAGGTTGTGGACAAGATTCTGGAGCACAAGCTCAAGCTGCAACAGGTCATTGTGTTACAGGAACCAACGGATGTACTATGATTTGTCATAATACAGCCAACTGTCCTGACGAGAGTGCTCAAGCACAGAATGTGGGACCAACGGGATGGCAAGGTTGTACTGTACCACCAAATTGTTTAGGACCTACTGCATACCAAGGATGTGGACCGACTCATTTGCTTGGATGTACAGGATATCAAGGATGTGGTCAGCAAGGAACTGCTGCTACTGAATGTACTCAAGTTGCATGTGGAGGAGGACAGGCTAATCCTCAAATTACCACTGTTCCAAGTTATATCCATTGCTAATAGTTTATTACTATTAGCTTTTTTCATTTATAAAGCTGCCTTTTGAGCAGGCAGCTTTATTTTCAAATACTGAAGAAATGATTCGACTTACGAAAAAAAACATAACACACTACCTTTTAGATAAAGGACTTATGAATCCTGAGTTACTGATTAATGGAGACTATACGCTCACTCAGTCAATGAGTAGAAATAGTATTTTTAGAATTCAACATCAAAACCACACAGGTTTGTTTGTAAAACAACTCATTAATCAAGATCAGACGAATAGTTATTTAATGCAAAAAGATGCTACTTGTCATTTTTTTATTCACGAATCTGAACTTTACAAAGAAACTTCGAAATATATTCCAAAGTATTACGGATATGATATTGAGCATAATATTTTAGTCACTGAATATTTTATTGGGACTAGAAATATTCATGAAGACACTTTCGATCACAGAAGGTTCTCTGAATTGCATGTAAAAAAAATAGCTCAAATCTTGAACTCTTATCATATTGATATCCGAAAAGAGATCAAAGAACATCCATCACTTCAATTTTTCTCAGGGATGCTTCCTTGGATTTTGAATATGAATAATTTAAACAAGCCCCAAAATAAAGGGCCTGTCAACAGTGTTGTGACAGAGATTCACAAGCACTCAGATTTGGTAAAAAAGATTGACAGTATTGCTTCAAAATGGGAAAAATATAGCCTTATTCATGGCGATATCAAATGGATGAATTTTATTCTACTGTCTAATAAAGAAGACATAAAACTCATTGATTGGGAGATTGCAGATATTGGAGATCCCTTGTGGGACGTAGCAGGTTTGTTTCAGTCTTATTTAAGCTCATGGGCTTTGAGTTTTGACAATCAAAAAACAAGCCATCAAAAAGTAGCAGGAACGGAGTTCATTCATATAAATGCAATCATTCCTATTTTGAAATGTTTCTGGGAAGAATATTCAAAATTACAAGGTTTTTCAGAAAAAGAAAATGATGAAAAAATTATAAAAACACTGGAGTATTCTGCTGTTAGAATGATCCAAACTGCCTTTGAAAATAATGTAGGAAGAGAATTGAGTTCAAACTCTGTAAGAGCTATTCAATTTTGTGATCATCTATTAACGAATACAAAATCTATAGCTAAAGACTGGAATTTACTGTAAGCACTATGAAAAAATCACTTTACAAAAAGCAAATTGAGGCCATTGTTACTGGTATCGAAATACAATCTCTTCATGAATACAACATTTTAGGAGAACAAAAGATTGTAAAGAATCAAATGCCTTATCAGAACCATTCAGGAGGCTTAAAATCGTTTGGTAGCAATACGCAAGTTGAAGAGCAACAACAAAGACAGAACTTAGTTCAAGAACTTACCAATTCTATTTACGCCACATTTTATTGCGGTATTCCTGTAAATCATGATAAGAATTTACTCCCATCAAAGACAGAACGTGATTATTTCATAGAACTCTTATCGTATGCCAATACTACCCTAGATGGATTTGATTACAATTGGACAATATACAATATAGACGCTACAGGCAATACCTATGTTCAGAAGAATGATCAGCTGAGGTGGTTACAACCAAACGGTTATCAATTTCAAAATAAGCAACAGAATCAAGCTCAGATAAATACAAAAGTGAACCTAAAGAGATCTAAAGAAGGAAAAAATATACAACCTGTTTTTTACCATGTCTTCAGTAATGAAATTTTCCCTCAAGAAGCTGAATTAGCTCGATTTTACTGGAATATTAAACCAGAAGGAGCAACAGAATTGATCAGAACTTTAACCGAAACTTTGAATAGTTATAAGATTCCATTTCAATTCAAATGCTTAAACCATCCATCATTATATATAAGATCCGATGCTGCAGTACTTTACATAGATAAAAGACACCTTTCTGTAGTTTCCATTCTAATGAGAGAAATTTTACCTGTATTAGATGCATACTTATTGGATTCGGTACCCATGTTTACCGAAAAAATATACAAAGGAGTTAGCTATGCAGAGGATCCAGGCAAAGGAATGAGTTTTGGAATGAGTAGATCTCAAGTCATAGCGAAAGCTCTGGTAGAAGTTTTCTCAAAGAAGATGTCAAAAGAAGATATTTTAAGCTTTGTGATCGAGTCTCTAGAATCAAAAGGAATGCATATTCACAAGCTTCACCTCAATGAAAATACCGCAAGAATCCCTAATTTCTCAAAATATGAATACGCTAGTCGCTGAACAAAAAGATAAAAAAGTATATACAAATGCTGCATTGAATATTGGGAAATATTTAGCTAAAGAAGCCATTTGGCATGAAGATAAATGCAATTGGATAAGCCATGAAGTAACAATGATAGATGGACATCATGTAAATGCTATTCAGGCATGCAAGACAGAGTTGTATAGTGGTCTTAGTGGTATTTCTTGGTTTTTAGCTGAATTATATAATGAGACAAAAGATCCAATAATCTTGCATACACTTAACGGAGCTTTGAATACTATTTTATCGAACCTGTCTTCAAATCAATTAAATAATTATGGTTACTACTCGGGCAAGATAGGAGTAGGTTTTACATTGTGGAGAATTGGAAAAAAATTGCAAAGAGATGAATTAATGAACATAGGAATAGGGCTTGTAAAGTCCGTTAAAAAAGATTCATTACAAGAACACGAAATAGATATTATATCTGGCGCAGCAGGATCTATATCTGCGCTATTACGATTGTATTACCAAACTTCTGATAATGATTTTTTAGAGCTGGCCAATCGATGTGGTGAGTTTTTATTGGAGAAGGCAATTATAGAGTCTGATACCTATTGTTGGATGACTGTTGACCCAAATTATGCTCTTACAGGATTTTCACATGGAGCTTCAGGAATCGCTTCTGCTTTGTTAGAGCTCTACGCAGCTACAAAAAAAGATGCCTTTTGGTATGCTTCTATGGGGGGCTATGAATATGAAAAAAAGTGGTACAGTGAACAAGTAAAAAACTGGCCCGATTTGAGAAATTATCTAGGTTCAGGTCCTCTTCAATATGGAAATATGTGGTGTCACGGTGCACCAGGGCAAGCTATTGCTTATTTAAAGGCTTATGAAATGACGAAGCAAGACTCTTTTTTACAATTTGCTAGGATTGCTATACAAACTACATCAAAAGGTCTTTTGCATGATCTTCAGAACAATTTGCAAGGAAATTATTCATTGTGCCATGGTTTGGCAGGGAATGCAGATATTTTATTATTCGCATCTGATATGTTGAATGATTCGAACTTCAAGAGAATTGCAGAAAGAGTTGGAGACAGAGGAATTGAGTTATTTGATAAAACGAGTACCTTATATCCTAGCGGAGTAAATGACCCTAGTGGAAAAACTTCTGGGCAGCAAGAAAATATTGGATTGATGTTGGGATTATCTGGAACAGGAATGTTTTACTTAAGACTTGCTAACTCTCAAAAAGTACTGTCTCCTTTAGTTCCATAAAATTATTTTGCCATACAAGACATATCTAGGTAATGAAAGTTTAATTATTATGATAATAAGTAACTTAAACTGATTTCTGGATATGCTTTTTTAATTAAGTACAGTGTTTCTAACTTCATAGTGGATTCGCACCTTAGAATACGATAACAAGTTCTCAAGGGTATACCAGTATCGATATGTAGCTTCTTAGCATCGACTTCTAAAAGTGTAAAATAGGTATTCAATCGGAGCATTATTAGTGTCAAGTTTGTCATAAACTTTTATTTACTTTCGCATAAAATTATTAGAAAATGTAAGTTTTTGTTCTTCTTTTAGACCAAAGAACGGAAACACACGATAAGCCGATCTCATAGATCGATATTTCTCCCCAAATTTAAAAAGGTGATCGTCAGGTCACCTTTTGGTATATAGAAAAGAATCGTAATTTGTATTTTTGACGTATCCCTTTAATGAAGTAAAGTATCAATATGAAAGCATCTGACTTAGAGAAAGTTTATAACAGAGTTGCACCTTATATTCACAAAACACCTGTTTTAAGTTCAAGTTTGATCAATGAAATTGCTGACTGTGAAATTTATTTAAAATGCGAAAACTTTCAAAAAGGAGGTTCTTATAAGATTCGTGGAGCGACCAATGCTATTTTACAATTGTCTGAAGAACAAAGAAGTAGAGGAGTGGTAACACATTCCTCGGGGAATTTTGCTCAGGCAGTCTCTTTATCAGCCAAAAATTTGGCAGTTTCTGCTCATATCGTGATGCCTACAAATGCTCCAAAAGCAAAGAAAGCTGGAACTATTGCGTATGAGGGCATCATTACCGAATGTGAACCTACAATAGAAGCGAGAGAACGAGAGTCCAAGAAGATTCAAGATCGGATTGGAGCTGCTTTTTTGCACCCATCTAATCAGTTAGAGGTCATTCATGGGCAAGGAACTGCATCTTATGAGTTGATGCATCAAGAAAGTGACTTTGATTACATTGTTACGCCAGTTGGTGGTGGTGGATTGATTGCAGGCACTTGTCTGTTTGTCAAAGAATTATCTCCTAAAACTAAAGTCATTGGAGCTGAACCCATGGAAGCTGATGATGCCTACCGATCGCTGATTAGTGGGAAAATAGAGACCAATGAAACTGCAAATACCATTGCGGATGGCTTGAGAACGAATTTGGGGCATCACAATTTTCCTATCATACAAAAGCATGTAGATCAAATCATACGAGTTACTGAAGAAGAAATTATTGATGCTATGAAATTGGTATGGGAGCGAATGAAGATTATCATAGAGCCTTCTAGTGCGGTTTCGGTAGCTGCTGTTCTCAAAAGTCCATCAATTTTTAAAGGTAAAAAAGTAGGTGTGATTATTTCTGGAGGGAATGTGGATATTATGGATCTTCCTTTTTAGGAGTTGCAAAGTTATAAAGTCACAAAGTTGTAAAGTTACAGAGTTTCAAAAGATACAAAGATGAAAGTTAGAAAGTTTAAAAGTGAAAAGAATTTTTTGAGATTGTAAATATATTCTCAATTTTCTAACCAACAACTAGATTGTATTCAGTGCTTCAATAACTTCTGTACGTTTTCTAACTGATACTGGAACTGTTTCTTTATTCCTCAAAATCAGGTAACCACCATCGGATTTCATAAATTCCTTGACATATTTTACATTGACTAAATGACTTTGATGTACTCGCAGGAACTGATAGTTTTTTAGCATATCGGCATAAGACTTTAATGTCTTAGTCACCAAAATTTTACTTCTATCTGAGAAAAAGAATTTTGTGTAATTGTTATCCGACTCACATCTTACAATGTCGTCCAAATCAACAACAACAATTTTTTCCATGGTATGCAGAGAAATCTTTTTTGGACGTTGGTTAGGAGATGTAATGGACTCCTTTAAGACAGTAAGTTGCTCTTTATCAGGTTGAATTTGTTGTATTGCCTTCTCAATAGCATTGGATAAATCAGCATCAGAATAAGGTTTTAAGACATAATCAATAGCAGCAAACTTAAATGCACGTATGGCAAATTCATCGCTAGCAGTGACAAAAATAATTTTAGAAGATAGGCTCGGAAAAATCTCCAAGACATCAAATCCAGTACCGTCTCCTAGCATAATGTCTAGGAACAAAATATCCGGTTCATTTTTTCGTAACAATTTTGCTGCTTCTACAACACTCTGTGCTTTTCCAATGATGGAAATAGAGGAGTGATTCTTGCTAATATCATTTTCCAAAAGCTTCAAAGCAGCTGGAATATCATCAACCAATATTGCTGTGTGTTTACGCATTTAAAAATCTGTTTTTAATGGAATCTGAAAGGAAATAACGGTCCCATTGTTTTCCTTTACAGACATCATATGATGTGTATGTAAGCTTTCTATCCGCTCTCGGGTTACTTTCATTGCGGTTGAAGGATGGTGTTTCTTCTTTTGCTTTAAAGATTGCTCAATACCAATCCCATTATCTCTTATGGAACAAACAAGAAACTCATTTTTAATGGAAAAATCAATTTCGATCAATCCTTTTTTATCGATTTTATAAAAACCGTGTTTGATACTATTTTCAACAAAAGGTTGAATTAGCATGGGAGGAATGAGTATTTCTTCCAAATCAATTCCATTTGTGTTGGTATTGATATGATATTCAAAAGACTTTGAAGACATTGTTTTTTCGAGATTCAAATAATCCTTCAATGTTTTAATCTCTTGTTGCAAAGAAATTTCTTCCTGTCTGGAGTTGTTTAAAATGTTTCTTAGAAGCGTAGCAAATGTATTGATGGTATCATTCATCTTACCAATTTCTCCGAGAGAGCCTTGTGCTTTAATTCCATTCAAAACATTAAAGATAAAATGAGGATTCATCTGTAATTGCAATGCTTTTTGCTCTAATGAGAGCAATTCATTTTTCATGGCAAGTTCTTTATTTTTTCTTTTGACCCTTCTTGCAAAGTTTACGGCCAACAGAATAACTATTAGTAGAAAGCTACCGTATAAAATCGAGACAAACCAAGTTTTTTCATAAAAAGACTTGTCAATATAAAATTGAAATGAAATCTCATTGCTTTCTACCCAGTCTATGTTTCTCGCCTGTACAGTAAAGTTATAAAGACCATCTCGTAAGAAAGGGTATTCTACTGAAGCTTTAGAACTCCAAGGACTGTATTCATCGTCGTTAAGTTTCCATCGATACTCGACTTTCTTTGGATGATTAATATCAACAGATTTAAACTCAAAAGAAAGATGATTCTGGTTGGGTTTTAACTGTAACGTTTTATCAAACGAATTGATATTAATGCTGTCTAAAGGTCGATAAACTACTTCAATATTCTCAAAGTAGATTGTGGGTTTTGGTTTTTGAATCTGGCTTTTTGAAGGGATGTATTGTGTCAAACCATTCATGGTGCCAAACCAGATGTTTCCATCGTAATCTTTATCAACAGCATTCAAACAGGTTTCTATTCCCAGAAAACCATCGCTTCTATCGAAATAGAAAACATCTTGTATCGAATTATTTGCATCTAAAACGATTTTATTCACTCCCTTTTCTGTGCCTGCCCAGAGATTGTTTTCATTATCAAAAATGAGTTGATAAATATTATTTGAGTTTAACTCTTTTGATCCGGAAATCTTTCTAGCATCTTTGGGATTGGTTGTAGAAGTTGTCCATATACCATCTCCAAGTGTTCCTAAGAAAATGGTGTTTTCTTTAATCAAAATTGAGGATATAGAAATGCTTTTGTCTAATGTTCTGTGAAAATCTCTTATTTGTCCATTAGAAATATATCCTAAGTTTCCATTTCTTGTTACGTACCAAACACGATTGTCACCATCAATATCTAGATCATTTACATACAGATCTTTTAGTCCATTTTGTGCATCATAATACTCATATTGATCAGAAAACAGATTGATTTCTACAATTCCTGAGGAATAAGTTGCGATCCAAGCAGATGAATTTGAGAACTTTATTTTTTTAATTTGATTGGACCTTAAACCATCTTCAATACTTATGGTATCTGTTGTATAAATATAGTCAGGGAATAATTTTTTATACGCCATATCGAACTTTGTATTTTCATCCAAAGAATCGATCGTTTGTTCAATTTGCTTTTTAAAAATTAGTATTCCTTTTCTATCGGTTCCTACCCATACATTTCCTTTAAAATCTGATGCAATGGTCTTTGCCTTTACATTTAAAAAACCTTGATCATCCATAGATTGAATTCCAGTACTGTCAATCTTTACAATTCCTTTTTCTGAATTTGATATCCAGATTTCATTATCATTTGTTCTATGAACTGCATACACTCGATTTCCTTTTAAACCAGAGTTTTTATCGAAATGATTAAAGTTGTTTTGTGTGAGTTTGAAGAGCCCGCCACCAGAGGAAGCGATCCAGATATTCTCCAAATTATCTTTTGTAACAGAATGAACATTATTGGTGGTCAGCCCATTTTTCTCGTTGATTCGTTGGATTTCCTGAAATGCTTGGTTGAGAACTAAAATCCCTTGTGAATCTGTTGACACCCAATACTGATTGTTGATGAGCTGCACATTTTGTATTCGTTTGATATTATAAAAACTCTGCAAAGATTCATGAGACTTCAATACTTTTAACCCTTCATCAAAAGTAGAAGCAATGAGAATGTCTTTATTTTTCAATAGAGAAGTGTAATCTGCTGCATCAATTTGAGTTGCTTTGCTAGGGTTTTGAAGCGTGTTTAAAATCCACAAACCTTTTTTGGTAGCAATCACGTAAGAATCTGATAACTTTTCAATATCTGTAACTGCTTGTAAGTCAATTTTAACCACAGTTTTTATAGGTTCTAAAGAGGCGGGTGTGTAACGATAAATACCCTTGTCACTTGCTAGAAAAATAGTTTCGTCAATAGCTACTATTTTGTTGATTCTAGGACTGTCATAGTTCTTAAATTTACCTTTGTTGTATATTGAAAGTCCAGAGGAAGTACCAACGAAAAGCATGTCGTTTTTTAAAAGGAGTGCATTGACAAAATTTGATTTAAGTCCTTTTTTCTCATTGAATACGGTGAATTCATCGCCATCAAAACGAGCCAAACCACCTCCTTGTGTGGCAATCCACAGATAACCAATAGAATCCTGAACAATTTCATGAACCTGAGATTGGGGTAGACCATCTTTTATAGTAAAACTTTGCAGTTGATTGTTCTGAGAAAAAGAGAAAAGAGTAAAGAAAAAGAAGAAAATAGTTGAGAGAAAAGAGAAAAGAGAAAAGAGTAAAGAGAGAAGATTACTTTTTCTTTCGACAACACAAAAATTGCCATTCCCGCGAAGGTGGGAATTTGTTGTTATAGATTTATGTATTGACTTCGACAAGCCTGTCTGCCGAACAGGTAGGCTCAGTCTGACATGAGAGAATACTATGTATTTTACAGAATTTTTCAAACTTAATTAGTATAGCGATAGCTTCAATGAATATTTTTAATAACAAACATACACAAAAGTAACTGCTCATAACAAGCAGTTACTTTTTCAACCAAAACAAATAGCATTCCAAACTATTTCATTGCATATAAACGGAGGTTTTCTGTATCGGGTTCTATATGTTGCAAATCTCCGTAAGGTTTAATCAGAGGTTTCAACACACAAAGTACAGTCGTTTTCCCTTTAATAATCAATTTGTTTCCCTTTACATAGGATCTCCATCTAAACTTTTCTAGTGGAATGTTATAAGTACTTATTTCTTTAGATAATTGCTCATCATCGGCAATCCAATCCATGAGTTCTTCAGAGTTTTCAAATTTTGGCATCATTTCATCGGAGTTTGTGTAATCAAATACCCAATCTACAGGTATGCTAAATTGATAGGTATAGGCATCTCCAACATATCGTTCTTTGAAATTGTTCAAAGCATCGTACCAGTCGATATCTTTTTCTTCTGGGTATTTTCTTGCAATCTCTTTTGATAAATCTACTTTTCCAGGAGAATTGGCAGTAGGATAGAAGACATAATACGGTTTTGCTAAGTAGTGTTCTGAAAACTCACCACCAAAGACATTGTAGTAAGGAGAAGCAATTACATTAGGAGTTTCTTCACTGGTAAAAGCTTCCTTCAATGTATTCATTAGCTCAGTGTTTTCTCCCAAACCACACGAATGAAAAACAATTTTTGTTTTTTCAGTTAAGCCAAAATTCATTTCAGGGAGCTTGCTTTCAGAAATCACCTTTCTTAAACTTTCGGCAGTTACTCTATCTCCTTTGATTACGGTTTCTAAAGAGAGACCTCTCCAAGGATTGCCATGGGCAACAATGTGTACCTCTCCATATCTGTTTCCATCATAATTCTTATTCAACCATTGCATTACTTCTTGTAAAGAGAATGTGTAGTCAACAACTTCATAGCTTTTGTTTAAAAAATACTGTCGAGCACTTTTATAAAAATTGTTTTTTCCTTCGTCAATTCCGGTAATGAACACTACGGGTTGTCTGACGATTTCTTTTGCATCGGATTTTTCAATTTTAAGAGCCATAGTCTCTGTAATTGGTGTCTTTTTTGATTCTTTTTTTGTGTCGCAGCTTGTCAAAGTTCCAGCAAGGAGTAATCCCATTACCACACTTGCTGTTAGAAAGTTTTTTCTCATTGTTTTACATTTTTAAAGGTTCATGAATTTTTTTAGTGGAGTTATTTTGAATTGTGATGATCGTTTTGTGTTGTACTCTTAGATGATGAGGCAGCTTTTTTATGAATGCTTTTAATTGATTATCGGTTGACCATAATCCGTTTGTTTCTTTTTCAATTTTTACAATTTCTCCGCGTAAATTAGTTTGGATTCTCAATTGGTTATAGCTTCGTAAAAGCTTTGTAATCTCAGCAAATAAGCTGCCTCTTAACCATATCTTTATGGCTCTTTTTGTTTTTTGATCGTCTTTAGAGTTGATAGAGATATGATAGTCTGCTCTTCTCTTTACATATTTTTTTGTGACTTTTTCTACCTCAACACCTATAGCTGAATTTTCTACATTTTTAGGCATAGGTAAGGGTTGATTTACGTTGTTTACTTTTCCTTTTTTGTTTACTACTACTTGATCTACAGCAACGAATGAAGTGTGTTTTGTGGCAAGGTTGTATTTCAATCCCAGAGCAATCAATTCTTCTTTTGAGTTCTTATTAGATTGATACGCATAATCATCGAGTTGTTTTATTTTTTCTCTTGCCCACAAGTATTTAAGCGCTTCGTGCTGCTTGCTTAGCTTTCCATGCTTTAGAGGTATTGTGTGATGTACTTGCCTTTTTCCTAAATATCCAGTTATCCCAATGTTGCCTGTAGCACTGCCTTTGTATTTTCCAAAAACCAGTACAGGGCGATCAGAGAATATGTCAGGAACTGATTTGGGCTCTACATCATACATGTCAAAACCATTTGCTGTTAGTTGAACTTGAGTAAATAAAGGTGATTCTATATATCTCTTGAAGTCTTTGGCAACTTGATATGCATCTGTTTTGGAAGTAGCGATGAAGGATTGACTTTTTCCAACTCTCGCCATGCCTTCAATAATATATCTGTTTACACTAGATCCAATTCCAAAGGTGATAACATTCGCTTTGTCTAGATTGTTTCCAATTCTCTCAAATGCTTCCTTTTCAACACTTATGTACCCATCAGTTATTACGATCATTGTTCTGGCTGTTGATGGAAATTTTCTTGGGAGCTCATAAGCTTTATCCAAAGCATTTAGCAATCGTGTACCACCGCCGTAATTGTTTCCACCTTTTAGGAAAAGGAAAGCTTCTTTTAATGTTTCTTCACTTATAGCTACTGATTCGTTTTTGAAAACTTTATTGTCAGCAGAAAAGAGTAGAATATTGAAAACATCATTCTCGTTTAAATCACTGAGCAGATTCTTCATTAATGATTTTGTAACCTCAATTGGATAACCCATCATAGATCCAGAAACATCCACGACAAATAAGTATTCTCTTGGTGGAACAATAGTTTTTGTCTCTTTATTCGGTGGTTCAATCATCAGTGAGAAAAAATTCTCGCGCTCCCCTTCGTACAATAATAAGCCAGATTGCATTTTATTTGCTCTTAAGTCATACGAGAGGATAAAATCTCTATTAGCAGGATTTACATTGGTGGATGCTAATGTAATTTCAGCAGACTCTGCATCAGGATTGTGTACTTTGATTTGATGTGTTTTAGAATGGATATTTTGTATAATCACTCCAGCATTGATAGCAACAGTAACATCGTATTCGAATGTATCAGCAATGCCTTTCTCTGTGTGAGTATTTTCAAATGTATCTTCACTTTCTGATGATTCTCCCACAAATCTGGGTCCCACAACTCCAGGGAGCACAAATTGGTATTCATCTTTTACAGGAAGAATCATTTCGGTATAATAAATATCAATGACGATTTCATCTTTGGGAAGAATGTTGCCCACTTTCATCTGAAAAACATTGGGTCTTTTTTGATCGAGCTTAGAAGCTCTCTTTCCTTGCTTGATAGCTTTCTCATAGATTCTTTTAGCTTGCTGTTTCTCGAATATTTTTGCTTCTACAACTCTATCACCAACCTTCATGGTCATTCCGTGAACAGCAGCTTGGGTTGACATGGGAAAAACATATTGAGCTTCAATAGGACTGTAGCTTAGATTCTGATACGTTTGAGTAATTTTTACATGAGCGATTTTACCAGCAATTTTTACATCTGCCTTTGTGCTTCTTAACGGAATTAAGGCATTTTTAGAATCGATCAATAAGTAAGGACCCTTTGCTTTTTGAGCTGTTGCAGCGAGAGAGATAAAAGCGATGCAAAATAATGTTAGGATTTTCATGATAACTACTTTTGAAATATGATATTCAAATGTAGTTTGAGGAATGTCCTATTTTTTATGAGAATTAGAATTCGTTGATCCTAAAATAGAATTCGTAATAAATTACTTTCTTTCTTGATTGTAAACCTGAAGTTGGGTTAAGTTTTCTTGTGTAGGATCGTCGGCAAAAGAACGCAAATAGCCATCCATGTATTTGATAATACGATCTTCAGGGTAGAACAACACCTTATTATCTGCTTGTGCCCATTCGTTTATATTGATGTAGGTAATACCTTCATGATATCTGTAAAACGCTTTTACATGTTTTGGAAGTTTTGCTTCAAGCTCTTCGCCTATAACAACATTGTAATAGTTTAGATCGGCTGTAAAAAAGTGAAAAGACAACAAGTTATCATAGACTCCAGTAAGATTATTGGCTAGTGGCAGTAGCACTGTAAAAAAAAGCATCAAAATACGTTGCTTATCAAATTGAGAAGCAAAAAATTCCAATGAGCTGAATGTTTTCAATCCCCAAAATAGCACCACAACGCTTACCATATTTTGAATATTCCATGGAACTACATTGTATCCGTATCCGAGATAGAATAGTAGAAAAACAATGATTGCATGCATGGAAAGAATGAACCCAACGGCAAACTTTCTTGTTTTATTAAACAAGAGCAGAATACCCATGGAAGCTTCTAACCAAGGTACTGCATAGGTAAATCCTTTTAAAAACCATTGAGGTAAACAGATAAGCGCATTTGTAGACGTGTCTATACAGCTAAAATGCTTGTTGAGGGCACTTAGCCACTGCCAATAAAAGGCTTCGTTCAATTTTTGAATGCCACTCCAGAAATAGGTAGCGAAAAAGATGAGTATCACAGCATATAGCACTTTTTTTGATGCCGCTCTTTTAGGAAAAATAACAATCGCTAGTATGGTGAGAGCAGATTGATAAAAGTAAGGCTGAAGCCTATTCTGATCTACCAACGCAAGGAAAATGTATAATGATAGAACCAACCAGCCTAACCACCTTTTATTGAAAAAGATATACACAACTTGTGACCCAAAAAACAACCACCAAAAGAAAGTATCAAAAATGCCAGTAGGTATAGGAATCCAATCAAATAAAGGGATAACGGGGAAGTTTTTTGTTGTCAACCAAAGTTTGGGAGCATACAACATTAAAACGAGTATGCCTAGGATGGCAGTAATTCGTACCCAATTTACCTTTTGTCTGTCAGTCAATTGTAGTTCCATAGCAACGAAGATACTTCACAAATTTCAAAATTTAAAACTGGAGAAGAAAGACTTATAGTTTTTCTTCTAAATACCTCGCTGTATAGGATTCTTTATTTTTGATGAGCTCTTCAGGAGTTCCTTCAAAAATCAATTGTCCTCCTTTTTTACCACCTTCTAAGCCCAAATCCACGATGTAATCTGCACACTTAATTAACTCAATATTATGTTCGATAACAACAATGGAGTGCCCTTTTTCAATCAATGCATTGAAAGAATCCAACAATTTTTTAATATCGTGAAAATGTAGTCCTGTAGTGGGTTCATCAAAAATGAAGAGTGCTTTATCCTTCGTATTTCCTTTTACCAAAAACGAAGCAAGTTTGATACGTTGTGCTTCACCACCAGATAGGGTGGAAGAGGACTGGCCTAACTGAACATAACCCAACCCAACATCTTGAAGAGGTTTTAATTTTCCTGCTATCTTTTTTTGCTCATGCTTGCTAAAGAATGCCACAGCATCGTCGATAGTCATGTTTAAAATGTCATCTACATTTTTACCTTCAAACTGTACTTCGAGAATTTCCTTTTTAAAACGTTTTCCATTACAGGTATCACATTGCAAATGCACATCCGCCATAAATTGCATTTCAATCGTTACAACACCTTCTCCTTTGCAAACTTCACAACGACCTCCTTCTACATTAAAAGAAAAGTGCTTGGGTTTGTAATTCTGTATTTTTGAAATCTTTTGAGAAGACAATAAAGCTCGAATATCATCATAAGCTTTGATATAAGTCACTGGATTGGATCGAGAAGAACGCCCGATTGGGTTCTGATCAATAAATTCAATATGTTTTAGTTGTTCAAAACTTCCTTCTAAAGAGGTATATTGACCCACTTTTTCTCCATATCCAATCAGTTTTTTCTGCATGGCTGGATAGAGAATTTTCTTCACTAAAGTACTCTTACCGCTACCAGAAACCCCTGTAATCACAGTCAAGCAATTCAAAGGAAAAGTAGCATTGATATTTTTTAAATTATTTTCTCGAGCTCCAATGACTTGAATAAAATTCTTAGAATTCCTTCTTACCTTCGGTACTTCAATTTCTTGTCGCTCACTTAAATATTGGGCCGTTAGAGAATCCGAATTTAAAATATGTTCATAAGTTCCCTTAGCTACAACTTCACCCCCATAAGTACCCGCTTCTGGACCAATATCAATGATGTGATCTGCAGCTTTCATAATATCTTCGTCATGTTCTACAACGACAACCGTATTTCCTAAATCTCGAAGATTTTTTAGCACGCCAATCAATCTTTCTGTGTCTTTTGGATGCAGGCCAATACTGGGTTCGTCCAATATATACATAGAACCTACTAGACTACTCCCTAAAGAAGTTGCCAAGTTGATTCGCTGACTTTCTCCTCCTGAAAGTGTATTTGATGTACGATTTAATGTTAGATAACTCAATCCAACGTTCTTTAAAAAGCGTAAACGGTTATTAATTTCTGTTAAGAGACGTTTTCCAATCTTCTCTTCGTATTGATTAAGTTCTATTGTTTGAAAGTAATCGTACAACTCATCGAGAGGCATGGTAATTAATTCTGAGATTGTTTTTCCATGTACTTGGACGTAATTTGCTTCTTTTCTCAGACGTGTTCCATGACATTCATTACAGGTTGTTTTACCACGATAGCGTGATAGCATCACACGATTTTGAATTTTATAGCTCTTTTCTTCTAAAGCTTTGAAAAAATGATGAATCCCTTTGATGGTCTTGTTTCCATTCCAAACAAGATTCTTTTGCTTTTGAGTGAGTTCAAACCAAGGTTTGTGAATAGGAATGTCTAGCTTGTAACCATGAGCGATGATTTCCTCTTTATAATGTCGGTACGAATCGGAACGGAAAGGAAAAATACAATCATCATAGATAGATAGCCCTGTGTTGGGTATGACTAAATCCTCGTCAATGCCTATGACATTTCCGTAGCCTTCACACTTGGGGCAAGCACCATAGGGATTGTTAAAACTAAATAAATGTGTATTGGGCTCTAGAAAACTCATTCCATCCAATTCAAATTTATTGTTGAATTCTGAAATAGAGTTATCTTCTATATTTTCAATATAACATACACCAGTCCCTTCAAAAAAAGCGGTCTGAATAGCATCTGCCAACCTGTTGTAAAAGTCCTCACTGTGTTGCACAATCACACGATCAACCACCAACCGTAAGTTTTTATAGTTCGATTGATCTAGCGGTAGCTCTTCTAGACGATACATTTCACCTTTCCATTGAATACGAGCGTATCCTTGCTGTGATAATACTTTTACAACTGTTTGAATGTCTCTTTTCTCACTGATGGTAATAGGAGCTAAGAGAAGTAACTTGGAACGTTCTTCAAAAGTTTTTACAAAATCGATCACATCGGTAACAGTATGCTTTTTTACCAACTCTCCAGAAATAGGAGAGTAGGTTTTTCCAATTCTGGCATACAAGAGTTTGATATAGTCATAAACTTCTGTTGAAGTTCCCACCGTAGACCTTGGATTGGTTGAATTCACTTTCTGTTCAATAGCTATTGCTGGTGCAATCCCTTTGATATAATCTACCTTAGGTTTGTGTAACTTCCCTAAGAATTGTCTCGCATAAGAAGATAAACTTTCTACATATCGTCTTTGTCCTTCAGCATACAATGTGTCAAAAGCTAAAGAGGATTTACCTGAACCTGATAAACCTGTAATGACAACTAATTTATTTCGTGGGATAACAACATCAATGTCCTTTAAATTATGAAGCTTAGCTCCTTTAATAATGATGTTTTCTTTGGGGTCTACGTTCAAAATATCTGTACTCATGCGCTCAAAAAAGAAGCCCTAAAAATAGTCAATTTTCGATGTTTATTAAATTGAAATGAACTGAAATTTGTTAAAAAATTTGTCATTCAAAAAAATAATTTTCATCTTTGACATCTAGCAATCAGTAAAATATACACATATAAAATAAAACTACTTTTTAAATTATTCTAAGATTAATAATCGAAAAGCCCCTTATGCTTTTCTAAAAAGTAGATATATGATGTATAGCAAAGTAACTCCAGACGCAACTTTAGTAAGTAATTATATTCAAGGTAAAGAGGTATGCCTTGAGATTTTGATTAAGAGACATCAACAAAGACTTTACAGTTTTATTTACAGTAAAGTACAGGATAGAGATATTACAGAAGACATTTTTCAAGACACCTTTATCAAGGTAATCAGAACCTTAAAGAACGGGAATTACAATGAAGAAGGTAAATTCCTTCCCTGGGTAATGAGAATCGCTCAGAATTTAGTTATTGATTACTTTAGAAAGTCCAATCGCATGCCTTCTTTTAAAAATACGGATGAGTTTGATATTTTTTCTGTGATTAGCGATGGTAATTTGAATGCTGAAAAGAAAATCATTAAAGAGCAAATTTTAAATGATGTTCGTGAGCTTATTCATGAACTACCTGAGGAGCAAAAAGAAGTACTTATCATGCGTATATACAAGGATATGAGTTTTAAAGAGATCAGCGAAAACACAGATGTAAGTATCAATACTGCTTTGGGAAGAATGCGTTATGCGTTGATTAATTTGAGAAAGATTATAGAAAAAAATAAAATTATTTTGGTGAATTAATACTAAAAGTAGGTTTGCTGCGTTATGGTATTGAACAACAGAATTATAACTCAATTATATGAAGCAAATTTACTCCGAAAAGTCTTCTGGTTTTCAGAAGCAACCCAAACAAGAAACAGTTCAATTTTTGATTAATTTTTCGAAATCGCTAGAAATCGTAAAAACCAAATCAAATATTCTCATTGAATTGAATTTGAATTAAGAGTGGAAAAAGTCTTGACATGAGTCAAGACTTTTTTTATAGAATGTCATTTCAAATGCAGAGAATGAAATAGAAATGGATCAAGATCAATTGTAGTGTTTGTTATTGATGATTGTAGATTTTTGATTGACGATATTTGAATGATGGATATAGAAGATCGAATAATGAACATTGAAAACTAGAGCTTGTGGATTAAAAACAATAATAGTTTATGTTACAATCATTGTACTGGTTTTCATTGCCTAAGGAGTCATAAAAAACGACTTGTACATAAACGATTTAAGTTGATTCCGTATCTCTACTCTCTGATGAATTTTCCTCTTATATACATACTTCTTCAATCGTAATTTGTTGATCAGTATTTGTTATTTACCTGAACTCACACACAACTTTTAACCCTGACCTGTAGAAATACGTGTCGAGAAGTGAGCTTTTCTCGATACATAATCACAAAGCAATTCCACTCGAATGGACAATTATTTCTTCTTGTAATAATCGCTTAAAACAGTTTTTCGACCTATTGTTTGGGTAATGATGTCATTTTCTAGCTTCCAACCTCTAGCTGGACTGTATTCACGTCCATAATAAATAATCTGCAAGTGTAGCTTGTTCCATAGTTCTCTGGGAAATAACCTTTTCGCATCTTTCTCTGTTTGCTCTACGCTTTTGCCATTGGATAAATTCCAACGAAACATGAGTCTGTGAATATGAGTATCGACAGGAAAGGCAGGAACACCAAAAGCCTGACTCATGACAACACTTGCTGTTTTGTGACCCACAGCAGGCAATGCCTCTAAATCTTGGAAATTTTGAGGAACTTTTCCATTGTGTTTGTCTATTAAGATTTGTGATAGCCCATGTATCCCTTTAGACTTCATGGGAGACAATCCAACTGGTTTGATAATCTCTCGAATTTCCTCTACAGATAATTTGATCATATCGTAAGGATTGTCTGCTTTTTCAAAGAGTAGAGGAGTGATGATATTTACTCTTGCATCGGTGCTTTGAGCAGACATCAACACAGCAATTAAAAGAGTGTAAGGGTCTTTATGATCTAATGGAATAGGCGTCTCAGGATACAATTTCTCCAGTGTATCAATCACAAATTGTACTTTTTCAGATTTTGTCATGTGTAAGTTGCGTAGTTTGAAAGTTGTAAAGTTACAAAGTAGAAAATGAGTGAAGAAAAGAAGAGTTCAAAAGTTGAAAGTAATCTATCTGAAAAGAAAATATTGATTTTTAGAAAAAGCATTAGAAAGCATGGTAAGATAAATCCGTATCTTTACAGAACTTAAAATCTAAAAAATACGACAAAAATGACGACATTAAAAGTTGGTGATCAGGCACCAAATTTTGAAGCAAAAGACAATCAGGGAGTTACAAGGAAATTAAGCGATTATGCTGGAAAAAAACTGGTTGTTTTCTTTTATCCTAAAGCTAGCACTCCAGGTTGTACTGCGGAGGCTTGCAACTTAAGAGATAATTACCAAACTTTCCAAGCCCAAGGATATGAAATCTTAGGAGTAAGTGCTGATTCTGCGAAAAGACAACAAAATTTTATTAATAAATACGAATTGCCATTTCCTTTACTAGCTGATGAAGACCATGCAGTGATTAATGCTTTTGGTGTTTGGGGACCAAAGAAGTTTATGGGGAAGGAATATGATGGTATCCACAGAACTACTTTTGTGATTGATGCAAATGGTGTTTTAGAAGATGTTATTTTAAAGGTAAAAACAAAAGATCACGCAGCTCAAATCTTATAAAGATTATAAACTACATAATACTTAAAAAACCGAACTAATCAGTTCGGTTTTTTTGTTATCTAATTTCAGAGTTTAACTGAAGTCCATTTTTTTCCGCTTCTTTATCTTTTCTGGTCCCAATTCCTATTCCTATGGCCATCCCAATGGGAATTCCTGTACCTAAAAGAGCCATATTTCCTGATATATTGCCAAACGCAACTCCGAATGGAATTCCTATTGCCGACATCCCAATGCCTGTCCACATAGTCCGATAGTAATTTTTTGGAACTATTTTATGTTCCTTTTCTAGGTACTTGACGATTTTGTTTTTCCCCCGACTTACAATTCTTTTTAACTCTTTCTCATCATGAGGAGCATTTATTGCATCTATTTTTTCGTTAATAAACTGAATGGTTTTATCAGGTAGACTTCTGGTTCGCAATTCTATCAGTAAACGATCTAAGGCATGGTAGCATTTTTCTAATCTTTGATTCGTGAAGGAGCTACGTTTTTTGAGTTCTTTTATTTCCATCATTACTTTTTTACACCTAGTTAGACAAAAGAGTATTGTATTTGTTACAAGATTATGGTAGAATCCTTCGAAAGTTTTATTGAGTAAAACGAACTAAGCATTTTCTAATGACTCTTTAAAAACATTTTCTTGATATAGGAGTAACTCTTTTTTTGTGATAAAATAACCTCTTCCAAGTAGATGAAGATAATCGTATAAAGCAGTAAATAGTATGGTAAGATTATTGTCGAAATACATGGTTTTTCCAAAGTATTGAAGTTCTTCAGCTAAGTATTTATCTATGTTTTCCCTTATCTGAACTGTAATTTCATCTTTGTATTTTTCGTTTTCCAGTAAGCTTTGCAATTCTTTTTTGAATTTAAACTCTAGGGTTTTTATTTTTTTAAAATTAGATCTTATGGTATCATAATCTGTTTTTAAATGAATAAAGTGTAACTCATTAGAAAGGCTATTGTATATTTCTACTTTTTCCTCATAAACTTTATTAAAATTAAAAAAGTCTTCGTAGAGCCTTTGTAGTTTTCCGCGAATGTATTCAGGACCAAGTTTCTCTTTTTTAGCAAAATAGGTGTAAATTCTTACGTCATTTTGTTTTATTTGCTCATTAAAAACTTCAAGTTCCTTAGTGAGATTAGATATTAATTGAGAACTATGTTTTCTTTTGTACTTTTTACCATCATAGTCAAAAGATTTTATAGGAATCTTTTTATCCTTAATGAGTGATATGGTTTCAATATCACTTTCTAATGCAGTTGTTTGGTACACAAGGTCTACTTTTTGATTAGAAAATAAATCTTCTATACTTTCCTCAACTTGTTGATCATTAATTTTTTCAAAATCTAATTCTATGGGGCTTTTGTCGTCGTAATAACCATTATAGAATTTAGAAAATGTATTTTTTTCTAATTGTTTTTCAAAATCTTTAGAGAAATCTTCAAAAGGGAGGTTTTTAATTTCTCCCTGATATTCAACACTTATAAATGAGTTATTTGTTAATTCTTTCTGAATTTCATTGAGATTTTTAATAAGTGCATTAGCAGGAATAGTCTCTTGGTCAGAAACTCGTTTAGCTTCATGTTTTAACTTATCTATTCGTTCCTCAGTACTAGGATGTGAAGCCCATTGGTTTTTAATAATAAGCTTGGATTTATTGAACTTATTCAAATCATTAAAAGAAACTTGCGGGAGTGAGTTTGAATATGATAAATTACTGTTTTTTGCAAAAAGATCCATGACAAAAAGTTGCTCAAGAAATACATTATTGCTCTTTTTATTTTCTGCAATTCTTTCTCCATAGTACTCAAAGACAGCATTTAAGGAGTAGTCAGATAATTGCATTCTTAATAAAGAACTAACCAAAGGTTGATATCCAGTTACATTAGCGGCAATCAAATCGGCATGAAACTCCATTTCTCTGGAAAGTGCTAAATGTCTTTTATTAACTAGGTTATACATTTGAGCTAGAATCCATTGTATTCCTTTCACAATTTCTAGAGCTATCAGAGCAAAGATGGCTATATAACTACTTACATCTCCCCATTTTTTTAGTGTATTATCATAGTCATCATTTTCGTAAAGCAAATTAAAAATGACTTGATTTACATAATATACATAACTACCGACTTTCATAGATCGTTGTGAAAAATGCCCAAACTCATGAGCTAAAATGGCTTTTAATTCTTCCTTTGTGATTGTATTGATCAATCCTAATCCTATCATTAGGTTTTTCCTCACGGGAAAAAACATACTTAGAAAACTAGAATTATAAAAAACAGAAGCATTTACTTCTGATGATAAATAGACCTTTTTTGGAAAATCTGTATCTACTCTATCTACAACTTCCTTGATCAAAGCAAATAGTTCGGGTTGTCCATCTTTTGTAATCTCTTTTAAATGAGAACGGTCTACTTTATGAGATTTAAACAAGAATTTTATCAAAAAAGAAAAGATAATAATTCCAAAACTAGCCAATCCAATTCCTACAACACCAGTGATAAGACCAGGAGCATTAGTAACAATTGTATATGCAGCATATAAGCTAAAAATGGTAATAGCAACTGAAGCTACTAAAAGAATTATATACGTTAATACGAAAACTACAATTGATAATATAGCGCGAACTGCCTGAGATTTAAACTCAGGTGAAATTTGAATATCTTTCATAGGTATCAGCAATTTTAATTAAAGTCATAACAACGTAGTAGCTAAAATAGTAAATTAATTTATATATTTAGAATCACTTGTTTATTAACTAATGTAAATAATGTTGTACACTTAGATTCTATCCTTTAAAATTAAGTTACAAAGCTGTTGCAAAGGGAATTTATAATAGCTACGATACGAATAAGTTAATCCTCTATAGCATCCGTTACCAATTTCATAAATTCACCTAGTTTTCTACTATTCAACCAACGAGTGACAACTACCAAATCATTTTCTTCATCAATAACAATGAAGTTTCCTCCAAATCCTTTGGCGGAATAGACATTTTTGGAAATCCCCTTCATGCTTTCTTGTGAGTTTAACCACCACATAAATCCATAATCTTTTCTTGCTTTAGATGGAACTCTGGCCGCTTGTATCCACTCTTTTGAGATCAACTGTTTGCCTTTCCATTTCCCCTGTCGTAAAAACAACAGTCCAAAGCGTGCATGGTCGAGTGTATTGATAAAAATGCCGCCACCAAAATGACCTCCTCCACTTACAGATTGCATCATAATTCCATCTACATTTACAAAGGAATTCTTATAGCCATACCAACGCCAAGTAGTGGATGCTCCTATAGGGTCCATGATTTTTTCCTTTAATACAACTGGCAAAGGCTTTCTCCAGACTTGTAATAGAGAATAGGCGAGAAGATTTACACGAACATCATTGTACTTAAAAAAAGTACCGGGCTCGTTTAATTTTCTATTTTTCCAATCGTCAATGGTTCCTTTCTTTGGAGGGCGGTCTGCCCAATCCTCAATGTCGAAAAGAGATCCTGACCAGTCAGAAGACTGTGTGAGAAGATGTCTCCAAGTAATTTTAGAGTTATGTGGACCTTGATAAGTACCATCAGTAACATATTTATCTACTTTTTCATCAACATTATTTATTAATTGAGCATCAACGGCCAACCCAGCTACGGTAGACAAATAGCTTTTTGCGACACTAAAGGTCATATCTACCCGATCTACATCACCCCATTTTGCTATGATATAACCATTTTTTAGAATTAACCCAGCTGGCTTTCCTCGCTTTTTCATAGGGCCTAAAATTCTAAAATTTGGCTCTCTTCCAAAAGCTTTTGTATTGGCAACTCTCAAATCAATATCTACACTGTTCTCATTTTTGAGAGCATAGTCAATGACAGATTTAAGCTTATCCGCGTTCATTCCTACTTCTGATGGCTTTTTTGTCTTCCAGTTTTTATCAGGATAGTAAGTTTGTCCCGAAAGGGTAAAAAAGACGAATAAAAAGGTGAAAAAAATAAAAGCCTTTGTAGAGATTTTCATGATCGTTAAAATTGTTTGGATATAAAGATAGTTAACTTAACAATATGTAAACTCTATAAATTAATAACGAAAAATACAGTAGAGAAAGAATGAAATTTTGAAGTTTTTATTCGAATGATAATTTGAGAGAAAATAACAACATTTGATTGTTAAACTTAGTGTGGTAAGTATTACCACTTATTTTTTGGAATAATAGTAATCATTTGTAGTAACATTAAACGTTTAAAAGGTAAACTATTATCGGAAGATACCTTCTTTAACTCTATGTTAACAGTGTAGATTTCTTTTAAGAAATAATTTTAACAGATTAATAAGAAAACCTAAATTATTGAAAAAGCAAGTGAGGATTAAAAGTGTAATAATTGTAGTTTTATTTCTAATGGTTAGTATGAAAACACATACTACTAATAATCTAAAAAATTCCTTTATAGAATATGTAGAAATTGATACCTATAATATTGATTTTTTATATCAAGGGCCACTAAAATCTTATGTGCAAGAAACAATAGGTTTAGAAAAAGACAGCATTGTATTAAAAAATGTGAAAGAGAAGGCAATCAACTATGCAAAAATTGGTAATGCAAAACTATCGGTAGAAAATGCAGAAAAATACATAAAGGTAAAATACAATGCTAATTTGTTATATGACACCTCTTTTCAAACCATTGAAAATACTACTGAGTATCAAGAATTAGCTGGAAAATACCTTCAAAAAATTGACTTTTGGACAATTCTTTTCATTATTGTTGGGATAATGGGTACATTCTTTTCAGTTATTATTAACCTTAGAAAGAAAAGAGATAAAATTGGAAACTTGATGATTAGCCTTTTTGTTTTGTTTCATTCTTTGTTTAGTATTCACATAGGTCTATACCTTTCCAGATTGGATCTTTTGACTCCTCACTTATTGTATTTCAGTACTATTTTTTCATTTTTATACGGTCCCCTATTGTACTTATATTTTAAGCGAATTACTTTTAATTACCAGTTAAAAAAGATAGATATACTACATCTGCTGCCCTCTTTAGTGCTGTTAGCATACTTGTCACCGATTTATATGCTTTCACAAGAGGAGAAGCTTGAAATATTGTACAATAGATATGACGTAAGAAACACATCACTGTCCTTTTTGGTCTATTTAAAATACATCTCTTTATCTTCTTATGCCTATTTGGTTTATCGAATATTTAGAAAAAAAACCAAGAAAAATGCAATTAAAGTAAACAGGCAAGTCTTTTTGTGGAAGCGAAATATAATGGTACTGTATTTTTTATATGTCATCATTTATATTTTTTATGGGTTGTCTGTTACTAAAATAGTTTCTTCAGAAGGCTTTACGTATTCATTGGTTTCTCTCTTAGGCATTATCATTTTATATGTAGGTTATATTGCTTACATACAGCCTGATATTTTTGATAAAAAATATGTTTTTGAAGATGAAATGTTGTTTAAATATAAAAAATCAGGTTTAACAAATAGCTACTCTGAAGAATTGAAAAATCAATTGTTGGAGTTATTCTTAAATCAGAAAATTTATAGAAATAACAACTTGACACTTAAATGTTTGGCAGACAAATTAGGAGCGACGAGACACAATGTTTCTCAGGTGATTAATGAGCATTTCGAGATGAATTTTTTTCAATTAGTGAATAAATACAGAGTACTAGAAGCTATTGAAATACTGAGAGCAGATAACAATAGAAGTTTAAAAATTATTGATATTGCTTACGATGTCGGCTTTAATAACAAAGTTACTTTTAACAGAGCCTTTAAATCTGAAACTCAAATGACACCTAGTGAATTTTTAGAAAAAGAGGTCGAGTCGGTTTAATCAAAAAAATGAGGTTATTCCAGAGAAATTAGTTTGTGCTCATTTAAGGTGTTCCAATGTTTAAAAACATTCTATTTTTTTACTCTTAACTTGAATTGTTAATAAACAGATTGCTATATCTTTTTCTTGCTGATTGGTCTTATTTTCGAATGAATTATTGGGAAAATCAATAGGTGAATTCGAAATAGAAAAAAGTTATGAAAGTCAGTATTTAATGTGAATCTGGCATAAGAAACCATTGCAAATACACTCTTTAAAATGTAAAAAGAAAGCTTTAACCGATTTGCTATTCCTGCGTATCATGCTTAATATATCTAAGTCAGGGCAGGAATCCATGAAAATAGTTGCCTTTAGATTTCCGTTCCTGTTTGCTGTACTTACCTGCCCTGCTTAGCCTATAGAAAATACAAATCAAGAATTTTTCTATTGCATTTACTTTCAGTCAGCAATGAACTCTCATTAACACAATGTAAAATACAAGGAACAATTCTTCGGAGAAGTTATATATGATAGGCTTTACCTATTTCACCTATCAAAAACAGTTCATTTGAGCTCATTTGAATTAATTATAGCTGGTCATTAAAACGACATACTCAAATCCATTAAACTTTGTCTTATTTGATATTTTGAATTAATACCAGCTTTTTTGATTCGAAACACTAATTCAAATTATCACATTAAAAACAATTTTATGAAATTAAAACAGATGGTATTCCTGTTGCTGTTTCTGATGGGTGTCTATGCGCATGCTCAAGATGTAACAATTTCAGGAAAAGTATCAGACAAAACTGATGCTCTTGTTGGCGTAACTGTAATCGTTAAAGGAACAGCAAGGGGTACTGAAACTGATTTTGATGGTAAATATACTATCAAAGCAAAAACAGGAGATGTATTAGTTTTCAGGTACCTAGGGTACAAAACTATAGAGAGAACTGTGGCTTCTTCAACCACTATTGATGTAATCATGGAAGAAGGGGGAGAAGTACTCGATGAAGTAGTAGTTACTGCACTTGGATTATCTAGGGATGAAAAAACCTTAGGGTATTCTGCTCAAAAAGTACAGTCAGGTAACATAGAGAAAACTGCTCAAGGAAACTTAGTAAACGCACTTAATGGTTTGGTTGCTGGAGTAAATATAACTAGCTCCAGCGGAGCACCTGGTGCGTCGGCAAATATTGTCATTAGAGGATCTTCAAGTATCTCAGGAAACAATCAACCTCTTTTTGTAATAGATGGATTGCCTATTAGTAACAATACAGACAATGGATCTGTAAATGGTACACTAAATGGTACAGACTTTAGAGATTATGGAAAAACTGTAGGCGTAAATAGAGCTGCGGATATTGATCCTAATGACATTGAGTCTATTACAGTACTAAAAGGAGGTGCCGCAACAGCTCTTTATGGTAATAGAGCAGTAAATGGGGCTATTATTATTACGACAAAAAGAGGAAAAGAAGGCAAGGGACTTAATATTACACTTAATTCGAGGTTTTCATATGAATCACCAAATAAGCTTCCTTCTTTTACTCACAAATATGCCAGAGGTAGAAATGGAGCTTACTCAAATGTAACCCACTGGAGTTGGGGACCAGCTTATTCAGACAATCCAGTATTTCCAGCGAATACTTTGATAGATTTAGCAGGTACAGGAACCTTACAAGATGTATCAGGTCAGCGTATTCCTCAATTTATAGATAATTATAAAAACTTCTGGACAACCGGGCAAACTCAACAAACTTCTGTATCTGTCTCTGGAGGGAATGAAAAAGGAACTTTTTATACTTCTTTAGGTAGACATGACCAGTCTGGTATTATTCCAAACAGTGGGTATAAAAGAATAAATTCAACGATTAAAGGAGATTATAAAATAACCGACAAGTTTAAAATTGGAGGTTATGCGACATATGCAAATACGGTTACTGATGCTCATCAGGGAGCTAATGATGGACTACAGGGGTTGGGTTATTACCACCATATGTGGGATATCAATTCCAGAAAATGGAAAAGCCCACAAGGTACAAGAACCTGGTTTAGTACAGCTGTTCCTGAACCAAACTGGTCCGCTTACGAAGAGATCGAAAGAGGAAATACCAATCGATTTATTGGAAATTTAAACTTTTCTTATGATATAAAAGAATGGTTGAAATTATCCTACAGAGTTGGTATAGATACCTATAGTGATGATAAAAATATGAATAGACCTGTGAGCTCAGTAAATACAACAAACAGAGCAGGTGACATTTATGAAATTAGAATTAACAATAAAGATTTTAACTCGGATATAATTTTAACTGGGAATTTCGAACTGGAAAATGATTTTAACATCAACTTTTTAGCTGGAAACAATGTTTATGAAACGCTTTACGATCGATTGTTTGTTCAAGGAGATGGACTTTCTGTAGGTGGGTTTAACGACATTTCCAATGCTGTTACCATAACCTCAAACAATTTGACTTTACGTAAAAGAACAATTGGTGTATTTGGTGAAGTAAGTATGGATTTTAAAAACACATATTTTCTAACACTAACTGGTAGAAATGACTGGTCATCTACCTTGCCTAAAGGAGCAAATTCATTTTTCTATCCATCCGTAGGAGCTTCTGTGGTGCTAACAGAACTAATGGATGAGCAACCGAGTTGGTTATCTTTTGCCAGAGTAAAAGGATCGTGGGCTAAATTAGGAAACGATTCAAATGGACTCTATGCAACAACGGATGTTTACGCTAAAAGAGACCCTAATGTTTTAGGGCAACCTAAGTTTACAGTTTCTACTACACAGGGGAATCCAAATATAAAACCAGAAATATCCTCGACATGGGAAGTTGGAACTGAATTCAGACTGTTTGACAATCTTATTAATGTTGATTTAACTTACTACAACAGAACAACGAAAGATCAGGTGGTGAGCATTCCATTATCTTCTACAACTGGATATGGAGCTTACTTCGACAATGCAGGAGAGATCGTAAATAACGGTATTGAATTGGTATTAGGATTCAATAATATCTTAAGAAAAACTGGAAGTGGTTTAAAGTGGGATGTGCTGTTCAATTTTACAAAAAACAAGAATGAAGTAAAATCGATCCCAGCTGGGCTAGATGAAATTATCATTGGTTATGGATATTGGAATGGAGCAAATATTGTAGCCAGACCTGGATTGCCTTACGGAACTTTCGTAGGATCTGGATATAAAAGAAATGCTCAAGGAGTTTTATTACTAGACAATAATGGATATCCTCAAGTGGCTACAGAAAACCTTGTGCTAGGAGACCCTAATCCGGACTGGGTTTTAAACATTAACAATGGAATAAGCTACAAAGGTTTTTCACTAAATGCTACATTTGAAATTAGAAAAGGAGGAGAAATTCTGAATGACTCTGAAGCTTTTTGGGTGTACTCAGGTCTTAGTCAGACTACAGCAGAAAGATACTACAATGCAAATACTCCAAGTGCAAATGCCACTCGAGTTTTTGATGGTATCATAGAATCTACTGGACAGCAAAGTACTATTGCTGCTCCATTAACAAATGGTTACTATCACAATCAAAATTCTTTTGTAGATGAAGCACATATCGAGGATGCTTCATGGGTTCGGTTACGAAATGTAAGCTTAACATATTCCTTACCAAATGAAGCATTGAAAAATACAATTTTCAGAAAGGTAGACTTTTCATTTATAGGAAGAAATTTATGGCTTAGTACAAAGTACAAAGGAATAGATCCAGAAACAAATGCTTTGGGAGCTGGGAATATTCAAGGAGTGGACTTAATTGGAGCACCTGGAACAAAAAGTTATGGTTTTGGTGTTAAAGTAGAATTTTAAAAAGTAAAGATCATGAGAAAAATAATAATGAGCACAGTTCTGGTATTTTTGTTGTGCATACCTCAATCTTGTCAGGAAGAGTCACTCACAGAATTAAATATAGACCCAAATAATCCTTCAAATGTAAGTGTGAAATTAACATTTACAGCAGGATTAGACTACATACTATACAAGTATGGAAGATTTACAAATGGAACAGACTGGGATACATGGGCAGGACTATTTGTACAGACTTTTGCAGGAAATCACGGTAGTGGAATTAACTTCGACCAATATGAAATTCGAAATAATGATGCACTCTGGGGCAGATGGTATGACGGATTTAGAGATTTAAAAGATGTGATCGATAGAGGTAGTACTCAAAATGCATGGGGGCATGTAGGAGCCAGTAAGGTAATTACGGCACTTGGCCTTGGAAGCTTAACAAGTTTTTACGGAGATATTCCGTGGAGCGAAGCACTACAAGGTGCTGCATTGCCACAACCTAAATTTGATACTCAGGAACAAATTTATCAAAGTATTTTCTCTTTGTTAAATGAAGCGATTGTCGATTTTGGAAAAGCATCATCAGTGACTATGGGTAGCGAAGACATTGTTTATGCGGGTAATATGAACAAATGGCGCGCTTTGGCCTATGCTTTGAAGGCCAGATATGAAAATCATTTTAGCAGAAAAGACCCTTCAGGATCGGCAACTAGAGCATTAGCTGCTATTCAGCAGGCAAAAGCTCTTGGTTTTACATCTCCTGCTGCGGATCTTAAGTTTCAATATGATAATGTAGGAGAATATCAGAATGGTTGGTTTGATATGTTCGAAAACAATCAAATGATTGCGTCGGAAAAGTTCATGAATATGCTTACGACAACAGGTGATCCTAGGAGGCTTTCGTACTGGAATAATATTAGCGTAGATGGTACGAATGTTGGTTTTACAGGTAAATCGAACGGTTTTGGAACCTCAAACATCAGTTATTCTCCAATTGGACCTAAAGGATTTTATGGTAACCGTACATCAAGCCAATTAATTATGACGCATTTTGAGCTTTTATACATTGAGGCAGAAGCAGAATTCAGATTAAATAATGGGGCTACAGCTAATGCTGCATCTGCTTACAATCAGGCAATTACAGCTCAATTGAATATGGCAGTTCCAAACGATGCTACTTATGCAACAGAGTATATAACACTTAGAACTACTTATTTGGCAAATTTTGCAAATGAAACTGCGGCGACGTTAACTCTGGAAAAAATTATGACAGAAAAATACAAGTCGATGGTCACCATGAATGGAGAGTCATGGGTAGATGTTAGAAGGCATAATTATCAATATCCAAGCTATTTGGCAATCCCTGTTACTCAACAAGGAAGCGCGGTTGCCACAAACTTTATTCAACGTGTATTATATCCTCAGGAGTCTATTAATACTAATCCGAATACGCCCACTACTGTTACAATTTTTAATAAGTTATGGATTTTCCAGTAAGAATGACTTATCAATGATGTTTACTTTTTGAGAAGTGAAAAGGGTTGCTTTAAGCAACCCTTTTTTTATGTATTTAAAAATATAGTTTATTAGTAATTTAATATTCCGAGACTTCTCGCTAAATTAAATTTAGCCTTCTGTCAATGCATCGTATGCTTGCACTAACGCAAGATTCAGTCCTCAATATAAATGAAATTGAGATTTAAAACCTCATGCTAAATCGGAAATTCAAAATGCGCCCCGCTAAAAAATTAGGAACACCAAACTGATTTTTTGTCGCGACATCCCGTACCCAAGTATTGGTGATAGAGTTTTGTATATCGAACATATTAAAGAGCTCTAAACCAGCTGTTAATTCTTTAAACTGTCTTAACCAATGTTTGTTTGATGTTTTATTGGCGTCTTTGAAAACATACAATATACCTAGGTCTGCTCTCCTGTAGCCTCGTAAACGATTTTGAAAATCATAAGGATCTGCATAGGCAGGAGCCCCTCCAGGAACACCAGAATTGTAAACAAGATTCAAATATGCTTTTAAATCGGGCATGTTAGGAACGTAGTCTTGAAAGAGTATTCCTAACTTGAATCGTTGATCGGTTGGGCGAGCTATATAGCCTCTATTGTTACTATTTTCTTCAGTTTTTAAAATTCCTAGGCTTATCCAGCTTTCGTTTCCAGGAACAAACTCTCCATTCAAACGAACATCTAATCCAGTTGCATAAGCCACGGCATTATTATTGGCTTGGTAACGTATTCTTACATTGTCTACCACATATGAATTCACATCATTAAGCCCTTTATAATAAAGTTCTGTGGTGAGTTTAAAAGGTCTTTTCCACATTTTAAAGCTATAATCGCTACCTAAAACAATATGAAAAGATTTCTGGGCTTTCACATTGGGATTGATATTTCCATCGAAACCTCTTAATTCTTTGTAGAATGGAGGTTGAGTGTAAATACCACCAGAAACCCGGAATAACATGTCTTTTTCCCAATCGGGTTTGATAGCGAATTGAGCTCTAGGGCTGAAAACAAATTGATTAACCGTTGACAAAGAGTTTGCTTTTACTGACCATGATTGTCCACGAACTCCAAAATTAAACCATACTTCGTGCTCATTCCAAAATGTTCTACGACTCCATTGCACAAAGCCCATTAATCGGTTAATGGTTAGTGAGTTTTGAGCTCTGATATTTTGAAAAGGAACAATTGGGCCTGTAAATGGATTATAAGGTTGGTCGTTGATAAACCCTATATTCGTTGGACGTACAGAAAAACCTAAAGAATCGATTACTTCCCATTCTCTAATACGATCCTTAATATCTTCTGTTTGATATTTTACTCCAAAATCTATTTGATTTTCGTCTTTTTTGTAGGTACCTCTTATTTGAACATTGGCAATTAATGCGTCTAAATCGTTACGAGAATGATTTAACTGAGATCCTATTCCCTGCGATACGGTGACTTCACCGAAAGTTTCTGAACCTATGTTGGAGTCTACTTGACCTAAGTTATAACTTGCAGCTATATCGAAATATTCTTCTTCCTGTGTATTGTACATTGAAGAAGTGGCAGTAATTTTTAAGTCGTCATTAACCTGATATTCGGCACTTAGAGCGCCAAACATGGTTAAATACTTATCTTGCTCTTGTCCATTGTAAAATACGATTAACTCTATGGGATTGCTTACAGTTCCAAATCTTGTTCTTCTGGTGACTGGTTGATAATCATAATTATTTAAGGAAAAATTTCCTAAAAAATTAAAAGTCCAATCCTCGTTGTGTTTGTAAGATAAAAATCCTTGTAAATCAGTAAATCGAGGTCTAAAATTGGTTTCAATTTGTTTGCTATTCACAAACAAGCTATTGTCTCTATAGCGCGCGCCCACAATTACACTGAGTTTGTCATCTAATAATAAGTCTTCTACAGTAACACTTCCGCCCAATAAACTACCATCTACAGCAAGACCAAAATCGGTGGGTTTTCTATAAGTAATGTCTAGGACTGAAGAAAGACGATCTCCATATTTTGCTTGAAATCCCCCAGCAGAGAAATTGATATTCTGCACCATATTAGGATTCACAAAACTGAGACCTTCTTGCTGCCCTGAGCGAATTAGGAAAGGCCTGTAGACTTCAATTCCGTTTACATAAACCAAGTTCTCATCAAAATTTCCACCCCTTACATTGTATTGTGTACTTAACTCATTGCTATTGTTTACACCTGCAAATGTCATTATTAAATTTTCTATACTGGCGGTAGCATTGGGAATCCGCTTTACTTTATTAATATCTATTTTAGTTGTTCCCTCTACTGCACTTTTTTTATTTTCAATAACAACTGTATTTAATACTTCTGATTTTAGAAGAAGAGTGGGCGAGAAACGGATCGCTTTTGTTTTGGTGGCGGAAATAGTCTTTGTCAAAGTTTGATATCCTACAAAACTAAAAGTCAAAGTGACCTCCTGATTTAAAGGAACACGTATCTCATAGTAGCCTCTTTTATTTGTGGTTGTACCGACACTTCCATATCGAACATTAACAGATTCTAGCGATTGATTTTGCTTGTTTTTTACGAATCCTTTTACAATCGTTGTTTTTTGAGCAAAAAGTAGTGCCGGAAAAAAAAGAGTTATAAATAAAAAGTTCTTCACGTAGGTGCTTTATTTTCTATAAAACGTAGAAGTATAAGTATTCGTATTTCCTACGTTGTCTGAGACTACAAGTTTAAAAATATGTTTGCTGCCCACCAACTTTTTGTCGCTAAAATCATAAGATAATTTTTTCTTCTTTAAATTATATTCCATCAGAATCCATTCATTGTCGATAAAAGCTTTGTAGGATTTAATACCAGATTGAGTATCGGAAATACGAATGGTGAGATAATTCAAGTTGGTAACCCAATCGTTATTTCTAAAATTTGGGTTGTATATTTTAGGTTTCTCTTCATCAACAAGTATGGAAAATTTACCTAAAATTTTAGTTGTAGCAAACACCTTATCTTTTCGCTTGACAGTTTTTAAGAATTTCGGATATTTTTTGTTGTTTGTTCTGGCAATATAAATTTTATTTATATCCTTTTTACGATACCGAGTAGAATCGAATGTAATGGTAAAATGACGATCTAATGGAATGTTGGGTTCATGTACTTTGACTTCCCCATTTTTTACATCAAAATCTAAATAGATGTCTTCATAAAATGTATTCTTAGGAAAAGCAATGGTAATTCCATCTTTTACGAATTTATGAAAGTTTCCTGCCAATATTTTAAGGCCAGAAGTATCGATTACTCGCTTTAGAGAGGAAGCGTTTTGTTTTCCTCTTACAGGAATTTTTAACGTACTTGTATTGTCTGAGAAGTCTTTCACAATAATTTCTACTGTATAGTTCATATTGTGTTTTACATCAATAATTCCATTATTAACAAGGTTTTCATAAATACTTAACTTATTAGCATTCTCCTTGAATGTTTTTTGAACTCTACTTTTGTATTTCTTATAGTGTTCATAATCGATTAGAAGATTGATGAATTTACTCTCGGCAAAAGAAAAGGTTTCTACATCGTGATAATAATACCGTTTGCCATTCACTTTCATTTCTATACTATAAACCCCATTTTTATTTAAGGCTTCACCTAAGCGATCAAAAGTATTTATTCCAAAACCAATTTCACCAAAAGCTGTAATCCGACTGCTAACATACGAGCTATCATTTAACTTTTTTATAGGAATGATTTGTTGAGTGTTTCCGCTATTTATATGCGAATTATTTCCAATAGCGTATCCCATCAACTTACGAATACGCGGTTTTTTTAGATCTTTAACTTCCAATCCGAAAAGCATGGGGTTAATGATGTGCTCTGTTTTAGTATCTCTTATTTCATAATGCAGGTGAGGAGCAATAAAACCTCCTGTATCTCCAGAGTACCCAATAACTTGTCCCTTTTTTACTGGAATTTCTCCTTCTTTAGGGAAAATACTTCCCGTTTCATAACTTTCCTTTTCGTATTGTATACTTTTTATATACTCTTGAATTCCTTTTCCGAACTTACTCAAATGAGCATATACGGTAGTATAGCCATTTGGGTGTGTAATGTAAATGACTTTTCCATATCCCCACAAGGCAACTTTAATTTTAGAGACGTATCCATCTGCAGTTGCATAAACTTTGAGTCCATTTCTCCTTTGAGTTTTTAAATCCATGCCTGCATGGAAATGGTCATTTCTCAATTCTCCAAAAGTTCCAGATAATACTATCGGAATGTCTAATGGACTTCTAAAGTAATTTTTAGGATATTTTTTTTGGGCATGGGTAAAATAACTTAAAACCAGTAGTAAGAAGAATATGTTTCTTTTCAATTTCAATACTTTCTGACGAAAATAGGAAAACTCTATGAACTTTTATGTTAATAACTTATAGAATGTTTGGTTAATTACTATACAAAAAGCGAAAAACTGTTGTGTTTTACCAAACAGAATGCTAACTTTGTAAGGATAGTTTTAATGATAAAGCTGAATGAGTAACTCCTTAGAAGCGATTCATTTATTGGAAAACAAGTTGAAAAATTTACTATCCAATTATGATTTTTTAGTGAAAGAGAATGAAATATTGCTTCAGAATATATCGAAATTACAACAGCAGCTTTTAGAAAAGGAGCAATTAGAAGAACATTTGAAGAAAGAATATCAAATGCTAAAGAT
This sequence comes from Flavobacteriaceae bacterium, assembly GCA_028280265.1. Taxonomy (GTDB): domain Bacteria; phylum Bacteroidota; class Bacteroidia; order Flavobacteriales; family Flavobacteriaceae; genus Polaribacter. Next base: position 39,742 of record JANQMD010000024.1, read on the forward strand.
TGCAAAAACTATCGAAGGCAGTAATCAAAGTACGAGAGATACAAAACTCAAAATAAATGCACTTATAAGAGAAATAGATAAGTGTATTGTTCAGTTAAGCGAATAAGTTCATTTTGTAGTGACAAAACTTAAGATCAAAATAGTCATAGCAGGAAGGACTTATCCTCTAAGTGTCAGTGACACGAAAGAAGAAGAAGGAATGAGGAAAGCAGCTGCAAAAATTAACGACCTCATTAATAGGTTCGAACAAAATTATGCAGTAAGTGATAAACAAGATGTGTTAGCAATGTGTGCACTTCAATTTGCATCTAAGCTTGAGATATCGAGTTTAACGAAAGATTCTGATCAGTCGCAAATGCTTGAAAAAATAAATGAACTTACTAAATTGGTAAGTTCGCATTTAGAATAAGTTCTTATATATACAACACTGCCTACATTAGTAATTTGTTTGATAAACTCAACAAGAATCTATTATGAAGGACGAGTCTTGGTTGCTAAAGCAAGCCTTAGATATTTATATCAGGAGGATCCTTGATCAGTCAGTTAGTTCTAATCATGTCATAATGGAGTTTATATAAACCCTACTGATGTGGGCTTTTTTTATACAATTAAACCAAAAATATGGACGGAATGATACTTCCCATAGCTGTGGGATTTATAGGATTAGTTATAGGATTTATAATTGCAAAATCTATAGAGAAATCAAAAGCAAATAAACTATTATCAGAAACAAAAAAAGAAGCAAATGCAATTCTAAAAGAAGCTAAAGTAGAGGCGGAAGCAGTAAAAAAAGATAAAATATTACAAGCGAAGGAGAAGTTTATTGAACTTAAGGCAGAGCATGAGAAAGTTATCTTAAGTAGAGAAAAGAAAGTTTCCGATATAGAGAAAAGAGCTAGAGAAAAAGAATCACAAGTACAATCAGAAATAGATAAAAATAAAAAGCTAAACAGGTCTTTAGAGCAGAAAGATAATGATCTTTCATACAAGCTAGATTTTCTAGATAAGAAAGAAGGTGAGATAGAGAAATTGCACAAAAGACATGTAGATCTTTTGGAACAGATTTCAGGGTTTTCTGCCGAAGAAGCAAAAAAAGAATTGATTACGTCTCTTAAAGATGAAGCCAAAACGGATGCTATGGCTTTTATTCAAGAAACTGTTGAAGAAGCAAAGCTTACAGCTCAACAGGAAGCACGTAAAGTAGTACTAAATACGATTCAACGAGTAGGAGTAGAACAAGCTGTAGAAAACTGTGTTTCTGTATTTAATATTGAATCCGATGACGTAAAAGGGCGTATCATTGGTAGAGAAGGAAGAAATATTCGAGCGCTAGAATCAGCAACTGGCGTTGAGATTATCGTAGATGATACCCCAGAAGCAATCATTTTATCGTGTTTTGATCCTGTACGTAGAGAAGTTGCTCGTTTATCAATGCACAAATTGGTAACTGATGGGAGAATCCATCCTGCCCGTATTGAAGAGGTGGTTAGGAAAACCGAAAAACAAATTCAGCAAGAAATTATTGAGGTTGGAAAAAGAACTGTTATCGATCTTGGTATTCATGGTTTACATCCTGAATTAATTAAAATTGTGGGTAGAATGAGGTATCGCTCTTCTTACGGTCAGAATTTACTTCAACACTCGAGAGAAGTTGCGAATCTTTGCGGTATCATGGCTTCAGAACTTAGGTTGAATCCTAAGCTTGCAAAAAGAGCTGGTTTACTACACGATATAGGAAAAGTTCCAGAGACAGAGAGTGAATTACCACATGCTTTGTTAGGAATGCAGTGGGCAGAAAAATACGGTGAGAAGAAAGATGTATGCAATGCTATTGGGGCTCACCACGATGAGATTGAAATGAAGAGTTTGTTAGCACCTATTGTACAGGTTTGTGATGCAATATCTGGAGCAAGACCAGGAGCAAGAAGACAAGTGTTGGATTCTTACATACAACGTCTCAAGGACTTAGAAAATATTGCTTTTGGATTTACAGGAGTCCAAAAAGCTTATGCCATTCAAGCAGGTAGAGAACTAAGAGTAATGGTAGAAAGTTCTAAAGTAAACGATAGTAAAGCGGCAGAATTATCATTCAATATTAGTCAGAAAATACAAAACGACATGACTTACCCAGGTCAGGTGAAGGTAACTGTTATTAGAGAGACTAGAGCTGTCAATGTAGCTAAGTAAAGAAAATACACCACTTAAATATCATTCCCACATACGAGCCTAAGACTGGCTGGAGTGGGAATCTTTTTTTTCACTCCTAGGGTGGAAGTCTTGTACTACTTTTTGAAGATAACTCTTGTCTAAATGAACATAGACTTCTGTTGTTGTAATACTTTCATGACCTAGCATTTGTTGAATAGCTCTTAAATCAGCCCCTCTTTTTAAAAGATGCGTGGCAAATGAGTGTCTGAGGGTATGTGGACTTATTTTTTTTCCTAGGTTAATTTTAATTGCCAAATCTTTTAAAATCATAAAAACCATTTGCCGAGATAATCCTTTCCCTCTTCTGTTTAGAAATATAGTATCCTCATAACCATCCTGAATGTTGATATGAGAACGGATTTGCTGAATGTAAAAGTCAATAAACTTCTGTGCTTTTCCATAGATAGGAACAAATCTTTGCTTGTTTCCTTTCCCTAGTACTCTGATAAAACCTTCATTAAAAAAGAGGTCTGACAATCTTAAATTAATCACTTCACTTACTCGTAAACCACAGGCATACATGGTTTCAATCATTGTGCGATTTCTTTCCCCTTGAGCCTTACTTAAATCAATTGCTTTAATGAGATTGTTTATATCATCTATCGATAAAGTATCGGGTAGTTTTCTTCCTATTTTAGGAGCTTCGATTAAGTCGGTTGGATTGGATTCTCTGTAATTTTCAAAGACTAAATAATCAAAAAAACTTCGCAAACCTGATATGATTCGAGCTTGACTCCTTGGATTTACATTCTTAGCAATTTCGTAGACAAACTGTTGAACTTCCTCTTCACTTAATTGAATAGGAGAAATCGAAAGTTCTTTTTCTTCTAGAAATGAAACCAGTTTTTTAATATCTCTTGCGTAACTTTCAATTGTGTTCTCCGAAAGCCCTCTTTCTATTTTTAGATAGAGTTGGTAATCCTTTATGGCGTATTTCCATTTCACTCTATGAAAGTAATGAAAAAGTAAAAAGAGATCAAAATGTTACATGAAGTTTATTTGAACTTTATGGAAATTAGAAGTCTCTCCAGAACTAAATTCTTTTTGAACTTGGTTTAAGATTTGGAGCTGGGTTCGATTTTTCAGATAAGTTCTTTGCACTGGAAAGATATGGCTTAGGTTTAACAAGCAGATTGCAAAAAGCACCTCCCGGAGTAAATTTAAAATTTAACACCATTCAAGTAGGCTTAGGTTACAGATTTTAAATAAAGATACTCAACATATGAAATGAAAGAGGAGGCCGCAGCTTCATCTTTTTTGTTGAATATTCCCTACATTCGTAACATGAAATTGATCATTATTAATGGGCCTAACCTAAATCTGTTAGGGAAGCGCGAGCCAGAAGTATATGGAGACAACTCATTTGAGGAGTACTTAGATGCAATAAAGGGGAAGTATCCAAAACTTACTATCGAATATTTTCAATCAAATATAGAAGGGGAGCTTATTGACAAACTCCATGAAGTGGGATTTGATTATGATGGGATTATTCTAAACGCAGCAGCTTATACCCATACATCCATTGGAATTGGAGATGCAGTAAAAGCCATTGAAACTCCAGTTGTAGAAGTGCATATTTCTAACGTACATTCCAGAGAAGATTTCAGGCATACGAGCTACATTGCTTCTCACGCAAAAGGTGTCATCTTCGGTTTCGGATTAAAAGGATATGAACTAGCTATAGAAAGTTTTTTATAATTTTAAAATCATTTTGATATCGGCTCTTTCATAGTAAACATCCTTTTCTAATTCCACTTCTTCAAAGCCAACTTTTCTATAAAGATTGATGGCAGGAGTTAAAATCCGATTGGAATACAACATAATTTTTTCCAATCCTTGATCTCTAGAGAATTGAATGCATTTATCCATTAATTTTTGACCAATTTTTAACCCCTGATACTTTGGAGATACAGCCATTTTGCTCAATTCATAACATTCTTTTTCGTTAATCAGGGCTACAGTACCCACAATTTCTCCATTAAATTTAGCAAAGAAAATATATCCTCCATTATCTATAATGTAAGATTTTGGATTTTCCAAAACTTCTGTATCATGAGGCTCGACATAAAAAAATGTTTCTAACCATTCAATATTTAGATCGTGAAACACTTGATCGTATTGTGAATCATAATTGAGTAATACTACTTCTTCTCTAATTCTTTCCATAATTCTCTGATATAAGCTTTTCTCTTGTTGTCGTCTTTCGGTAAGCTGAATGTGATCCATAAAAGAGGTAGGTTCTCTTTGAATAAAATTTGTGAGCTCCAGCTGCATAATTTCCCATATCGGCTCTAGCCGTTCAACCAATTCAACACCTTTTTTCGATAAAGAAATTAGTTTTCTACGTTTGTCTTGTTTGTCTGGATGTATCAACACCAACTCTTTCTTTTTAAGTATATTGATAAATTGAGTCACAGCAGGTTGACTGATTTGAAGTACTTTGGCTAAATCTCCTGTGCTTACTTGTTCAAGATCATTTATAACCTTAAAAGTGGGAAAAAGGTAAGGGTCAAAATCAATATAAAGACTTTTGTAAACCCTTTTCACATCCCTCATTAGTGCATCACTCAATCTTTTAATACGTGAACCAAACGCTAATTCTCGAAACTCTATCAACTTATCCATATGCATTTATATAAGTACTTATGCAAATATATAGAAGAAACTCATTATAAAACAAATGAGTTTAAATTTTTGTGTCAATATATGCTATGATGTCTTTTTCAGATTGAATGGTTTTCTCATAAATTTCTCTAGCCTCAGATAAAATATTTTCAGCGTACACTCGATCTTTAATGTCTTTTGCATTGATTCTCACATTAAAGAAAGCTCCAATAACAGCTGTTCTTGCACACAAAGCACCAACTCCTGCATCAGATAGAGAATTCTGCAATCCATCTTTTGCCATAGCCATCATAACTTCCATAGACTCACAAGCGGTTTTCATGACTCTTAAGGGCACTTCGGTAGCGTATTTTGTTGCATTTTCGATGGCTTCTTTTCGTATTACTTTTTCTTGTTCGTTTGACTTTGGCAGTCGAAAACCATCGATAATTTTATTAAAAGCGTTGGTGTCTTCATCAACCAAAAAGAGTAGCTCATCTTTGTACTTTTGTCCTTTTTCGGCCCATTTCGAGTAGAATTCCCATTTTTCATCCCATCCAGGTTTGTGAGCAGATAAATTGGCAACCATTGTTCCTAATGAAACTCCTAAAGCACCTACATAAGCTGAGATAGAGCCTCCACCTGGAGCCATAGATTCTGAAGCTGTTTCTTCTGCAAAACCTTTAACTGTAAAATCAATCAACCGTTTTTGATCTTTTGACTTCATTACATATTCAATAATCCTTTCGTTTGGATTAAAAGGTTTTAAATCGTCTAACCCAAGAGATTTAATAGCAATTTTAATTTTTTCAGATTCGCTAATTCCCAAAGATCGACTCTGTTTGCTTAAAAAGTAATCTGCAGCGTCGATCATAGCTTGTAAGGGAACCAATCCCACTAGTTCAGAACCAGTAACTCTAATGCCTCTGTCACTCGCAGCCTTTACAGTCTCATCAAATGCCTGATGCATGGAAGTAATACTTATGTTTGTTAAATTATAAGAGATTTGTGCAATTCCATATTCCTCAATATACCAGCCAATTCCTTTCACTGCCTTTAATTTTCCAGGAATTCTTACTGGCTCTCCATTCTCATCCAATACTTTTTTCCCAGTAATAGGGTTTCCTTTTCTTTTAACACGTCCCGCTTCTCGAATATCAAAGGCAATTGCATTGGCACGTCGAGTAGAAGTAGAGTTTAAGTTGATGTTATAAGCAATGAGAAAATCTCTTGCAGAAATGGCAGTTACTCCAGATTTTTTTAGTTGTTCGTTGTATGTTGTAGGCCCAAAATCTGGTTTCCAATGATTATCTGACAATTTTTTCTCGAGACCTTCGTATTCTCCTGATCTTACGGTCGCTAAATTTCTTCTTTCTTCACTGGTTGCAGCATTTTCGTAAAAATAACCAGAAATCCCCAGCTCTTTTCCTACACGTTCCCCCAATTGATGTGCGTATTTTGCAACTTCTTCCATAGTAATATTAGCGATGGGGATGAGCGGACAAACATCTGTTGCTCCAAATCTTGGATGTTCCCCAGAATGAGAACTCATATCAATCAATTCTGAAGTTTTTTTAATAAGCAAAAAAGCAGCATCAATCACTTTTTGTGGGGCACCAACAAAAGTGATGACAGTTCTGTTTGTTGCTTTTCCAGGATCAATATCGAGTAATTGAACGCCTTCAATTTCTTTAACACTATTCGCTATTTCATGTATTTTCTTTAAGTCCCTTCCTTCACTAATATTGGGAACACACTCAATAATTTGTTGGTTCATTTGATTGATTGTTTTGTGTAAAAGTAGTTGATATAAAACTAGATTCAAAACGGATTTAACCGTAAAAAATTATATTTTTGATAAAATTAAAAAGTCAACACATGCCCTATATTTCTATTGTAAGCCCAGTTTATAAGGTTGAAAAGACTATAAAAAAAATGGTAGAAAGAGTTGAGAAAAATGTTGTGAATATTTCTGATGACTATGAAATAATTCTGGTTGAAGATTTTAGCCCTGACAATTCTTGGTCGGAAATTATAAAAGTTGCAAAACAAAATAAAAAAATAAAAGGACTTAAACTAAGTCGAAATTTTGGACAACATTATGCAATTTCTGCTGGATTAAGGCATGCCAAGGGCGATTGGATTATTGTTATGGATTGTGATTTACAAGATCGCCCAGAAGAATTCACGAAGCTCTACAATAAAGTAAAAGAAGGATATGACTTAGTTTTGGCAAGAAGAGTTATTCGAAAAGATTCTTTCTTTAAAAAGGTTTTCTCTAAAGTATTTTATGCTATTTTGAGCTATTTAAGTGGAAGAAAGCAAGACCCTTCCATTGCAAACTTTGGTATTTATTCTTCGAAAGCTATTCAGGTGTTAAATTCTATGAATGAAAGCATCCGTTATTTTCCTACCATGATCTCATGGATAGGTTTTGCATCCGCAAAAATTGATGTTGAACATGCAGAGAGGGAGGAAGGTAAATCGTCCTATAATTTTGCGAGGCTTTTTAATTTGGCTATAGATATAATTCTTGCAAACTCAGATAAGCCTATTAAGATGCTAATAAAATCTGGATTTTTGGTTTCTTCTTTGTCTGTCGCTTTTGCTGTTTATTATTTTATCAAATGGTTTAATGGAGACACTGTAGTCTTAGGTTACTCTAGTCTTATTATCTCGATATGGTTACTTTCAGGATTTATTATCTCCACTCTTGGCGTTATTGGTCTGTATCTGGGAAAGGTTTTTGAACAAGTCAAAAACAGACCTCTGTATATTATAGATAAGTCGATAAATATTCAAGAGTTCGAATCATGAGCAAAGAGAAGATCGCTTTATATCTAATGTCTAAAAAAGGACTATCTGTACTTGAGTATTTGGTCCAGGAGAAGTACCATTACTTTATCGGTAAGGTCATTATTGGGAGAGATAAGAATGTTGTATCAGATTACTCTGAAGAGCTAAAAACTTTGTGTATTAAACATGATATATTGTGTTACGAAAGGACAGATGATTTTTCGATTGATGAAAAATATTCAATGGCAATTTCTTGGCGCTGGATGATTGAAAAGACAAAAAGTCGCCTGATTGTATTGCACGATTCCTTATTACCAAAATACAGAGGATTTTCCCCACTGGTGAATGCATTACTTAATAAAGAAAAAGAGATTGGAGTAACTGCTATTTTTGCAAGTGACGATTATGATAGTGGTGAGATCATTGATCAAGCGAAAGTATCTATATCCTATCCAATCAAAATAAATCAAGCTATAGACTTGGTTATAAAAAATTATATTGCACTTGTAACTACCATTTTCAAAAGCCTTCAAGAAGAAGAGAGTATATCTTCAATTTCTCAAAAGGAAGACTTGGCAACCTACAGTTTGTGGAGAGATGAAGATGATTATTTTATCGACTGGAAGTGGAATGTTGATGAAATTGTCACTTTTGTCAATGCAGTAGGATATCCCTATAAAGGTGCAACTTCCTTGATCAATAGAGAAAAAGTAGTAAGAGTTTTAGAAGTGGAAAGATACTGTAAACAAATGAAGATAGTGAGTAAAGATAACGAAGGTAAAGTTCTGTTTTTACACGAAGGATATCCAGTAGTTGTTTGTAAAGATGGTTGTATTAAGATCAAATCACTAGTAAATGAACAAGGTGAAAGCGTACTACCTTTAAAAAAGATGAGAACGCGTTTCTCAAAACCTAACTAAGCGGACTCTATGGTGATTCCCTATAACAAGCCTTATCTAACAGGAAAAGAAACATTTTTTATTGAAGATGCTGTAAATAAGGGGAAGATATCTGGAAATGGTATATACACAAAGAAATGCCAGACATATTTTGAAGAAAAATATGGTTTTAAAAAGTGCCTTCTTACGACTTCATGTACTGATGCACTAGAAATGTGTGCCATTTTATTGAATATTAAAGAAGGAGATGAAGTTATTATACCTTCATATACCTTTGTTTCTACAGCGAATGCATTTGTTTTAAGGGGAGCTAATGTCATATTTACTGACTCAAAATCCAATCACCCTAACGTAGATGAAACGAAGTTAGAGGCCTTAATTACTACTAAAACTAAAGCGATTGTTGTTGTTCATTATGCAGGTGTAGCATGTGAGATGGATACTATCATGGAACTGGCAAGAAAGTACAATCTCTATGTCGTAGAAGATGCAGCACAGGCAGTCGATTCTTATTACAAAGAAAAACCCTTAGGGAGTATAGGTCATTTGGCAACATTTTCTTTCCATGAGACTAAAAATATCCAATGTGGAGAAGGAGGGCTTTTAGTGATTAACGATGAGCAATTTTTTGATAGGGCAGAGATTATCTGGGAAAAAGGCACTAACCGTTCTGCTTTTTTCAGAGGAGAGATAGACAAATATGGATGGGTAGATATTGGCTCTTCATTTTTGCCATCAGAAATTAATGCAGCATTTCTTTGGTCACAATTAGAGAACATACAAGATATTCAAAACAAAAGAATTCAACATTGGAATTACTATTATAAGAACCTATCTTTTTTAAAGAAATATGGAGTCAGGTTGCCAGAAATACCCCAAACAGCTACAAATAATGCGCACATGTTTTATTTAGTTTGTACTTCTCTTCGAGAGAGAACAAACCTAATATCTTACCTTGCTTCTATTGGGGTTAATGCTGTTTTTCATTACCAAAGTTTGCATAAAAGTTCTTTTTATCGGAATAAACATTTTGGTGAAGATTTACCTATGTCTAACATATATTCTGAACGACTAGTAAGATTGCCAATGTATTATGAGTTAATGGAAAAAGAACTTATCTATATTGTTTCTAAAATAAAGGATTTCTATGCGTAGGTATTATATCTTTTATGGAATTCTGTTTTTATTGATTGGGATATTAACACTAAACTTCAATTATATTGAAGGAGATGATGCAGCCACAATTATGCATCATGCATTAAATGGAAATGCTTCTCTTCAACCTCCATATTCAGAATACCACTCGATGTACGATAAGTTGTTGTCTTTTATACCAACCAACCAAGAGAGTATTTTAAGAACCATAGGTATTTTATTATCCTTTATATTTGGATTTTTATCAATTTGTCTTTATGCAAAAGTGATAAGTGTAAAAATAGCCGATTCTAGAGTAAAATTCTTTTTATTATTACTTCCATTCACAATACCAGAAATACTTTTCTCTTCTCTTTTGATCAACCCTACAAATCTGGCAATCTGCTTTATTTTATGTGGTCACTTATTTTTCATAAAGTATTTAGATACTAAAAAAAGAAGACTTCTTTTTTTTGCAATAGCCTTATTTGGTTTAGGAACTAGCTTTAGGTGGGCTACAGGATTTTATATTTTCATCTTTTTTGCAGAGTATATCATAGCGCACAAAGATGAAATAAAATCACTCTTCAAGATGAAAAAAATAGTGGAAGTAGTCTCTATTTTCCTAAGCTTTGCTATTTCCATTGTACTTTTTATTTACACCTCAGGATATAGCTTTTTGGAGATCATTGATGTATACAAAAGCGGCGTAGGTTATGCAGAGAAAGTGGAAATATCAAACCTGGTAAGAATTGTCTGGGGAATCCCTTTATTCACACCAGCGTTTGTGATTTTATTGTTGCTTGGTTTTATTCATTTGATTAAAAAGCGAAATTACATACCCATTATTTATCTGTTCATAGCGTTTATTCCTTATGCTGTTACAATTGGATTTAATACCTCCTACAAACAGATAATCACATTAATTATCCCTCTTTTATTAATAGCAGTATACGGCTACCTGTTTCTTGGGAAAAAGGGAAAATATATCCTTTTAGGATTCATCTTTTTACCATGGTTGTTTGGAATTCAGATGAATTTGAATTCAAGTTGGGGACCAGGTTTTGAGATTCAAAACAAAGAAATAGGTAATGTAGATTACAATAATTTCAATCCAGATAACAATTTGGTATTAGATAAATACAAACCAGTATTGGGTTCTGGAATATCACTTCCAACACTCGAAGGCCCCAGACCCTTATATGGGTTTGGAAAAGTGTTTTTGTCTGATTGGTCTCGTTTTGTTGATATTTTTAATGAGGAGAGAACAAATGCCGTTCTATTGGCAGAAAAAGAAAATATTGACATTCTTCAAGATGTTAACCATTCTTTTATTTCTTCCAAGTTGATAGAAAATGGATATAGAACAGAGCAATCTTTTTCTCACAGAAAAAGTAATATGATAGATCGAGAATTTATAAAAGAAAACGACACAATCCGTATCAATGTCCTGGAGAACAAGAAATTATTATTTGATATCAACGAAATGAATTCTTTTTTTTCGAAAAAGAAAAATAATATTGTAATATTCTCCTCGTATTCAAATATCATATCCAAGTTAAAGACCTTGTATCCAGAAAGGTTTATGGTCAAAGGAGCGTATTGGGGAAAACTAATGAAAGAGTAAATAAAATACTAGAGAATCTGTATGGCGAATAAAGATCAGTGGATCATAGAAATCACTCCTAAGAAGAGTCCTTTAGAATTTAACTTCAAAGAAATATGGAGGTATAGAGATCTGCTATTTCTATTTGTGAAGCGTGATATTATTACCCTGTATAAACAGACAATCCTAGGTCCATTGTGGTATCTGATACAGCCGCTTTTTACTTCAGTGATTTTTACATTGATTTTTAATAATGTAGCTGGGATAGAAACAGGAAAAGTACCTCCGTTTCTTTTTAATTTAGCAGGAATAACGGCTTGGGGCTATTTTAAAAATTGCCTGATGAATACTTCTGACACTTTTAAAAAAAATGAAGCAATTTTTGGAAAAGTCTATTTCCCAAGGGTGATTGTACCCTTATCTATTGTGATATCGAACCTTGTGCGATTTGGAATTCAACTGTTGATTTTTGTGAGCTTTTATGTTTACTTTATTTCAACTGGTGAGATGCAGCTCTCTCTAAACTATACATTGATTTATATTCCCTTTATTGTAATTACTATGGGACTTACAGGATTAGGTTTGGGAAATATAATTTCTTCTTTGGTTACTAAGTATAGAGACCTTACCTATTTATTGTCATTTGGCATTCAATTGCTCATGTATCTTTCTGCAGTAATGTATCCTATTCACGTGATCAAAGAAAAAGTACCCAAGATTTCATGGATCATAGAATACAATCCGATTGCAACAATTATTGAAACATTTAGAAATATCTCTTTTGGAGATAGTAATATTTCTATAATTCGTATTTTAATTGTTTTAATGATTTCTTTTATCATCTTTCTTTTAGGGTTGTTGGTGTTTAACAGAACCGAGAAAAACTTTATCGATACGGTATGATGAAGCAGAAACTCATATTAAAAATAGAAGGTTTGTCAAAACAATATAGACTAGGTCTTATTGGAACTAAGACACTCACACACGATTTGAATAGGTGGTTTCATCGAGTTACTGGGAGAATAGATCCTTATTTGAAAATAGGTGAAAAGAATGATCGAAGTACTACAGGGAATTCCGATTATGTATGGGCTCTTAAAAACATAAATTTTGAAGTAGAGGAAGGAGAAGTAGTTGGAATCATAGGAAAAAATGGAGCAGGTAAATCTACTCTCCTAAAGATTCTCTCTAAAGTAACTAGTCCTTCTGTTGGAAAGGTGAAACTAAATGGAAGAATAGCATCGCTTTTGGAGGTAGGAACAGGTTTTCATCCTGAAATGACGGGAAGGGAAAATGTTTTCTTGAATGGAGCAATCTTAGGGATGACCAAAAAAGAGATTAAGAAAAAATTAGATGCAATTATATCTTTCTCAGGTTGTGAAAGATATATTGATACACCTGTAAAACGTTATTCCAGTGGAATGACAGTTAGATTGGCTTTTGCAGTGGCTGCCCATCTAGAACCCGATATTTTAGTTGTAGATGAGGTACTAGCAGTTGGGGATATTGAATTTCAAAAGAAAGCCATTGGAAAAATGCAGGATATTTCTAGCAGTGAAGGAAGGACAGTACTTTTTGTGAGTCATAATATGGCAGCTATTAAAAACTTATGCACCAGAGTTATGGTATTAAATAATGGTGAATTAGCCTTTGACGGGAGAGTAGAAGAGGGCTTGAGTTTTTACAAAGAGCTTGCGAGGATAGGGGAAACTGCTAATTTTTCGTCATTCAAAAATGAGCATATTGAATTACTGGACATTTCGGTTACTCCATTGAATGGGAAAATTCTTTCTATTAGCTCTGGAATTGAAATTTATATTGAATTTAGAAACCAGTTAGATAATATTAATTTAGATTGTACTGTTGAGATTGTCAATGAAGATGAGGTTGTTATTTATCACAATGGAGCTTTGGTGCTAGATGATAGAAACTCTGAGAGAGGAATCTATCGTCTTAAAGCTGAGCTATCCCCTTATTTATTGAACTCAGGGTATTATAAAATTAATTTAATTTTTGGGAAAGATCAGAGATATGTTATTTTAGAGGCAAAAGATGCATTTGCATTTGAAGTTGATATTTTAGGATCTTCAGCTTCTTCAAAAAAACCAGGAATATTGTATAGAGGATTTGATTGGAAATCAGAATTTATTGAAAACAAATAGCCCACATATCATTGATTTTCAAGTAATAGGTTCTAGCGAGCTAGGTTATATCTCAGTGGCAGAAGCTCAAAGACACACACCATTTGAGATCAAAAGAGTTTATTGGATTTATTATACACCTAATAATGTGCAAAGAGGATTTCATGCCCATAAAGAATTAGATCAGGTACTTGTAGCGGTTTCTGGAATTATCCACATTAAAGTTATTGATCAAGATGAAAAGGAATCTCTTTTTGTTTTGGATGATCCGTCTAAAGGACTTTATATTCCCAGAAAGCATTGGAGAGAAATTTCATTTTCGCATTCAGCTGTAATGATTTCACTTGTGTCTCAAATTTATAATGAACAAGATTATATTAGGGATTTTGATGAATTCAAAAATTACAAAGAATAATGTTTTATAAGAACAGATTTGTCATAAATCCTAAAAAAGGATTGGTTCCGAATTACAATATATCTCCATTTGATAATAATAGTATTCGATTACCTTTTTACTACACTGATCTTGACAAATCTAAAGGAGAAGAATATATTTCAAGTGTACAGGAGAACTATATCATAACTCATTCGGGCTCACATTCCATATTTGAAGTACTGGGTTTGTATAATCTTCAGCCTAATGATATTGTGACCATCCTGACAACTAGCGGTAATTTTTATGTTAGTAGCTGCATCACCAATGAAATTGAGAAATATTGTAAATGGTCAAGAGAAATAGAAAAAGATACAAAGCTGATTTTTGTTAATAACGAATTTGGTTATTCATTTGATCAAATAAAAGACTTAAAAAGTTTGCAAATTCCCATTGTTGAGGATTGTGCGTATGGTTTTTTTAATGATTACAAGAACAAAGAATTTATTAGTGATTATAGGATTTTTAGTTTTTCAAAGGCACTTCCGATGCAAATGGGAGGTATGATTGTCGCGAATGCACATAAGAAACTCCCTAAGGAAAAAATCGACTCTATATCTAAAGGATATATTATAAAATCAATCGGGTATCATTCAGATAATTTTACAAAATACAAAGATCAAAGAATCAAAAATTACCGATACTTATGTAATAAGTTTAACGAATTAGAATTGTTGCCTTTTTTTGAATTTGACTCTAATATTATACCAGGGGTTTTTTTAATGAAGGGTTTTAAAAATATTGACCTTCAAGAGTTGAAATTTTTTTGCCAAAGAAATGGAATCGAATCTTCTGTTTTCTATGGTAAAAATGCTTTTTTTATACCTATACACCAAAACCTTGTTACCGAAGATTTGGATTATTTTTATGAAGTAATCAAGGAGTTTATATCAAAAAAGAATTCATGAAACTATATATTCTAGGTAATGGGAAGCCTTTGCTTCGGATTGTTCATATCCTTCGAAACCATAAAATTCAAGTTCTAGGAGTTGAACAAGACAAACCTTTGAAGGGAGATGATCAAATCTCTTTAGAGCGTGAATTATATGATCTAAAAATTAAGAGGTCTAATTATAAAAGTATTTCAGATGATATTGATTTAATCTTCGTAATCAATTATAACAAAATTATCGATGTTTCTCTCTATAATAAGCCTTTGATCAATTTACATTTAGGGATTTTACCAAAGTATAGAGGAAATAATGCAAATGCTTGGGCGGCAATTAATGGAGAAAAAAAGGTTGGATATACAATACATGAAATTATTGATGAACTTGATGGAGGAGATATTTATTACACTTTCAAATACGATATTTCTGACGATGATAATTATTTGCCTGCAAAGACGGCAATTTACAGTGATATTGAATCTAAAATTGCAACCATTTTATTGGATATATACAATAAAAAATTAGTGCCCATGTCTCAAAAAGGAAGCCATTTTATTTATTGTACTAGACTAAGACCTTCATTTGGTATTATAAAAGATTGGAATTTTTCAACTGAGTTTTTTATGAATATGATGTATGTCTATAGCCCGCCGTCTGGAACTGGATTGAAGTTTTTCTACAAAGGATTGGAGTATAGAATTGAAAAAGCCTCTAGAGTAGCTAATTTTGAAAATTCTATAGGGATTCCTGGAGCTATTGTTTATATAAGAAAAGGTTCTTTATGGGTAAAAACAAAAGATAATGTACTATCAATTGATAAGTTGACTTCTAATGGAAGTGATGTTGAAATCGAAAGTGTTTTTAAAATAGGAGGGCTTTTATGATAGAAATATTAGTGTATGAAGAGAGATTGAAAAAGCAATGGGATACTTTTGTGTCTGAGTCTGCAAAGTCAACGTTTCTGTTCCATAGAGGATTTATAGAATATCATTCGGATAGATTTAAAGACCATTCCCTTTTATTTTATTCGAAAGGTAAGTTAGTTGGACTCATGCCTGGCAACGAAAGTGATACTGTATATCATTCTCATCAAGGACTAACTTATGGTGGATTAATGCACAAAAAGGTAAGTGCTTCATTAGTTTTAGAGATGTTTTCTTCTATGTTAGACTATTTGAAGGAACATGGTTTTACTAAGATTGTGTATAAAGTAATACCTTTTGTTTTTCAAAGTTCGTTTCAACAGGAAGCCCTATATGCTTTGTTTATAAATAACTTTAAACTAATAAGGCGGGATTTGTCATTTGTTATCGATCTTGAAAAAACAATATCCTTATCAAAAGATCGGCGCTATAGAATTAATAAATCAAAAAGAAACAATCTTATTGTTCAGGAGTCTACTGATTTCGAAAATTATATGGAAATTGTAAATTTCAATTTGCAATCAAAATTTAAAACAAGTCCAGTTCATAGCTCATCAGAATTAGAATTATTACACAATAGATTTCCAAACAATATAAAACTGCTTTTAGTATACGATGAGCACAAAACTATTTTAGGAGGAACAGTTTTGTTTTTGGACAATGATTTTGTCCATACTCAATATTTACACGCAAATGATCAAGGAAGAAAGTTAAATTCCACTGAATTTTTGGTAGATTATTTAACTCAACACTTTTCAAGTAAGAAATATTTGAGTTTTGGAATTTCAACCGAAAATAATGGTACCTACTTGAATGACGGCTTAGCAAAATTTAAAGAAGGTTTTGGAGGAAAAGGTCTTGTCCATGATTTTTATGAAAGAGAATTGAATGATTAAGTTTTTAAATCTACATAAAGTTAATAGTAAATATTCTGAGGAGTTGAAAAAAGTTGCGAAAGAAGTAATTGACTCAGGATGGTATGTTAAAGGAAAGCATGTAGAAAAGTTTGAGGATAATCTTAAAGAATACGTCGGATCAAAGTATGCCGTTGGTGTAGCCAATGGACTGGATGCCTTGAGACTTATTTTTAAAGCTTATATAGAGCTTGGTTATATGAAAAAGGGAGATGAAGTCATTGTACCTGCAAATACCTATATTGCTTCAATACTTGCAATTACGGATAATGGTTTAGTCCCGGTTTTGGTAGAGCCAAACATAAAAACTTACAATCTTGATATTTCTAAAATAGAGCAATCTATTTCTACAAAAACAAAAGCAATCTTAATTGTTCATTTGTATGGCAGAGTTTTCTGGTCGGAAGAACTTGTAAATATTGCAAAAAAATACAGTTTAAAAATTGTAGAAGACAATGCCCAAGCTATAGGAGCAAAATTCAATAATACTAACACTGGAAATTTAGGTGATGCAGCAGGCTTTAGTTTTTATCCTGGAAAAAACTTAGGAGCTTTAGGTGATGGAGGAGCAGTCACTACAAACGATACAGCTTTGTCAACTGCTGTAAAAGCAATTGCAAATTACGGTTCTGAAGAGAAATATATCAATAAATACCAAGGCTTAAACAGTAGGCTAGATGAGATGCAAGCCGCCTTTTTGAATGTTAAGCTACCATTCCTTGATGAAGAAAATGAGATGAGAAGGAAAATAGCAGAACTCTATGTGAAATCAATTGAAAACCCATCGATTATCTTACCTGAATTACCTTCTAACTCAAGGGAACATGTATGGCATTTATTTGTAGTTAGAACGAAGAATAGAGATAAACTTCAGGAATATTTATTAAAAGAGAAGATTGAAACATTGATTCATTACCCAGTTCCTCCCCACAAGCAAGAGGCATATAAAGAAATGGGGAATTTAAAATTGCCAATAACAGAGAAGATTCATGATGAAGTTTTGAGTCTTCCTCTTAGCCCAATACAAACTGAAGATGATATGGAAATAATTATAAATGCTTTGAATAATTATTGAATAGAATTTCTAATTGGATACCATAATCGAAATGAAAATATACTCCAAAAGACAGCCATTAGTAACAATTGTAACACCTTGTTATAATCATGAAAAATACATCTTTGAATCTTTAGATAGTGTTAGAAACCAGACTTACTCTAATATTCAACACATCATCATTGATGACTGCTCTAAAGATAATTCGGTAAAAATCATAGAAGATTATATTGAAAAATATCAATATAAGTGCACTTTTATTAAGCATACAAAGAATACAGGAATCTGTAAACTATTGAACGAATCTATCTCAATTTCAAAAGGAAAATATTGGTCAGGATGTACTTCTGATGATGTTATCATGCCTGACAAGATCGAAAAGCAGGTAGAAATTTTAGAAAGGTTAGATTCTAAAGTAGGTGTAGTATACTCTGATGCTTTTTTGATGGATGGTGATAGTAAACTGATAAAAGGTATGTTTATTGAAAAGTATAGAACTTTCAGTAAAATACCTCAAGGCGATATTTTCAATGAACTGTTAGAAGGAAATTTCATTCCTGTAATGGCATTACTTTTACGAACTTCAATTTTTGATGATATTGGAACATTCGATGAAAACCTCCAATATGAAGATTATGATTTTTGGCTAAGAATTGCTACTAAATATTACTTTTATTTTTCCGATAGACCTTCTGCTAAATATAGATTGCACTCTGATAATTTACACTTAAAAATAGATTATGACAAAGCAGAATATAGTATTTTTTCAAAGCATCTACATTTAAATAATGAATTTATAAATAAGAAAATTGTTAAGTCTATAGAATTTGAATATTTCTCTGATTGTCTAGCAGCAAAAGAAAAGTTATTAGAAGTTGAGAAGCTAATAAAAATACCTGTAATATTAAGATTCGTTATAAAAATGAAAATTCCTCCATTTTTTTATATACTAATGAAATACTTCCAAAAAAAGTATAGAAGGTTATTAATCTTAATACTTCGCAAGTAAAAACTAAAAACTGCATCCATCGATATGGAAAGTAAAATTAAATTCCTAGCTTATTATCTTCCTCAATATCACCCTATTCCTGAAAATGATAAATGGTGGGGGAAAGGATTTACTGAATGGACCAATGTAACCAAGGCAAAACCATTATTTAAAAATCATTATCAACCTATTTTACCATCTGATTTAGGTTTTTATGATCTGAGAGTACCTGAAGTTCAGGAGCAACAATCAGAGTTAGCACTTTCTCATGGTGTTGATGGATTTATCTATTATCAATATTGGTTTGGACCTGATAAAATGCTTTTAGAAAAGCCAGCAGAATCTATGTTAAAGAATCAGAAAGTAAAAA
This sequence comes from Flavobacteriaceae bacterium, assembly GCA_028280265.1. Taxonomy (GTDB): domain Bacteria; phylum Bacteroidota; class Bacteroidia; order Flavobacteriales; family Flavobacteriaceae; genus Polaribacter. The sequence continues at coordinate 58,702 of JANQMD010000024.1, forward strand.
TCCCATTTTGTTTTTGCTGGGCTAATGAAACATGGAAAGGGATATGGCATGGTTTAGAGAATCCTGATATCTTAATTGAACAAAAATATCCATCTAAAGCCAGTGGATACAAGCAATATTTTGACTATTTACTTCCATTTTTTCAAGATGAAAGATACATTAAAGTTGATAACAAGCCAATGTTTCATGTATATAGGGTGAGCGATCTGCCAGACAGAGATCTTTTTTTTCAAACGTTTAACTCTTTGGCAAAGAAGAATGGTTTTGATGGAATTTACTTTGTCATAACCACTACTGCGGAAAGTGTAAAAAAAATTGATCATGAACTGATATCTGCTAAGATTGATTTGAATATTTTTAATAACATTCGCTATCATTTTCAACCTTTCTTTACTAATAGGTGGCTAAGAAAGATAGAACTAAAGATAAATACGAAACTTGGATATACTCAAGATGTTGTAAAGAGAAATAAACCTTTAATCTTAGAATATCCTCTGTTAATGAAGCATTTTAACAAGTCTCTTTTAAGTAATAAAAGTATTCCGTGTGCAATTCCCAATTGGGACAATTCTCCAAGAAGTAATAAAAAATCCATGATTTTAAATAAAACTTCACCCAAAGCTTGGAAAAATCATTTGGAACAAACGGTGCAATTGGTTAAGGAAGCAAAAAATAATCCTCAATATGTAATTCTCAAATCTTGGAACGAATGGGCTGAAGGTAATTACCTTGAGCCTGATAGAAAATATGGTAGAGAGTGGTTAAAAGTTGTTAAAGAAGTGAAAGAATCTCTGTGATGTCTGAAAAAGTATCTATAATCATTCCAGTATTCAACAGAGAAAAAGTCTTGCAAGAAACCCTGAACTCAGTGGTTGAGCAAACTCATCCAAATTGGGAGTGTTTACTCATTGATGATGGCAGCACAGATACATCAGTCCAAATGTGTATTAATCAGTGTAGACTAGACGAAAGATTTCATTTTTTCTTGAGAAATGATTTTAATAATACTAAAGGCCCCTCCGCATGTAGAAATATTGGAATTGAGAAATCGAAAGGTACTTATGTTATTTTTCTTGATTCAGATGATTTATTAGACAAAGTCTGCTTAGAAAATAGACTAAAAAAAGTGAAGGAATACCCAGATTTTGATGCTTGGGTATTTCAAATGCAAGATTTTGATGAAAACGGTCTTGGAAAAGTATGTACTATTTTTCCTGAAAACGATGATTATTCAAACGAGCACATTTTAAAAATGATCCTCAGATACGACTTGCCTTTTTCTGTTACTTGCCCGCTCTGGAGGACAAAAGCCATTAAAGAACTCGGAGGGTTTGACGAATCATTCACAAGACTAGAGGATCCAGACTTGCATGCTCGTGCCATGATAAAAGGATTAAAATTCCAGTATCTTTTTCAAGAAAAACCAGATTGTTTTTACAGGGTAGACAGCAGCTATCATAGTCGTTTTTCTCACCCCGAATTTTTGGAAAACTATCTTTTTTCTTTTTTAAAATTTTATCAGAAATATTTGTCTATTTCTCATCAAGAGAAGGGGAAGTATCCGTTTATTAAACAAGAGTTAAAAAAATCCCTTTTGCTGCAGTTTAAGGATCATTTGTATAGAAAACCCCTGGGCCTCCTTTATTTTTCGAAGGTTTTCAAATTTTCGAAAAAACACCATATGCTAACTTTTCAAGAGAGAAGTATTTTAATGATTATGAAATTCTATGTGCAATGGGGTCTAGACAAAGTCTCTGGATTCGGTTATCACAAGATGAGAAAAAAAGTCTTTGTATGAAGAAATTTGAGTTTCATCATAAAAATGTCATTATACTCCTCAAATCTTTTGTCTTAGGAGGTGCTGAGAAGCAAGCGTTGTTCTTAGCCAACCATCTTACCAATCACTTTCACTGTAACGTTTACATCTATTCTTATATAAAATCTGAGCAAGAGCATCTTTTTAAAGAAGAGTGTAAAAAACTAGCTATTAAAAATGTAACACTGGTTTCAAACCCTCTTAGCGCATCGAATAAGTTTAAATACATCACCAGGCGAATTAAAATAGCATTGTTTGGTTATAGATTGAGAAAACACAAGCCAGATGTTATCATTCCGTACTTAAACCCACCTTCCATCATTTCCAATTTATGTTATAGAATAGCGGGAGCAAAAGTTACATTTTGGCAACATAGAGGTCCTGATTATTACAGATACGATCGGCTAGAAAAGGTTGCAGCAAACAAAACCAGATTGTTTATTGGAAACTCTGAAGAAGGCAGGAAAGAATTGGTAGACGTTTTAAAAATAGACAGCCGTACATCTCGTTTTTTGCCAAACTTTATTACTCAGACAAGCATCACAAATCGCTACAGCACAGATTCTAAAGAGATCGTGCTGGGAATGATTGCCCATTTCCGTGATGAAAAGTTACAGCCATTGCTTGTCGATAGCTTTGAATTGTTACTACAAGATCACAGCAATATAAAGTTGTATTTGATTGGAGATCTTTATGATGAAACCAAACCCACAGAGAGTTATATGTACATCAAAGAGAGATTAAAGTCACCTAAATTGAAGGATAAAGTTCAAATCTTTCATCAAACACAAACGAGTGATGTCATAGACAAAATTGACATTGGAGTGTTGATCTCAAAAAAAGAAGGCATGCCAAACGTTATCATGGAATTTATGGCTTATGGTATTCCTGTAGTTACAACCAATCATTCAGGTTGTAAGTCTTTATTGGGAGAAGATTATTCGTATTTAACTGAGAATAATTCAGAGGATATTCGTAAAAAGCTTAGTGTTTTAATTTCTGATTCAGAATTAAGGATAAAAGTTGGAGAGCAAAATCATCAGAGAGTAAAAGATAATTTTACGATAGAGATTTATATGAATCGCTTAAAAAAAATGATCAATGAGTCGTTCTAATGATAGAAAATTTATTGTCAAACACATTGTAAAAAATTACAAGAGGTGGCTTAAAAATACTTTAGGAAAAATAAGTGTATCCAATGGCGCAACTCACTTTGGAAAAAGCGTAGAAGAAAGTATAGAATACATTTTTCAGGTATTCAATGATTATTTAATTTATGGAAATTTATCCGATAAAAACCTAGAAGAAAAGACAATTTTAGAAATTGGACCTGGTGATAATTTAGGAGTTGCGTTACTATTTATTGCTAAAGGGGCAAAAAAAGTGTATACCATAGATAAGTATTTCTCCGAAAGAATTCAGTCAGACGAGGTTAAAATATACAAAGCAATTCGAGAACGACTTAAAGATGATGAGAGAATCCGATTTGATAATGCAATTACATTAGAAGAAAAAGATTTCAAGTTGAATAAAGACAAAATCGAATCAATTTATGGTAAGAGCTTAGAAGAAATAAAATCAAAATCATTAAATAATTACTTCGATATGATAGTATCTAGAGCAGTATTGCAAGTTGTAAATCATCTAGATCGGCTATTTAGAAAAATGAATGATTGCCTCAAAATTGGGGGAATTATGTTACACAAAGTAGATTTAAGAGATTATGGCACATTTACAAAGTATAAGAATCACGAATTAGGAAATCTAATGTTTTCAGATTTTATATACACTCAAATGACCAATCACTCCAGTATTCCTAACAGAAAAAGAATTAACGAGTATCAAAAAATAGTTGCAAACTATCAATATCACGACAAGTACTATATCACGCATATTTTTGGTAACGAGGAAAAAGTATTTGATCCCCACCAATTAGAGCTTAAAGAAGGAATGGACTATGACAACTCTCATCTGGAATATATAAAACAAGTAAAACCTCTTTTATTTCCGAAGTATAGAAGCTATTCTGATTTAGATTTACTAATTTCAGGATTCTTTATGGTAGCAAAGAAATATGGTTAAACTTTTAGTACTACTACTTTTTATATATCTATCATTCGTAGCTTTTAATTTTTGGTTAGAGAAAAGAGCTCGTAAAAAGTCCAATAAATTCTTAAAGAAGATATTGAAATTGCCATTAATTAGCTCGTTTTTTAGAGCAGAAGAAAAAGGTTGGTCTATCATTGTTTTTGAGACAGATAAAAAGATTCAAGAACTATCAAATGATGATATTTTAAACACTAAACCACTGAACTTCCGTATCAATGAAGCTACAAGCATAGCTGACCCATTTTTGTTTGAAAAAAATGATATTCAATACCTTTTTTTCGAAGTTGAATACCAAAAACACTTAAATAAAAAGGCTGATATAGGTCACGCAGCACTAAGTAGATCTGGTAATTGGGAATATAAAGGACTAGTTTTAGAAGAGCCTTTCCACCAATCTTTCCCACTGATTTTTGAGCATGAGGATGAAGTTTACATGATTCCAGAAAGCTTTGAATCAAAAAAAGTAATCTTATACAAAGCATTGCAATTCCCCAATACATGGGAATTAGAATATGAATTGTTGACTGGCGAATCTTATGTAGATACTACTTTTATAAAACATAAAGGTTTATTCTTCTGGTTTACCACAAACTTGAAAAATGATGAATTAGAGCTTTTTTATTCAGAATCACTCACAACTCCATGGAAAAAGCATCCGAAATCACCCATATCAATGGAGGTTTCGAACAATAGAAATGCAGGAAATATATTCTTAGAAAATGATAAAATGTTTAGATTAGCTCAAGATGGAAGAGAAGGATATGGCAGTGGGATTGTATTATTACAAATTGAAGAACTAGATACAGAAAACTACAAAGAAGTTATAGTTAAAGACCCATTATTATACAAAGATGAAGGTTTTTGTAAAGATGGTTTGCATCATTTGAGTTTTCTACAAAAACAAGATAAAAATATGATAGCAATAGATGGAGCCAATTTTTCTTTTAGAAAAATTAGAATCAAGTAGCCAATAAATTATGTGTGGAATTGCAGGAATAATTCATAATGATCAGCAGCGTCCTTTAGATTCTCTTCAATTAGAGAAAATGACGGATGTGATTCAGCATCGAGGTCCTGATGGATTTGGCTACTGGAATTTTCAAAACATAGGATTAGGTCATAGACGTCTTTCCATTATTGATTTGGAAGGTAGCGTACAGCCTATGTCTGTAGACTTTGAAAATTTTGTAATAACATACAATGGAGAAATTTATAATTATTTAGAACTCAAAAAGGAACTTCAATCTCTAGGACATCAATTTAAAACACAAGGAGATACAGAAGTTTTGCTAAAAGCGTATGTTGAGTGGGGTAAAAACTGTTTGCATAAACTCAGAGGTATGTTCGCTTTTGCGGTTGTTGACAAAACTAAAGAAGAAGTTTTTTTAGCACGAGATCATTTTGGAATTAAACCATTACTTTTTTACAAAGGAGATAAAAACTTTGCATTTGGTTCTGAAATACAGCAGTTTAAACATTTAGAAGATTTTGATGCTAGTTTAAATACTTCGTCTCTTAAAGATTATTTTGGTTTAGGCTATATTCCAGCTCCAAAAACAATTTACAAGAGATTGCACAAATTAGCTCCAGGAAATTACTTAAGAGTAAGCTTTGGTGGGCATATTATAGAGCAAGAAGAATATTATGATCTCAATTTTAATATAGACTCAAAGAAATCATATCGCGATTGGAAAGAAGAATTAGAGATCGCTATTGATGATTCTGTTAAGCATCATAAAATTGCTGACGTACCATTAGGTACATTCCTGTCAGGAGGAATAGATTCCAGTATCATTGCTTCTTCTTTGTCGAAATATGGGAAAGACGTAAAAGCATTTACGATGGGATTCTTTAATGAAAAATTTGATGAAACTCCCTACGCTAAGCAAGTTGCAGAGATGTATGATTTAAAACACCACATTGAGAAAATTGATATGAAAGACATGTTGGATGTTTTTCCTCAACTCATAAAACATTACGGAGAACCTTTTGCAGATAGTTCTGCAGTTCCCACCTATTATATTTCAAAAAGAGTAAGAGAATATTTGCCTGTTGTTTTATCTGGTGATGGAGGAGATGAAGCTTTTGGAGGTTATTGGAGTTATCAAAATTTTTTAAAAATAGCCAAACCCAATGCTCCAAAAGACATTCACAAAACCATTGCTAAAAACATATTAAAAAACCTAGGAATTAGATATGCTACGACACCAAGAAGTCCAGGTGTGGAAGATTGGTTTTCGCTTGTGAGTATGGATCCTCAGTTTAATTTTGATAAATTATTTGCGGAAGACTTTTTTCAATCTGAAAATAGAGTACCCGATGTTTTTAAAAAATGGTACATGAAAGCTCAACAAAAACAACTCAATTTATTTCAAACAGTAAATTATTTAGATTATAAAACATACATCCACAGTGACATCTTAACAAAAGTAGATGTCGCCTCAATGATGAACAGTCTCGAAGTCAGAACACCTTTAATCGATAAAGAAATCATATCCATAGCTACTCAAATACCTAATCATTTTAAAATAAAACAGAATAGAGATGGTAGTTGGTCAAAAAAGAGGATACTCTCTGCTATTGCAGAAAAAAGATTTGGGAAAGAGTTTACTCAAAGAAAAAAAAGGGGCTTTGTAGCTCCCATAGAAGATTGGTTTAAAAATAAAGAACTAAAAAACGACTTTGCCAATATTATAAATAATAAATCATCGAGTGTATATAATTTTTTGGATTATAAGGCTACAAATTACTATTTTACTGAGAATAATAGAAGTTCATCCATGAAATACCAAATCTATTTCTTAGAGAAATGGATGAATAGTTAACAGAAATGAACGGTGTAATATCAGAGTAATAAGTATTATAAATGAAAATTTTATTTGTCTGCCAGCAATACATACATTCAGCACGTTGGATCAATCAATTGAGAGATACACATCATGAAGTTTATGTATTTGACTGTTTGGATCATAAAATTCACGAAGATTTACGATGGACTCATTATACTGAGAATTGGTCAAAAAGAAAATTGCCAAAGATAAAAGGAGAATATTCTTTGGGTAAGAAATTTCCTCGTTTCTATAGCTTTATTGAACCTTGGTTAAAAGTAACAGCTTCAGAAAAGTTAAATGAAATTATTCAAAAGATTCAACCTGATCTTGTACATTCTCTAGAAATGCAATCCGAAACGTATCACTTGTTAAAAGTTAAAAAAAGATTTTTATGGGCGTATTTTTCTTGGGGAAGTGATTTGTATTTATATCAGGATAAAAAAGCACATTCTCAAAAAATAAGAAATGTCTTGTCTCAAATAGATTATTTTTTTACAGACAATTCAAGAGATGTGTCTATGGCCAAAGAGCTTGGCTTCAGAGGAACACAAATGCCAATTTATCCTGGAGGAGGAGGATATTATTTAGAGAAATATAAACCTTTTATTACTCCCATTGAGGATAGAAAATTAATTTTGATCAAAGGTTATCATCATTGGACAGGAAGAGCACTAAAAATTTTAGAAGCTATAGAGTTGGTCACAAATGAAATACCAGACTACCAAATATATGTATATTCGGCTCATAATATCGTTGTAGATAAAATTAAGGAGATGAATAAGAGTTTGGATACAAAGATTCAGTATTCTTCAAGACATGATCAAATAAGCCACGATAAACTCCTTAATTTATTTGGGAAAGCACGTATAGCCATTGCTAGTAGTATCTCAGACGGTATACCTAATACCTTATTAGAAACAATCATATTAGGAGCTTTTCCTATCCAGTCAAATCCTGGAAAGGTAACAGAAGATTACATAACTCATAATAAAAATGGTTTTTTGATAACCAATCCTGAAGACGAAAAAGAAATATCAGAATTAATTATTCGGTCTATTAAAGAAACAGAATTATTAGAGAGTGCTTTTCAGCATAATCAGAAAATAGCGAAGACCTTAGAGTATGATTTTGTGAGAGAAAAAGTACTGAACAGTTATAGTAACATAGAAGATAGTTTATGAAAAGGATTTTGTTTGTAGCTAATGCAGAAAAAATTTCTCCCAATGATAATGGAGGAGCAGCAGTGTTATACAGTCACTTACAATTGCTATATGCATTGAAATATGAAATTATTCTATTGGCTATTGAATGGAACAATGCTTATAGATTTAATAAAGATGATTATCAGGAAGTTGAAACTTTTATATCCGATATAATCACTTACAAAGTAGATGAAGGGGAAAGAAAAAGAGGATTTAACTGGTTATATCATGCAGTATTTAAGCCTGTTGAGTTCGAGTATTTCTTCGTAAACCAGAAAAATATTGATTATTTAGAGAAAACTGTAAATAAGAAATCAATAGACATCGTCTGGTGTGAATGGAGATGGGCAACCATTTGGGCAATGAAAACACCGTTAAGCATTCCTAAAATATATTGTCATCACGATTGGGAATTTAAGCTAGCTTTATTAAGAGGAAAGCCAACGTTAAATAAGAGGTTTCATGCATTTCAGAAAAAGCGAGTTGAAATGCAAATGGTAAAAAAGATGACTGCTTGCATCTCAGGATCAAAAACGGAAGCAGTCGAAATAGAACGTATTTCTAAAAAAAGGGTACTTTATTTACCTACGACATACGATACTGTTTCCCATAATCAAAAAATGAAAAAACAAACCTCTATAGTACATCTAGGAGGGATGGGAACAACAGCAAATAGGCTTGGTTTAGAGCGATTTATAGATACTTGTTGGTCAGAGATAAAATCTTCTGTTCTCAATGTAGAGTTAATAGTAGTTGGAAGTTTGAAGCGAGCACAACCTTCCTTAAAAAGTAAATTAAAAGATTCTCAAATTAAAACTGTTGGTTTTGTTGAAAATTTAGATGAGGTTTTATCACCTAAGGATATACATATTATCCCTTGGGAATTTAACACAGGAACTAGAACCCGAGTGCCTTTGATATTAAGTTACAAGCAAGTTCTTGTAGCGACAAAAGCGTCGATAGCATGTTTACCAGAATTAACAAGTGAGAATGCAGTTTTGTGTGAAGATCTTCAAGATATGGCAAGACAAATAGTAGATTTGTATTCTAAACCTGAACAGCTCCGTTTGTTATCTGAGAATGGCTTTAAAACATTTACAGAAAATTATACACTAGCTGCACAGCATAAAAAGTTAGATAAATTTTTAAAGGAAATTTATTTGTGAGAAAAACAATTGAAATAGAAGGGCGTAAGATAGGTCCTGATTATCCGCCATTAGTTATTGCAGAAATTGGTATCAACCATGAAGGTTCATTAAAAGTTGCCAAAGAAATGGTAGATGCTGCATACAGAGCTGGGGCTGAATGTGTGAAACATCAGACACATATCGTGGAAGATGAAATGAGTGGCGCCGCTAAGAAAGTGATTCCTGGTAATGCAGATGTTTCTATCTACGAGATAATGAAAAGATGTGCATTGAATGAGGAAGATGAAATAGTCTTAAAGGAGTATGTAGAAAGTAAGGGCATGATCTTTATTTCTACACCTTTTTCTAGAGCAGCATCTGAAAGATTAGAGAGAATGGGAGTAAGTGCTTATAAAATAGGTTCTGGAGAATGTAACAATTACCCTTTATTGGAACATATTGCTTCGTTTGGTAAGCCTGTGATCTTAAGTACTGGAATGAATACGATAGAAAGTGTTAGAAAAGCAGTAGAAATTTTTGAAAAATCACAAATACCGTTAGTTCTTTTACATACGACAAACTTATATCCAACGCCTCCAGAGCTGGTCCGATATGGGGCCATGGAAGAACTAGCCAATGCTTTTCCAAACCACCCATTTGGACTTTCAGATCACACCATTACAAATCACGCTTGTCTGGGAGCAGCTGCATTGGGAGCTTCTGTATTAGAAAGACATTTTACCGACCATATAAATAGAACTGGTCCAGATATCGTATGCTCAATGGATGAAACAGCCTGTAAAGAGTTGATTGAAGGAAGCAAGTTAATCTGGTCTATGCGAGGAGGGAAAAAAGAACCAGCGAAAGAGGAACAGGTAACGATTGATTTTGCTTTTGCGACAGTAGTAACCATAAACTCAATTCAAAAAGGGGAAGTTTTTACCAAAAAGAACCTTTGGGTAAAAAGGCCAGGAACAGGAGAGATTTTAGCGGATAGTTATAATGACATCCTTGGGCAAAAAGCAACCAGAAATATAACATCTGATACACACTTAAAATGGGAAGATATTGAGTAAACTCAAAAAAATAGTATTTCTAACAGGGACAAGAGCCGATTTTGGTAAGCTTAAATCCCTGATAAAAATCACTCAAGAATGCAATAAGTTTGACGTACAGATTTTTGCAACTGGGATGCATATGGATGCCCAATATGGCTCGACTGTTAATGAAATTTATAAGAGTAAATTCAAAAATATTCATACGTTTCGCAATTATGAGAAAGCAGAAAATATGGATAAAATATTGGCTAATACTATCACAGGTTTTTCTGACTTTATCTCTAAACAAACTCCAGATCTTATTATTGTTCACGGCGATAGAGTAGAAGCATTAGCAGGTGCTATAGTAGGAAGTTTAAATAATGTATTGGTCGCTCATATTGAAGGAGGAGAAATTTCTGGTACAGTGGACGAGTTAATTCGTCATTCAGTAAGTAAATTGTCTCATATTCATTTGGTTTCAAATGAATTAGCAAAAAAGAGATTGGTGCAGATGGGTGAGTTAGTATCTTCTATATATGTAATTGGTTCTCCTGATTTGGATCTTATGAATCCTTCAAAACTTCCCAGTTTAGATTTTGTAAAAGGGTACTACGAGATACCATTTGCTAATTTTGCATTAGCAATGTATCACCCCGTTACAACAGAGTATCGTAAGATTAAAAAGCACATAAAAATATTTGTAGACGCCTTAATTGATTCCAAAAAGAATTATATTCTTATTTATCCAAACAACGACCTTGGAACTCAAGAAATACTTCAAGAGTACAGGAGATTAGAAGGAAATCAGAATTTTAGAATTTTTCCATCTATACGTTTTGAATATTTCCTAGCTTTTTTGAAAGATGCTGATTTTGTCATTGGAAACTCCAGTGCAGGGGTAAGAGAAGCCCCTTATTATTTTACACCTACTATTGATATTGGTTCCAGACAAAACAACAGATCAAAAGCGGATTCCATTAAAAATATTTCGAATAATTATCATGAAATTATACAAGCAATCTATAATTTAGATACCAAGCTTAGTGAAAAAAATATTGATAACTCAGAGTTTGGGAATGGAAATAGCGATCAATTATTCTTAGATTTACTATTGTCTAAGGACATTTGGGAAGTAAACTGTCAAAAACAATTTCAAGATTTATAATTGAAAACAATAGCCATTATACCAGCTAGGGGAGGGTCGAAAGGAATTCCTAAAAAGAACTTAGTTCAAGTTTCTGGAAAGCCATTAATCTATTGGACAATTCAAGCTGCTATTAAATCTAAGATGATAGATAGGATCATAGTCAGTTCTGATAGTGACGAAATTTTATCGTATGCAAATACTTTTAACAAAGTTGAAATAGTACATAGACCTAAAAGTTTAGCTGAAGATAATACACCAACAGGACCCGTAGTAAAACATGTATTGGATCATTTGCATATTCTTTCTTCGGAATATGAATACATCATTGTCTTACAACCAACATCTCCTTTAAGAACTGCTAGAGATATAGATCAGGCATATGAAGCCCTAACAAATTCAGAAGCAAATGCATTAATTAGTGTTGTGAAGCCCGAACATCATCCTTTAAAATGTTTTAAGAGGAATAAAGAAGGGTATTTAGAGGGATTAGTAAATAATGATTTCCCTTTTATGCCTAGACAAAAACTTCCAGAAGTATTTCAACCTAATGGAGCGATTTATATAATAGAAGTTAAAGAGTTTTTGACGAGAAAAAACTTTTTTACAGAGAAAACTCTGGAGTTTTCAATGCCTATTGAGAGTAGTGTAGATGTTGATACTATTGAGGATATTAAGAAAGTAGAAAGTTATGTTAACCGTTAGTAACTATCATTATATACGAGAAAATTACAACCACAAATATCCCAGTATTTTTGGAGTAACTCCTACTCAGTTTGAAAATCAAATTCGATTGCTAAAAAACTTAGGAAACTTTGTGAAAATAACTGACTTTCTAGATCACACAGAAGACATTATTGCTTCAAAAGAAAATTTTTATTTGATAACTTTTGATGATGGTCTGAATGAGCAATATCAATACGCTGTTCCTATTATGGAGGATTTAGAGGTTGATGGATTGTTTTTTATCAATACCATTAATCATGAAGAACAAAAGGTAAGCACCGTACATAAAATTCATTTGTTAAGATCTATCATAGACCCAAAAGAAATGATGAATAAAATACTTGAGAGTCATGAATTTGATTATTCTCAGAAAGAAAAAGAAACGGCTCATAATATATACAGATTTGATAATCATGAAAGCGCAGAAGTAAAATACTTCTTAAATTTTTTAATGCCATATGTTGAGAAAGAAAAGGTTGTAAATATGTTATTCCATCAATATTTTGATGAAAAAAATACAGCAGGGGAATTTTATATGAGTAAAAATCAAATCAGGGAATTATCGAAAAAGAAGTATATAGGAAATCATACACATAGTCATAAACCCTTAGGTTTATTTGAGAAAAATGTAATCGAATACGAGCTCAGCCATTCTAAGCTTTTTTTAGAAGAAATAACAGGAACGAATGTAGATATTGTTTCTTATCCATATGGTACACTATCGGCATGTACCCCGACAGTACAAGAAAAATCAAAAGAGACAGGTCATAAAATAGGGTTTACGGCGATTAAAGGGATCAATAAAAATGCTAATAATTTATTTGCATTGAATAGATTTGATTGCAATGATTTAATTGGAGGAAAAAATTATCAAAATGGAAATTAAAGTAGGAGATAAAGCAATAGCTCAAAAGAGATTCACTTATGAAAGTGTTGAAGCATATGCAAAACTTACAGGAGATTACAATCCTATTCATTTTGATGAAGAGTATGCGGGGAAAACAATTTTTAAAAAACCGATAGTTCATGGACCATTAGTTATTACACTTGTCACAACACTTTTTGCAAAAGAGTTACCTGGAAAAGGAAGTGTTTATTTAAATCATGACATCTATTTTTTAGGACCTGTTTATTATGATGAGACTATAACGGCCGAGCTAGAAGTTACAGAAATCAATGAAAAAGGACATATTTTTATAAAAACAAGTTGTTATAATGAAAGAAGAGAAGAAGTAATTAGTGGTTTAGCAAGATTGAAAAAATATTAATTTATGAGTGTTATTATACGAGAAGTTGATATAGAAGATTGGGAAATGCTTGAGCCTTTTTATCGTAGAATTTATAGAAAGAACCATCCACTCCAAAGTAGAGAATTCTGGAATTGGCAATTTGGAGATGTAAATCATGGAAGAGCTTTTGCATGCATTAATGAAGACAATAAAGTAGTGGGGCATGTGGGAGCAAATTTTAAAGCTGAAATTGCTTGGATGATTAATGGCTATCTTGATCCAGAATATAGAGGACAAGGAATTATGAGAAAATTATACAGTCTGGCTAGAAACTATTATCCCTTGGCAGCCACAGCGGCCAATGTTTTTGGATTGAGTATGTATAGAAATATGAGATGGATTCGCTATTATGATTTAACCCGTTATGTTAAAATCAATCCAAACCTACAAAGAAAAGAGTTTGAAGATGTTTGTAAAAAAATAGAGGTAAAAGTTGATCATCTGATTGTCAAAAAAAATCACTATCAAATTCAACCGAATCAAAATGTAATTGAGCTCTCTGGAAAATCTACAGCGATAAGTCAAGAGTCTGTAGGTGGACTTAGAGTTATAGATTTAGAAAGTTTAGATGAATTAGAAGAACATGCTTGGAATTTAGGATATCTCTGGATGGATTATATTACATCATGGAATGATTTAAAAAGCAAATTACTAGAGAAGAACAATTGGAAATTAGATTATAAAAGTATAGTGCCTTGGAGGCTTAACCCGGTTGAAAAAGATTATTTTTGCGATATAACATTTTTATCTGAGTATCCCATAGATAGAGAATTTATAGTGCATAGATCTTATTCAGACCATGGAAGAGTTGGAAGTATTTAAAGAATGAATTCGATAGACCTGAAAATTATTATTCCTGTATACAATGAGGAAGGTTCTATCTCTTCGGTTATTGAAGATTGGACCGATACACTGAACTCCTTAGATATAGATTTTATTATCTGTACCTTTAATGATGGCTCAAAAGATCAAACACTTCGCATTTTAAACGATCTAGTAAAAATAAACAGCAGATTGCAAGTATTTGATAAGCCAAATTCAGGTCACGGACCAACAATTCTTAAAGGATATAAAGAAAATATGGATGCCGAATGGTTGTTCCAGGTTGATTCAGATAATGAGTTGAGAGCTTATGAATTTGAAAAATTTTGGAAAACAAGAAACAATTACGACTTCTTAATTGGTAATAGAATACAAAGAAATAGTCCATTGCCTAGAGTAATAACAACAACAATTTCTAGACTGGTAGTTGGTTTTTTTTATGGAAATAAAGTGAAAGATGTAAATGCCCCTTTTCGTCTTATGAGAACAAGTAAGTTCTTTGATGAGGTAATGAAAATACCTGATGCTACTTTTGCTCCAAATTTAATTGTTTCGGGAATAGCCAATAAAAAACGATTGCGGATCAAACAGTTTGATGTAAAGCATCATGATCGAGAAACTGGAGAAGTTTCCATAAAAAAATGGAAACTTTTAAAGGCAGCATTTAAGTCATTATTCCAAACAATAGTTTTTAGATTTAGATAAGATGAAAAAGCTTTTTTTTCTCCTTATTTTAGTACTCTTTATTCCAATTTTATTTTTAGATTTTTATAAAGATGCTCATGTATTTGCCTATGTAGGAAAGGTAATTTTTGATGGAGGAGTCCCTTATGTTGACGCTTGGGATCATAAAGGAATTACTTTGTATTTTATCAATGCAATGGGGTATGGAATCGTAGGATTTAAATCTTTGATAGGAATTCGTATTCTTGAATTCCTGCTTATTCTCTACACGTTTTTGCGTTTTTTCACCTTTGCTAGTAAAGAGTATTCAAAACTTATCGCTTACATAGCAGGAATTTTTGGACTTTTTACATTCAAATATTTTTTTGACGGAGGTAATTTAACCGAGGAGTATGGAACTCTTTTTAGTATTTTATCGGTTGTATTGCTGCTGAAGCAGAAAAAACGAACGATTGATTATGCTTTAGTAGGTGTTTTTTTAATCATTAACTTCACTATACGGGCCAATTTGATCTCTTTGTGGGTAGCCTTATTCCTCGTGTATATGTTTCAGCTTGTTACCAATAGAAATAATTTTAAAACGATTCTAACCACTTTTTTAAAGATGGGATATGGAGCGATAACTTTCTCTCTTGGATTGCTGATATACATGCTAGCAACTAACAGTTTAAACTCATTTATAGAATCAGCATTTACATTTAATTTTTCGTATTCGAGTTCAGCAGAAACATCAGTCTTTTCATCTATATTAACTGTTATGAAGAGATATCATTTATCAATTATATTATTATTAGGTCTTGTTGTCTCAGTCATAAGATTTTATAAAGATAAAAACCGATTTTTAGAGCTATTGTTAATTTTTTGGATTCCAATAGAGCTTTATTTTTCCAGTATTTCTCAGAAACTGTACGCGCATTATTTTCTAATGTGGGTGCCTATAATCATCTTTTCAATAGTTGTGATTCTATCAGAAATTAAAGAGCGATTTCAAATTTCAAACTATAAAATTGTGATCGGAAGCTTATTACTATTCTTATCCTGTTATTATATTCCATTATATGGAAGTTTATTGGACTGGAAAAGAGTGATTGTAAATAAGGAAAATAAGTACGAAAAGGTGGCTACATATGTGAATGATACGTATCCAGATGATTCAATGCTTGTCTGGGGAAACTCTGCTGCTATCTATAATAAAACAAATAAAATAGCACCTGTTTCTTTTTTCTACCATTCATCTTTTAAATATAATACGGAATTGATCAGAGAAAAAATAAAAGATTTTACCAATGTTATTGAAAATAAAAAGCCTCAACTTATTATAGATACAAAGTTAAGGGGATTAGTGCAACTGGATCAATCTAACCTATCTACCATCGATGAGTCTCAAATAAATAATTTGAAGAGATTTTTAAGAATTATAGAGACAGATTATGTAAGAAATGAAGAAAAGTATGGATACGTCTTTTATAAATTAAAGAAGGATGAGTAAAATGAAAGTTTTTCTATTGATACAATCGGGTTATAGTGCCCGTAACTTTATTCTATCGGGATTCACAGATCACCCTGATTTTAAATTTTCTATATGGTCAGATCAACAGTATATAAAAAATTATGATATTGAAAATCAGTTTGTAAGCCTTCCAAAATATGATTATCATACCAAAATAAATTTCTTACAACGAGTAAAAAATAGATCTGAAATATATTTTAACGTTAAGAGAACAAAAAATTCAAACTATCTATCTTATTTGGGAGGAATTAACCCCTCCAAAAAGATTCGTGTAAGACTACGAAATCTATTAATTCATTGGATTGCTAAGTTATATGCAAGTGAGAAAGGAATTCAGAAATTAGATATTCCTTTTCACAAGGCAGTTAGAAAAACATCTTATTATTTAAGTTGTAAGAAACAATTATTAGAAGAAAAACCATCGATTGTTTTTTGTACACACCAGAGAGCAAGTGTTGCTGTAGCTCCTATGTTGGCTGCTAGAGATTTAGGGATTAGAACAATTTGTTTTGTACATTCTTGGGACAATATTCCTAAAGGGGTACAGTTGGTGAAAGCGGACAGCTACTTTGTTTGGAGTGATTATATGAAAAACGAAATGCTACTTCATTATCCCTTCATCAATGAAAAAGATATCCTAGTTACAGGCACACCACAATTTTCAATTTATTTTAAAGATAAGTTTAGACTTGAAAGAAGCACTTTTTTAAAAGAATTTAATTTAGATACTGAAAAAAAATATATTTTATTTACGGGTAATGATAGAACTTCGTCACCTAATGATCCTTATTACCTATCACATATTTGCGAAAGCTTAAAAAAGATTAATGAGCAAAATAATGATGCATACAGAATTTTGTTTAGACCAAACCCTATTGATAGAAACGACAATTTTAATGATATACTAAAAGAACATTCTGATATTGTAATAGAACTTAAGCCTGAATGGTTTGGCGCCAAGAATTTTTTTTGGAATAAAGGAGGACCAAGTGAAAAAGACATTACGTTATTAATGAATTCCATTCTTCATACAGAAATTGTTATTAATGTTGGGTCTACAGTAGCTATTGATGCTGCTATATTAGGAAAAACTACCTGTTGGATCAATTTTGAAATACCTAATAAGTACAAATGGTCAGTTAGAAAGGCGTATAATTACATACATTTTAAGATCATAGAAGGATTTGAACCTGTTTTTTGGATTCAAAATCAAAATGATATCCAAGGTGTTTTGGAAGAAGCTTTGAAAAACCCTGAAAAAAAACAAAAGGATAGGGATAAATGGGTAGAAAAAGTTGTAAAAACTCCAATAAATCTGACTAACGAGCGAATGTGGAATTTTTTGAATGAATCTCATGAAATTTAGTTTAATTGTCTGTACATACATGCGACCAAAAGCTTTGGTAGATCTACTAACATCTACTGGAGTACAGACGCTATATCCTCATGAAATTATTATTGTTGATGGTTCCAATGATGAGTTAACCCAACAGATTCTTGAAAAAGAAGCATTTAAAAACCTACAGTATTTTAAAGTTTCGGAAGAGAACAGAGGGCTTACAAAGCAGAGAAATTTTGGAATTTCAAAAGTGAATCACGATATTGATCTTGTATGCTTTTTAGATGATGATATCATATTAGAGCCTACTTATTTTGAGAAGTTGATCAGTACCTATGAAGAGTATCCAAATGCTGGTGGTGTAGGAGGCTATATTACAAATGAAGTATCATGGAGAGCAATTAGTGAAACAGCACCTGTTCAATTTCACGAATACGAAATCGAAGGTTATGCAAGAAATTTAGGCAGCAGAAATGTATTACGAAAAAGGTTAGGATTATTACCAAATACACTGCCCTGTATTATGCCAGAATTCTCAAATGGGTTCTCTGTTGGGAGTTTACCTCCCAGTGGTAACATCTATGTAGCTGAATACTTTATGGGAGGAGTCTCTTCCTTTAAAAAGGAAGTGGTTGATACCATTAAGTTTTCAGAATATTTTGAAGGCTATGGCTTGTATGAGGATTTGGAATATTGTTTACGGGTTTCTAGAACATATCAATTGTATGTGAATACGGGGGCTAGGTTATCGCATTATCATGAGGAAGGAGGAAGACCCAACAAGTTTAAGTATGGTAAGATGGTGATGAGAAATGGCTGGTATGTGTGGAGAACAAAATATCCAAACCCCACACTGAATGCGAGGTTTAAATGGAATGTAATTGCATTGCTATTAATGACCATTCGATTTACAAACGTTTTTACCACTTCAAAAAGAAAGGAAGCGTTGACAGAAGCATTGGGAAGAAAAATAGGTTGGTTGAGTTTGCTATTTAATAAACCAAGAGTTAGAAAATGAAATTCGCGATCATAACACACGTTGCTCACAAGTATCAAAACGATGCTTATTATGCATACGAGCCTTATGTTCGTGAGATGAATCTATGGCTTAAAAATGTTACAGAAACAGCTGTTTTAGCTCCAATATCTGAAGATGAAATTACAGCGATAGATTCCAATTATACCACTAAGTTGCGTTTTATAAAATCACCCCCATTCAATTTACTTGGAGTTCAAAATAAAATCATCAGTATTTTTAAAATTCCTTACATCATTGTTCAATTAGTGAGAGTTTTTTTGTGGACAGATCATATTCATTTACGCTGTCCAGGTAATATGGGGCTGTTGGGATGTTTGGTGCAGATCTTTTTCCCTTCAAAACCGAAAACAGTCAAATACGCAGGAAACTGGGACCCCAAAAGTAAGCAACCTCTGAGCTATCGATTTCAAAAATGGATTCTATCCAATACTTTTCTCACTAGAAATTGTAAAGTGCTTGTTTATGGAGAGTGGGAAAATCAGACCAAGAATATTGTTCCATTTTTTACAGCTACATATAGATCTGCTGACATAGAGGATGTCCCTGAGAGAAATCTAACAAAAGCCATAAAAGTACTTTTTGTAGGCGCATTTACGAAGAGTAAACAACCGATGCTGAGTGTAAAGTCTGTTCAAAAATTGAAGGAAGAAGGATATAACATTTCACTTCACATGTATGGAGAAGGAGAAGAGTACGAACAGGTAAAGAAATACATTGCTGACTTTCAATTGACAGACACCGTCTTTCTGTACGGAAATCAATCTAAAGAAGTTGTAAAGAAAGCCTTTCAAGAGAGTCATTTCCTTTTATTTGTGTCAAAGTCAGAGGGGTGGCCTAAAGTTGTGGCAGAGGCTATGTTTTGGAGTTGCTTGCCTATCTCTTCCTCGGTGTCGTGTATTCCCTTTATGTTAGATAATGGAAATAGAGGTACTTTAATTGGTGATAATAGCTCAGATACAATAGTTAGAGAATTAAAAAAATATATTGAAAATGTCGATTTATATACTCAACAAGTATCTAATGCCAAAAAGTGGTCACAAAAATATACATTAGACTTATTTGATTCTGAAATTTCAAAACTACTCGAATCTTGAGTAACCTAAAAGTCATACAAATAGTGGATTCCTCCAATGTAGGCGGTACAGAAGTATTAGCTGTAAACATTTCTAATGCTTTGGTTGATAGAAATGTAGAGTCTCATTTATGTGTTACTAGACAGGAAGGAGCATTGAAATCAATGACCTTAGATTCAGTAGGCTATATTTTTTTGAATAAAAAATCTACGCTTGATCTCAAAGCAATACTGAAATTAAGAAGGTATATAAAAAAACATGAGATTGATATTTTACACGCACATTCCTCGTCTTATTTTATTGCTACGTGTATCAAAATTTTAATCCCTAGAGTTAGAATTATTTGGCATGACCACTATGGAAAAAGTGAGTTTCTAAAAAAAGGCAGCCGGTTTTCAATCATTGTATGCTCAGTATTTTTTAGAGGTGTGATTGCAGTCAATTCAAAATTACTCTCGTGGTGCAAGGAAAATTTATTTGTAAGAAATTGCCAATACTTACAAAATTTCCCAGTGTTTATAGATCTGAAAGAAACCACAACCTTATCTGGAAAAGAGGGCAAAAGAGTTGTTCAGATTGCTGGATTCAGGGATCAAAAAGATCACTTAACCTCATTAAAAGGATTTAAAAGAGCTATAGAGACCCATCCAGAATGGACACTACACCTTATCGGTAAAACATATAACGACGCATATTACAAAAAGGTACTAGATTATATATCTAATAACCATCTTAACAATCGTGTATTTTTATACGGCTTAAGAACTGATATAAAGCATATTGTGTCTCAGTCTTCAATAGGAGTTTTATCCTCCAAATCTGAAGGACTCCCTATATCACTTCTAGAATATGGTTTAGGGAGATTACCAGTAGTTGTGACAAATGTTGGAGAGTGTGGTAGGGTAGTTCGTGATGGACATGTTTTAGTCCCGGCAGAAGATCCAGAAGCCTTTTCAAAGGCGCTATCATACCTCATAGAAAATGAAGGCGAACGCCATAGGATATCAAACGATTTTTCTCAACTGGTAGCTAAAGAATATACTTTAGATGCTTTTTTAGATAAATTAATCGAAATTTACACCGAAAAATAAACTTGTTTTAGGGGCATAGTGATTAAATTAGTCATCAATCTAGAATAGTAACTTTTGTTAGACTTCATAAAAGAAAATAAACTCCTTGTAATTGGCATCCATATGGTCATTGGTTATGCTGCTACATTTAGTTTTTTTAGATCACCATATGCCTACCTTGTTCTAGCAATTGCCATAGGGGTTGTTGTTTTTTCTCAAAACAAAAATGAAGAAGCTTTTTTTATGGCTGCTTTTCTGGTGGGTGTAGAAGTTTTCTTACGAATGATACGTGCTGCACCTCTATTTGAAATAGGGAAATATAGTGTCATAGTTCTACTGGCTCTAGGGCTTATTTTAGGCCCGACCCGGCAAAAGCTAACCATTGTTTATGTTTTGTATTTATTGTTACTCTCACTGGGAATTGTATTAACAGAAGTTCCTGAGGGACAATCACTGAGAAAATCGATAGTATTTAATTTAAGTGGTCCTTTTATGTTAGGAGTTTGTGCCATCTATTTTTACAAGAGAAGAATCACTTTAGATCAACTTTATGATGCACTTTTCATGGCTCTGCTACCTATTTTTTCAATGATTACTTACATGTACTTTCGAACACCCGATTTAAAAGAAATTGTCTTTGGAGGGGTATCTCTAGGGGAAACGTCTGGTGGTTTTGGCCCCAATCAAGTAGCAACCACCATTGGGTTTGGAGTATTTATCGTAGCACTATATATTCTTACTAAAAGAAAACTAACAGGATATATTTTCTTTGACGCTTTAATATTAGCATATTTCACATATAGAGGATTGCTTACTTTTTCAAGAGGAGGCATTATTACGGGAGCTGTTGCCATGGTTGTGTTGGCATTTTTTTATTTTTTGCACAAGAGGAGTTTTAAAAAGATTGCGCAGTTTGTAGCCATCTCCTCAATTTTTGTTTTAGGAATATGGCTTTACACTTCAGATATTACTGGAGGTATGATCTACAACAGATATACTGGGAGAAACGCAAGTGGTATTAAAAAACAAGATGCATCTTCTGGTCGTTTAAAACTGATTACCACCCAGTTTGAAGGGTTTCAAAATGCTCCATTGTTTGGAATTGGAGTAGGGAATGGAAAGTATCAAAGACAGTTAAGAGGAGAACATACAGCGGCTTCGCACAACGAAGTAACAAGGCTCTTTGAAGAGCATGGTGTTATAGGTTTGATTATGTTTTTAATCTTAATTACCGTACCTCTAAGCCATTTCTACAAGTCCAATAATTTTAGGCGAGGCTTCTTAGTTGCTTTCTTTATTTTTTGGTTTCTCACAATTAATCACTCTGCAATGAGAGTGGCCTTCCCAGGTTTTATATACGGATTATCCCTACTGAATATCAAACTGGAGGATGAGTAAAAGTATTTTATACATAGGAAATAATTTAGAGAAGCATACTGGTTATGCCACGGCGATGGGAACATTGAGTAATTGTCTAAAACGGGAAGGTTACACAGTATACTTATCATCTGACAAAAAGAGTAAATTACTTAGGTTGTTAGACATGTGTTTTTCTCTCTTGAAACATCATCACAAGGTTGATTATGTCATCATAGACACATTCAGCACCTATAGTTTTTACTTTTCTTTTATCACCTCTCAGCTTTGTAGAATACTGAGGAAAAAGTATATTCCGTTTTTACATGGAGGGAATTTACCGTACCGTCTGAAAAAATCACCTTTGTTGAGTAAAATGATTTTTGATAATTCCTATAAGAATGTAGCTCCTTCAAATTATCTGAAAACGGCATTTGAGGAAAGAGATTTTCCTACAGGATACATTCCCAATATCCTTGACATTGAGAATTATACATTTAAAAAGAGAGAGCGTTTATCTCCTAAAATTCTTTGGGTAAGAGCCTTTAAGCATCTATACAATCCTATGATGGCAATTGAAGTACTTTTGGAAGTGAAAAAAGAATTTCCCAATGCATCATTGTGTATGATAGGACCAGAGAAGGACGATTCTTATAATCTTGTAAAAACGAGAATTGAAAATGAAAACCTAGAGTCTTCTGTGCAACTAACAGGAGTTATGAAACCTAAGGATTGGCATAAAAAATCAGAGGAGTTTGATATTTTTATCAATACGACGAATTTTGACAATACACCTGTGAGTGTCATGGAGGCTATGGCCTTGGGTTTATCTATTGTAAGTACCAATGTAGGAGGTCTACCCTTTTTAATTGAAGATGGGAAAGATGGATTTTTAGTTGAAAAAAATAATCCAGATAGTATGGCAGAAACTATTATAAAACTAATTGAAAACCCTCCTATAAATATAATTATGAATGCAAAAATTAAAGCAGAGTCTTTTGCATGGAGTAATATAAAGCCAATGTGGATTAATTTATTAAAATAATGACAAAACTCAGAATTATATATGATTCATCTCCATTGTTTGTGCAGAACTTTCTTATCAGCGCCTATGGATATTATTGGAAAAACAGAAGATTTGGAGGTAATTTTAAAAAACAGGTTTTAGAGTTTAAGTCTAGAGAAAAGTTTTCAAATGAAGAATGGACTAAGTATCAAACATTAGAATTAAGAAAGTTATTAATTCATTCTTTTGAAACAGTTCCATATTACAATAGTTTATATAAAGATTGTGGTTTCAAGAAGAAGGATTTTTTAAAGTTTACAATTAAAGACATAAAAGAGTTACCATATCTTGAAAAGGAGGCTTTAAGAAAGTATGGAACTTCAAGTTTACTATCGTCAAAAAGAAGTAGAGGTAAATTTTACTCAAGTAGTGGTAGTACAGGAACTCCTACAAGTATTTTTCTCTCTAAAGATGTTCACAGAAAATGGAGTGCGTTGTATGAAGCAAGAGTAAGGAACTGGGCAGGAGTTCATTATAAAATGAGAAGAGGTATGATTGGAGGAAGAGAAATTTTGAAAGATTCTAATGCATCTGCACCTTTTTACAGAATCAATAGAGCAGAAAATCAAGTTTATTTTTCTGCGTACCACATTTCAAAATCAACATTTAAAAGTTATCTTGAGGGTATAGAAAAGAAAAAAATAGATTATATGGTTGGTTATGCAAAAAGTAATTTTTTTTTAGCTGGACTATTTGTTGAGAATAACATCAAAATTCCTTTAAAAGCTGTATTGTGTTCCAGTGAAATTCTTACTGATGAAATGAGAGAAACATTTTTTAAGGCATATGGCTGTAAAACATTTAATGCTTACAGTGGGGTAGAAGCCTGTGGTTTAATTTCTGAGAATCTTTTTGGAGACTTTCTTTTTAGCCCTGATTCAGGTATTCTTGAAGTTATCAATGAAAAAGGATTCGATGTTAGTTATGGTGAAGAAGGAGAAGTTGTATCTACAGGTTTTTTTAATTACGATCAACCCCTTATAAGGTATAGAATTGGAGATAGACTAAAACTATCCCAAAATCAGAAAACAAAGTCTGGATTATCAATGCCTAAAGTTGAGAAAATTGAGGGGAGAGTTGAAGATGTTTTGAAAACTAGAGACGGTAGAAAAATAGTAAGCCTTTATAAAATATTCATTGGAATAAAAGGAATAAAGCTGTCTCAAGTTATTCAGTACAACTATCATAATTATGAAATAAAAATAGTAATTGATAAGCTATTTGATGATAAAGATCAAGAGACAATAAGAAATAGATTTATTAATAGAATTGATTCTAATTCAAAAGTTAAAATTAATATCGTTGACGATATTCCTAAAACCAAATCAGGTAAGTATAAACAGACTATTTCTTTATTAGATGAATAAGAAAATAATCTGGATATTAAATATGACAGCAGGGAAACCTGATTCTGGATGGGGAGAAAGACATTTCTATTTCAGTAAGTTTTGGGTTAAGAAAGGATATGATGTTAAAATCATTTCAGGATCCTACAATCATTTATTTAAAAACCAACCTAAGATTGATCTCGATAAAAAATTCACACTAGAAGAAGTTGAAAAAGGAATTACATTTTGTTGGGTTAAAATACCTGAATACGATGGTGGAAGTGTTTTTAAACTTTGGAGTATGATTCGCTTTGCTATCAGAACAAAAAAACTATCTCCTGAATTATTAGGAAAACCAGATGTTATATTAGTTTCTTCAATGCCTATTTTTCCCATACTTACTGGGAGTTATTTAAAAAAGAAGTGGAAAGCCGAAAAGCTTTTGTTTGAAATCAGGGATCTTTGGCCATTGACTCCTATGTATTTAAAAGGTTATTCAAAATGGCATCCAATTGTACTTATAATGGCTTGGGTAGAAAAGTTTGGATATAAAAAATCTGATGCAATTGTTTCATTATTGCCCAATGCTCATCAATATATTGATCAGATTTCTAAAAACCCTTCAAAGTATTTTTGGATACCAAACGGTATTGATGAGTCTTTGTTAGAAAGTGAACCGCTTTCAGATAATATAATCGCCCAAATACCAAAAGATAAATTTATCGTAGGTTATACAGGTACCATGGGAATGGCCAATGCTCTGGAATACTTAATTGAGTGTTCAATTTTACTAAAAGAGAACCGTGATATTCATTTTGTTTTTGTTGGAGATGGTTATCTGAAAAATGAACTAAAAAATAAGGTGAAAGTAAATAAGAATGTCAGCTTTATCGATAAGATCAACAAAAATCAAGTTCAGGAAATGCTGCAAAAGTTTTCTGTTTGTTTTGTTGGTAGAAACAATACACCCTTGTTTGATTATGGAGTATCGTCAAATAAATTCTTTGATTATATGTTGTCAAAGAAGCCGGTCATCTCTTCATCCAATAAGATAAAGGACCCTGTTGAGTTATCTGGTTGCGGTTATGTAGTAAAGCCTGAAGATCCTCATGCCATTAAAGATGCTATTGAAAAAATACAAGCCATGTCGGTTGAGGAAAGGGAGAATTTGGGACAGAAAGGCTACGATTATGTGACTAAGTTTCATAACTTTCAATATCTCAGTGATTTATATATGAAGATATTTTCTTAATAGAAAGCTATTTTTTATATTTTTATAGCGTTGTCCCTTTGAACCCATACCATGAAGGTATCTCACATAGCGTTGTCGGAAAGAAAATTGTTGTTAAGATCATTCGATTTGATTCTTATCATAGCTACCTTGTGGTCTTCCTCTTATTTTTTGATTCAAGAATACATAGAGTTCGATAATCAATTAATTACTCAATGGATCATTGTTTATGTCGCTTATTTCTTTTTGTTTGGAGAAATCTTTCAGCTTTACGATTTAAGAACCTCGAGTAATCGATTTCGAGTAGTTAGAAGTTTATTTATAACTGTGTTTATGACTACTCTTGCATTTGTCTTCACACCATATTTAACTCCTTCACTGCCAGAAAATAGGATTCAAATTATTTATACTTTCGTGTTGGTTTTTTTACCTGTGATGTTATGGAGGTTCGCATACATTTGGATACTTTTTTCACCAAAATATTTTAAAGACATTATGGTAATTGCACATTCATCAAAGATGAATTCTTTTTTAACACTTATTAAAAACATTGGAACACACAATGTAGTATGTTATTTGTCGGATAAAAAGGATGATGAGTATGGTAATTTTTTTGATATTTCTTCCACAAATTTATATAAACTAATTAAAAGCACTGCAGCAAAAGAAATTGTTATCAGCAAGAACGGATTTAGTCAAGAGATAATCTCAAAAATTAACTCAGACATTATCACATTATTTGAAGAAGGAATAAATATTAAAAGTTATGAGAGTTTTTACGAAGAAATCACGGATAGAGTTCCGAAAGAATATCTGGACCATAATTTTTACAATAACATCAATTTAAGTAGTAATAATGAGAAGAAATTATATCAGTTCTTCAGAAGACTTTTAGATGTATTTATTTCAATAATAGGATTAACAATATTACTATTAGTACTTCCATTAATAATTATTTTTAACCTTTTTTTTAACAGAGGACCTATTTTTTATATTCAGAATCGAGTAGGAAAAAAAGGAGAAATATTTAAGATTTATAAGCTTCGTTCTATGGTAGTAAATGCAGAGAAATTGGGAGCGCAATACGCTACTAAAAATGATAAAAGAATTACTCCGTTTGGTAAGTTTTTAAGAAATACTAGGTTAGATGAGTCTCCGCAATTTTTTAATATCTTAAAAGGGGATATGAGTTTAATTGGTCCGCGACCAGAAAGGCCTGAGTTTGTAAAAGATTTAGAGGTGAAAATTTCTCTTTATGCAATCAGGCATATTGTGAAACCAGGACTAACTGGTTGGGCACAAGTAAACTTTCCATATGCAGGCTCTATCGAAGATCAGGAAAAAAAGTTAAGATATGATTTGTTTTATATAAAAAAACAGAACCCATATTTAGATTTTAAAATCATTATAAAAACGATCACTACAGTTTTATTCTTTAGAGGTCAGTAACACTCTGTTTAGGAAGAAAACTCTTACCAGGAGGGCAATCAGAAAAGGAATTAGTACAATTGAAAAACCTTGTATTCCAAAAGTCCAGATAAAAGGAATTAATAACAGTAAAATGAGATATAACCTCATATAAGATTTAACCCATTTTCGAGTTTTCTCTTTTATCAAAAAGAATGAAATCAATAAATTAGGGGCAAATGCCCAAAGTGCATTGAAATTATTTGGCGTTGTTTTATGATCTGTAAAAAACCACAAAAAGACTAATAAAGATCCAATAATACCTGTAGATAAAAAGATTATAAAATCCATCCATTTCGACCTATTTTGAGTTTTGTGGTTTTTCCAAGTGTAGTATAATATCAGAAGAGATAAAATAGAAAAAATAAGCAAAGGATTAAACCACGATGACGTTGAAGTTTTCGGATCAAAACTTAATACCACTTTCTCAGACTTAATCAACGGCTCTTTTTTGCCATTTATTAAGATATTGGCAGTACCAAAATAGGAAAAAACGTAATTTGGAAGATACATAGGTTCTTCTAACAAAATATCCTCATCCAATTTACTCCCTAGAGCTGTGTTAATACCGAAACTTCCCCAATGATTCCATGGCAACTCTTTGTTCATTAATTTTCTTAATGTGAGATTTTCTGGCTTGGAATTTTCTGAAAACTCCAGACGATCTTTAAAAATATCTTTAACAATGTCTCTCAATTTTGTAGAACAATTATTAAAAAAAGGATCGTAATAATAGGATGCATTTTGAGGTAGTGCATTTGTTTCTAGAAATTGATAAAGACTTTGACGTTCGTCTAAATTTAGATTCAATACTTGAACTTTAATCCAACGTTTGTTTCTCTGGTAACTTTTTACAAATAAATCGAAAGGATATCTTCCCAAGCTATACAAAAGCCTCCCTTTTGCAAAGTTTGTGTAAAAATTAGGTTGATTAAAATCGAACATCCCATAATTATAGGCAGTATCCATTCTTAATACAGGGTCTTCTACACGTATGGCACTATGACCAAAAGCTTCGAATAACGCGTCACCAGCTCCTACAGTTACAATACTTATCTGAGAATATTGGGATAATTTTAGACTCTGACTTTTTACTTGAAGTGAATAAAAAAAGGTAAAAAAGAGTAAAAAAGTAATGTGTTTCATCATTATTGTCGGAAAAAACTATAGTCAAACTTAATCGAAAAAATATTGGAAAATAGAGCATTTCCAATACTTCCAATATTTGTCAACGCGTAATCTATCTGTATTCCTCTGTATAGAAAGCCAACACCAAAGTTTGGTTGAATGGATAAGCTACGATTCCCATTAAACTCTGTAGTACGCTGAAAATTACCAACGCCAGCTCTCAGAAATACTAAGTTTTCATAATCTAACTGAAAACCTATAGCAGGATCTATACTCGCAAAGCTAGTTGAAATAAGATCATTCGTCTGTGCAAGTCTGATATTAAAATTGACTTCAGATAGCAAGTGAAAGAATCGTCCAATATTAAACAAACGAGCAGCACCAAGCTGAATCTTAGGTTTTGTTATTTCTGTTGTTTCTGGAAGTTCCTGATTTTGACCAGGTATTGCATTTTGAATTTTAGCAAATTCATTTTGATTGATTGACCAGACATTAAATGTTGTGGTAATATCTCTTACCATCAGTCCAAACTTCCAGTTCTTCCTTTCAAATTGGATTCCAGCATCGAAACCAAATCCCCAAGAACTCGCAAAATCACCAATAGTTCTTCTCACAACTTTTGCATTGATTCCTAAATACAGATCTTTAAGAATTAGATTTCTAGCATAAGAAATATTCAAGGCATAATCAGCAGCAGAGAATAAGCTAATTCTATTAAAATCAATATTTCCTTGACTATCGATTAATTCAGTTGTATTAAGGATGTCATCAACACCAAAACGAATTAGTGAGACTCCCAAAGCACTTCTGTCATCTATAGGCATAGCAAAGGCCGCATAGTTATAATTTGCGATTCCTGCAAAATACGAGGCATACATCAAAGACCCTTGATAATCTTCTATATTCACCAGTCCAGCTGGATTCCAATATACCGAATTTACATCATTGGTTGTTGCAACCACGGCTTTGCTCATACCAAGAGCTGCTGCGTCAACACCAATATTTAGAAATTCATTAGAATAGTTACGGATACTTTGTCCTTCAGAAAGAGAAGTAATCAGTAATAAAAGTATGAGAATTTTTTTTTCCAAGTGCTTAAGAATTCTGTCACAAATATCTAAATATAATATTGAAATAACTGGTGAAAAGACAAGTTATTGTGCTAACTAGCCATTCTCTTTTAGAAAGCGGATCATTCGTTTTTCCAACCATCTGTTGTATTGCTTTCGAATACCAGTTATAAATCCAACATGTCCTCCATATTTGGTAACCTCTAAATGAAAAGCATCTGAATCTCCTGCTTCCTCATAAGGATAACATTCATCAGGTAAAAAGGGGTCATCTAGTGAAGTTATGAGTAAACTAGGAATCTTTATTTTAGAGAGGTAAGGCTTAGAGCTCGCTTTTTCCCAATAATCTTCAGGGCTAGAGAAGTTAAAAACAGGAGCGGTATACAATTCATCGAAATCTTTAAATGTTTTGGCCTGCATTAATTTCTCCCTGTCTGGTTTGTAGTTAGGAAACTGTTCTACTTTTGCCAAGACTTTTTGTCGTAGCGATTTTAGAAAACTTTCCATGTACAATTTATTCTTTAAAGTTCCCATAACTCTACCAGACGAAGCTAAATCGACAGGTACAGACACAGCGATTGCACAAGTTACTTTATCGGGTAGATGATCTCTGTACTCACCTAAATATTTCAAAGTCAAATTACCTCCTAAGCTGTAGCCTACAATCATTATTTTCTTGTATGCATAATTCTTTAAAAGATAGGAGACAACAAAATCTAGATCCTCTGTTTTACCACTGTGATACGTTTTTAGCAATCGATTATCTTCACCGCTACATCCTCTCAAATTAAAAGAAACCGTATCGTATCCTATTGAATTGAATTCAGCGACAGCCGATAATATGTATTTAGATTCTGAACTACCTTCTAAACCATGAATTAAAATGACTATCGTATCTGACCCAACTTTTGAAAAATCTAAATCAATAAAATCATCATCTAAAGTTTCTATTCTTTTGCGCTGATAATTATGAGTCTCTTGCATGAATAATGACCTATAAATAGTATTTACATGTCCATTTCTGAATAGGAGAGAAGGTGAGAAATTTGACTTTATTATCGGCATTAATAGAATTAACTATATGTCATAACAATTATGTTAAGCAAATATGCTGAAAAATTTATGATTTTTAAAGTACACAACGAGGATTTACTATTTTAGCAGCACAATTTATAGAATGAACATTAAAAAGCACATTCCAAATTTATTCACACTAGGAAATCTTATCAGTGGCTGTATCGCATTATTGTATGTGTTTTCAGGAAATTACGAAGCAACAGCCTTTTTTGTTTTGTTAGGGATAGTGTTTGACTTTTTTGATGGATTCTTAGCAAGAATTCTAAAAGTACAAGGCGAACTAGGGAAGCAACTCGATTCTCTAGCAGATATGGTTACCAGTGGAGTGGTGCCAGGCTTTGTCATGTTTTCCATGATGAATGAAGGAGTAATAACTGGTATTAGTAATTCGGTTAAAGATAAAGAACTGCTAGATTTAATTAGTATTGATACTGGTTATCTACCTTTTTTTGGTTTCTTATTAATTGCTGCAGCATGTTACCGATTGGGAAAGTTTAATATTGATACAAGACAATCCGATTCATTTATAGGGGTTCCCACTCCAGCTATGACCTTGTTTGTAGTTTCTTTACCTTTAATTAATTCTTATACTGAAGTAGAAGTAGTCAGAGCATTGTTAGAAAACACCTATTTCTTGATGGGGATTACGCTACTCTTAAGTTATTTAATGAATGCCAATTTGCCTCTATTAGCATTAAAGTTTAAGAATTTTAAATGGAAAGGAAATGAATTTCGTTTTGTATTGATTGCAATTTCTTTAATAATATTAGTGACACTGCAATACCTAGCAATTCCATTAATTATAATTGCATATATTTTACTGTCAATCATTCAGAATGTGACTGTAAACAAGTCTTAAAAGACCTTTTCTTTTAATTCGAAGTCCTTACCAAGGTACACTTTGCGTACTAATTCATCATCAGCTAAATCTTTAGGAACTCCTTCTTTTAAAATACCTCCTTGATACATCAAATACGTTCTATCGGTAATGGCTAAGGTAGCTTGTACATCGTGATCCGTAATGAGAATCCCGATATTGCGGTCTTTTAAATGAGCTACAATACTTTGAATGTCCTCTACAGCAATAGGATCTACACCTGCAAAAGGTTCGTCTAGTAGGATGAATTTTGGATCAGAAGCCAAACAACGAGCAATTTCTGTTCTTCTACGTTCCCCTCCAGATAGTAAATCACCTCTGTTTTTTCGAACGTGTCCAATATTGAACTCTTCAATCAGAGATTCTAGTTTTATTTTCTGCTCTTTTTTTGAGAGATTGGTGAATTGAAGAACGGACATGATATTATCTTCTACAGATAACTTTCTAAAAACGGAAGCTTCTTGAGCTAGATAACCAATTCCTTTTTTAGCTCTCTTATACATTGGGTATTCAGTAATATCTTCATCATCCAAAAAAATCTTTCCGCCATTAGGTTTAATCATTCCCACGATCATATAGAAGGAAGTTGTCTTTCCAGCACCATTAGGCCCTAAAAGCCCAATAATTTCTCCCTGTTTTACCTCCACAGAGATTCCTTTTACCACCTTACGGCTTCCATAAATTTTTTGAATGTTCTCAGCTCTTAATTTCATGATTCAAAAATACAAATACTAATGAGTTATATTCTTAAAATACTTATAAAGCATTTTCTTCTAGAGCTTCCCAAAACTCATAAGCTCTTCTTAAATGAGGGATCACAATAGTACCTCCTACGAGAGTAGCAATAGACATGGTTTCCATCATTTCTTCTTTGGTAACCCCTTCTTTATAACAGGTCTCTAAATGATAGGCAATACAATCGTCACATCTTAAAACAGCCGACGCTACTAAACCTAATAGCTCTTTTGTTTTAACAGAAAGGTGTCCTTCTTTGTATGCATTGGTATCTAGATTAAAGATTCTCTTGATGACTTTATGATCACCACCCAAAATCTTTTCGTTCATTTTAGAACGGTACTCATTAAATTCCTGAACTTTATTGGTAGGCATTTTTTTGTTGATTTTTAATGACTCTTTTTGAAACTCGAATACTGATTTCGTATAATATTAAGATAGGTATAGAAACAATAACCTGGCTGGCAATATCTGGCGGTGTAATAATCGCTGACAGAATAAGTACACCGACTAGTGCATGTCTTCGATATCTTTTTAAAAAATCTGGTGTAATCAGCCCTATTTTGGTTAGAAAGTAGATGAGTACTGGTAATTCAAACATAACGGCTACACCCAACAGAGTATTTGTAATCAAACTAATGTATGACCCTAAAGTAAACACGTTCGTAACCGTTTCTGCTACCTGAAAACTAAAGAAGAAGAAAACTGAAATAGGAATAATTACATAATAGCTAAATAAGGCTCCTAAGAAAAATAACACTGAAGAAATAAAAATGAACCCTCTGGATCTTTTTACTTCTGTTTCGTGCAAGCCAGGAGCAACAAATCGCCAGATTTCCCATAAAACATAAGGAAAACTAGTAATAAAACCCAGGACCACAGCTGTCCAAATGGCATTCATCAATTGGGACATCATTTTTATACTTTGTAAACTCTGTGGAAATGAAATGGAACAAAAATCAGTTTCTATTCCTACAGCTGAGAATACTGTACAAAAGGTCTCGTATGTAATGAAATCAGGTTTTAAGTGTGCTAGAATGAAATTGTCAAAAACAAATTCTCGGAACACAAAAATAGAGATAGCTACTGCTAAAATTGCTATTGCACTTCTCACTAGGTGCCATCTGAGCTCTTCTAAATGAGCTAAAAAGGACATTTCTTTTTCTTGTGCCATCTAAAATATTCCTTCTTTTAAAATGTCGTGTAAGTGAACAACTCCTTTATAATTCTCATCTTGATCAACAACGAGTATTTGAGTGATATTATTACTTTCCAATACCTCTAGAGCTTCTATGGCCATCGCATCTTGTGAAATTACTTTTGGGCTTTTACCCATAATATCTTTGGCAGTTAAATTGGAAATATCATTGGAAGCACTTAGCATTCTTCTAATATCACCATCAGTAACAATTCCAGCAATATTCTTTTCTGAATCTAAAACGGCTGTCACACCCAATCGCTTTTCAGTTATTTCTACAATAACATCAGCAATAGAAGCTTCAGTATGCACATTTGGAGATTCATTATTCTGTATCAAATCAGAAACTCTCAAATACAAGCGCTTTCCTAAAGCACCACCAGGATGGTATTTTGCAAAATCTGAACTTGTAAATCCTTTCATTTTAAGCAAGCAAACAGCTAAGGCATCTCCCATGACCAATTGTGCCGTTGTACTCGTTGTCGGTGCTAAATTATTCGGACAAGCCTCTTTCTCAACATAGGTGTTTAAAGTAAAATCAGCTTCTTTTCCTAAAAAGGAATCCGTATTTCCTGTAATGGCAATAATTTTATTCTGAGAGTTTTTGATGAGAGGAACCAAAACTTTTATTTCCGGCGTATTACCACTTTTAGAAATGCAAACTACAACATCATCTTTTTGTATGATACCCAAATCCCCATGTATGGCATCTGCAGCATGCATAAAGATAGCTGGAGTTCCTGTAGAATTCAATGTCGCGACAATTTTTGTAGCAATGTTGGCACTTTTACCAATTCCGGTAACGATAACTCTCCCTTTCGAACTTAAAATAAATCGAACAGCATTTTCAAAATTATCGTCTAAAAAGCTCGTTAAACTAGCAATGGCCTTACTTTCTGAAAGAATTGTTTCCTTAGCAATTGCGGTTATATTCTGTAAATCTTTCAAGGATTGTTTTATTTTTATCTGTAATAAAAAAAGTTATATATTTAAGTAATAAAAATATTAAGCAAACTTACTACAAAATTCATAGACCCCAAACATTTGTAAACGGATTGTCTGTATGTGATAAGATGACAAAGTAATGAGGAAAAATTTATAAATGGATATTTACGCTTCTTTAAAAAAGTTTTTTGGATTTAGTCAATTCAAAGGTCTACAGGAAGATGTCATAACGAGCATTCTCAATGATAATGACACTTTTGTAATTATGCCAACAGGTGGAGGAAAATCACTCTGTTATCAACTACCCGCCTTGATGAAAGAGGGCACAGCCATTGTAATCTCCCCTTTAATAGCATTAATGAAGAATCAAGTGGATGCATTAAGAGGAATTTCAGAAAACCATGGAATAGCTCATGTATTGAATTCTTCTTTGAATAAATCTGAGGTTCATCAAGTAATGTCAGATATTTCTTCGGGTATCACTAAGCTTTTATATGTTGCCCCTGAATCACTGATAAAAGAGGAATATGTAGATTTTTTAAAACAACAAAAGATATCTTTTGTGGCTATTGATGAAGCACACTGTATTTCTGAATGGGGGCATGACTTTAGACCTGAATATAGAAACCTGAAAAACATTATAAAACAAATAGATAATGTTCCTGTAATTGGTTTAACTGCTACGGCTACTGAAAAAGTACAGGAAGATATTCTAAAAACGCTAGGTATAACGGGTGCTAAAACTTTCAAAGCCTCTTTCAATCGTCCAAATTTATTTTATGAAGTTCGACCTAAGACCAAAGAGGTAGAAAAGGATATTATTCGCTTTGTAAGGCAAAGACCAGGTAAGTCTGGAATTATCTATTGTCTGAGTAGAAAGAAAGTGGAAGAGATTGCGCAAGTACTTCAAGTGAATGGAATTAAAGCAGTTCCCTATCATGCTGGACTCGATGCCAAAACGAGAGCGAAACATCAAGATATGTTCCTTATGGAAGATTGTGATGTTGTAGTGGCAACCATTGCTTTTGGAATGGGGATTGACAAACCTGATGTACGATTTGTAATTCATCATGATATTCCTAAAAGTTTAGAAAGCTATTATCAAGAAACAGGTCGTGCTGGTAGAGACGATGGAGAAGGTTATTGTCTGGCTTTTTATGCATACAAAGACATTGAGAAGCTTGAAAAATTTATGGCCAGTAAACCTGTAGCTGAACAAGAAATTGGACATGCTCTTTTACAGGAGGTAGTAGGTTATGCAGAAACTTCTATGTCACGTAGAAAGTATCTATTGCATTATTTCGGAGAGGAATTTGATGAAGTGAATGGGAAAGGTGCTGATATGGATGATAATACGAGGAACCCAAAGAAGAAACACGAAGCTAGTGATGATGTAGTAAAACTGCTATCTGTCGTTAGAGATACCAAAGAAAAATACAAATCAAAAGAGATTGTAAATACATTGATTGGTAAAGAAAATGCCATGCTGAACTCTCATAAAACACATTTACAACCGTTTTTTGGCTGTGGAAAAGAGAAAGAGGGGAGTTATTGGATGGCACTTTTACGTCAGATATTGGTCGTAAATCTAATTCGCAAAGAGATTGAACAGTATGGTGTAATTAAGATCACCCAAGAAGGGTTGAATTTCATAGAGAATCCATATTCATTTATGATGACAGAAGATCATGTATATTCTGAAGAAGATACATCGGATATTATTACCAATGCTAAAAATTCTGGTGGTGCAGCGGATGAGAAACTAGTAAAAATGTTGAAAGACCTTCGGAAAAAAGTAGCGGTAAAGCAAGGTGTCCCTCCTTTTGCCGTTTTTCAGGATCCGTCTCTGGATGATATGGCTTTAAAGTATCCGATCACTCTAGAAGAACTTTCGAAAGTGCATGGAGTAGGAGAAGGGAAGGCGAGAAAATTTGGACGAGAGTTTCTGACGCTGATAGAGAAGTACGTAGAAGATAATGACATCACGCGACCAGATGATTTGATCGTAAAAAGTACAGGAGTCAATTCGGGATTGAAATTATACATCATACAGAATACAGACAGGAAACTTCCTTTAATGGATATTGCCAGCTCAAAAGGACTGGAGATGCCAGAATTGATCAAAGAAATGGAAGCCATTGTCTATTCTGGAACCAAACTCAACATCGATTATGCTATCGAGGATTTGGTAGACGAAGATCAGCAAGAAGAAATCCACGAATACTTTATGGAGGCAGAATCCGATAAAATACAAGACGCATTAGACGAATTTGATGGCGACTATGACGAAGAAGAACTTAGACTCATGCGCATCAAGTTTATTTCAGACGTGGCGAATTAATCAACAATAAATCTATTAGATTTCCCAATTCTTTAAAGATAGGTAGGTGAAATTATAATGTGAAAAGCGTCAGCAAAATACCTGCAATAATGGCCAAAAACTTTTTTAAGTTGAATTTGTGATCCTGTGTGCTTTCAAAGAGGATGATGGTAGAAATGTGTAAGAAGACCCCAATAATCACAGCTGTAATTTCCATGATGTATTCTTCTAACATTTGTATTTGCTCAGAAAGTAACACGCCTAGTGGACTCATCAGAGCAAAAATAGATAAGAAAAGAATGGTGGTCGTTTTCGAAAACTTGGCATGCAATAAAAAGCTTGTCAATACCACCGCAATAGGAACCTTGTGAACCACAATTGCCCATAGTAAATTCTCACCTGCATGCTCAATAGGTAGCCCTTCGGAGAAGGCATGGAGACTCAAACTAAAAAACAACATCTTAGGAAAAGACTTTCCGTCAGAGTGCAGATGAATATGCCCGTGTTCAGCTCCTTTTGAGAACGATTCTAGTATAGATTGTAATACAATTCCTAAAAGGATACAAATACCAACAACCTTTGTGTCTTCTGTAGCAATATAGACTTCGGGAAGTAGGTGCAAAATAGTCACAGAAAGAAGATAAGCTCCACTAAACGCCAGTAACAATTGTGTGATTTGTTTTGTGGGCTTTAAAATCAGGACTAACAAACCACCAAGAACTACGGATCCAATAAGAAAAAGATACGTCATCACTCAGCAATTAGGATTAAACGATCTGAAGTTTTTGAGTTGAATTCAGCTAATTGATAATCACCAAAAACATGAGTGACTTTCAGATTGGCAGCTTCAAAATATTTGATAAACTTCTTCAGGTCTAGGTATTTTACATGCTCTGTATAAGAAAAGTCTTTTCCTTTATCTTGAAAAGAAATATGTTTTAAAATAAAACCTTCTTTGATTTCTCTCTCAATATGAAAATCAATTCCATCTACAGTTTTGATCTCTTTCTCTACCAAATACTCTTTCACTTTTACCACATTTAAGAAGTCGAGCACCAAAACACCCTCTTTTTGCAAACCTTCTTTAATGTTCTTTAAAACTTGAATCTCTTCCTCATCAGTTTGAAAGTATCCAAAACTGGTAAACAAATTAAAAATAGTATCGTATCGATTTCGAAAAGGCTGACGCATGTCTTTCACTTTAAATCGCAATCGGTCATTTTCAAATTGCTTGGCATGTGCGATACTATTTTCGGATAAATCACCACCCGTTACACGATACCCTAAAGAATTTAGATATACAGCATGCCTTCCTTTTCCACAAGGAAGATCCAATATATGCGCTTCTTTTGGAAGTGCTAAAAACTGAGTGATGTTTTGCATGAATAACTGTGCATCTACATCATTTCTATCTTTATATAGTATGTGATAGTATGGCGTATTGAACCAATATGTGAACCAGTCTGTATTTTCCATGTTTGTAAGTAGGCAAAAGTACGTTTTTCTAACAATCCTTCAATGGATTAATAAGGGAATGAATTCATGATACAATTCTAAGCAAATAATCCAAATAAATTTGTGGCTATAGTCAAAATCGAATAGACTGTAAATGTATTATCATTGCGTAAATATGTTTACAATTTAATATATGGATTTACTTCGCTTTGCCCGCAAAGAAAGACTTTATCAAGTAACACCTCCCTAAAACTTGGAAAAGTTATGCTTCATAACATCGAACATTAAACATTCTTCATCTAACTTAAATACCCTACTTTTGCGATATGGATCGAAATGAGAAGCATCAAGATTTTAAGATGACAGCGACTACCTTAAAAGGACTAGAAGGTGTGTTGGCAGATGAATTACGAAAGTTAGGCGCTAAAGAAGTGAAGGAAGCGATAAGAAGTGTTTCTTTTCGTG
This sequence comes from Flavobacteriaceae bacterium, assembly GCA_028280265.1. Lineage (GTDB taxonomy): Bacteria > Bacteroidota > Bacteroidia > Flavobacteriales > Flavobacteriaceae > Polaribacter. The sequence goes on from JANQMD010000024.1 coordinate 97,241, forward strand.
GAGATAAAGGTTTTTTATACAAAGCGAATATCGCTTTAAGAACAGCCATTCGTGTATTAAAACCTATTAAGACTTGTAAAATTTATGATGAGGAAGATCTCTATGAAGCCATTCAAAAGATTAAATGGGAAAGGTATTTAGATGTAGATGGAACTTTTGCCATTGGAGCGGTTGTCAATTCAAAAAACTTTACTTCGAATTCGCATTATATTTCTCTAAAGTCGAAAGACGCCATTGCAGATTATTTTCGCCATAAATTCAGCAAACGCCCGAATGTAGATTTAAAGTATCCAGATGTAAAAGTACATGTACACATTCAGAAAGATTGGTGTACAATTTCTTTGGACTCTTCTGGTGACTCTTTACATAAGCGAGGTTATAGAAGTGCCACAAACATTGCACCAATAAACGAAGTATTGGCGGCTGGATTGGTGTTACTATCAGGATATACAGGTGATGAGAATTTTATTGATCCCATGTGTGGCTCTGGGACTATTCTAATTGAAGCTGCGATGATCGCCAATCATATTCCTGCAAATATCAACAGAAAACACTTTGCCTTTGAGAATTGGAAAGATTATGATGAAGATTTATATTTTGTCATACAAGATTCTCTATTGAAGAAAATTCGAAATTCTCATTTTAAGATTATGGGATTTGATAAGGCTCCTTCTGCTGTAAGAAAAGCCAAACAAAATATTATTAATGCGAATTTGGAAGAATTTGTAGGTGTACATCATGTGAATTTTTTCAATTCTACGAAAGAGGTTTTTGGAAACACAACTATTTTATTCAACCCGCCTTATGGAGAACGTTTGAATATTGATATTGAAGAATTTTACAGAAAGATAGGAGATACTCTAAAACACAATTACCCGGGCTCTACAGCATGGATGATTACTTCCGATATTCAGGCTTTAAAGTATGTTGGATTACGAACGTCTAAGAGAATTGAATTAAAAAATGCCGATTTGGACTGCCGTTTTGTAAAGTATGAATTGTATGAAGGCTCAAGAAAAACTAAAAAAGCAATCCCTTAATTGACCTGCCATACTTTAAGCGGATAGAACTTTGTTAAAGTTAAGAAGGAATACTTGTTTTCATTTAAACAAGCTAATTTAAAACGACGTTTAGCCACTCATCAGGGCTTTCCATCATTGGAAAATAGCCTGTATTATCCACCCAATAAAGTTCATTAAAAGGAATCTCAATAGACATTAAGTTAGCTACGATAATATTATTGGTAGGATCATTTTTAGACCAAATAATTACACAATGAATATTGGTCTCTCTCAAAGCTCCAACCCAACGGTCCGAAAATTTCTCTCTTTCTTTGAGATACCTGCTTATTTTTTGAAAAACCCTCCTTCCTTTGTTGAAGATTCCGATTTCCCACATAGCTTTTAACTCTTGTTCTGATATTTTTGATGCATCGTAGTATAAATTACGAATTTGACGTTTCATTAGATTATAGGTGCCCAAATGAGAAATTAAATAACCTAGAACACTACTTATAAGAAGTTTATGGATTAAGGTTACATTTGATAACTCTGGGTGCATATTTCCATTACAAAAAATTATTTTTTCTAATTGAAACGGTATTTTTCCTTCTTCATGTTGTGCAAGAACTTCTGTGGCTACAGATCCTCCATACCCGAGTGATAACATCACAAGACTTTCAAGTTTTAACTTTTCCCAAAGCGCAATAGCCATATTGGCTTGTTCAATAACTGTATAGATGTGTTTGGTAGGTTTGTCTGAAAAACCAAAACCTAAATAATCATGAAGTATTACGCGGTATTTTTGAGCTAACCTGTTTAAAACTTTATGATAATCGTACGAGGAAGTAGGATATCCATGTAAAATAACCATGACAGGAAGAGAGTCGTTTTTTGTCTCTGGAAAAGCTTTATAAGAATCTATCACAAATAGATTGTAACCATTTACGTTTTCATAACTCCCTAAGTCATACCACTCGCTGGCTTTCATGGTCAAGAAAAAAAATTAAGCTTGGAAGTTACTAAAACTAGTATGCGTAGAAAAAAAATGATTGTTAAAATTAAGTAGTGATACTTATTTTATCTGAAAAATTAATTTAAAACAATGTTTAACCACTCATCAGGACTCTCCATCATTGAAAAATATCCAGTATTATCCATCCAGTGGAGCTCATTATAAGAAATTTCTATAGCCATTAAATTGGCTACTATAGGAGCAGTAATTGGATCGTTTTTTGACCAAATAATGACACAATGTACATTGGTTTCTCTTAAAGCTCCAATCCACCGATCCCAGTATACCTCACGTTCTTTTATAAACCTACTGAGCTTATGAAAAACTTTTCTTCCTTTATTATAAAGTCCAATTTCCCATATGGCTTTTAATTCTTCTTCGGTAATTTTCGATGGATCATAATACACATTACGAATTGCACGCCTCATTGATGCATAAGTAGCAAGCTGAGATGTGATGTAGCCAAAAACTTTACTCATGAGAAGTCTTTGGATAAAAAACACACGAGATAATTCTTCGTGCATGTTCCCATTACAGAAGAGTAGTTTATCTAATTGAAAGTTAAGCTTTCCATTGTTATAGAGGGCAAGAACTTCTGTGGCCACAGAGCCACCATAACCATGGGATAACATTGCAAAGTTTTTCAACTCCATTTTCTCCCAAAGAGCAATGGCAATTTTTGCTTGTTCAATGATTGTATATGAGTGCTTAACAGGTTTATCTGAAAAGCCAAATCCCAAATGATCGTGTAGTATAACTCTGTAGTGTTGTGCTAGCTTGTACAAGATTTTATGAAAATCATAAGAGGAAACTGGGTATCCATGTAAGATTACCATGACAGGCAAATCTTTATTTTTAGTTTCAGGAAAGGCTTTGTATGAGTCAATTACAAATATTTTACAATTGTCAATTATCTCATAATCCCCCAGCTCACGCCATTCAGTAGCTTTCATATTGGTAATGAAGTTCAAGCTGGCAAGGTACTAATTCTAATAGTTTTGATACCAAAAACCCTTGTTAAAATTAAGTAGAAACACGTATATTTTTAAAAGTGCTAATTTGAAATTTTATTCAACCATTCGATTGGATTTTCCAACATTAAAAAGTGCCCTGTATTTTCAATCCATATCAGTTTGTTATTTGGTATTTCTTCATGAAGTAACTCAGCTATAGCGGGAATGGCTATGGGGTCATTTTTAGCCCAAATGATTTTAGTAGGAATTTGTGTTTTTTTCAATCCTCCTACCCATCGATCCCAATATTGGTAGCGTTCTGTAATGTATTGAGTGAGTTTGTGAATGATCTTACGTCCTCCATTCAATTCAATCAACTTCCACATTTCTTTGAGTTCATCATCTGTCACTTTCGTTTTATCGAAATAGGTATTGCGCATGTTTTTACGAAAAATCGGATAGTTGGTTAGCATCGCTACAAATTTTCCTAAAAATTGATGCTTTAATAATTTTTGAATAGTTCGTAATTGAGAGAGTTCAATATGAATGCTACCGTTGGAGAGGATTAATTCTTCAATTTCTATTTCTAACAATCCTTCGTTATCTCTTGCAATAATCTCAGTTGCCACAGAAGTTCCATAATCATGCGCAAATAAAATCACTTTTTTTAAATCTAATTTTTTCCACAAGGCTAAAGCACGATCAGCTTGGTGAATCAATGAGTAAGAACTGCCTTTTGGTTTGTCTGAAAAGCCAAAACCTAAATGATCATGCATAATGATTCTGTAGTGTTTCGACAGTTCTGGTAAAACTTTGTAATAATCAAAAGTAGAGGTAGGATATCCATGAAGAATCACCATTGTTTTTTTTGATTCAAATTCTCTAAACTTACTTAAATTTTGACCTGTATCAATCACAAAGAGTTGATGATCACCTATATGATAATATTTACCTAGCTTTTCCCAGTCTTTTCTTGTCATGCAAACAAGATAGTCAAAAAGATTTAGTTAAATATCAGCGTAAACATCTATTACACGTAGCATGTTTCATCTTTGCATTGGCAATATTTTCTGTTGTACAAATGCAACCCAATTAAGCTTACAGCAGGAATGTAAACAACCAATTCTCCTAAATGGAACAATTCAATTTTTTCATTGAATATTGCCAATGTTAACACGATCCAACTAATCCAAAGTGCATACTTCATCCAAACTTTTGAAGATTTTTTTGCAGATTGATACACAGCAAAAAAGGAAATCAACAGAAATAGATAATCCAAACTTTTCCACCAAAAAGGAGCAGCCTCCGTTTGAACCGATATTGGTTGGATGACAAATAGCAGAGGCGTAGCGATACAGTGTAACAAGCACAAACTACTTGCAATAGTTCCTAAAAAATCGGAATTTACTTCTAATTTACTGATCATTATTGAATTTTTTGAGGTAATCTAAATATTTTGGTTTGTCGACTTTGACACCTCCATAAGTATCAAGAACAAGTGCTCTTATCTGTTGATCTATGGAAGTTTGAATTTGATTTCTATACTGTTGGTAATCTTGGTAATGTGTTCCCGACTGTTTGTTGAAATGATTTTGGAAATACGTCACAGGATTAAACCAATAAGTACTCTGAACCATTTGGTTTTTCTCTAAGCTTTCTTGCTGAATGGGAGCGATACTTTCTTTCATCAATTGATTGGTTAATGCATAGAAAGAATCGTTCAGTGCCCCTAAATTCTTTGTAGAATCTTTTGCAATTTCTGTATTCTTTATTTGAGGATACATTTCAAATAATTTTGCTTCTGCAACCTCGTTTGGTAAATCATATAGTTCCTGTTTTTTGTCTCTAGTTGCATCGATAAAATCAGTCATCAGATTTGTTGGTTTCTCAATACTAATCCACTGGTGAACAGCAGCAGGGATGATAAAAGTAAACAATAAATACAAACCAACCATTTGAAGTGTATTTCCTAAAATACTTTTTCCTCTAAAAAGAATCATAGCATACAAGACTCCCCAAAACATTAAGTAGAAGAAGCTAATCAAAATTAAATCACCTAAGATTCCGCTAGTTAATGTGAACACATTCGTTAAAGTAGCTCCATAAACTAATAATAAAATTATAGATAGAAAGATGAGTAAAAAATAAAACAATACTCTTGAGAATACCCAAGTATTTTTGGAGGCGCTTTGTACTAGGATAAGTGGTAAAAAGCCTTGTTCACTTTCATAACTCTTAATGTTATAAATAAGGATGAGGAGCACTAAGGGAAGTAGAAAGAGGGCGACAAACGAAAAATCCAATGTTCCATTTTGTATGCGCTCTGGATTGGCAATTTCTTCTGCCATATCAGCGTCGTACGGACTACTCGAAAAAGTAACCTTCTTGTAAAACCCATATTGTTCTGCTTGCCCTATACTGTAGACCATTGTAGGTGAGGGTTTTTTAAAATTGTATGTACTTGAATACCAAATTGCCCAGAAAGGCTCTGTAACATTTACCCATGGTCGTGCTTGTGGACCCGTTTTTCCTTCATCGTAATAGTTGATAATATTTTGCCTTTCTTTCTCAATATTCTGATTGATTTTTTGAATCTCAACCAATTGATTTTTATACAAATTAGCTCCATTATGCAACCCATAAATACCAGCTATTATGAACAGTAAAAGAGCAACGATTTTGAATGGATTACGAGCAAAGTGTTTTCCCTCGAATAAAAAAATCTTCAATGCTTTCATACAACCTGTATTTTTTTAGCTCCTCTATAAAGAAGAAATAGAATAAACAAAGCCCATAAAAGTAATAACATGACATCTATTAAATACCCTGAAAATACTGTTTTCAGTGCGATAGGTTGATATTTAAAATCAGCAATGGACTTAAAAAAAGTATTGTCTGCTTTCCAACCCCAGTCGCCAGACTTTGATCCTCCATAGGCATGCTCATCATTTAGTTGTTTGATTAAAACTCTACGATATTTCTCTACCTGAAGTAAAAACTCTTGGTGATGCAAATTATCATTTCCTGCAAAACCTTTACTGGTATTTTGCAATGAAATAAATGGATTGAGAATTCCTCCTAGTTGAAAACTCGCTTTTTGCTGTGCTTGCACATCGCGTAGATTTCCGAAATGTTTATCCCAGACGATATTTCCATAATCTTCATCAGCTTGCATTCTGATACCATCAAAATTGATAGGAAGCTGAGAAATGGAATCTACTTTGTATTTTTTTAAAACCTTCTCTTTTAACTCTTTTCCTCTTTCATCCGATGGATTGTGTCCGTCAATTCCCTTGGAGCGATCTTCTGTCATCGCTGCTTTAAACTCAGCACGACTTGGGAGTGGATGCCATTTTTCTACAGAACTCATCATGATATTAGGAATGAATATGGTCCAGAGAATCCAGATGCCTAGCATAGAAGTCAATGCAACTGTGGCATTCTGCCATCGTACTGAAAAGAAAACAGCAAGCCCAGTTAAGATAAAATAATAAGTAGCATAGGAGAGGAAGAATAAGAAGGTTCTTGTTACAATTTCTCCAGTTATGCTCTCTAAATTTAGAATTGCATATACAATAATCACCAGTACTAACAGTGCAATTCCATACAGCCATACTGCCATCGTTTTTGCAATGACTAGTGAAAAAGGTTTGGCTCCTTGTAGAATTAACAGCTTTAATCGGCCACTCTGTTTTTCACTACTCACCGTATGAAAGGCCAAAAAAATCAATAACAAAGGAACAATATATTGAAGCAGAAGAGCGCTCTTTAACTTCCCGAATTTAGAAACAACCTCCATTTGGGAGGCTTCTGAATGAACAATTTCATTTTGTACATGCCCCTCAACACGCAAAACATTTCCAGTAACGCTATTCACACCTTCATCCAAGCTACTCAGTAGATTACTAGGCTTAAACACATAAGTTCCATAATGAGCAGCACTGTGTGGATTCATCTCTTTGATGCTCTCCCATTGGCCTCTTATATGCTCTTTGGCTGTTTCATAGGAAAGGCTTTGTTGTTGTACTTGTTTATTGCCCATCAAAAGGGATGTGATCAATATAAGTACGAAGCCAAGACTGAGTAGAAGAAGTATTTTGTTACGACGAAGAAAATTCCCTTCATTTTTTATAATGGTCCACATAACTTAGTTAGTTTTTCATGAAGTCCAAGTACAATTGTTCTAATTCATTCGCAGTTACTTCTTCAGTCAATAGCTCTTTCACCAAACTACCCTTCTTTAAAATTCCAATTTTGTGACACACTTCTCTTACCCTGAAAAGATCATGAGATGCCATTAGTATAGCTGCTCCCTCATTGGCCAATTTTTTTAGCAACTCAGAAAGTTCATTGCTTGCTAAAGGATCCAGACCACTTGCAGGTTCATCCAATAGGTAGACCTCGGCCTTTTTAGCATAAGCAATTGCAATTCCAACTTTTTGTCGCATTCCTTTAGAAAAATCACTTACTTTTTTGTGATGTGCTTCAGATTCTAAGCCACATTTTGTAAGCATGTCGGTCAGCTCACTTTTGCTATAAGATAGTCCTCCCAATTGGCAGAAATAATTCAAATTTTCTATTCCGGTGAGGTACGGATATAAATTTACATTCTCTGGAATGTATCCAATGAGTTGACGAGCTTCGTCTGATTTGTTTGAAGCATCAATTCCTTTGACTGTAATCGAACCAGTATCGGGTTTTAAGAAACCTAGAAGCATGTTAATTGTAGTTGATTTTCCTGCTCCGTTGGCACCTAATAGACCTAATATTTCACCTTTGGCAATCTCTAAATTGAGATTTTTAACCGCAAGATTCCCTCGAAAAGATTTGCTAACATTTTGGATTGTTATCATATATAATATAGTTGGTGGAACTGTGCAGCAAATATACAGAAGAAAATTTTGCTATTGCAACCAAGTTGCACTAATTTTGTTTTATGGGAATTTTAAGAAAAACAAAATCTGTAAAGTTGATGATGGATGTATTTCATGAATCTAATAGTGCTATTTCAGTTGTCAACTTAGTTGAAAGTATGTCAGATCACATGAATAAGACTACGGTATATCGCATACTAGATCGACTAGAGAAGGAGGGCGTGGTACACTCATTTTTAGGAAAGAATGGGTTAAAATGGTATGCAAAGTGTTCTGATTGTTCTTCTCACAAACATTCTGACACCCATCCACATTTTCATTGCAGTGATTGTGGAAGGGTTGAGTGTATTCCACTTCATATAGACATTCCTAATATTCCCAATGTGCAAATCAATTCAGCAGAAATTATGTTGGCTGGAATATGTTCGAAATGTAATACAAATCAAAATATCTAAAAAAATGGCTGTATTAGCTAAAAAATTACCTGTCACTGTTTTAAGTGGCTTCCTCGGAGCTGGAAAAACTACACTATTAAATCATGTTTTGCATAACAAAGAAGGGCTGAAAGTAGCTGTGATTGTAAATGATATGAGTGAAGTCAATGTAGATGCTGATTTGGTAAAGAGTGAGAATACTTTGTCTCGTACCGAAGAGAAGTTGGTTGAAATGAGTAATGGATGTATCTGTTGCACACTTAGAGAAGACTTAATGGAAGAAGTAGAACGCTTGGCAAAGGAAAATAGATTTGATTACTTGTTAATTGAGAGTACTGGAATTAGTGAACCCATTCCTGTTGCTCAAACCTTTTCTTTTGTAGATGAAGAGAATGGAATAGATCTTTCTCGTTTCAGTTATGTAGACACCATGGTTACAGTGGTAGATGCTTTTAATTTTTTTAAGGACTTTGGAAGCCCAGAGACATTGAAAGATAGAGATTTGACAGATATTGATGGTGACTATCGTACCATTGTGAATCTTCTAACGGATCAAGTTGAGTTTGCAAATGTGATTATTCTAAACAAAGCAGATCTTGTTACTAAGAAAGCATTGTCAATTTTAAAAGCAACAATTCAAAAGTTAAACCCATCAGCAAAGATTATCGAATCCACCTTCAGTAAAGTCAATCCTAAAGAAATATTACACACAGGCTTGTTTGACTTTGAGGAAGCAGAGCAGAGCGCAGGTTGGATTGAAGAACTCAATAAGGATGCACACACACCAGAAACGGAAGAATACGGAATTAGCTCTTTTGTCTACCGCAGTAAAAGACCTTTTGATCCAGGGCGTTTTTGGAATTATTTACAAAATTATTTTCCTCAAAATGTGATTAGGAGTAAAGGTTTATTCTGGATAGCTTCGAGACCTAAACAAGCTTTAATTTGGGGACAAGCAGGTGGATCACTGAGAGCAGATAACGCTGGGATTTGGTGGAGTACAATGCCATTTGACCAGCGCATTCAATATGCTTCTTTTTTAGACAATCAAGAAGAAATAGAATCAGGTTGGGATCCTATTTTTGGAGACCGAAAGAATGAAATTGTTTTCATTGGTCAGGACATGAACGAAGCCTTAATTAAGGCAAATTTAGATGCCTGTTTAGCAACAGAGAAAGAACTTTCTATTCCGGATTGGGAGTTGGGATATCAAGACAATTGGCCAGTAGAAGAAGTTTATTAATACAATTATAAATCGACAAATAAGATGCTATACAATCGGAGGAAATTTATCTCATTTGTAGGAAAAGCAAGTCTGGGAGCTACCATCATTCCACCTTTTTTAATGAGTTGTGGAAACACGACAAACCCAACATCTGATGTAACCAATGCATCTGAGGAGACTTTAAAAAGATTAAAGAACCTAGTTTTAGAGGCAATAGAAGCATCTGATAAAGATGAATTGCTATTGGCCAATGGAATGGAATCTCACGTGATTGTGAAGTGGGGAGATAAGATTAGTGATCAAGACACCTTTGGTTTTAACAACGACTATACTTGTTTTATTCCTCTAGACAAAGAAAACCCAAAAGATGGATTGCTATGGGTCAATCACGAATATGCTGATCCACTATTTGTGTCTGGCTTTAATTTTAGAGCACATGACAACCCCATGGAGAATAGGACTGTAGAGCAAGTGGATAGGGAAATGTACAGTGTAGGAGGAAGTATTGTCCGAATTAGAGAAGAGAACGGAAAATGGTCGGTAGTTAAAAACGATCCTTATAACAGGAGAATTACTGCACAAACTCCAATCAAAATCAACTGGAATCAACCGATCAAAGGAAAAAATATTTTCATGGGAACCAATAGCAATTGTTCTGGAGGCATTACACCTTGGAATACCTTTATTACCTGTGAAGAAAACTATCACAGTATGTTTGGAGAAACTGTGTATGACGAAAACAACGAACCTAAAAAGAAAGCAAGCTGGTTAGGTTGGGAGAAATTTTACAATTATCCACCAGAACATTATGGATGGGTGGTAGAAATTGACCCCAAAACAGGAGATGCACAGAAACACATTGCTCTAGGGCGGTTTTCACATGAATGTTGTACGCTATACGAATTGGATGATAAGCGAGTAGTGGCTTACACAGGTGATGACAAAGCAGACGAGCATATATACAAGTTTGTCTCATCGAAACCTGGTTCTTTAAAAGAAGGAACATTGTATGTTGCAGATACCATCAATGGAAAGTGGTTGGCATTAGATTGGGAATCTCAATCTGTTTTGCAAGAGAAGTTTAAAGATCAAACAGAGGTATTGGTCAGAGCTCGTGAAGCAGCAAAATTGTTAGGAGCCACCGAATTGAACAGACCTGAAGACATTGAGATCGATCCTGTAACGGGGAATATTTTCATTACCCTTACAAACAATAAGCGCAAGGGAGACTATCACGGTTCTATACTAAAAATTGAAGAGACAGATCATAAATTTGATTCGTTAACATTCAAAGCTACAACATACAAAGCAGGTGGAGAGGAGAACGGGTTCTCTTGTCCAGATAATTTAGCCTTTGATATGTCTGGAAATCTTTGGATCACTTCTGATATGTCAGGAAGCTCTATGAATAAAGAAGGAGGCCCTTATATGCCTTTTAAAAATAACAGTTTGTTTGTCATTCCCAGATATGGTTCAGATGCCGGAAAGGTGATCCGTGTTGCTTCAGCTCCTAGAGATGCAGAACTTACGGGACCTTGGTTTTCCCCAGATGGTAAGACATTATTTTTAAGTGTTCAGCATCCAGGTGAGCAGACTAAAGATGTAAACAACCCTACAAGTAAATGGCCTTTTGATCAAGACAATATTCCTAAACCAGCTGTTGTAGCGATTCAAGGGGATTTGATTGAAAAAATGAATCTATTGCGTCAAATAGAAAAGAAAGGATAACATCGCTTATTTGTTCAGACATCAGAACTTAATTCCTAACAAAAATAATCTCAAGAGTATTCTGAAAATTCAGTAGTTTTGAATATTCACTGTCATTTCGAGCCTGCATATGTGCAGTCGAGAAATCTTTATGAAATATGAGATTTCTCAATCGCTTTTCAAGCTCATTTCGAAATGACATTTATTTTTGATACAACTTTTGAAATACTTCATAGACGTCATATTGCCCATTCCTATTCAGAAAACATTTACCTATTCGGTAACAGAAGCTGAATATGAGTTTCTTGAAAAAGGAATGCGAGTAGCAGTCTCTTTTGGAAATACCAAAATGTATACAGGTCTGGTATTTGGTTTACACCAAACACCTCCAGAATTGTATGAGGCCAAAGAAATTCTTCAAATTTTAGATGAAAAACCCATTGTAAATACCCTGCAATTGCAGCATTGGGAATGGCTCTCTAGCTATTACATGTGTGCACTAGGAGACGTCTATCGCGCTGCTTTGCCCTCTGCCTTTTTATTGGAAAGTGAGACCATTGTTTATAAAAACCAAGCTTTTCAAAATGAGGACATTCTCAATGATGAAGAGTTTTTGATTTACGAAGCTCTGCAGCATCAATCGCAATTGACAGTACATCAGATAGCAGATATTATACAGAAAAACAAAGTATTGCCGATAATCAATGAATTAATTCACAAGTCGGCTATTTACATCAAAGAAGAAATTTACGAGCAATACAAACCGAAATTGGTCAAATATGTTCGTTTGCATGCGCAATACAATGATGAAAGCTATCTAGAACCTTTGTTAGAAGAATTGTCAAGAGCAAAGAAGCAACGAGAAGCTGTGTTAAGTTATTTTCAGTTAACAACCTCTAAAAAACCGATCAAAGCAAAAGATTTGGAGGAACATTCTGGAGCTTCATCAGCGATCGTAAAAGCGCTAGTAGATAAAGAGATTTTTGAGTTTTATCACGTCCAAACGGATCGCATCTCTTATCAAGGAGACACTAATGAATTGAAAGAATTGAATGAATTTCAATTACAAGCTTTGCAAGAGACCAAAACTTCCTTTCTAGAGAAAGATGTTACTTTGTTGCAGGGTGTTACTAGTTCTGGAAAAACTGAAGTGTATACAAAGTTGATTCAAGAAGTCTTGGATAGTGGTCAACAAGTATTGTTCTTATTGCCAGAAATCGCTCTGACAACTCAAATTATTGTGCGATTGCAAAACTATTTTGGGAATCAAATTTCTGTTTTTCACTCCAAATATTCGATGAATGAACGTGTCGAAGTTTGGAACAATGTATTGGAAAACAAATCCAAAGCACAGATTGTTTTAGGGGCTCGTTCTTCCATTTTTCTCCCATTTTCCAAGCTGGGGTTGATTGTGGTTGATGAAGAGCATGAAACTTCATACAAACAATTTGAACCCTCTCCACGCTACAATGCTAGAGATGCTGCCATTGTCTTGTCTAAAATGCACAAAGCAAAGATTCTGCTAGGATCAGCGACTCCCTCTTTAGAAAGCTATTTCAATGCTCGTGAAAAGAAATACGGGTTTGTAGAATTGAGTAGGCGTTTTGGAGAAATTCAATTGCCATCTATTGAACTTGTCGACCTCAAAGAGAAACATCGAAAGCGAGAAATGAACGGACACTTTTCCGATGTTTTATTGAAACAAATCCAGGAAGCTCTCGATGAGAAAGAGCAAATCATCTTGTTTCAAAACAGACGTGGATTTTCCCCTATTGTAGAGTGTAAAACCTGTGGAAATTCTCCACAGTGCCCTAATTGCGATGTGAGTTTAACATATCATAAGTTCAAAAACGAGTTGCGTTGTCACTATTGCAATTACCAGCGTGCCATGCCTAATAGTTGTGGAGCTTGTGGAAGCAATCAACTCGACACGAAAGGTTTTGGAACAGAACAGATAGAGTTGGAATTGAAAGAACTCTTTCCAGATTACAATGTAGGTCGAATGGATCTAGATACAACACGAGGAAAATACGGTTATCAAAAGATTATAGGTGCCTTTGAAACTAGAGAAATTGATATTTTGGTAGGAACACAAATGCTCTCAAAAGGATTGGACTTTGACAATGTTTCTTTAGTGGGGATTTTGAATGCAGATATGATGTTAAACTTCCCAGATTTCCGCGCTCATGAACGTGCATTCCAATTAATGGTGCAAGTTTCGGGTAGAGCAGGACGCTCTAAAAAAAGAGGAAAAGTCATGATACAAACTTACAATCCGTATCATCAAATTCTACAGCAAGTTTCTACAACAGATTATGTAGAAATGTTTCAAGAGCAATTGCAAGATCGCTGGCAATTTCATTACCCTCCTTATTACCGATTGATCAAGATTACACTAAAGCACAAAGATTATCAAAAAGTAGATGCTGGAATCAATTGGTTGGCAAAGGCATTGCAAAATGTATTTCATGAACATGTTTTAGGACCCTCGGCTCCAGCAGTTGCTAGAATACGGAATCAATACATCAAAAATTTAATCATTAAAATACCTCCCAAACAGTCTTTGGGGAAAACAAAACAGCAAATTGCCAAGATTCAAAATACGTTTCAGGCTGTGGCAGATTTTAGACCCATTCGTTTTATTATTGACGTGGATGCATATTAAAGTTGTGAATGAAGAGTGTTGAGTTATGAGTTAGAAAATTTGATAATGTATTAATGTAACAATGAAATAATGTGTCATTCTGAGGAGCTGTCACCCTGAGCATGTCGAAGGGAAAGCGACGCGAGAATCTCTAAGGTTAAAAACGAAGATTCAAAGTAGCGGAGTTTCAAGGTGGTAAAGATGAAAGTTAGAAAATTTGATAATGCATTAATGTAACAATGAAATGATGTGTCATTCTGAGGAGCTGCCACCCTGAGCATGTCGAAGGGAAAGCGACGCGAGAATCTCTAAGATTAAAAACGAAGATTCAAAGTAATAGAGTTTCAAGGTGGCAAAGATGAAAGTTAGAAAATTTGATAATGTATTAATGTAACAATGAAATAATGTGTCATTCTGAGGAGCTGTCACCCTGAGCTTGTCGAAGGGAAAGCGACGCGAGAATCTCTAAGATTAAAAACGAAGATTCAAAGTAGCAGAGTTTCAAAGTGGCAAAGATGAAAGTTAGAAGGTTTATAAAGTGAAAAAGAATATTTTGAAGATGTAAATATATTTTCGAACTCCCTAGCAACCAACAACCAACATCTAACAACTGATCATTGTTCATTGTTCACAGAAAGTAACTGTTACAAATCTCCGTCTCAATAGTCTTTCATTTGAATTTCAAATTCATCATTAAAAATTCGTAATTCATAATTTACAATTAAAAGGGCAACCTTTTTTCAAAACCTGTAGTCTCTATATTTGTAAGGCAGTAAAAAATAAAAATCTGGATTGAAGATTATTCCTTTACATACAACACAAAAACCAACCATCCAACGTGCGATTCAGCAGGATAGAGAAGCGCAAAAAGAAATTTTTGACTACTACTCTCCAAAAATGTTAGGTGTGTGCAGACAGTATGTAAAAGACAATCATCACGCAGAAGAATTGATGTTATCCGGATTTTTAAAAGTTTTTACCCATTTACAAAAGTTCAAACACGAAGGTAGCTTTGAGGGTTGGATTCGAAGAATTATGGTCAACACTTGTTTGTCATATTTAAGGAAAAAGAATCCTATCCGAACAACCGATGAAGATTATGTATACAACGATCTGGCAACAGAAAGTCTAGAGAATACATCTGTGGAGGACATACAAAAACTCATTGATGGCTTACCTGAGGGATACAAGATGGTATTTAATTTATATGCAATTGAAGGCTATAAGCATGCAGAGATTGCCAAAGAATTGAATATTTCAGTGAGCACCTCCAAATCACAATTGTTCAAAGCGAGAAAGTGGTTGCAAGAGAATTACAAAAAAGTGAATCTGATTTTAGAAGATGGAAAATAAATTTGAAAATAGCATTCGAGAAAAATTACAAGAGAGGGAGATTCAACCTTCTGAGTCGGCTTGGGAACGATTGTCTACTCAACTAGATGCTCAGGAGAGAAAAAAGAAAAGAAGTTGGTTTTTCTACCTAGGTTATGCAGCATCAATCCTTTTAATTGTATCTCTATTCTTTTATTTAAATGATAAAGAAGATGCGTCAGCGATACCAGAGAATACCATTGTAAAAGAGAATGTGAAAGAGATGCTGCCTATTGATGATAAGAAGTTTAAAAAAGAGAGCATTGTCCCGAAGGAATCAGAAACTGTAATTGCAGAGAGTACTGTAGAAGAGAAGAAGAACAGAGTGCCTTTGAAAGAGCAAAAAGAGAGTAAAAAAATCAAAAGTATCAAAACGGAAGTAGCTGTTCAATCTCCAAAAGTAGATTTGAAGCCTATTGACGAAAAGAAAATCAACGAAATTAAAAAGGAAGAAAAAACGGTTGTAGCTACAAGAGAAACCTTAAAGACCGATACACTTCCTCATCGAAAATCTAAAAGTGGGATCTACGTAGATAGCGAAGCATTGTTGTACTCTGTGACGCATACTCGAAAGGAGATTAAAGAGTACTATACCGAGTATCAAATATCAAAACAAAAAGTGTTAGACATCATTAGTGATGAGTTGAAAAAGAACAAACTAACAATAAATCCAAATACCATTTTGGCAGAAGTAGAAAGAGACGTTAACGAAGAAAGCTTTCAAAATAATTTCTACAAATTTATCAAAAAAAGAGTGTCTGATGTAGCAACTGCCATTGCTAACAGGAACAATTAATAACAAAATTTAGGAATAGAATATCATGAAAAGAATACTAATCATACTAGTGTTGTTTTGTACAACTATGGGTTACTCTCAAGAGAGAACATTTGAGAGTGAGGTAAAAAGAATCTCTAAGAAGATAGATCGTATTACCAAGCAACAAAAGGATTCTCTTAAAATGAAAGTAAAGGATATTAACTTACAGTTGGAAGAGGGAACCGTTACAAAAACCGAAGCAGATCAGTTAAAAAAAGAAGCAGCCGTATACCATGCAAAGCGTATTGAATATCTGGTAGGAATTCAAGAACAAAAACTGCGTCAACTGGTGCAAGATAAAACAGATGGTAAAATCTTTGGGGAGGATAAGTATTATGAAGAGAGCACCTTTTCTATTGGAAACAGAACTTTTCAATTACGCTTTACAGACGAAGATTATTATGAACGCCAGGAACGTAGAGAAAGAAGATGGAGGAGAAGGTGGACGAGGAGATGGACCACTCAATTTGTCTTTGCCATGGGAATCAATAATACAATACAAGATCATAAACTGTCGTCACTCAATGATTCTCCTTATCAACTTTGGAGATCGAGATTCTATGAAGTAGGATTTACAACCAAGTACCGATTGGCCCGAAGAGCTTCTAAAGCCTACTTAAAATATGGAATTTCATTCCTGTGGAATAATTTGCGCCCAGAGAACAATCAATATCATGTGGTTAATGGAACGCGGACAGAATTACAAACATTTGCTTTCTCAACCATCGAAAGTAGACTCAGACATGTGCAGATGATCTTTCCAGCACATTTAGAAATTGATTTCTCTCGCGACAGAGAATATGACGATGGAACATTTAGAGATTATAGAAATCGTTCTTTCCGACTCGGAATCGGAGGGTTTGTAGGATTTAAATTGGGAACAAGACAATATCTAGAATATAGAAATGCCTCTGGGACAAGAGTAGAGGAATTGCAAAGAGGAAGCTTTAATACCAACATATACAATTATGGATTGAGTGCTTATGTAGCTCATAGAGATATTGGATTGTATGTGAAGTATGATTTAAATCCACTCTTTAGAGGTACAGAAACCAGAAACATCTCTTTTGGAGTACGATTCGATTTAGACTAGGTTTCTCTTTAAATAACAACTCAAAAATCTACTTGTAAAGACTACAGGTAGATTTTTTTTAAGGGTTTAACCTTTTTGTTTTTCCCACTCTTCTCTCAAGTCAGATGAAATAGTTCCTGTACCATCGTGTTTCCAACCGGGAGGTTTGATAAAATACTTTAGCCGATTCCACAAGGAGGTTTTGCTTGCGAAGACATCTGAAAACATGGAAACCCATTCATGAAACGCAACTCTTAAGGGATTGTAGGTATTAATATTCTTTACGAGACCATAAACAGGTTTTTCTACCTCAGGCTCAAACGTTCCAAACATTCGATCCCATATAATTAAAATTCCAGCATGATTTCGATCTAGATATTGTGGATTGGTAGCATGATGTACACGATGGTGTGAAGGGGTGTTGAAAAAGAACTCAAACCATCGAGGCATTTTTACGATCAGTTCTGTATGAATCCAATATTGATATAAGAGACTGATAGACATTTGCATTAAAATCATCGCAGGATGAAATCCTAATAAGGGTAACCACAAATAAAAAACAAAAGAAGTAAAACTCCCTGTCCATGTCTGTCGCAAAGCAGTGCTTAAGTTGTATTTCTGTGACGAATGATGCACCACATGACTGGCCCAAAAAAAACGATTGGTATGACTGATTCTGTGAAACCAATAATAAGCGAAGTCGTCAGCAAAGAAAATAAGTACCCAAGCCCACCAAGTGAATGGAATAGTAAACAATCGAAGCTCATTGTATATGAGTAAAAAAGCAGAAAAAACAAGTGCTTTAGAAAACAAGCCGATAAAAACGTTTCCCAATCCCATGGCAATAGAGGTACCTGCATCTTTGTATGCATACTTATGCATTTTTATCCGTACCGTAGCAATTACTTCAATAACTACTGTTAGCACAAAAAAAGGAATGGCATAATGAATAAGGTTGGGCATTTCAGGTACCTCCATTGGAACTAAATTTTCGTATTACAAAGATGACTGTTTTTCAGTAGAAAAGATTCATTGTCAAAACAAAAAAAGTCACTATATTTGCACCCGCCTAGCCAAAGCCTGGGCTTATAAAAATAAATAAATTAAAAACAATTATGAATCATTACGAAACTGTTTTCATTTTGAATCCCGTTTTATCTGACACTCAGATAAAGGAAACAGTACAAAAGTTTGAGGACTATTTGGTTTCTAAAGGTGCCGAAATGATTTCCAAAGAGGATTGGGGGCTTAAAAAATTAGCATATCCAATTCAAAAGAAAAAAAGTGGTTTTTACCACTTATTTGAATTCAAAGTAAATGGAGAAGCAATTGCTCCATTTGAATTAGAGTTTAGAAGAGATGACAGCATTATGCGTTATTTAACTGTAAAGTTAGACAAGCATGCTGCAGCTTGGGCAGAGAAAAGAAGACAACGTGTAACCTCTGAAAAAAAGTAAGCCATGGCATCATCAATTGAACAACAAGCATCAGGAAATAAGCAAGGGGAAGTAAGATACCTTACGCCACTTGATATTGAAACTAAAAAAGAAGCAAAATACTGCCGTTTTAAAAAGAGTGGTATCAAGTATATCGATTACAAAGATGCAGACTTCTTAATGTATTTAGTAAATGAACAAGGTAAAATCTTACCAAGACGTTTAACAGGAACTTCATTAAAATACCAACGTAAAGTTGCACAAGCGATTAAAAGAGCTCGTCACTTGGCTTTAATGCCTTACGTTGGAGATATGTTGAAATAATTATAGAAGTAGAATTATGGAATTGATTTTAAGACAAGACGTAGAAAATTTAGGATTTAAAGACGATATCGTAACTGTAAAAAACGGTTATGGTAGAAACTACTTAATTCCTCAAGGATATGCTGTTTTAGCTACTTCTTCTGCAAAGAAAGTATTGGCTGAAAACTTAAAGCAAAGAGCTTTTAAAGAAGCGAAATTGGTTGAAGATGCTACTAAATTAGCGGAAACAATCAAAGGATTAGAAATTAAGATTGCATCTAAAGTAGGTACAGGAGACAAATTATTTGGATCTGTAAACAACGCCAATGTTGCCGAAGCGATTGCTAAATCTGGAACTGAAGTTGATAAGAAATTTATCAAAGTAGTAGGAGGTTCTGTAAAAAGATTAGGAAAATACAATGCTTCTGTAAGATTGCATAGAGATGTTATTGTAGACATTACTTTTGAGGTAATCCCGGAAAGACAATAAATACTGTTAACACAGTGTTTACTTAAAAACCTACGCCGTAAGCGTAGGTTTTTTTATTGGCACCACCAAAGGGTTTTATATGGATCAAGACCATTTGTTTTTATTGATGATTGTAGATTTTTGATTGACGATATTTGAATGATGAATATAAAACATCGAATGACGAACATTGAATTATAGCCTAAGGATTAAAAGAAACAACAACTTGTATTGCAGTTATTATGCTGGTTTTCATGGTCTAAGAAATGATAAAGAATGACTTGTACAGCAACGATTTAAACTGATTTCGTATCTCTATTCTCTGATGAATTTTCCTCTTTACATATACTTCTTCAATCGTCATTCGATGTTCTGTATTCGTTATTCAACTGCGACTGATCCAGTGTATAATGTTAATTCAACGTGAGTCTAATATGATACTAACTGATTTTCAAGTATTTATGTGTTTTATGATTGAGAATCAATGTCATTCCTGCGAACCAGCCTGCGGCAGGCAGGGGCAGGAATCTAAATACCTATATTTTACTAGACTCCTGCCCCTTCCTGCCGCAGGCTGGTTCGCAGGAGTGACAATCAAAATTAAAATACTGACAATTAGTAGGTTAAAATTATAATAATGTTTTTTGACTTTATCTTTTTATGTCGAACTCACGTTAATTTAGAAGCAACCCTGAGGAGTAAACTCTAAATAGTACTCATAAAATTTAAAATAGTAAACAATAGTAATTTACTGTTAATCAGTGCTGTATGTTTTTTATGAATAATTCTTTTTTTTTTTTTTGTGATTTTTCATATAAATTTGTAAACTTTGTACCACAAACAATAATCTTAGTTTATTAAAACCAATTTAAAGATGAAAAAAACTATAAACTTTTCCAAGTTCGTTTATATAGTATTTACTACTTTCTTTAGACCACAATTTTTTCAGAGAACGCTTTTACAGACAACCCACAAGGGTTTTTACTTGTTTGGCAATACAAGAAGAAAGTACTCCTTTTGTGGAATGCTACTCATTGCATTGTTAGGTTCCTTTGACATGGATGCACAGTTTTGTAATCCACCCACCAAAGCAGAACAAAACGGATACAGCATATCTTTTGGTGGAGCAAAGACTAATAGCATTAAAGTAACGGTTACTACGGTTGGAAACGCACGTACGGGGGTAGTACTTTATATGAATACCAAAAATGAATTTACACCACCACCGCGAGTGATTCCCCAAGCTCAAGGAGGATCAAATGTGGCCTATCCAGGTTCAGGACAGCATCAGGTTGCAGCACAAGGAACTGGTAATACTGCAAACTATGAAATTACAGGGTTGAGTCCTAATACTACCTACTATTTTCAATTGTATGCAGCAAGAGATTGTACAAACTCAGATTATCCAAATAGTACTCCTTCTAATTATGCCCCTAATTACGAAAATGATATCATTGTTAACCCCACTAAGATATCTACCCTTCAGGCATCAACCAATAGCAATACT
>JANQMD010000048.1 GCA_028280265.1 Flavobacteriaceae bacterium
CAACAACTTTTGACCTAAACTGTCATGCAAATCTTTTGAAATTCGTTTCCGTTCATTGTCACGAGACAATAATAAATGTTGAGAAAATTTGGCTTTTAAATCATTTTTACGCTTTAAAAATTTTTGATTCCTAAGAAGGAACAAAATGACAAACAATAAGGTTAAGCCACCACCACCAACAGTCATCATTAACGTTCTTGTTTTTGCTTCGTCTTCTAAGGTCCGGATTTCTTCTTGCTGCTTTAAAATCTCTGACTCTTTCCTCTCACTCTCATACAAAGTTTGGTAAAATAATAACGTACTGGATTTTATCTCATTAGCAACTAAGTCTTGAAGACTGTAATGTTCTTTTAAATAAAAGTTGGATTTTTTAAAATTATTTTTGGACTCATAATATTCAGCAAGCTTCTTGGTTATCTCTCTCAACTCAAACGTATCATTGTTCTCTTTTGATATCTTATATACGTTTTGAAGTAATTCTTCTAAAACCTTACCGTTCTTTTTTTTATTTATCAGGTAATCAATCTTAGTAAATTTATAACTAAAATCAGATTGTCTCTCCTTGTCTGTGGCATATAAATCAGAGAATTTTTTAAAATAATCTTCCGCTTCTTTGTCTTTTCCTAAATTAAATTTTATTGGGACTAAACTCGAGTAAATCCATTTCTTAGAAGATTCATCTTCATTTTTTATATGCTGTAATGCAAGATTTATATACTTCTCTTGCTTTTTTATATCTCCAAGTTTTTCATACGAAAGTGCCAAAGCTATGTACTCACTTGATAATCTAGTAGTAAAACCATCCTTTAAGCGGTCATCTATAATTTTTTCTCTTTCGAGTGCACTTTTTTCATACAATCCAATTTTATAATAGATATCAACTAAGTATTCTCTTGAATAATAGTATAATTTTTTATTTCCTTCTTTCTTGTATAATTCTGAAACCAGTTTGAAGTCAGAAAAAGCCTCTGCGAACCTACCAATCTCGATGTAGTTTGCTCCTCGCATATAAATACCTTCTAGATACAAGTCACGCATTTCTTGAATAGAATCTATTGATTGATTCAGCAAATCAACTGCCTCTTTGTAACCTCTTGTACGCCAAAGGTATTTTGCTTTGATGACTTTTATAATTTTCGATATCTTCCCATCCTTCTTTTTTTCAATTGAGTATGAATTTTCAACTTTATCAAGAAGTGTATACAAAGCATCTTTATTCTTTTTTGCAGAGACAAAAATGACAGGCATGTAAGTTAGTTTCTTCGTAACTTCTTCATACTCCCCCAATAAAAGACCTAAATCTATAAAAGCATCTACATACTTGTATCCTTTTGCAAATTCTCTTTTTTTTATGATTGTATTAAGTGAATCTCTTGCTATTTCAAATTTTTTTTCATCACTATAGTCTTGGAAATTGGCCTCCTGATCACCTTGGGAAAACCCGTCAAAAAAATAGAAAGAGGTGAACACTAAAAAGATAATTTTTAGTGTTAAGTTGTTCTTTTTACTGATAAACATAATTAAATATACAAAACCGTACATAGTATGACAAATATAAAAGCAAATCCCCTAGAATAATTTGTTTAACTTTCTTTACAACAAAGCTTTGAAACTTGAATATGTAAGCACTATCTTTGCAATTTGGAATGAATTTAAAGAAATCGAATGTCTTTTAAGAAGCAAGATATATACAACGCACTAGAAACAATTACCGCTCCAGGTGAGGGCAAAAGCTTGGTTGAAAATAAGAATATTACCAATGTAGTTGTTTTTGGAGACGAAGTAATTGTAGATGTAACCATTAGCAATCCTACATTACAAGCAAAGAAGAAGGTTGAGGTTGAAATAATGAAAGCGATTCATCAACACGTGCATCAAAAAATTGATGTAAAAGTGAATGTGAAATCGACTCCTAAACCCAAAGAAAAAGACCCAAATCTCATTCGTGGAAAAGAGATTCCAAACATTCAAAATATTATAGCAGTTGCCTCTGGAAAAGGGGGAGTTGGAAAATCTACCATCACTGCAAATCTAGCAGTAACATTGTCGAAGATGGGATTCAAAGTAGGAGTTTTAGATGCCGATGTATATGGTCCTTCCATGCACTTAATGTTTGATGTAGAAAAGGAAAGACCTTTGTCTATAAATGTAGATGGGCGATCGAAAATGAAGCCGATTGAAAATTATAGCGTAAAATTGCTATCCCTAGGTTTTTTTACGAATCCAAATCAAGCTGTTATCTGGAGAGGTCCAATGGCTTCCAAAGCATTGAATCAATTAATTTTTGATGCTGATTGGGGAGAGCTAGATTTTATGCTTATTGACTTGCCTCCGGGAACAGGGGATATCCACTTGTCCATTGTACAAGCAGTACCTATCAATGGAGCTGTAGTGGTAAGTACTCCACAAAATATAGCACTGGCAGATGCAAAAAAAGGAGTGGCGATGTTTGAACAAGACAGCATTAAAGTCCCTGTTTTAGGAATTGTTGAGAATATGGCATATTTTACTCCTGAAGAGCTCCCAAATAACAAATACTATATCTTTGGTAAAGATGGAGCTAAGCATTTAGCAGAAGACATAGAGACTCGATTTTTAGGAGAAGTTCCTTTGGTACAGAGTATTCGGGAAGCAGGAGATGTTGGTCATCCCGTTGCTTTACAACAAAATACGCCTTTAGAAGAGGCTTTTTCTGAAATTACCAAAGAAGTAGTTTCAGAATTATTAAAAAGAAACGCTAACTTGCCTCCTACTGAAGTAGTAAGAATTACTACCATGAGTGGATGTAGCGCCGTTAAAAAATAATGATTATGACAGCACAAGAAACAACACAAAATGTAGAAAAAGCACTAAGTGAAATCCGTCCGTTCTTAGAAAGTGATGGAGGAAATATTAAACTGCTTTCTATAGAAGATACAACTGTAAAAGTTCAGCTAGAAGGTGCTTGCAGTGGTTGTTCTGTCAATCAGATGACTTTAAAAAATGGTGTGGAAGCAACGATTAAAAAATATGCTCCACATATTCAAGAAGTCATCAACGTAGAGTAACTGATAAAAATCAGTTTTTTGCTCAAATCCAACCTTTATTTTTATTCGATTTTTAGAAATTAATGATTCAAACAGATATCTTAATAATTGGAGCAGGACCAACAGGATTGTTCACTGTTTTTGAAGCTGGTTTATTGAAATTAAAATGCCACTTAATCGATGCGCTACCTCAACCAGGAGGTCAATGTTCAGAAATTTATCCTAAGAAACCCATCTATGATATTCCTGCTTATCCAGAAATTTTAGCTGGGGATTTGACCGATAAATTGATGGAGCAAATCAAACCTTTTGAACCAGGTTTTACTCTAGGAGAAAGAGCCGACACCATAGAAAAGCAAGATGATGGAACATTTATCGTTACCACCAATAGAGGAACAAAACATCATGCACCCGTGGTTGCCATTGCTGGAGGATTAGGAAGCTTCGAACCGAGAAAACCTCCTATTTCCAACATTGCCAATTATGAAGACAAAGGAGTTGAGTACATTATTCGTGATCCAGAAATTTATAGAGATAAAAAAGTGGTCATTGCTGGTGGTGGGGATTCTGCATTGGATTGGTCTATCTTTTTAACCGACGTTGCTTCAGAAGTAACTTTAGTACACCGAAGAAATGAATTTAGAGGGCACTTAGATTCAGTAGAACAAGTTCAAAAGTTAAAAAATCAAGGGAAAATTCATCTTGTTACCCCTGCCGAAGTGAAAGAAATTCATGGAGAAAATCACGTAACAGGTGTATCCATCGTAAGAAATAAAGACGAAAAAATTACACTTGACTGCGACCATTTTATTCCCTTATTTGGCTTGTCTCCAAAATTGGGGCCCATTGCTGATTGGGGATTGGAAATCGAAAAAAATGCCATCAAAGTAAACAATGCACTGGATTATCAAACCAATATTCCAGGGATTTATGCCATTGGAGATGTAAATACCTATCCAGGAAAACTAAAGTTAATTCTATGCGGATTTCATGAAGCTACTTTGATGTGTCAGAGTGCCTATCAACGTATTTTTCCTGACAAAAAATATGTGATGAAATACACAACTGTTGGAGGCGTTGAAGGTTTCGACGGAAGCAAAAAAGAAGCTCCCAAAGCCGTGGTAAAGAAAATCGAATAAAACATGACAGACATCACAATCAAGATAACAGACAGAGACGGAGTTCTTCATGAAATCCAGGCTCCCACTGATATGGCCATGAACTTAATGGAAGTCGTTCGTTCTTATGAACTCGCTCCCGAAGGAACCATTGGTGTTTGTGGTGGAATGGCCATGTGTGCTTCCTGTCAATGTTATGTGAATTCAAATCATGAATTGCCTGAAATGTCTCCCGATGAAGATCTTATGTTGGCTGAAGCATTTTATGTTGAAGACAACAGTCGTTTAGGCTGTCAAATTCAAATTACTCCAGAACTAGATGGCTTGGAGATAGAATTGGCTCCTGAGAGTTAATGCTTTAATGTAGTAGTGTAAAAAATCTTTCACTGAAAGATCCGTTACTAATAGCAAAAGCGTAAATATATTTACAACTTGCCAACAAAATATAAATCATAAGGCTTACCGGAGGCGTAGCACAAGTATGAACTCTCTATTTTATTGTCTAGCAATCGTTACAATTTTCAAACTTTAAAAACCTGAAACTTTCAGACATCAAACATCCAGCCTCAAGCTTCTTATTTTAGTACTTTCAAACTCAGGAACTTTGCAACTTTTAGCTATATTTGTAGAGCGTTCACTTAAAACGCCAAAAATGTACAAGGAGTTATTAATACAATTAAAGAATTTGATTAAAAGAAATCCCGAGTAGCTTGATTAATGTAACAATTGAGTAATTAAACGATGTAACAATTTTCAGTTTTCAAGTATTGTTATATTACACCATTAACACATTATTACATTATAAAATGCCTTTTTATCACAAACTCGGAAAAATACCTCCTAAAAGACACACACAATTTAGAAAAGAAGACGGAAGTCTTTACTATGAACAGCTTTTTGGTACGATTGGTTTCGACGGGATGTCGTCTAACTTGTATCATGAAAAAAGGCCTACCATGGTCAAAGAAATTAAAAAGCAATATTCGGTAGCACCAAAAATTGCCAAAGCCAATAATATAAAATCTTACCGATTTCGGGGATTTCAAGTTCCTCCGACTGACGATTATTTAGAGAGTCGAAAAATTGTATTGACGAACTCAGATTGCAATATCATATTGGCAGCACCCAAACAGTCTACCAAAGATTATTTTTACAAAAACACAGATGCCGATGAAGTCATCTTTGTGCATCGCGGTACTGGAAAACTAAGAACTCACATGGGAAATCTCGATTTCAAGTATGGTGATTACTTGGTTATTCCAAGGGGAATGATCTATAAAATAGATTTCGATACCGAAGAGAATCGTTTGTTCATTGTAGAATCTTATCGTCCAGTGTACACTCCCAAAAGATACAGAAACTGGTTTGGTCAGTTACTAGAACATGCTCCTTTTTGTGAACGAGACATTCGTCAGCCACAAGAATTAGAAACCTATAACGAAATGGGTGACTTTTTAATGAAAATTAAAAAGCAAGACGAAATCATAGATATGGTCTATGCTTCTCACCCTTTTGATGTAATAGGTTACGATGGGTTTAACTATCCATATGCATTTTCAATTCACGATTTTGAGCCTATAACAGGTAGAATTCATCAACCACCACCCGTGCATCAAACTTTTGAAACAGATGCATTTGTGATTTGCAGTTTTGTTCCTCGTTTGTATGATTATCATCCAGATGCTATTCCAGCTCCATACAATCACAGCAACATCGATTCCGATGAAGTATTGTACTATGTAGACGGAGACTTTATGAGTAGAAACGACATAGATGCGGGTCATATTTCTTTGCATCCAGCAGGAATTCCTCACGGACCTCATCCTGGAGCTACGGAAAGAAGTATTGGTCAGACAGAAACAGAAGAACTCGCTGTAATGGTAGATACTTTTAAACCATTAAAGGTCACAGAGGAAGCAATGAAAATTGCTGATGAAGATTATCATAAATCTTGGCTAGAATAGAAATGAGAGTAGAGAAACTAGAAAAGAGATGCCTGAAAATAAAAAAAGACACAACTACAAGAATCTCAAAATTTGGAATTTAGGGATTGAGATAGTAGATGAGGTTTTTAAAATAATCGACAATTTCCCAAAAGAAGAAAAATTCGGATTAGTATCTCAAATAAACAGATCATCTGTTTCTATTCCTAGTAATATTGCAGAAGGATCTTAAAGAACTGACAAGTCGTTTTCACATTTTCTAGATATTTCACTCGGCTCATCATTTGAATTAGAGACACAATTGATAATCGCTTTCAAAAGAAATTATATAACTAATAATCAACTAAAAACAATGGAGGAAAAAATAGCAGAGTTTCAAAAAATGACTATGGGGTTTCAAAATAAACTCTAAAAAGTCTCCTCTCTCTATTCTTTTCTCTTTGTTCTAAAATAAAAACAAAAATGTCAAAAGAAATAAAATCAGTAAACTACGGTTTAGAAAAAATATTTGAGGGAGCACAAGACTTCCTTCCCCTTTTAGGAACGGATTATGTAGAATTTTATGTAGGAAATGCAAAGCAAGCCGCTCATTTCTATAAAACAGCATTCGGATTTCAATCTTATGCATACAAAGGATTAGAAACAGGATCTACAGATTCTGTAAGCTATGTACTGCAACAAGATAAAATTCGACTTGTATTGACAACACCTTTAAATAGTAAATCACCTATCAACGATCATATTGTAAAACATGGTGATGGAGTAAAAGTTGTTGCTCTTTGGGTTGATGATGCAAGAAACGCGTACAAAGAAACTACTTCTAGAGGAGCAAAATCGTACTTGGAACCCACTGTAGTGACAGATGAGCATGGAGAAATCGTAAAAGCTGGAATTTACACTTATGGAGAAACTGTTCACATGTTCGTAGAGCGTAAAAACTACAACGGTACTTTTATGCCTGGATTTATAGCATGGAAATCAGATTACAACCCGCCAGCAGCAGGATTGAAGTACATCGATCATATGGTGGGAAATGTGGGATGGAATCAAATGAACGTTTGGGTAAAATGGTACGAGGATGTAATGGGGTTTGAGAATTTCTTATCGTTCGATGACAAGCAAATCCATACAGAATACTCAGCGCTAATGAGTAAAGTAATGTCCAATGGTAATGGGCGTATCAAATTTCCAATCAATGAACCTGCTAAAGGGAAAAAACGCTCTCAGATTGAGGAGTATTTGGATTTCTATGAAGGTGCAGGAGTACAGCATATTGCTGTGGCTACGGATGATATCATAGGAACTGTTACCCAATTAAGATCACAAGGAGTGGAATTTCTGTCAACTCCACCCGAGGAATATTACAAAGCTGTTCCAGGGCGTTTGGAAGAATTTAGTCATGAACTAAGAGAAGATATTGAGAAATTGAAAGTCCTTGGAATTATGATTGATGCTGATGAAGAAGGATATTTATTACAAATCTTCACCAAACCTGTAGAAGACAGACCGACTCTATTCTTTGAGATCATCCAAAGAATGGGAGCCAGAGGATTCGGAGCTGGAAACTTCAAAGCTCTATTCGAATCCATAGAAAGAGAACAAGCAAAAAGAGGAACTTTATAAAAAGAGTGAGGAGAAAAGAGTAAAGAGTAAAGGAAATTTTCAAGCAAAATCCTCGCTCTTTTCTCTTTACTTCTTTCTCATGAATTACATACATCATGAGCAAAGACGATATATTAAAAGCGATAGAAGAAAAGTATGAAAAGTTAGGTGTTCCTCTCAACTCCATGTTAGAAGGATTGCTTTGGAGTACTCCAATAACTTATTGGGATTATATCCAGACAGATGCGCTACTAGGTCTACAAACTCCAAGAACCAATCAGCCTGATGAAATGGTATTTATCATGTATCATCAAGTAAATGAACTTTTGTTTAAGATGATCCTTTGGGAAATAGATCAGGTGGCTATGAGTGATGAGGTGAATGCAGAAAAATTTTCAATGCATTTGATGAGAATTAGTCGATATTTCGATATGCTTTGTAGTTCATTTACTGTTATGGCAGACGGAATGGAAAGAGAACAGTATCTAAAATTTAGAAATACATTAACGCCTGCAAGTGGATTCCAGAGTGCACAATACCGAAAAATTGAATTTGCTTCGACAGAATTAATCAATCTGATAGATGCACGCTTTCGAGATACAATAGATAGAAATTCATCCTTTAAAAATGCCTACGATCACCTTTATTGGCAAGCTGCAGGTAAGAATCATCAGACTGGCGAAAAATCTGTACTCATCAAATTATTTGACAAGAAGTACATGGGTGATTTTATCGATTTTATGGAAGATTACAACGAATGTAATCTTTCTAAAAAATTCAAACAGTTGCCTGAAGAAATTCAGAAAAATCCAGACCTCATTAAAGCAATGCGTCACTATGATTATACCGTAAATGTAAAGTGGGTCATGGCACATTACAATGCTGCTGGCAAATATCTAGGAGGAGATGAAAAAGAATTAGAAGCTACAGGAGGTAGTAGTTGGCGTAAATACTTACATCCTAAATATCAAAAAAGGGTTTTCTTCCCTTATCTATGGTCAGAAAAAGAGTTAAAAGATTGGGGAACATTTTAAGAATTGATAAATAATCGTTAAAAAAGGGAGTCGGTAGGGTATTCGGATAGCTTTTTGTTTTATATAGAAATGTTTTTATCATTCATTTTTTATAAGTTTGACCCTCATGAAAAGAAACCTTGTTGTAATCCTACTCCTCATCTCTCTAGGAGCTTTCTCTCAAGAAGCAAAAACCTCTCCTTATAAGGCAGGTGAATGGCTGCGTTATAAGATGAGTTACAGCGGTTTTTTAAAAGCTGGTGAAGCTGTTTTAACTCTAGAAGAAAAAGAGCTTGATGGTAAGACTGTTTTCTATGCCAAAGGCTTCGGAAAAACCTCAACATTTATCGGTTGGTTTTTTAAAGTCAGAGATACTTATGAGTCTTATTTCGATAAAGAAAATAACAATCCTTACTTATTTAAAAGAGACGTTTATGAGGGCGGTTATACAATTAAAAGAGATACTAAGTTTGATCAAACTAAAAAGATTGCAACTATAGAAGACCACAAACAAAAAACTAAGAAAGAGGTTGAATTTAACAATGTGCAAGATATGATTTCTGCTTTTTATTACCTGAGAAATGTTCAAACAGATACACTTAAAGTAGGAGATGAAATTGGGTTAAATATGTTTTTTGATTCTAAAACATTTCCTTTCAGACTTAAATTGTTGGGAAGAGAAATCTTAAAAACCAAGTTTGGAAAAATTAATACCCTAAAATTTAGACCACTCGTAGAAGCAGGGAGAGTGTTTAAGGAAAATGAAAGTGTGACTATTTGGGTAACCAATGATGGTAATAAAATTCCTATTAAGCTTCAAGCCTCTCTTGCTGTAGGCTCTTTAAGAGCAGAATTAAAAGCTTTTAAAGGTCTAGCAAATTCATTTGAAATTATATTCGATTAAATTGTATTTTTACCAGAATTTTAGATACAAAAAAATGATTGGGCCCACTAAAAACTTTCTCTTAGTTCTCCTCTGTATATCTATTTTCATTTCCTGTGGAAAAGATCAGAAAAAAGGGGCTCCTATTAATGAAAAAATACAAGCTTCTATTCCTAAGATCATTTATGAATTCGGATACAAGCTAAATAATTACAAAGTCATTAAAGATACCATTGATAGTGGTGAAAGTTTTGGAATCATCCTAGATAGACATCATGTTTTTTACCCAAAGATCAATGAAATTGCAAAAAAAATAAAAGACACATTTGATGTTCGAAGAGTAAGAGCAGGAAAGCCATACATGATTTTAGCCAGTAAAGATTCTACAGAAACAGCACAGGTTTTTATTTATAAAGATAGCAAAGCAACTGCTACTGTTGTGGACTTTCGAGATTCAATTATTCGAGCTTATAAGTATCGTAAGCCAATTAAAGTTATTGAAAAAGAAGTTGCTGGAAAGATTTACTCCACACTTTCTGAAGCCATGGATAGTTTGCACTTAAACCCTAATCTTACATACGATGTAGCAGATATTTATGCTTGGACCTTGGATTTTTACAAACTTCAAAAGGGAGATCAATTCAAACTAATTTACGAAGAAAAGTTTATTGATGATTCCGTTTTTGTTGGCTATGGTAGAGTAAAAGCTGCTCATTTTAACCACAACAAAAGAGATTTATATGCTTTCCGTTTTGTGCCTGATTCGATTAAAAAAATCCCTGAATATTATGATGAGGATGGGAACATGTTACGTAGTCAATTTTTAAGATCTCCCATTAAATTTCAATACAGGGTCTCTTCTCGCTATAATCTAAAAAGAAGAATTGCTTATTATGGGAATAAAATAAAACCACACAAAGGAACCGATTTTGCTGCAAAGGTAGGAACGCCTATCATGGCTACTGCCAGTGGTACAGTAACTGAATCTGCCTACAGAAAGCGTGGGAATGGACATTATGTTAAAATTAAACACAACAATATCTATTCGACACAATATCTCCACATGAAAAGACGAAATGTTCGAAGAGGTCAATACGTCAAGCAAGGAGATATTATTGGATGGGTAGGCATGACAGGAAGCACTGCTGGCCCACATGTCTGCTATCGTTTTTGGAAGTATGGAGTTCAAGTAGACCCATTCAAACAGAAGCTTCCATCAGCAAAACCTTTGAAAAAAAGTCTAAAACCTACCTTTTTAAAGTTTATAGAACCTCTTAAAAATCAACTAAACACAATTGAATATCCTAAGGAACAAATTCAATTAGTCGCTCAAAATTAAGCACCCTTATGCCATTAAAAAACGGGAACCCAACTCAAACTGATGCTTGGAAAAAGTTACATAGTCATTTCCAAGATATGAACTCTTTCACCATTCAGAATGCCTTTAAAAATGATTCTGAAAGAAAGGAAAAATTCTCATTGGAGTTCGACAATTTACTTGTCGACTTTTCAAAAAATAGAATCACCGAAAAAACATTGCAGCTTCTCGTTGAACTCGCTGATGAACTCGATTTAAAAGATGCCATAGCAAAGTATTTCGAAGGAGATATGATTAATGTTACAGAGCAAAGAGCTGTATTGCACACAGCTCTTAGAAGTTCTTCAGAAGAACCTGTTGTAGTTGACAATAAAGACATTAAGCCTGAAATAAAAAAAACCTTACGCAAGCTTAGAATTTTTTCAAATAAGGTAATATCTGGTGACTGGAAAGGATACACTGGAAAAAAAATTACTGATGTTGTAAATATTGGCATCGGAGGTTCTGATCTTGGTCCGGATATGATTGTAGAAGCGCTACAATTTTACAAGAATCACCTGAATACACATTTTGTTTCTAATGTTGATGGAGATCATGTAGCTGAGGTCCTGAAAAAATTGAATCCAGAGACAACACTATTTGTTGTAGTATCTAAAACGTTTACAACTCAAGAGACCATTAGCAATGCACATACCATCAAAAATTGGTTTCTACGATCTGCATCACAATTCGATATTGCAAAGCATTTTGTAGCAGTTTCAACAAACATCAAAGCAACTGAAGATTTTGGAATCGACCCAAATAACGTCTTCCCAATGTGGAATTGGGTTGGTGGCCGTTTTTCACTTTGGTCTGCGGTTGGACTTTCCATTAGTTTGTCTGTCGGTTTTGAAAACTTTAGAAAGCTATTGGAAGGCGCCGAGAAAATGGACTTGCATTTTAGAGACTCAAAATTTGAAGAGAATATCCCTGTAGTGCTTGCTCTTCTCAGTATTTGGTATAATAATTTCTACAGTGCCGAGTCTGAAGCAATTTTACCATATACTCAATACTTAAGTAAGCTGGCTCCTTATTTGCAACAAGCAATTATGGAAAGTAATGGTAAAAGTGTTGATAGAAATGGAGATATAGTCAATTACCAAACTGGAACTATCGTCTGGGGAAGTACTGGAACCAATATGCAACATGCATTTATGCAGTTGGTACATCAAGGAACAAAATTAATTCCTTCCGATTTTATTGGTTTTAAAAATTCTCTTCATGGGCTAGAAGATCATCATAAAAAACTCATGGCAAATTATTTTGCTCAGATGGATGCTTTGGCTTATGGTAAAACCAGAGAAGAAGTTCATCTCGATTTAAAATTCAATGGTCAGGTTGACGATATTTCTAGATTAATGCCTTATAAAGTATTCGAAGGAAACAGACCAAGTAATGCTATTTTGTTTGAAAAACTAACACCCGAAAGTTTAGGAATGTTAATAGCTATGTATGAACACAAAATATTTGTTCAAGGAGTTTTGTGGAATATTTACAGCTACGATCAATTTGGTGTTGAATTAGGAAAAGAATTGGCGAAAAGTCTCCTGGAGAACGAATAAATCGCCGAATTATTTTTATTTAATTTTTGCATCTTTTTTTGTTAATAACGTGGTTAATATCTAATTGCTTAAAAAACAGTAATTTGTATTTTTAATTCCTACATTACATTCGTTAATTTTCTGTTAAAAGCTTAACGTTATGTTAACATTGCACCCCGCAAAATACAGGACTTTTGCAAAGCATTTAATAACATTAAAATTCTACAATGAAAAATTTTAAGAACTTATTACTAGTAGCTTTATTGTTTAGTGTTGCTACTGTAATTGGACAAACAAGAATTTCAGGTACTGTCGTTGATGAAACCAACGAGCCATTACCTGCTGCAAGTGTTGTAATCAAAGGAACATCTACTGGTGTTGAAACAGACTTCGATGGTAAGTTTACCATTACTTCTAGTGCTAACAGCGGTACTTTAGTAATTTCTTTTATTGGTTACAGAACAAAAGAGGTTTCTTTCTCTGGAGCTGGAGATTTAGGAACAATCAAATTAGATGAGGATAACATTTTAGATGAAGTAGTTATCAAGGGTCTTATTGATGTTGCTAAGGACAGACAAACTCCAGTTGCAAAGTCAACTATTAAAGCAGCTGAAATTCAAGAAAAATTAGGATCACAGGAATTTCCAGAAATTTTGAACAATACACCTTCTGTGTATGCTACAAAATCTGGAGGAGGTTTTGGTGATGCTAGAATTAATATTCGTGGTTTCTCTCAAGAAAACATCGCGGTATTAATTAATGGAGTTCCTGTAAACGATATGGAAAACGGAAGAGTTTTCTGGTCGAACTGGGCTGGTCTTTCTGATGTAACTACAGCAATGCAAGTTCAAAGAGGTTTAGGTTCTTCTAAATTAGCAATCTCTTCAGTAGGAGGTACAATTAACATTATTACTAAAACTACTGATAAGCAAGAAGGCGGAAGCGTATTAAGCTCTGTTGGTAACGACGGATACTTCAAAAACGTTTTTTCTTACAGCACAGGAAAAAACGAAAAAGGATTTGCTGCATCGTTCCTATTAAGTAGAACTGCAGGAGATGGGTATATCAGTGGTACTAAATTCGAAGGATATAACTATTTTATTGGATTGGGATGGGATAAAGGAGATCACAACTTCCAATTCATGTTAACGGGTGCGCCACAAACTCACAACCAAAGAACAACTAGCTTCTTTAACATGGCTACTTTAGCAGACTATCTCCAGTATGGTAAAAAGTACAACTACAACCATGGATACTTGAATGGTCAAGAGTTTAACTGGAGAAAAAACTTCTACCACAAGCCATTAACTTCATTGAACTGGACTTGGGAGATCAACGATAACTCAACTTTAACTACTTCTGCTTACGTATCATTTGGACGTGGAGGTGGAACAGGAGACATCGGTAGATTAGCTGGGAACTTTGCTAGTTCAAGTAGATTTAGAGACACAACAACTGGACACGTTTTATGGGATGAAATCGTAAAAGCGAATTCAGGACAAGGTGGTACTTTCAGCAATGGATTCACTTATTCTAACCCTGTAGATGCTACAACTGGTTTATTCATTGTAAATGATGATGAATTACAAGCAAATGCTGTTCCAGCTGGATTAACAAGAAGAAACGGATTCATTAGAAGAGCTTCTGTAAACTCTCATAACTGGTATGGATTGTTATCTAACTTCAATACTCAATTAAATGAGAACTTAACCTTAGACTTCGGTATTGATTTACGTAAATACAAAGGAATTCACTACAGAAGAATTGACAACTTATTAGGAGCTAATGGATACCGTGACAATGATGATATCAACAATCCTTTAAATGTATTGTCTAGAGAGTATTCATCTGATTTGTCTAGCTTATGGAATGTATTTAGAAGCACTGATGCTGAGCAAAAAATCAATTACTGGAACGATGGTTTAGTACGTTGGTTTGGTGTGTTCGGTCAATTAGAATATGTGACAGACGAAATTTCTTTATTCGTTCAAGCTGCTGCATCTCAACAAGGATTTAAGAGAATTGACTACTTCAACTACTTGAACACAGATCCAGCGAGAGAGACTGCTTGGCAAAACATTATGGGTGGAAACATCAAAGGAGGTATTAACTGGAACATCGATGAAAACCACAATATCTTTGGTAATGCTGGTTACTATTCTAAGCAACCATTCTTTGATGCTATTTTCTTACAATTCCGAAATGTTATTAACCCTAATCCAAGAAACGAGAAAATTGTTGGTCTTGAATTAGGATATGGATATACTAGCGAAAGCTTCAGAGCAAATGTAAATGTATATAGAACTCAATGGAAAGATCGTTTCTTATCTGTTTCTTCTAGATTTAACGGAGTACAAGGTAGTGCAGACCTTCAAGGTATTGAGCAAGTACACACAGGAGCTGAATTAGATTTCACTTTCGATGCTACTGATAGAGTTCGTATTCTAGGTATGGCTTCATTTGGTAACTGGGAGTACGCTGGAAATGTATCTGGTACTGCTTTCGATCAAAACCAAACTGCTATTGGAACAATTGATTTATTCTTAGACGGTGTAAAGGTAGGTGACGTTGCTCAGTTTACTTCTAGATTAGGTTTCGATTTCAAAGTAACTGATAACTTTAAGATTGACTATAGCCAACGTTTCGTTGACAAGTTATACGCTAGAATTAATGCAGAAGACTTCGATACTGCTAACCACCAAGGATCTTTAAGATTACCTGGTTATTCAGTATCTGATTTAGGAGCTTCTTACCGTTGGAATTTCAAAAGCGATCAATCATTAAACTTCAGATTGAACGTAAACAACTTGTTCGATAACGAATACATCATTGAATCTGCAACAAATATCTTTGCAAACCCTGGTGATGCTACTTATTTAGGAGTAAATACTCGTAACAAAGTATTCTTCGGA
This sequence comes from Flavobacteriaceae bacterium, assembly GCA_028280265.1. Taxonomy (GTDB): domain Bacteria; phylum Bacteroidota; class Bacteroidia; order Flavobacteriales; family Flavobacteriaceae; genus Polaribacter. Next base: position 15,396 of record JANQMD010000048.1, read on the forward strand.
TTCGGAACAACTTGGAACTTTACAGTGAGATATAACTTCTAAGAAGTATATCTTATTATAATTTCAAAACCACCTCTTGTGCTGAACTTGATTCAGTAACTTGGGTGGTTTTTTTATGGATAAAATTGTCTATTTTTACGAAACTAATTTAAACGCGTCATGTTAAAAACGATCCACTCATACTGGGCATACCTTGTACTTATCGTACTAGTATTTGCCGTAGTGAATGCCATATTAGGAATTGCTAAGAAAAAAGAGTTTTCTTCAAAAGATTTACGAATTGGTTTGTTCACATTAATCGCAAGTCATATTCAGCTGCTAATAGGTTTGGCCTTATATTTTTCTGGCCCTTATTTCAAAGCTCTTACTGAAGGCGCTGGAGAGGTGATGAAAGATTCTTCTACAAGAAAATTAGCTCTAGAACATCCATTAACAATGGTTATAGCCATTGTATTGATCACTATAGGATGGTCTCGCCACAAGAAAAAAGAAGATGGAAGAAGCAAATTTTCTACATTCTTAATTTTTTACGGATTGGCATTGGTATTAGTATTATCTATGATCCCATGGAGTAGTTGGCCAGCTGCATAAACTAAGCTCTGGATAATTGTTCAGGTTTTTTTATGAATCTGGGTTTGATTTATTAATTGCTAAAGATCAAATTGTTATACAATGTTTCTTATCAGTTATTGTTATTTCGAACGAAGTACGAGGAGCAATCTATTCAATTTGAGATGTCTCGTCGTTCGTTCCTCACTCCCTATTAGCCCTGCCTGCCGGCAGGCTGGCGACAGGCAAGATGTCGATATGACATTGTTTTGAAAATCAACAGATTAATAGCAAAAACTTATGAGAACTGGGATTATGATAAAAAATTGAATCAATGAAGTTTTTCAGCTACATACTCTCGGCCATTTTTGGAGTTGTCTTTTTTTGCCTGCTGCTCATTTTCCATCCCTTACAATGGATAGGGCTACAAATGGGCTATACATCACACAAAAAAGTAGTGGACGTTATGAACTGGTTTTTAGTAAAGTGTCTATTGCTACTAGGAACCATTGTAACTTTTAAAAAGCATTATCCCATTCCTAAAAACGCAACCATTCTTTTTGCAGCCAATCACCAAAGTATGTTTGATATCCCTCCAATGATCTGGGCACTAAGAGCACATCATCCAAAGTTTGTATCAAAAATTGAGTTGGGAAAAGGAATTCCCAGTGTTTCCTTTAATTTAAGACACGGAGGTGCGGCTTTAATTAACCGAAAAGATCCCAATCAGGCTTTAAAGGAGTTAAAAGAATTTGGTAAAAGACTACACGATAATACTTGGTCTGCAATCATTTTTCCAGAAGGAACAAGGAGTAGAAATGGGGTACCTAAGAAGTTTTCAACAAATGGACTAAAGATGATGGCCAAATACAATCCTAATGCATACATCGTTCCTATATCGATTAACAACTCATGGAAAGTATATAAGTATGGTAAGTTTCCTCTAGGACTTTTTAACAAAATTACACTAGAAACCCACAAGCCGATTTCACTAAAAGAAAAGCCTTTAGAAGATGTCCTCAAAGAGATGGAACAGACAATTAAAGAGCATGTTAATGTATGATGAAATCATTTAAACTCTTTAAAACTCAATTAGAATATTTGAAACTTACTAGGTCTCGGTACTATCACGCCATGGCGTGATCACTCGACCTGACATAAGTCTAAATGAGTTTGATCGTAAACTCATCTCTATCATTCAAAAAATTTAATCTTTCTCTTACCTTATTTTGCTCGACTACATTTAAGGTGATGGTAAAAAAGTCTTCCTCTCCTTCCTCAGTCATAGCTATCTGTTCTCCTAAACAATCGAACGCAGAGGTATGACCATTGTACTCGTAGTCATTCGCATCCTTCCCCACTCTGTTAACTCCAATACAATAGCTCATATTCTCAATTGCCCTAGCTCTTAACAGAGAATCCCATGCCAAGATTCTAGGCTTTGGCCAATTGGCCATGTAGATCAAAACATCATAGTCATCATTAAAACGAGACCAAACTGGAAATCTCAAATCATAACAAATCAATGGGCAAATTCGCCAACCTCTATAAGTAACGATAGTTCTATCGTTACCAGAAGTATACTTTTCGTGTTCACCTGCCAAACTAAATGAATGTCTTTTATCATAAGTTTCAACTTTTCCGTCTGGAAAAACAAAAACAGCTCGATTAAAAAATGTTCCTTTTTCTTTTATCACCAAACTTCCTAACAAGGCTGCATTCTTTTTTGAAGCTTGTTCTTTCATCCAGCGAATTGCTTTTCCAGACATTCCTTCTGCTACCTCACTCGGATTCATTGTAAATCCAGTAGAAAACATCTCTGGCAACACAATAATGTCGCTTGTTTCTACTTGACACATCTTTTCCTCAAAAGATTTTAGATTTAAATCTATATCATGCCAATGTAAATTGGATTGAATCGCAGTAACTTTTAGCTCGTTTTGCATGGAAATTATTTTTAACAATATTAAAAAAAAGCCTCTACATTTTTGTACATTGTTCTTAATAATTAAGGACTTCTAGTCTCTGTAATTAAGATAATCTTCGCTGAAATTATGTCGACATTTCTATCAGATACCCTTGCTGATATTTTAAAAAGCAGTACTTCCTTTGAGAGTAGTGTTTTTGTATTTCCTTCTCAAAGAGCAAAAGTCTTTATGAAAGGCTTATTAAAGAAAAAAATGTCGTCGGGTTTTCTCCCAGAAATGATCACGGTAGAAAAACTGATAGAAGACATATCAGAACTACAACTTGTTGACACGATACAATTACTTTTTCATTTCTATGCCACTTATAAAGACATTGAAAAGGAAGAAGCAGATTCTTTTGATCGCTTTTCCTCATGGGCATTTACGGTCATTCAGGATTTCAATGAAGTAGATCAGTATTTAGTGAATACTAATGATTTGTACACCTACTTAAGAGACATACAACGACTGAAAAAATGGTCTGTAAAAGGAGAGTTTAAAGAAACTGAACTAATTAAAGATCACTTTATCTTTATGGAGCGATTAGGAAAATACTATACCTCGTTTCATGAGTTTTTAAAAAGCAAAAAGATCGGTTATCAGGGATTGCTTTACAGGGAAGCTGTTAAAAATACAGATCGATTTTTAGAGAAAACCAATAGCAGTTCTTTTTACTTTATTGGGTTCAATGCACTAAACAAAGCAGAAGAGCTCATTTTTCAAAAGTTTTTAATGAATTCAGCAGCCCATATTTATTGGGATATCGATCAAGCGTTTCTAGATAGCTCACATTCTGCTGGAGCATTTATTAGAAAATACAAAAGGGAATGGGCCTATTACGAAAAAAATGAATTGAAGAGTGTTAGCAATCATTTCTCTCAACCTAAGAAAATAGAAGTTTTAGGTGGCTCAAAAAACATTGTCCAATTAAAATATGCTGGACAAATTTTAAATTCCTTTGACAACTATGAAAGTACTGCACTTGTTTTAGGTGATGAGTCTCTCCTACCCGTTGCTTTGAGTTCTATTCCAGAAAAAGTTAACTCTGTGAATATTACTATGGGGTATCCTCTCCAGAGCATCCCTATTTCCAATGTAATTACTTCTTTTTTTCAACTTTTTTTAAATCAAGAGAGGTATCTGAAAACAGATCACAATCAATTTTATTACAAAGATGTTATCCGTTTTTTAAACGATCCTTTTGTTCACAAGACCTATACGGAGACTCTGGAACCCATTGAAAGTTATCTTAGCAAAAGGAACAAAAGTTTTGTCTCTTTGGAAGATCTGAATGCTTACTTTTCAGAGTTGGATGAAGAAACACATGAATTATTCATTGCAATTTTTCAGCCGTATGTAACCATTGAAGGCTTTCTAGATCGTATTCTCTCTTTTTTTGAAAAGATCAGAGATCATATACAGACACTAGAAAAAGAATACTTGTACCGCTTTCATTCAGCCTTCACTCAGCTAAAAAATCTTCAGCAAGAGTTTTCTTACTTTTCAGATTTAAAAACGCTTTATCTTTTTTACCAAAGAGTTGTTTCATCTGAGAAACTATTCTTTCAGGGAGAACCTCTGCAAGGGCTTCAATTGATGGGAATGCTAGAAACAAGGGCCTTAGATTTTGAAAATTTGATCATTACATCTGTTAACGAGCAAATTATTCCCTCTAGCAGCAGTCAAAATTCTTTCATCCCTTTTGATGTAAAAATCCAATTTGGACTTCCTACGTACAAGGAAAAAGATGCAATTTTTTCTTATCATTTTTTTAGGTTATTGCAAAGAGCTAAAAATGTGTACTTGCTTTATAATACCGAGAATGATGGTTATGGTGGAGGAGAAAAAAGTCGCTTTATCTCTCAACTTGAGTTCATGAAAGATGATCTTCATTTCAAGTTTATTTCTACAAGCGTTCAAACCGAAAAAAGAGAACTTCAAGAAATTCAAAAGAACACTGCCATTGTAGAAAAGCTAAAAGAAATTGCTCAAAAAGGAGTTTCACCTTCTACCATTACAAACTATCTGTACAACCCTATTTTATTTTACAAGCAACGAATTTTAGGCATATATGAAGCTGATATCGTTGAAGAGACAGTAGCGGCAAATACATTGGGAACTATTATTCATGATACTTTAGATGAATTGTATGGCAACTTTTTGAATGAAGTCTTAACTGTTGATCATTTTGATACAATGGAAAAACAATCAAAGAGAATTGTCCAAAAATTTTTCCAAAAGCACTTCAAAAATGGCGAGTTAGAAACAGGTAAAAATCGATTGATTTTTGAAGTTGCGAATCGATACATCCAGCGATTTCTGAGGATGGAAAAAGAGGACGTTAGAAAAGGGAATGATCTTAAAATTATCGCTACTGAACGAAGCTTAGAAAGCTCTTTAAAAATAAAGAATGTTGATTTCCCTATCAAAATAAAAGGAATTGTAGATCGAATTGATGAATACAATGGTGTTCGAAGAATTATTGATTATAAAACAGGTTTTGTCACTTCTTCAGACTTAAAATTGACAGATTTTTCAACTATTCAGGATTTTAAATATTCCAAAGCGATACAAATTTTACTATACTCTCTTCTTTACACAGATCAGGAAAAGTATCATAAATCCATAGAGGCTGGTATTTATTCTTTTAAAAACTTAAAAAAAGGATTGCTAAAAATCAATTTTTCAGCCAATTACCGAAAACCTGATTTTGAGATTACACAAGAAAAGTTAGCAGATGCTATTGATGAGATCAAGGGAATTTTAGAAGAAATCTATGCTACGGATATTCCTTTTAGTGAACCTTTAGAATTGCCTTTTTAAAGGGGAAAAATAACAATAAATTTTTACGTTTGGCACGGTTGATATGATTTTTAAAGAGAAAACAGTAGATAATGAGCTATATGTGTATATGAATGGGAAACTCATTTATAAGAGATGGTTAAACACTGGACAATCAAAAGTTTTTGACTTGCAAGCATATGATAAATACACATTGAAATCTATCAAAGAAGAAAAATAAAATTCAATAGATGATGCTTCAAGACCATATTACAGTAAAAACCAGACATGAAAAATTTGTGAAAACCATCTGTCAAACAGAGAGGGTTTTCAGCTTGATGTCTAGTCCTGAAAAAAGTTGACCATAAATCATTAGATCATGGAAAAATCAACAGAAGGAAAAAGAAAGCAACGCCCACCAAGACAGTATTGTGAA
>JANQMD010000050.1 GCA_028280265.1 Flavobacteriaceae bacterium
GAACATTCCAGAAGGATTGTTTTTCAATGGGAACGACTTGTATTTTTCTCAACGAGAGGGAAAAAAGATATCGAAGATAGATGTTACCAACTCAACAGCGTCAGCACCAACAGATTTTATTACGGGACTCAATCAACCCTCAGCAATAGATATTTATGGAAATGATATGTATATTTCTGAGATTGGAATTGGAGGAGGGAAACTCTACAAGGTAGACCTTTCTGCTCCAACACCTAGTTTAACGACCGTGTTAAGTAATTTGAGTAGACCTAATGGAACATTGTTGTCTAACAATACCTTGTATGTTATTGAGAGTGTTGGTAATGATGCAGGAAAAATATCGAAACTAAATCTATCTACCAATGTATTAACAGAATATATTAACGGTTTACCTCTTGATTGGCCCATAGACCTTCAATTAGATGGGAATAATTTGTACATACTTAATAATGGATCTCAAAAAATACTAAAAGTAGATCTTTCATTAAACGAGGCGAATCCCACACCAACTGAACTGTATGATTCAGGTTCAGGTCACTCAATAAGATTTTTTTTTAACAATAACGATCTTTATATATCAAAATTGCATTTTAAAGGCATATCAAAAATCGCAAATTTTAAATCTACAGCAGCAAATGTAATCACAGAATTTCATAGTAATTCGGGAGTTATGCTTCCAGCAGGAATGTTTCAAATGGGGAATGATATATATTATGCTGAATATACTAAAGCACCTGGTGGTAAGGTGCTAAAAATAAATGTTAGCTCCAGCACTTCAAAGGCTAACCCGATTGTCTCAGGACTTGATCAACCTTTTGGAATGGCAATGAAAGGGAATGATGTGTATGTCGCAGAATTAGGTGGAGGTAAGATTTCCAAATTTACGCTTCCTCCTACACCCACAGATATTGTAACAACAGGTCTTACCAGTCCCACAGGAATAGATGTTTCTGGCAGTACACTTTATATTTCAGACTACAACGGAGGAAAAATCTCTAGAGTTATAAACTACACACAGAATACGCCAAATGTTACCGATGCTATAACAGGGCTAAACAAGCCAAACGCTACCATGGTTTTAAACAACGATTTATACATTGCAGAAAGTGGCACAGGAAAGATTTTAAAGGTCAATTTATCAACTCTATCTTCACCAGTAGAAGTACTGAACAAGGAACAGGGGATTTATCCAAATCCTTCAGGAGACTTCATTAGCATTTCTAACTTGAGTAATTCTACAGATTATACAATATACAATGTACAAGGAAAAGAGGTCAAAAGAGGCTCGGTTTCCGAAGGGGAGAAGGTTAATATCTCTAAGCTTAGTAAAGGAGTATACCTAATGAAACTGTCCAATGGAAATAAGATTAAGTTCATCAAGGAATAATTAACATTAAGAAGAGCTCATTGAGGTAAATCTTGGCACTTTTCTTGTGTGTATAAGTTTAGGTTACCAACTGTAAAAACCTTTTGTATTTCACACAAAAGGTTTTTTACAGTTATTAGTATTTATTTTTTTATTGGCTCCGCCAAAGGGTATAATAGCCCAAGGCTTGCTTAGAAATTAACATTTAGTCTCTGCGATGCATCGTTTACTTGAAAAGCGATTTAAAACGATCCCAATTTGTATAGATCAACAAAAGATTTAAAATGGCAACTATGGCTGCAAACAAAATTCCTTCAGGAGCATATTTTAAATGAAATGCAACAATATTGAAGGAAACAGGAACCAAAAGAATTAAAGCAAAAGGGACAGCTTTGTTTAAAATGAGTAATAACCCTGCCAAGAGGTAAATCACACCTAAAGCGGGAAATATATATCCACTTCCTGCAAGCGCTCCCATAAAAGAAGCTGCATCTCCAGTTAATTCTGGATTTGGCATGAAATGAAAAAATTTGTTAGCTCCAAAAACTAACATGGCGAGCCCTAATAGATAACGAGCAATCATGGCAACTGCATTCATAATATAAAGTATTAGTTAATAATAAGTTAGTCTTAAAATTACAAAAAAATAAATTGACTAGGTTTTCCCTTTTGAAATCAACCTTCTAAAGATGGTTTGTAAATTAATTTTGAAAACTCTTCAAAAAGAGATATTGTTTGGCAATGATTAAAGGGTAGATGTTGTGTATAGATGCTGGCGGCAACTCCAGAAGTAGGATCAATATAAAAATAAGTATTCCACAAACCTCCCCATAGTACAGAGTTTGCTTTTCTTCCATAAGGCTTATCTTCTGTATCAATCATCCATGCGAGTCCCCATTTAGAAGAAGGAGTAATCATTCCTTTAAAATCACAACAATAATCCAGCTTAAAATAGAAATCTTTTTCAGCCATATTTATAGCTCCAATTTGATTTTCGAACATAGACTCCAGAGTTTCTCGCTTTAAAATTTCTTTACCATTGGGATCTTTTCCTTTTTGTAAAATACAGGTTAAAAATTTTGTATAATCTATAGGACTGGAATACAAACCTCCATCTCCCATATATTCTTCCACCTTCTCAGTTGGAATCCTACCTTCAGACTCTTCTAATGGTTGTTTACCATCCGAGCCTCGATGCCCAAACGAAACAACCAAAGGTTTTAACTCTTCTGGGAGATCGAAATAAGTATGGTGCATTTCCAGAGGGATACAGATATTAGTTCTGATATAAGTTTGTAGGTCTACACCAGATATTTTTGAAATTAATCTTCCCACCCAAACAATACTGGTTCCGTATAAAAAACGTTCTCCGCATTCAAATCTCCTCGGAGCATCTTGATAAGACCAGTTTTTATCGTCAAAATTAGCAACCACCTCATCAGTAACTGGGTATGCAAAGCCAGAAGTATGTGTTAATAAATGAAAAAGCGTAATCGGTTTAGTCCCCTGTTCGTATTTTCCATCTTTTAAAATGGGAATTTTGGTCATTTCTGGTAGTATAGGAGAGAGATCATCGTGCAAACCAATTTTTCCCTGTTCTACCAGTTGCATGGCAGCAACACTGGTAATGGCCTTTGTCATAGAAGCAATTCTAAAAATATGCTGAGTTGTAACCGGTTCTTTTTCGGACCAAACAGCAGGACCATACGCATAAGAACATGTTTCACCTTTTTCATTTACTGCCATAGCTACCATGGCGGGCAAATCACTTTTTCTCATACGAGCATCCATTATTTTCTTAATACTTTCTGATGACGGAAGTTGAAACATCTTTCTTTGTTTACGATTTTGAAAGAAAGGTATTAAAAATAAAGAAATGCCCCTGTAATATTATCCAAGAAAAACGTCTAACTTGAGACACAAATAAATATGTATGACTGAAATGTTGACGAAGGAAACTTTTTTAGAAAAAGTCTTCAATTACGAAAAAAATAAAGATTGGAAATTTGAGGGAAAGCTTCCTGCTATTATCGATTTCTACGCAGATTGGTGTGGTCCATGTAAGATGATCGCTCCGGTTTTAGAAGAGCTGAGTGAAGAATACAAAGGAAAACTCCAAATTTACAAAGTAGATACAGAAGCAGAGCCAGAATTGTCAGCTGCTTTTGCCATTAGAAGTATTCCATCGATGTTATTTATTCCTATGGGGGAACAACCACAAATGGCAACAGGGGCTTTGCCCAAACAAAATTTGAAGGAAATTATTCAACAGGTGTTAAAGGTTGAAGAGTAAAAATCGAGTTCCCTAGCTCGGTTTTTTATTTTCAAATAGTTGTAACAAAATTGGTAAATTGGCAACTAACTATTGTCAAAACTAATTTAACCTTTAATGATTTCACAATTTTTACGTCTAGAGTGGAAACAATACTTTCGTTCTTCTCACTGGCAAAAGGGGATTGCATTAAAAGTAATCATGGTCTTTTTTGCCTTATACCTTATCGTCTCCTTTTTAGCAATAGGAGTTGGAGGTTACTACCTAATTAAGAAAGAATTTCCTGATGTTGATCCATTGCAAATGGTGAATTCCTATTTGCTGTATGCAATTTTTGGAGATTTGATCTTTAGATATCTCATGCAGAAATTGCCAGTCATGGATATAAAGCCCATGCTAATACTCCCTATCAAGAAGTCTAAGTTAGTGCATTACGTGCTGGCCAAATCATCGTTCTCTGCATTCAACATCATGGGATTGTTTTTCTACATTCCTTTTTCTGTTGTACTGATACGAGAAGGATATGACACTGCTGGAGTTTTGGGTTGGTTATTTCTTATCTTTTTAATCATTCAATCGGCGAATTTTTTAAACTTTTTAATCAATAAAAACAACATTGCTTTTGGAATCATCGCTACAATTTTAGTGGCTTTGATTGGATTGCAAAAGTTTGATATTTACGATGTGGCAGGAGTAGGAGGTCAATTTTTTGACTTTATTTATGCAAATCCAATCTATTCGTTTTCTGGGTTGGTTCTTCTGATTGGTCTGTACTACTTAAACTTTAAAGAACTTTCAACCAGAATGTATTTAGACGGAGCAGTTTCACAAAAAGTGACTGAAGCGAAGTCTGCCGATCTTTCGTTTGCCAATAGACTTGGTGATGTGGCTCCCTTTATAAAGAATGACATCCGTTTAATTTGGAGAAACAAACGAACCAAAACGGTTTTTTTAATGTCTTTTCTTTTCTTGTTTTACGGTCTCATTTTCTTTACACAAGAAGTCTATAAAGAAATGCCTGCAATGCTGATGTTTGCTTCTTTGTTTATTACAGGAGGGTTTGCACTAAACTATGGTCAGTTCATTCCTGCTTGGGATAGCGAGCATTACAAAATGTTGATGAGTCAAGGATTTCGATACAGAAAATTTCTAGAATCAAAATGGATTTTAATGGTAGCCATGACGTCCATCTTATACTTTTTAAGCTTTCCTTATCTGTATTTTGGAGTCGATATTTTCTTAATGATTACTGCAGGAGCGATTTTTAATATTGGATTTAACTCCCTGTTTCTATTGTACGCAGGATCGTTTAATAGAAAAAGAATCGACTTGAATAAAAGTGGTTTTGCAAACACACAAGGAACTAGTGCAACACAATTTATCATTATTATTCCTTTAATGTTGTTACCCATGTTACTTTATTGGATTTTCAACAAATTTATAGGTGGTAACGCCGGGTTCATTGCTGTGGCTGCCTTCGGAATAATCAGTCTTGTTTGTAAGAGATATGCAATGGATTACATAGAGAAGAAATACATTCAAGATAAATACGCTATGATCAATGCTTTTGAGAAAAAAGCATAACCAAAACCAAACAATAGAACTATGATTACAATTAACAATATCTCAAAAAAATACGAAGGCGCAGAAGTATTAAATATTTCATCCATAGAAATACCAACAGGACAAAGTTTTGGATTGGTTGGAAACAACGGTGCAGGAAAAACAACCCTCTTTAATATTTTACTGGACTTAATTCGCCCTACAACAGGATCAATTTCCAACCACAAGGTTGAGGTGAATAAAAGTGAAAAATGGAAAGATTACACAGGGTCTTTCATAGACGAATCATTCTTAATTAGCTATTTGACTCCAGAAGAGTACTTTGATTTTATCGGAGATTTACGAGGAATGAATAAAGCAGATATTACTAGCTTTTTATCTCAGTTTGAGGAATTCTTCAATGGTGAAATCCTAGGAAAAAAGAAGTACTTGAGGGATTTGAGTAAAGGAAACCAGAAAAAAGCAGGGATTGTTGCTGCCATGATGGGAAATCCGCAAGTGGTTATTTTGGACGAGCCTTTTGCAAACCTAGATCCAACAACACAAATTCGATTGAAAAAAATACTGAAACAGCTTACAGAAGATCGAGAAATTACAGTATTGGTTTCTAGTCACGATTTGAGCCATGTTACTGAAGTTTGTGAACGAATTGTTGTTTTAGACAAAGGGATTGTTGTGAAGGATATTGAAACATCTACAGAAACTCTTAAGGAATTGGAGAGTTATTTTTCAGTTTAAAAAGTAAATCTCAGTTTTATTCCTATTTTTACGAGCTCTATTTGCAATATTTTCAATAAGAATTTGTTGTAACTAAGAGCTTTTACACTTATGAATAAAAAGTATAGATTTGGAGCACTTTTTTTTCTCGTCCTAGTTTCGGCTTGTAGTACGAAGAAAGATACTTTTATCAATAGAAACTTTCATTCTTTGACAACAAAGTACAATGTACTTCACAATGGAAAAGAGGCCTATCAGAAAGGAATTGATAATATCAATTCAAAATATGAAGACGACTTTTTTTCAATTTTACCCATAGAACCGATAAAGTTCGAAGGAAAAACCAAAATAGACATTCCAAAATTCTCTAATGATTTCGGAGGAGGACCAGGAGCACCAAGCATTAAGGAAGAGAAAAAACCATCTCCATCCTCTTTTGAAAGAGCAGAAGAAAAAGCAGTAAAAGCTATTCAGAAGCATTCCATGAATATCTACGGGCTGGAAAGGAACAAACAGATAGACGATGCTTATCTGCTATTAGGAAAGTCGAGGTACTACACAGAGCGATTTATTCCTGCAATAGATGCGTTCAATTATATCGTTACAAACTACCCTAAGGCAAGCTTAATTGATGAAACCAAAATTTGGCGAGCAAAATCAAACATTCGAATCGACAATGAGATGTTTGCCATTGAAACGTTAAGTCTCTTATTGAAAAAGCCCGATTTAGATGATCGTCTTCGTGAAGAGGGCTACACTGCCATGGCGATGGCTTATATGAAAATGGATAGTGTACATAGAGTTAAAGAAAACTTATGGCTTGCCACTAAAACTGACAAAAATAAAGCACAGACAGCGAGAAACCTCTTTATTTTAGGGCAGCTTTACGGACAAGAAAACAACAAAGATTCAGCGTCATTAGTATTCAATAAGTTGATCAATTTTAGAAGAGCTCCCTATAAATACAGGATTCATGCAAATATCCAATTAGCAAGAAACTCAGCATCGGACTCGTCTACGGTAGCATTATTAAAGAGATTCGATAAGCTGATTAAAAACAGAGATAATAGACCTTACTTAGACGCTCTATATTGTCAAGTAGGGGAATTGGAAGAAAGAAGAGATAGTATAGAAAGAGCCAAAAAGAGCTACAAAAAATCTATTGAAGCAAAGAATGGCTCAGCGAAGCAAAAATCCTACAGCTATGAAAAACTAGCGGACCTATATTTCAAAGAGCTAGATTATGTTTCAGCTGGAATCTATTACGATAGTGTTGTAAGTGTAGCGCCTGATAAAAAAAACCTTAGAATAAGAAGAATTGAGCGAAGAGCGAAGAATTTAGGGTCTCTAATTAAGTATGAAAATACACTATATACAAACGATAGTATCCTTAGATTGGCAAAAATGCCTGAAAAAGAGAGAGAAAAATATTTTCAAGATTACATTGATAAGGTAAAGAAACAGGACGAAGAAGACGCTCAGAAAAAACTAAATAAGATAGCGTTTGGAGAATCTTTTGGGGGCGGACTTCAGAGTGCAAAAAAAGGCAAATGGTATTTTTACAATGGTCAATCATTGAGTTTTGGAAAAACTGAATTTAAGAAAGTTTGGGGAAATAGAGCATTGGAAGACGATTGGAGATGGTCAGAAAAATCACAAATAAAAACATCAGCCAAAACCGATAGTGTTTCGATTTCACAAAGCATACCAAAATATGATGTAAAGACATATTTAAACACGATTCCATCCACTGAAAAGGAATTAGATTCTTTAGTTTTTGATCGTAATAATGCACTATTTGAGTTGGGACTCATATACAAGGAACAATTTAAAAACCCACCAAAAGCAATTCGATACCTAGAGAGGTTACTCGTTTCTGATCCTGATGAAAGTTTGATCTTACCTACAAACTATCATTTATATCAGTTGTATCAAAACGAAGGGAAACAAAAAGCAGAAGAATACAAAAACGTTGTTTTAACGAAATATCCCAAGAGCCTATTTGCTAAAATTATTATCAATCCAGAACAGAGCGTAAAAGAGGAGAAAAAGACAGATGAAGTCTCCGAATTATACACCATTGCCTACAATTTATACAAAGATACATTCTTTGAAGAAGCCGTTTGTTTTATAGATATGACTTTACCAACAATTGAAGAGTCAATTTTAATCCCTAAATTTGAATTGTTAAAAGCTTATGCCATAGGAAAATACCAAGGGAAAGATGCGTATAAAAGCGCACTTGAAAAAGTAGCCGTTGGCTTTTCTCAAACAGAACAAGGCAAACAAGCTCTTAAGATATTAGAAAGATTAAAAGAATAAATCCAGATGTTCTCTAATAGCTCAACGAATCAAAAACAAAAAAGAATGGAAAGAAATATTATTTCTAAGAATACAACCATCACTGGAGATGTAATTTCTGAAGGAGATTTCAGAATCGATGGCACGTTGGAAGGTTCTCTTAAAACAAATGGGAAACTTATTATTGGGAAAGAGGGGAAAGTGAACGGAAAAGTAGAAGCAACGAATGCAGATATAGAAGGAAGCTTTTCTGGAGAACTTTTGTTGCAAGATGTGTTAACAATTAAAGCCTCTGCAAATATCTCTGGAGATGTCATCACTGGAAAACTATCTGTAGAGCCTGGAGCTAAATTTAATGGCTCATGCTCTATGAAAGGAGCTGTAAAAGAACTCAAACAGAATGAGCAAAAAGCCCTCTCCGAAAAAACCGCTTAAAAATGCCGCAATATTTATAGGTATTGGCGCAGAAATGGGAGTTATAATTTTCTTAAGTAATTATCTTGGACAATGGCTGGAAACCGAGTTTCTATTGGCATATCTTGAAGATATATCTACATTAGGAGGGGTATTCGTAGCTATGTTTTTAGTAATATATCGAGTTAATCGATTTAATAAAAAATGAAGAAAGTCTTTTTAATTTACATACTTATCTTCCTAGTAAGTATATTTTTGATATACCAAGTATATACTAGGTTTTTTATTTCCGATAACTCATATACAAGTTTCTTAACAGCAAGCTATATTTATTTGATAAGTTTCACTCTACTGCTGTGTGTTTTCCTTATTTTTCTACAAAAAAAAGAGAAGTTTAAACGCTTATTAGGTTTTTTGTATCTTTTTAGTGTACCTGTTAAGATAATTTTATTCATTGTATTTTTTAAAAAACAAATTTTTAGTCAAAATATTAATTCAGAAAAAAAATTATATAATATTTTGACTATCATGATTTTATGTTTGTTTTTTGAAGTGTTTTTTGTTGCTAAAATTTTAAATGATTCTAGCATAACAAAAAATGTAGAATAAGGTATTTTTACCCGAAAAATATTAATTATATTTGCGCCGAAATTAAGACACCTCAATCAGGATTAAAATGAATCGCAAAAAAACTAAGCTAGTCAATAAGTTAGCTATCACCTTAAGTCTTATTTTTTTCACTTCTCTCGTAATTTTTGCTTCAGAGGATAAAAAGCAATCGGGTGATCAACATAAAGTAAATCCCGTCAACACACCTGAAGAGATTAGTGATTATATCAAACATCACGTAAAAGATTCTCATGACTTTCATTTGTTTTCATATTTCTCTGACGATAAAGAACATCATGTAGGCTTTCCTTTACCAGTAATATTGTGGGGAAGTAATGGTCTTACGACTTTCATGTCCTCAGAATTTCACCATGATGATGAAGGGAAAGTAGTGGTTAATAAAGGAGGAAGTAACTTTGTTAAACTACATGGAAAAATATACGAACTTAAAGAAGGAGCTACTTCCATTGTTTTCGATAAAGAACATCATGCTACAAACGCGTCTAAACCAATAGATTTATCTATTACCAAGAGTGTATTTGGAATTTTACTTTTTGGTCTGTTAATGTTTTTGATGTTTAGAGGTCTAGCGAAACAATATCGAACAAAACAAGTCCCAACAGGTTTTGGAAGGGTGTTAGAGCCTTTAGTACTATACGTAAGAAATGAAATTGCAAAACCAAACATAGGTCCTAAGTATAAGAAGTTTACAGGATATTTAATGACAGTATTCTTCTTTATTTGGTTCTCAAATTTAATGGGACTTACTCCATTTGGTTTTAATGTTACTGGGCAATTAGCTATCACTGCGGTTTTGGCAATTATAACTTTTGTCGTTTATATGGCTTCAAGTAATAAACACTTTTGGAGTCACCAATTATGGATGCCTGGAGTTCCTTATTTATTAAGGCCAATTTTAGCAGTAATTGAACTAGCAGGAACATTAATCATTAAGCCATTTTCATTAATGGTTCGTTTGTTTGCAAATATTACAGCTGGACACATTGTAGTTATGAGCTTAATTGCTATTGGAATGACGATGCAAAAAGAGTTAACAATTTATGGTTCTACGATACTATCATTAATATTATCATTATTTATCATGTTAATTGAAGTGCTAGTAGCATTTCTTCAAGCATATATATTTACAATGTTATCTGCATTGTTTATTGGTATGGCTGTTGAAGAAGCAGAGCATCATTAAAAATAAAGTTTAATTATAAATCAAAAACCATGTATAATTTAATTGGAGCGGGATTAATCGTAATCGGAGCAGGAATTGGTTTAGGGCAAATTGGTAAAGGGGCAATGGAAGGTATTGCTCGTCAACCTGAAGCTACTAACAAAATCCAAACAGCGATGATTATTATCGCAGCGTTATTAGAAGGTCTTGCATTTGCAGCGATTTTCTTAGGAAAGTAATTTCTGAAAAAGATCATTTCCTGTAACGGTTGGTTGCAGGAAATGATTATCATTTAAAGATTTATAATAAAAAGATATGGAACAATTATTGGAAAATTTCTCGTTGGACTTGTTTGTAAAGCAAACAGTGTTATTTATCATACTCATTTTTTTAATGGTAAAGTATGCATGGAAACCAATAACGAAAGCTTTAAACGAACGAGAAGAAGGAATCAAAAATTCGTTAGAATCTGCTGAAGAAGCAAAGAAAGAAATGGAAAACTTGCAAGCTAGCAATGAGCAATTGTTGAAAGAAGCGAGAGCAGAGAGAGATGCTTTGATGAAAGAAGCTCGTGAGATCAAAGATAAAATGATTAGCGATGCGAAAGACGAAGCAAAAGAAGTAGCTTCAAAGTTGATTCAAAATGCACAAGCGTCTATTGAGCAAGAAAAACAAGCGGCACTTTCTGAATTGAAACACCAAGTAGCAGAATTGTCTATTGGAATTGCAGAAACTGTAGTGAAAAAAGAATTAGCATCTAAAAAAGACCAATTAAAATTGGTTGAAGGATTGTTAGAAGATGTTACTTTAAAGTAATCATTGTATGAAAGACACAAAAGCTGCATTACGTTACGCAAAAGCAATCTTAAACTTAGCAAAAGATTCAAAATCAGAATCTAAGGTAAACGACGATATGATCTCGGTGGCTAAGGCAATTGCTGATAACAAAGAGCTAGATGTAATGTTGCATAGCCCAATTATTAAAGCAGAAGACAAAAGAAATGTCTTAAATGCTATTTTTCAAGGCAAGGTGAACAACATTACCTTAGGATTGTTCCACCTATTAGAAGAGAACAAGCGTTTAGGGATTTTAGAAGCGGTGGCAAAAAAGTACACCATTATCTATGACCACTTAAAGCATATAGACATTGCAAAAGTTACCACAGCGGTTCCTTTAACAAAGGATATTGAAAAGCAAGTAATGAAGAAGATTGTTGAGATTACTGGTAACAAAGCAAGTTTAGAGAATATTGTAAATCCAAATATTTTAGGTGGATTTATTTTACGTGTAGGAGATGTGCAGTACGATGCAAGCATCTCTAACTATTTAAATGAATTAAGAAAGGAATTTGATCACAGCGATTTCATTCCAAAAATTTAAGTTAATGCTGTAAGCTTTGTGCCTTATGCATATAGCTAAAAGCAAATAGCCAAAAGCAAAATAAATAAAGATGGCAGCAATTAAACCCGCTGAAGTATCAGCAATTTTAAAGCAACAATTAACAAATTTCGAAGCGAAAGCGACGTTAAATGAAGTAGGTACTGTTTTACAAGTAGGAGACGGTATTGCTCGTGTTTATGGATTATCTAATGTACAATACGGAGAATTGGTTGAATTCGATAACGGATTGGAAGGAATCGTATTGAACTTAGAAGAAGATAACGCCGGAGTTGTATTGTTAGGAGCTTCTACTTCTGTAAAAGAAGGATCAACAGTAAAACGTACGGAGAGAATTGCTTCTTTAAAAGCTGGAGAAGGAGTTGTAGGACGTGTTGTTGATACATTAGGAAATCCAATCGATGGTAAAGGACCAATCAAAGGTAAAACTTTCGAAATGCCTTTAGAGCGTAAAGCACCAGGAGTAATCTACCGTGAGCCTGTAACAGAGCCTTTACAAACAGGAATCAAGTCAATTGATGCGATGATCCCAGTAGGAAGAGGTCAGAGAGAATTAATCATTGGTGACCGTCAGACAGGAAAATCTACAGTTGCTTTAGATACCATCTTAAATCAAAAAGAATTTTACGATGCTGGAGAGCCAGTTTACTGTATCTATGTAGCAATTGGTCAAAAAGCTTCTACAGTTGCAGCCATTGCAAACATGTTAGAAGAAAGAGGAGCTTTAGCCTATACAACGATTGTTGCTGCAAATGCATCTGACCCTGCACCAATGCAGGTATATGCACCATTCGCAGGAGCGGCTATTGGAGAGTACTTTAGAGATACAGGTAGACCAGCATTGATTATCTATGATGATTTATCAAAACAGGCAGTTGCTTACCGTGAGGTATCTTTATTATTAAGAAGACCTCCAGGGCGTGAGGCATATCCAGGAGACGTATTCTACTTACACTCAAGATTGTTAGAGCGTGCTGCAAAGGTAATTAATGACGATGCGATTGCTGCTCAAATGAACGACGTACCAGACTCATTGAAAGGAAAAATCAAAGGTGGAGGATCTTTAACGTCTTTACCAATTATTGAAACTCAAGCAGGAGACGTATCGGCATATATTCCAACAAACGTAATTTCGATTACTGATGGACAGATTTTCTTAGAGTCTGATTTATTTAACTCTGGGGTTCGTCCAGCGATTAACGTAGGAATCTCAGTATCTCGTGTAGGAGGTTCTGCTCAGATTAAATCGATGAAGAAAGTAGCGGGAACATTAAAATTGGACCAAGCTCAATACCGTGAATTAGAAGCGTTTGCTAAGTTTGGTTCTGACCTTGATGCAGCGACTATGAACGTCATCGAAAAAGGAAAGCGTAACGTAGAAATCTTAAAACAAGCTCAAAACGATCCTTACACAGTAGAAGATCAGGTAGCGATCATCTATGCAGGTTCTAAAAACTTACTAAGAGACGTACCAGTAAATAAAGTAAAAGAGTTCGAAAGAGATTACATCGATTACTTAAATGCAAAACACAGAGATATTTTAGATACTTTAAAATCAGGAAAATTAACTGATGAGGCAATTTCTACATTAGAAAGTGCTGCAAAAGAGATCTCTAGTAAGTTTGTGAGTTAAGAGTGAAAAGTTGAGAGTTGAGTTTTTTTGAACTCACGACTCTAGGCTATCCACTCTGAATTATAAAAATTGTTGCCATGAAAAAAGAAAGTCCAATACGGATTAAAAGCTTTCAGTTTGCTTGTGACATTGTAAACTATTGTGATAGACTGAAAGAGAATAAGGATTTTGAGTTAGCCTCTCAGTTATTGCGAAGTGGAACAAGTATCGGTGCAAATACAAGAGAAGCTCAAAGAGCAGAAAGTAAGAGAGATTTTAGGCACAAGTTTGGAATTGCTCTGAAGGAAGCTGAAGAAACAATGTATTGGTTAGAAATTTTAGATGCCACTCGCAGAGAGGTACCTGATAAAATGAAAAATAATTGTGAGGAGTTGATAAAAATTTTAGTAGCAATTCTAAAAAACTCACAACTCTAAACTCATAATTCTAAATTTGTAAGAATGGCGAATTTAAAAGAAATACGTAACAGAATTACTTCAATTGGATCTACCATGCAGATTACCAGTGCCATGAAAATGGTATCTGCTGCAAAGTTGAAGAAGGCTCAAGATGCAATTACTGCCATGAGACCTTATTCATCTAAATTGACAGAGCTGTTACAAAGCTTAAGTGCAACTCTTGATAGTGATGTTGGAGGAGCTTACTCTAAACAAAGAGAAGTCTCTAAAGCATTATTTGTCGTAGTAACATCTAACAGAGGTTTGTGTGGTGGATTTAATTCATCCGTAATTAAAGAAACTATCAAAAGCATCGAGGAGAATTATCAGGGAGTTGAGGTTGACTTACTAACAATAGGTAAAAAAGGAAACGACATTTTAGCAAAAAGTTACAATGTAATTGATAGCAGAAATGATGTTTTTGACGAGTTAACTTTCGAGAATGTTGCTGGAATTGCGCAGGGCTTAATGGATCAATTTGTGGAAGGAAACTACGATAAAATTGAAATCGTATACAACAGATTTAAAAACGCTGCGACTCAAATTCCTCAAGTAGAGCAATTCTTACCAATCAAACCTGTAGAAGGGGATGCAACTACCAATATGGATTACATCTTCGAGCCTTCAAAAGAGGAGATTGTTTTGGAGTTGATTCCTAAGTCACTAAAAACACAATTGTTTAAGGCTGTTAGAGATAGTTTTGCTGCTGAGCACGGAGCTCGTATGACAGCGATGCACAAAGCAACTGACAATGCAAAAGAGTTGAGAGACGAATTGTTGTTAACATACAACAAAGCACGTCAGGCTGCCATTACAAATGAGATTTTGGAAATTGTTGGTGGTGCTGAGGCACTCAATAATTAGACGAAGCAAAGCGGAGTCAAATTATAAAAAGCAGAAGCATTGAATAATTAGATAAAAATTTGATCTAAATATATTGAAAAGCGAACCTTATGGTTCGCTTTTTTTATACTTCTAAGAGCCTTCTATAAACAGTTTCTAAATGACCATAGACAAAAAATTAGACGAACAGTATTTTAAAACTAAGAAGAAGTATAAGCAAAATAATGATGGAAGGAAACTGTTTAAAAGTTTGGTAAAGAGACGTCTAGTAATGTTCGTTTTATTGATTATTGTTATAGTTGTTATTTCTTTTTTTAAATAGATAAGTATTTAATAAACAGGTTGTTAAGTATTTAAAAAAGAAGGCTTCATATTTTTGGCATGCAATTTGGAATTGATATAGTGAACCAAAACCAAATGTGTATGAAGACCATAAAATTACTCTTAGTTTTTATTTTTAGCGGAATGTTGTTAAGCTCATGTACCGTCATTTTTGACGATACATTAGACAATTCCATCAGTTTAGAAGAATTAATATCTAGCCATGATGTATGGTATGTAGATATTCACGCTTCCAACCAAAATGGTCAAATCCCATTTCTTTCCAGAGCATTTACATTATCCTTTTTCAATGGGAATATGTATGCTAATAACAACATCACAGATATAGGGTTAACTGGGAACGGATTGGGGATTGTTGTAGGAAACTACAACACCTTTGGAGGTGTTTTAGAGGTCTTTCACGATCTGGATGGAAGGCATGATTTTGAAGTTACTCGATTGTCTCTAAATGAAATTAGAATTTATGATTCTTTCTATAATGTGAGTTATGTTTTAGTAGGATATCAGAGAAATAATTTTAATTACGATAAATTGTTCTATGACAATATTGAATATTTTTTACAAGAGTATAAAGCTTGGGAAAGAACAGCAGTAAGTGCAAATGGCACAGCGAATCCGTTTGATGATGAGCATTACTTGAGATTTACACCAGAAAATAATACAACCTTTTATTCTTCTCATGATCAATTTGGCACGAATGTTGGTAACATATTATGGAACTTTACAGGAAGCTATGAAATCTTCGATGTTCAGAACTTTAATAATTTGAAAATTTTAACATTGAATTATAACAATGGAGATACTGAAGAGTTCGAATTAAGCGTTGTCAATGATCAAAGGGTAAGGCTTTATCATACTAGTTCACAAACGACCTATGATTTTACTGGAAGAGGATTTATCCAATTCCTAAGAAAAAGTGAAAATGGAGATCAGGATGTAAGGAAACAAGGAAGAGAACGAACTAAGATAACAAGACGAGTTAAGAAAAAAATAAGTATCTGAAAAGATATTGATTACAAGAAATTAAAAATAAAGTTTGGTTAGTTGATTTTTGGTTGGTTATTTTAAATAACCAATTGAAGGAGAACCGCTCTAGAAGTAGAGCGGTTTTTTCTTGCTTTAAAAAATACCACTTCATACATGAAGGAATATTCCTTTTTTTATAGCTTATCGATATTTATATGTGATTGACCGTAAGAAAAACACGACTTGTCTTAATATAAAATTCACCTTTGTTTTGTTATTCTATCTTTACATTATGAGATAAAAAAGTTTTTCATAGTTAGTTAATTTAGTTAGTACAAAAAGAGGCTGTAAAGCCTCTTTTTTATTGGTGGTTCCAATAAAACCCAATAATAAAAAACTCGAGACAATCGTCTCGAGTTTTCAATTCATAGCAAAAATTCCCCACTACTTATTTCCTAACATCAACAATTCATTACACACCACTTCTGTAATGTATCTTTTTTCTCCCTCTTTTGTTTCATAACTTCTGGAAGTCAATTTCCCCTCTACAATTACCTCGTTTCCTTTTTGTAGATATTTTTCAATAATTTCTGCGATTTTATTCCAAGCAATAACGTTATGCCCTGTCGTTGACCATCCGTACCCATTTCCAAAGCAGATAGCGGAGCTATTTGCTTTAGACTGAAGTTGATGTTTCTACCATCAAAGGTAATTCGGTTGGTAACAGACTGAACAATATGACGTTTCTCAGGTCTATCTAAGTTCTTCCAGTTTTTGTAGAGTTCTTTAGACTTATCCAAAACAACAGAAAGTGAATTTTTAGCGATTTTCATTTGCTCTAACTCTTCCTTTAATATTAGTAGGTTCTGGTCTAGTTGTTCTTTTTGCTCATGAAGTGGTTCATAATGTTTCTTGAATCCCTTTGTCGGAATTTCTCCGTTAATATTTAACTGAATGAGTCCATCCATTTTATCATCGAGTTTACCGATTTCCTTCATCGTTAATTCGATCTCATCTTCTTTCAATTGTTCTTCCTGAGAGCTTGATGATAGGTAATTACTAATCTCTTCATCTGAAATAATAAACTGTTCAATTCTTGTTTTAAAAATATCCTCCAAGTCGTCTTTATCAATGCGAACTCTGCATTTAGGACACGAGTATTTATTCGTCTTAGTTTGCATTTTCATTGGATGTCCATTATGACAAAAGAGGTATCCTGTAAACAAATGAACTCTTTGATTTAAGGGTTTGGTTTGTTTGCTATTGAGTTCCTGTTCTCGAATAATGGCATTGCAGGCATCCCAAAGTTCTTCTTTAATCAGAGGCGGACACGGTGTAAATATCCATTCTTCTTTTGGCTTTACATGGGAAGGATTGTCTTCTGTGGGAACTCTTCGATAATTTGATTTCCTTACTCCTTTTGCATCAGAATTTTTTAGAAGTCGAGTGATCGTTACATCCGTCCATTTCTTATTCTTGCGAGTTCTATATCCCTTTTCATTAAGTATTCGAGCAACGGTACTTCTTCTCTTATGTTCTAAAAAGAGTTCGTAAATCAACTTTCTTACTGGTGCTTCTTCTTCATTAATGACAATCTGAGAGTCCTCAATTTTATATCCGTATGAGGCCATCCCTCCAGTGAACTTCCCCATAGCTCTTCTTGTCTCAAGAGAAGCCATCATACGCTCAAGGTTATTTTCTCGTTCCCATTGAGCCATAGCAGCAATCATCGTGTAGAACAGTCTTCCACTTGATGTTGAAGTATCTATTGATTCGTTAAGAGAAATAAGGTTTGCATTGTGCTTTTGAAAGTACTTAGAATAGTACAATAGCTCCTCAGTATTTCGAGCCAATCGAGCGAGCTTACTAAAGATTAAGCCCTCAATTACTCCTGACTTGATATCCTCAAGCATTTGTCTGGTTTGAATCAGATTTTTAGTCGTCTTACCTGATATACTCGGAAGCATGTAGACTCTCACTACATTCCATCCTTTTGCTTCGGCATAACGACGTCCTCTTTCTTCATGTATTTCAGGACTTTCTTTATTTTTCTTATCGATTATGCTTACTCGAACAAATATTCCAACATCCATTATTTCAGTGTTTTACAGCTAACCTAACACATGTTTTTGGAACACCAAAGCATGTGTTGAACATCTTTACTTTTTCCTAAAAAGTCGTTTTACAATATGTTCTCGAATACTTTTTGAATCGCTAATAGTGGTATTTTCAAAGTTGGTTGTTACTCGAAAACCTTTTATGACTTCCTGTTTCATTTCGACAGGATGCGAAAAGCTATCAAGCAAAGATGGAATCTCAGAAGGGGAGATAAACTTTACTTTTTTTAGCTTACTCTTGGGTATCTTTTCAATTGCCAGCTTCTCAATACTTAACAAGTGCTTTGTATTATTTGAAACCATAACGACAAGATCAACTTTTTCATCAATACATTTCTTGATATTCTTAACCTCATAATCTGCTTTGTTGGTAACCGAAACTTCAAAAGCTATCATCAATTTATTTCTTTGTAATACCACATCCACTCTACCTCCTGTTTTGGTTTCCTTTTCAATGTTTGCTTGGAATCCACGCTCTTGACCCAACTTTTTGATGATCTGTTGTGTATATCTATGTTCTCGAATGGTTTTTGACTCTTCCTCTCGTTCAATCAGTTCATTCTTTACTTCTTCTGAAACCTCATTAGATTCTTCTTCACGAATAATCAATTCTTGTGGTTTTTGAGTAATTGCAGTTTTTGGCTTTTCTCGTTTTTGAATCTTTACTTCCTCACTAGACTGACCAAAACTCTTGTTTAGTATTTCTTCAATATCTTCTTTTCTCTGTCCATACTGATTTCTCGATTGAGTTACAATCTCCTTTCTTTTTTCGTTGTAAACTGATGCCTCTATACTTTCAATTAGTGGAGTTGTTAGGTTCCAGTCATTGTTCGCCCCACCTACTCGCATGATAGCTTGACCTGTTTGTAATTGTTGTAAATCATTTACTTCAAAATGAGTAAAACCATCGGCCAGTTTTCGTGCATCGTTATCTCCAACCCTGAAGCATATCCTGATGCTTGGATTTGATAGAACTGAATTGAGAACTTTTGGATTATCAATTTGAGTCAAATCTTGGTGAGCCAATACTAGACCCAATCCGTACTTTCTCGCACCTGATAAAATTGAGAGGATAGATTGGTTGTTTATGTAGTTGTGGCACTCATCAATGTAAACATAGAAGGGGAATCGTTCTTGCTTATGTAATGATTGTCTGCTGAATGCTACTTGATTGATTTTTGATAGAAAAAGTGATCCCAGAAGATTACTATTTTCTTCTCCAATCAGTCCTTGCGGAAGCTTAAAGAGTACAATCTTTTTATCTTCAATACAGGTCTTGAAATCAATCCCGCTTTTTTGAGCAAGCATGTATCTAACAATCTTTGGTCTCAAAAAGGTATCAATTCTTGTGATGAGAGGAGCAATTCGCTTTTTCACCATTGGGTACTCATTCTCCCAATAGTATTGAATAGAAGCATCTTCAACGTTCCTTAGAAACTCCGCTCGAAATTTATCCTCTAGTAAGAAGCGTTTTAACTCAATCAATGTTCCTCCCTCGCTACTCTCTAAAAAAGTATTTACCGCTTGAGAAAGTACCGATGTCATGGTATCTCCCCAAGAAGTTGCATATCGTTTGAAGACTTCTACAATATCCGATGATAATACAATCTTTTCCAATTCGGTTGGAGCATGAAGCAAGTTGAACCCAATAGGGAAGTTAGCATCAGAAGGGGCAACAAGAACCACATCATTCATTCTGAAATTTGGGACTCTGGCGATAACATCTTCGACAATATCGCCATGAGGATCGAAAAGAAAAACACCATTTCCTTGTTCCATATCATCACAAATCATATTGACTAAAAGAGTAGATTTTCCTGTTCCTGTACTACCAATAATATGCACATGTCGAACCTTATGTTCGTCAGAAACCATCACATCTAACTCTTGATTATTATGATCATTAATCCCAAGGAAATACTTAGAATTTTGAAACGTTAATGGAACTTTTCGTGTTGTTTGAAGGTTACTTTGCAGCAGTTTTGAAACTACTGAACTGTTTGGATAGTGAACAAGAGTTGCAAGCTCTTTGGTATTGAGAATAAAGCCAAGTCGATTGGATGTCCTATGATGAAGGTTGTACCAATGAAAATCATACTTGTATCCTTCGTTGGATAGGGGAAAGAGCTTATTGTAACGGGAACGAGTAATCCCACTTATCTGATTGATAATATTCTGCGAAAGTAACTCGCTTCGAGTATCGTTTACCCCTTGAACAGCAATTCGTGAAACTACTGAGAACAAAGGTTGCGATACCTTTTCCTTAGCACAAACAAGCATTTCAGGAGCATCAGTAAAAAAAGAACCTCCTTTCCCATCAGAAACCGAGGTAACGATATCTCTTGCTATGGGAGTTGATATTCCTTTGAAGATCGTTTGAATAACAGCTACCTCTCCATTTTGCAGTTGTTCTAGTGATGCAATGACCGAAGTTAGCGGATCAATATTGTAATTCTCAGATATGGCAATCGGTCTCATAAACTCTTCATCCAACCCAAAATCTGAAATGGCAATATCTCTTGAATCATCAAAGGGAAGTTTAGTATCTGTCTTTACTACTATTGCAGAAGGGAAGTATGCCTTTAGCTGCGATTCTAAATTTGTAACATCTTCTTGACTGCATACAATCTGTATTTTTATCTCTTCAAATGTGGCAAGAATTTCAAATGAAACAGCGTGTTGAGAAAAGGAAAGAGTATTGAGAAATTGTTGTGTGCTAAGTGGAGATATATTGTAGTTCCTTGAGAAAGAAAGTACCAAAGTGGTTCGCTTTGGTACTTCTTCAACTTCAAGATACTTAGGTATTATTTCAACTACTTCGTTAATATCTTCTTGTCCGTTTGTCCCTTTAAATAAGTTAAGCAGTTGGGTAAATACTGATGGAACTCTACCATCGTCGTGTCCTGCTGGGGAATCAAACTGATTTCTCGAAAAAGGAATATATGGTGGCTCAATATCAACTGGAGTTTGAGAGAGGTAGTACCCACGACCTAGCAACTCCCATTGATAGAAATCAATCGTTGCTTTTTCACTCAAACTCGTTTCCATACTATCTTTTGAAGATATTATTGAGTATGGGTTTCTTTTCTTGTTCGGTTAATCTCACTCCATGTTCTTTTGTAATATCTTCAATTACTTTGAGTACCGATTGATGAGTATAGGTCATGAACATAGAGGCTGTATCTCTCTTGTAAAAGGTGGTATGAAATAGTCGATCAGCAAGCCATGAACCCACAAAAGGAATTTTGGTAATAAATATTTGAAATGATGAATTTTTATAACCTAGGTGCCAAGAGACAAAAAAACCTTTCCCAAAAGGTCCAGCACAAATGTAATACTCATAATCTCTCCAAATTATCTGTAAGTATTTTCTTTTAATAAAACCTATACTATCCTGATTGAGGTTTTTATCTCTTGTTTTTATATTCTTTATTCCTCTATCTCTCAATTCTTGCTTGAGCAGTTCATAAAAGTCTTCTGTAGAGTGAGAAAAGTTATCTAGCAATGTATTCCAATTTGAATGGGGATTATTCAACTTAGAACTTTTGGTCATTGCAAAAACTATGATAATAGCCAAGAAAACAACAATATAAACCATTAATTACTAGTATTAACGAGTTAAACTTTTTTCTTTCTTACTAAATCCCAGTAAAACTTCCCAAGAGATGTAAGTTCACAAGATTGTCTTAGCATTGCAGCATGATACATATGAGGTGCATTAACAGGAACAACCAAGTCAACTCTATTATACTTCTGAAGTATTGCGAATTTTTTTGTGTTTTCTTCATTTGGATTTTCACTCTCAGGCTCAAAGGAAGGATCTAAATCAAACAAGTCATCCTTATCCCTAAAAAAATCCGTAATCTTTAAAAGATCAGGTTTTTCTAATTGGGATTTAACTTTTCTGAGTACTGTAAATCGACGTACATTAGTTTTAAAAATAGGTCGTTGACCTAGTTCTCCTAATGACATATCTATATGAGCGTAAACACTTCCTGGAGTTATATCTCCAAGTATATTGGCTGCACTTCCTTTCAAGGCATTTACTAATGATCTGGTAAACAAACCTTGTTTGCTTTTTTTATCTCCTAAGGCATATTGATTTTTATCGGCTGCTGCTAGAATTGTTACCCCTTCTTGAATGTTAGACATATCACTTCCTGTTTTCAACGAGCCTAATTCTCCAGAATGGCAGCAATCCAATATAATTATATTACTTTGAGCGGGAGAATCATTTACAATATCTAGCAACTCCCTCATAGACATCCCATTATCTCCTCTTTCACATTCAGAAGTAATTAAAAACCCTCCTGTACTTTCAATGTGTCCATGCCCTGCAAAATATAATAAAGAGACTTCACGTTTATCTCTGAAAAGATCCTCTATTTCGTCCTTTAGTTCATCTTTTGTTATAATAGATTTTTCGTCGTTCGCAATTTTAAATTGAACATCAAAATTTTTGTCCTTATCTCTATTGTCATGTCTTTCCAAGACACTTCTCATGTTTAGAGCATCGTTAACACAACCTTCGAGGCATTTCATCTTTTGATAGTGGTCGATTCCTATCACTAAAGCTTTTCTCATAACTATACATTTGAGTATTTCCTAATAGCTTCAACTATTGACTCAGTATTCCATCCAACAATTTCAACAGCATTGTCTTTAACAACACTTGAAATATTTGTTTGACCCCAAGGCTTTATTCCTATTATAGGTTTTGGGTTATAAAAGCTTCTGTTTGCTATTAAAATTTCCTTGTTTATCCATTTACTATAAGTTGAATAGACTCCTCCCATAATTAAAACAACATTGCATAGCCTTATTCTATTATAAATAGCCTCTGCCAATTGCTTATCTGTACCATTTGTATGAACAGGGTCATCTTTTGGAACTGAATAGTTTTTGTAATAGAAATAATTTCTCCTGTCAAGTAAAGTGCATAGAGTATCATAAGCATCCGAATATTGCCATGAATGACTTATAAATAAATTGTGTGTGTTTAACATATTAAATTGTTTTTATTAGTGAAATGTTGGTTTAAATCCTTTTTGCCATAAGTCCATTTTGATGTATTTATTTGAACTTTCATTTACCCATAATACTTCCCCTTTTTCTCTTGCTCCAGCGATATACTCTTTGCCTATATATGGATATGCGGATAAGAATTCTTGTCCTTTAAAAGAGCTACTTTCGTAATCTGTAATTGGAAGAATTGCACACTGATTGGTATGCCCATCCATAAAGCCGAGCTCCCAAGGCATCCATTTTGAATTTGATGCATTTTCAGATGTTGCATAGATTAAGGATTTGGATTGACTCATTCTTTTTCTTATCTGATTTACAGTATCCTTAGTTACATAACTTCTCGATAGATGTGGATCAATAATCCAGTCTACATAAACTGAATAGCCCTTATTTGTCAAGTCAATAAATAATCCTTTGATGTACTGTTTATCTTTATAGCTATGAGATAGAAAAACATCAAACTTTTGTTCTTTTCTACTTTCATTTATAAATGAGGAGAATGTTCTTCCTTTTTCTAAATTGCTCTCTGATAAATTTCTCAAATAACTTTTTGTGTAAAATTTCATTTATTTGTTTTAATCAATTAATAATTCTCTTGCTTTAACAGGTTTTAATAAAATTTGCTCCCTAAAAACCTGTCTGTTTGTTGGAGGTTTTGTGGATCTATAGGTACTGTCAAAAACCTCTTTTTCGAATCGAATTAAATCCATGAATACCGTCACATTTTTTGACCAATCTTTTAAAAAAACATCTCCACTTTGTTTTTGTACATTTAGTTTTAGACTTGAATCAATTTTGCCTATCTCTGATTTAATAGCTTGAAGATCCCCATTAATTAATATTTCAGAGTTTTTAGATTGTGATTGAATTATGAGTGCTTTCTTGGCAACAGTGATTGATGTAACTAAATAAGTGTCTTCCCAGACAAGTCTTCTGCTAGTTATGTTAATTTTATTCTCTAATGAGGCTAAGTCATCAAGTTGTTTTTTATCACACTCTATAGCTAAAAAATACATTGCTCCTTTGGATGAGAAGTGAATTTTTGCTTTTGAATTAAGATTAGGTGATAAATCGTTTTTAACAATTTCTCCTTCAAAATTCACATCAAAACTTATTACATTCTTACTAGAAAATCGATAAGAATCTGGCGAATTAGAAAACGTTGGCTCATCATATTCAACCCCTATTTTTTTTAGTGAGGTGACTTTTTTAAATGATCCTAGTGGCCTTGATTTTCCAAAAAGAGATTTTCCATTAGGAAAGGTAATTATGTCTCCAACTTCCACATGTTCTCCAGGTAAATAGACAGCAATTTTACCTAGTTCTTTAGCAATTTCTTTAGAGTATTCAATTTGTAAACTCGACATCGATTTTGTTTTGATTCATTACGAAACAAAATTCTAACAATCAATGATTTTACAATACAGCAGTTCTGTTGATTTTAACATCCTCAAAAATGAGGATTTTTTAATAATTGATTAAAAGTATCCATTCTCAATAGCGAACTTAACCAAGCCTTTAGAGTTTTTAACTCCTGTTTTTTCTATAAGGTTTCTGCGGTGAGTTTCTATTGTGGAAGGTGCAATATTAAGCTCTTCTGATATTTTTTTAGTTGTATAGCTATTAGCTATTAAACTTAAAACCTCTTTTTCTCTTTTAGTGAGCTTTATTACCCCAAAAACATCCTCGTTTCTCATACTGGAAAATAAAGTCTTTGTAACCTCTTCTCCTAAATATTCATTTCCATTATTCAATGCATGAATCGCTTTAACCAACTCTTCTTTTCCTTTATTTTTAAGAATATATCCATGTGCTCCTGCCTCTATTATTCTTCTAACAAAGCCTATTTCATTATGCATAGTCAAAATAAGAATCTTAACGTTTGAATACTTTCTCTTTATGTATTTAGTTAATTCAATTCCGTCCATCTTTGGCATACTTATATCAAGAACCGCAACATTTATATTGCCTGTTTCAAGAATAGGTAAAACTTCTTCACCATTACTTGCTTCTCCTACTATTTGAATGTCTTTTTCTTCATTCAACAAAGATCTTAGGCCTTCAACAACAATCTCGTGATCATCTGCAATTAAAATTCTAATCATATTCAATCATTATTTAGTGGAATATCAACTGATACGGTTGTTCCTTTATTTATGGTTGAGTCTATATTTATATCACCATTAAAACTATCTACTCTTGAAGTTATATTTCTCAAGCCCATTCCATTATTACTTTTTGATATATCAAACCCTATCCCGTCATCTTCTACCATGACATTGAGCATTTCTTCACTTTTTATCATTTGAATTGTAATTTCTGAACTTTTGGCATATTTAAGGATATTACTTACCAACTCCTGAACAATTCTATATATAGCTATTTCCAAGTTTAAATCTAATCTCTCTTTGAATCCATATACGATAAATTCAACATCTATTTGATTGCTTTGCTTAAGAAGATCTGTTAAATCTTCTAATGCTGCTACTAGCCCAAATTGTGTCAATACTCCAGTATCGATATCATGGGAAATTTTTCTAACCTCCTCACAAGCTTCATCCAACAGTTGATTCGCTTTTTTGTACAAAGTTTTATTAGAGGATTTAATTTTATCTAGGTTATCTTCAACAGATTTAAAATGCACTTTTACCATTGATAGCATACTTCCTAAACGATCATGTAAATCTCTAGCTATACGCTTTCTCTCTTCCTCTTGTCCAACCATCATTGCATTAATTGATTTAAGTTCTTGATTCTTTAACAATTCTTCGACCTTTTGCTGCTCAATTTGACGGTTTTTTTCTGCGATCTGTGCTGACTGTTTCTGCTTGTTACCCCTATAAATCGCAAAAAATAATAATGATACTAAAATAAGTCCAAAGATTAAGCTATAAATAATTATACTCTTTCTATTACTTTCGATCCTTTGTTTATCGAAATTAATTTCAGTAATTTTCTTGTCTTTCTCTAGCAACTCAAGTTTCTTCTTCTCCTCTTCGGATTTAGATTTTATAAATATCGCTTTTCTGTAATCACTCTCTAAGCTGTCTCTTAGTGTTAGGTATTTATAATTATAATCGACTGCTAGATTATATTTCTTCAATCCAGAATAAGCATTTGAAAGACTATTTAAAGCATTCATTTTTTCAAATTTTTGATTGGTTTTGGATGCTAACGCTAAAGCATTTTTATAATGTTTAATCGCCTTATAAAAATCTCCTTTAAGATAATAGACATGACCAATGTTATTGAATACTTTGCTTGACTTCTTAATCCTTAAGCTTTTCTTGTAATTATCTAAAGCCAATTCATAGTTTCCTTTCTTATGATGAAGAGTGCCAAGGTTATTGTAACTTCCAGGGTCTTTCTCTTCCAATCCCAATTGCTTTTTTAGCTTTAATGACAGGTTATAATATTTTAACGATTCATCATAGTTTTGCATTCTGTAGAAGACTACTCCAAGATTTTTATACACTTTAGATAACTCGTATAAATCATTAATCTTAATGTAAATAAATTGACATTCATTTAGATATTCTAGCGCTTTGGAGTAATCCTTTAAATCAATATAAAAAACACTAATATTCAAATATGTTTCAGCTAATCTTTTTTTATTTCCCGACTTCTCTACAATTTTTAAATTCTTTAAAAAATATTTCATAGCATTATCATAGTCTCCCAGTTTTCTGTACAAGCTAGCTATGTTATTCGAGGTTATTGCTACTATTCTTTCTTTTCCTAATACTTCAAATTTTTCCTCTGCTCTTTTAGTGTAATCAATAGATTTCTTTAAATCTCCTTCTCTTGAAAAAATAATTCCTAGCTGGTTCAAAGCTCTTCCTATACCATAATCATTCTTCCTTAATTGTTCTTGAGCAAGAATATCTAAATAGATTTCTTTTGCTTTTTCTGTTTCTTTTCGATACAAAAAAACAACTGCTAACCTATTCAAACTAGTTAGTGAACCTTCTATATAGTTAAGTGAATCACTCAGCTTTTTCGCTTCATTAGCAAACGCTATCGCTTTTTCAGGTTTTATTTTTCTGTATTCCCAAGCTAAATCGTTAAGTATTCTAACTTTTGAAGTATCACTTTCCTGCACTTTTAAAGATTTTAATAATGTATCAAGGTTTGCTTCTTGACCGAAAGTGCTTATCGAAAAGAGTGTGTAAAAAAATAGAAGATACATTTGTAACAGTTTCTTTTTTAATGCTATAGCAATACTTTTTCTCATAAAAACAGGCTTTATATCGTAAAGATAATAAAGCCTATCTAAGTCATAACAAGAGATGGTTTTAATTATCTCTTGTTTGGATTCCTTTCTCTTTTAGTTCCAGGTCTAATTACCCCCTCTGTCTCTTCCGTACTTGGGTCTGGATCAGGAGAAGGTGGTGGTGTTGGTGGTGTTGGATTAGGATTCTCTCCTTCTGTTAAACGCATTTCTTGTTCTTTAAAATAAATGTTATTCATAATAATTGTTATTAAAATTCAATTACAAACATCTGAACAAAAAGTAATTAATAACTAAACAGTATTAACCCATTTTCAATCCACATTTTTGAGGATATTAATCTGGTAGATTCTGATGAGTTGTTATTTAAGCTTGGCTTATAAATTTGGAGTAGTTTCACAAAGAACTATCAAAGAATGAATAGAGAAAGAACACTAGAATTACCTTTTTATCTAGGAAACAACAGGGCAATGATATCTTTAGGTCCTCTATCCCCAAAAAAGTATTGTACATACTCATGTCCTTTTTGTTATGTACATTCTGGTTTCTTAAAATATGTAAACTTAGACTTGGAGGATATTAAGAGTTGGCTTACTAATAATAAAGGAAAATACGACATCATATATATTAGTGGAGATACAGATTCATTTGCTAAACCCAGAACTCAAAAGGCTTTAGATTTACTTGAGAGTCTTATTGCATTTAATGTTGATGTTCTCTTTACTACTCGATATGTTTTTAATGAAGATGAACTTTTAAGAATAAAAAAAATTAATGAGCAACTCAGTAGAAAAGGAAGAATACTTTTTGGGTGCGTCAGTATTGCTCAACTTTCATTTAACCATCTAGAGCCTAAACCTATAAAACCGCCTTTAGAGAGAATAAAGCAATTAAAACGTTTTAAAGAATTAGGGCTTTGCTCAGTTCTTGCTATGAGACCTTTTCTTCCAATTGTCCCAAAAGAAGAATACTCTGAAATTATTAATCTATCTATTGGTTCTTTTGATATTCTTTTAGGAGAATCATGGTATGCTGATAAAGATGGAGTATTAGAAAAACAAGTTTTCAAAACTCAGCCCAATTATAAAATAGAGTTTAAAGAGTCGCCCATGGATTTTGATAATAATCAAAACATATGGAAAGTATGGGAGGGAGAAGAAATTCGCAAGTTTGTTTGTAAAAAATCAGAAGAAATGGGATTCCCTTTTTTTATGAGAAGTAGACCTGCTATAGAATGGTATAGGAATAAAAAAAGAAACTGAAATGAGCATTTTTATTTCCTATTCTAGAATTGACAACAGTTATGCTGATTGGGTTTATGATTTTTTATCAAATGAAGGACAAAAAGTATTTCTAGATAGAGAATCTTTAAGCCCAGGAGCCAACTGGTTGGCAATTACAGAAAAAAATATAATTTCAAGCGAAGTAGTCATTCTTCTGTGGTCGATACATTCTGCTAGTTCAACAATGGTAATGCATGAAGTTACGATGACATTAATGAACAAAAGAAAAATTATTCCTTGTATTATAGACGATACCCCTCTATCTCCATTAATCAAAAATATTCAAGCAATTAAATTCTCAAAAACAGATAAGTTCGAAGCTTCGCTTAAACATGCCCTGAATATTCAATCTCATAATGAAAAAAAAGACCTCTCTTATCATCAAGCTAAAGAAAGATATTTAAAATGTATTAATTCTGAATATAAATATTTAAAGATCTTAGGGAAGGGAAGTAAAATCAAGATTGGTGACGTTTATATGCCTCTAAGAGTGAGTTTTGATATTGAAGAAAAATCCCGAAAGAAAACTCTATCCGCTGAGAGTTTAATCAATTCATCTCCTCTTAAAATTATAGTTTTAGGATCTCCTGGTTCAGGCAAATCAACATTACTGAGATATTTAGCATTTAGAATATCTGAAGAAAATAAGTCTCTTCCAATCTACATAAGGATTAATGATCTAATGAGAACTCATGACAGTTTATATGATTATATATCTAAAAAAGTAAAAGGCTTTATTGGAAGAATTAATGGGGAAATTATTTCTAAAAATGAAAGTTTTTGTCGAGTGGGAACAATTTTAATGTTAGATGGATTTGATGAAATTATAGATATAGATAAAGAGGAATTTTTAAAGAGACTAGCTAGTTTTCAAATTGCTCATCCAGATTGCAAAATAATTATTTCCTCAAGGTATTCGGGTTATAAAAAAATTGAAGGGTTCGAAATCTGTCAGATGAATGAGTTATTGGATGAAGATATTGAATCTTATATCTGGTCAATTTGTGATGATGATAACAAAGACAAAGTCTGGAACTTGATCAAAACCGATTCCAGAATTTTTGAATTGGCTAAAACACCTTTCCTATTAGCAATGATGGCTTCAGTTCCAGAAACATTGGGGCATACAGCTACTCAAAGAGCAATAATATTTAAAAACTGTATCAAATATTTATTAAAGGAAATTGACTGGGAGGAATCTTCATCAAGAAAAAGTATATCAACTCCTGAGAACCTCCATGAAATATTAGAAAAAGCGTTAAAAATTATTGCTGTAAGGTTCTATAAGCTTGATGCTAATGAGTCATTTATTGATGAAGAGATTCTTTTCATAATCAGAAATTTAGAAAATATTACAATGTCACCCATCAAAATACTTAGTGTTTTATGTGACTATACTGGACTATTACAGAGAACAGGCAAGAATCTATATTTTATTCATAGATCTATCTGGGAGTATTTCGTTGCAGAAGGTATGAAAGATGAGCCAATTGAAAATTTAATAAATAGAGCTAATATAAATATATGGGAAGAACCAATTAGACTGTTCGTTGGTTTAACTCCAGAAAGAGAACTAGAATCTGTTTTAGAAAGGCTATGGTTAAAAAATAAAGGTCTAACCTTAAGAGCAATGACGGACCTTTCCTTTTTCCCAAAAATGATTTTAGAAAAACTCCTTACTCCCTTAAATAAAGATGAAAAATTAAATGTCATTCTACAGTTAAGGGAAAATCTAAATAGTATTGTAAACAAGTTAGATATCAAAAGAGCTTTATTAGATACATTAACTCCTTTACTTCAAATAGAAAAAAATTCTCAAGTAGTATATGAAGCTATTATTCTTTTAGAGGATTATGATTCGAAATATGATTTTCCAGAGATACAAAAATTAATCAACAGTGTATTAGATCTTAAAAACGTAGATCTAAGATTAAAAAAATATCTAGAGAATAACGAATATAAACTTGATTTTATATGTGTCCCTTCGGGTCAGTTTAAGATGGGAACTGATAAAAACAGTAGAACTCCTGATGAAAAACCTGAGCATCTAGTTTCTTTAGACAAATTTTGTATTTCAATATTTCCAGTCACCAATAAACTTTTTTATGATGACTTCCCTTTCATTGAAAATGATAGTAGAGAAGAAAGGTCATTTCATGATAACCAACCTGTTGTTTATGTTACGTGGTATGATGCTTACATTTTTGCAAAATGGCTAGGTTGTGATTTACCTACTGAAGCTCAGTGGGAATATGCTTGCAGATCAGGAGGAGACGATGATGATTCTCTATTTGATGAAAATAAAATTGATGAATACGCTTGGTTTATAAAAAACTCTAACAATACTACTCAAGAAGTAGGTTTACTCAAACCAAATTCTCTAGGCGTTTATGATATGTTAGGTAACGTAAGGGAATGGTGTAGTGACTGGTTCTCTCCTAATTATTATAAAGAATGTGTAGAAAATGGAATTGTTGATAATCCTAAAGGGATTAAACGAGCAGATATTAAAGTTTTAAGGGGTGGTTGTTTTGATTGGAACTCTGCAAATTTAGTTCCTACATATAGAAACTATAATCCTCCAAGCAATTCTTATTTCGCAAATGGATTTAGGCTTGTGTATAATAAAAGTATTGATGATTTAAAAAGATAAAAAAGATGAAAAAAAACATTAAAATTGGAATTATTGGAACAGGAGCTGGTATAAGAACTCATTTTCCTGCTTTTATGAAATGTGATGCAGAAATAGTTGGAATAGTTGGTAAAAACTTTGATAAAACTCAACAAATTGCCAAAGAAAAACAGGTAAAGGCTTTTAAGAGTTATAAAGATTTATGTAATCATAAAGAAATTGATTTAATAGTTATTGCCTCACCTAACTACTTGCACTATGAGCAAATTAGATATGCTATATCTAAAGATAAGAATATATTAGCTGAAAAACCTCTAGTATTAACTATTGAGGAGAATAGAAAATTAATTGCTTTAACTAAAAAGAGCAAAAATTTATGCATTGTTAATCATCAACTAAGATTCAATCAGTACATTAAAGCAATTAAAAAAATAATTGAGTCCCAAAAACTTGGGTATATATACTATACTACTATACACCAGCAGTCCTCTTCTTTTAGTAGGAAGAATATGGATTCTTCATGGAGTTTCGAAAAAAACAAAGGAGGTGGAGTTCGTTTAGCTATGGGGTCTCACCTAATAGATTTGACAAAGTATTTATTCTCTGATAGAGAAATTTTAAATGTATACGCTAATTCAAATTCAGTTATAAATAGGAGAAAAAATGAAACTTATTCAAAAGATATAGATGTGTCTAGTTTTTTTACACTTGATATGTCTTTAGATAATGATTCTCTCGTTAGATTGTTAAGCAATGCATCATCATTAGGAAATTCTGAATTTAAAATATCATTATATGGAAGCGATGGAGAGCTTCATTTTGACCTAGAGAATAAATTATTTTTGAAGTTAATAGGAGACTCTGATTTTAAGAAAATAGAAGTTGAAGGAGTCAGTCAAGAAGAATTAGAAAATGAAATCTCTATTTTCAGAAGTTCTTTCAAATCTTTCGCTCCATTGATCATAAAAGCCATACAAAGTGGAGCTCAAAAAGTTACTGATAATGATCCTGATTTTAATAATTCTCTTGAGGTTCTAAGAGTTTTAGAGGCTTCAAGAACATCTAATGAAAAGAAAAGGTCTATCAATATTTAATACGATTAACAACAATATTGATTTAAACCTATATAAATTAACTTTTGCAGTAAAAAGTAATCTTTATAAATATATAGATTTTTTCATCTTATACATTAAAGTAAATATTAGTTAAACTAAGATGAAAAACTAAATAAACCCTTTCTTAAAAAACTCTTCAAGGGAAATATCCAATGCTTTCAAAACTTTTACCAAAGAGCTAAAGCGAAGATCTTCTCCTCTCTCATAACGACCGTATTGAGCTCTCGGAATATTATTCTCATAAGCAAACTGTTCGTAATTAGTGAATCCCTTTGCTATTCGAAGTTCACGAAGTCTATTTCCCAAATTCGTGAGCTGTTTTTGTGTGTAATCGTCTTTTGTTGCCATTAAACAAAGTACTTGCAATTCACATTCATTTGTTACCATTAAAAAGTTCTTATTTATAAATAGGTTACTTATAAGTAACTTTTTTTATATATTTGGCTATAACTCATTCAAAAAACAGTCAAAAATGAAAAAGCTACTTTTACTTTTAGTTATCATTTGTTTCCCCAACATCCACTTTTCTCAAGATTTTAACTGGGTGGCACAATCAGGAGGAATCAATAACGATATCGGAAATGCTTTGATACTGGATAACTTGGGTAATTCATACTCAGTTGGTTCGTTTAAAAGTACCCCTGCGGATTTTGATCCAAGTGATCAAACGTTCAATCTATCTAGTAATGGTATTAACGATATTTATATTCAAAAACTTGATGTAAATGGAAGCTTAGTATGGGCAAAATCTATTGGTGGTCTTAGTAATGAGGGAGCCAATGATATAGCCATTGACTCTAATAATGACGTCTACATAACAGGTTTTTTCACTGGTACTGTAGATTTTGACCCAGGAGCAGGAGAGTTTAATTTAACTTCAACATCCACCTCTACGAATACTTTTATTCTAAAACTTAATTCAGATGGTGAGTTTTTATGGGTTAGACAGCTTACTGGAGATACAAATCAAGGAATATCTATTGCCATTGATAGTAATAACAATGTGTATACTACAGGAAGTTTTATCCTTCAGGTAGATTTTGACCCCTCAAATGGTGTACATAATTTAGTCTCCCAAGGTTCATTTGATTTTTACATTCAAAAAATGGACTCAGACGGGAATTTTTTCTGGGCACATTCTTATGGGGGAGACTCTGTAGGTTCAAGTGATTTAAGTAGATCAATTACTACCGATGGCAATAATAATGTACTTGTTACGGGCCAATTTCAAAATACCATTGACTTCGATTCCTCTAATAATGAGTACGAACTTACTTCAAATGGAATAAGGGATGTTTTTATTTTAAAACTTGATACTAACGGCAACTTCGTTTGGGCGCGCAATATTGGAGGTACTGAATCTGATAGTGGAAGCGCTCTTATTTCTGATAACCTAAACAATGTATACATTACAGGTTCTTTTAAAGAAACTGTAGATTTTGATCCTTCAACTGAAGTGTTTAATATCTCCTCTCATCCCCATGATCAACTAGGTGATATTTTTATTTTGAAATTGAACTCAAATGGGAATTTTTTATGGGCTCATGGCTATGGTGGAGAAGGAAAAGATGAAGGGGAATCACTAGCTACTGATAATCTAGGTAATCTGTATGTTTTAAGTCAGTTTAAATTTACCGTGGACTTCGACCCTTCGAATAACATAGA
Organism: Flavobacteriaceae bacterium; assembly: GCA_028280265.1. Classification (GTDB taxonomy): domain Bacteria; phylum Bacteroidota; class Bacteroidia; order Flavobacteriales; family Flavobacteriaceae; genus Polaribacter. Next base: position 34,114 of record JANQMD010000050.1, read on the forward strand.
AGAACTATCTACATTCAATAGTGATGCTTTTTCAGATGTTTCTATTCAAAAGTTTGATAGTGACGGTAATTTAGATTGGGTTCGTGTATATGGTGGCCCCAATGATGACTATGGAAGTTCCATTAAGCTTAACAATAGTAATCTATATATAACTGGCAGGTTTAATAATATGGTAGATTTTGATCCAAATAGTGCAACCTTTGAAGTTACAACTTTTGGTCTTGATGATGCTTATGTGTTAAGTTTAAGTGAAAATACTTTATCAGTATCCAATCAAGTTGAAATAAACATAAATCTATATCCAAATCCTACATCTAGATTTATTAAAATTGAATCTCCTTTAAAAATAGATGATGCTCAGGTATTTTCATCCTTAGGAAAGCGTTTTCCTGTACACTTGAGCAATAAGACAATTGATCTAGGAGGTCTCTCAGACGGAATCTATTTTCTTAAACTAAAAATTAATCAAAGTTTAATTATCAAGAAAATAATATTGAGTAAGCAATAATCATAATAAAAAACGCCCCATTAATGGAGCGTAGTTGATACTACTTTTTTTGAATTGGGTTCAAACTCCCATTCAAAGAAATAACATCTTCTTTCGACGATTTTGGGTCTTTCCCTTTAGTGCGAACAAGCTTCTGCGAATTAAAAAGTGAACGACACTTAATATTAAACTCGGTATAACTGACAGCATCAGATTCTTTTTTGTGTGTCCCAACATAAGCTTTATATAAAGCGCCATTAGTCAACTTATCATCCTTTCCCTTTAAGATGATATCCAAAGCAGTTTGTGCAACTGAATTTAGACCACTACTAGACTCTGAAAAATCAAAACCTAGTTCTTCAATCCTATGTTTCTGTTCTTCATTGGCATACTTCAAAAGGACTGATAAATCTTTCCGATAATCTTTCAGGCGATCTACAATATCACGCTTGTCTGCTTTTGCTTTTTCAATAGCTTCATCTGCTTTTTTTAGCAGTTCTTGATCGGAGCCGATGTTCTCAATAAGAACATCAACAATGTTTGAGTTACTCATAATTATTAAATTTAATGGTTATTATATTCGTTTGTTAGATCGGATAGTTGGCAGTTAAGACTTCTACTTTTCGTTTCCGGGTATCACTTAAAGCTCCATTAGAAGCAGAGAGTGGTTTTCCGAAAGTTTGGGTATGCCAACCATATTCCTTTGTGTATTTCTCAAGAGTCTTATTCGGAAAAGAACTAAGCAGAAATTTTCCTTTTAGTGTTGAGAGTACTTTCAACAGGTTTTCAAAGTCCTCATTAGAAAATCCAGAATAGTGTCCTTGATCAGAATTTGGATAGGGAGGATCGAGATAAAACATAACATCCTCTGAATCCCTATTTACAATTACTTTGAGAGCATCTAGATTCTCAATTTGTGTACTCTCTAATCTTCTTACAATCTCTTCATCGAAGATCAGTTTCTTATTCCGAAATGCTTTGACTCGTTTGTCATAGCGATCAAATCCCCAGGAACCAATCTTGCACGAAAAGCCCATATTCGTTCCTACATAGAATGCCCATGCTTGAGCTAGTTTTGAGAACAAATGAGGCATCCGATAGATTGACAATGCAACAGTATAACTAGCTCTTGAAAAGAGTGTTCCTTCAATCTTTGTTTTTAGATTCTCAAAGTCACTCTTCACCACCTCATAGAAGTTTACCACTATGGTGTTGGTGTCATTTATGACCTCAGCTTCTGATGGTTCTTTTGCAAAAAACACCGCACCTCCTCCGAAATAGGGTTCGATATAAACCCTATGTTCGGGAATACGTGGAAGTATTTCAGAAATAAGATTAATCTTACCTCCATAATAGGTAATGGGCGTTTTTGGCATAAATAAATGATTGGTTAAATGGTGAGTAATACTCAGAAGTTGAAGAAGAATCCTTCGTCTGATAACGAAATAAAACTTTCCGAAGTGATGACAATATGATCTAACAAGGTCACTTCCATAAACTTTCCTAGACGATAAATTTTTGAGGATAACTGCTTATCAGAAACAGAAAATCGAAGTGTTCCAGAAGGGTGATTGTGAATAAGAATCATTCCCGCTGAATTCGTAAGTAATGCTCCTTGGAAAATTTCTTTGACTCCAACAGAAACTGAAAGAGTTGTTCCAACACCGATCTGATTAATGGCAAGGACTCGGTTAGCATTTGAAAGATAAATGACCCAAAAGAATTCTTTTAAATCCAATTGGTTCTCATTAGAAAACTCTCTGACAATCCTAACTACATCCTTCGCCTGACAGATATATTTCATTGAATCATACAACGGTCGTTTGTAATGGATTTGAATTTCGCTACTACTGAAAACAGCAGTAGATGGTAACTGTGTTTTCATGGTAATAGTTTTAAAACGTGTTTATAAAATCGTATCTGCACTAAATGGCTTTGACGGTTTCCCATCAATCATAAGTTTGAGATAAATTGAATAGTTGGGTAAAGAAGTAAAGTCAGAAGCTGAAAATTCTGGATAGAACTCTTTCTCCATTAAACGCGCATCGTTAATCCCTAATCGGAAACAAACAAGCGTTCCAACATTTCCCAATACTGCGTTCTTTACTTCAATAGGTAATTGATGTAAGAACTGATTGGATAGAATCAAAGCAAGTTTAAACTTCCTGCTTTGGGCAAGTAACTCTCCAATGAGTTCATTTCCTGATAGAACCTGAAACTCATCAACATAAAGAAAGTGGGGAACTCGATCTTCTTCCAAAGTATCGATTCGAGAAAAGGCACTTGATGCTAAAGAAGTAAGAAATAAACCACCAAGAATGTTTGAGGCATCAGAACCAATTGCTCCTTTTGACACATTTACAATGAGTATTCCATTGGTGTCCATAATCTTGCGAAGAGAAACCATCTCTTTGTTTTCAATTAGAATCTTTCTAACTATTTGATGTGAAAGTAATGCTCCAATCTTATTAAGAATAGGAAGTAGGTCTGTTGACTTGTACTTCTTAAACTCTTTCTCCCAAAAGAGGCAAATCGCCTCTGATGATATATTTTTTTGACATTGATTTCTAAAATCAGGATCGTGAATCAACCTAAGAATATCAGAAAGATCTGATTTCGGTTGTTCAATGAGAGTCAATAGAATCATACGCAGAATATGCTCCATTTTCATTCCCCAAGCTGATTTCCAGTTTCGTTGAAAAATTTCTAGAATGTTAGAAACAACTAAAGATTGCTTTGATTTAGAAACAGAACGAAGGGGATTATATCCATAACGAATACTAGGATTAGTAGCATCAAGATAGAGTACATGCCTGTCACGCATGTATTCGTTGCAATAGTTGAACAACTCAACCGAAGCGTCGCCATGTACGTCAAGAAATGTCAAACCTCTACCAGATTGAATATCCTCTTTGGCTAGAGTTAGTAAAAGGGAAGTCTTACCCGCTCCTGATTTTCCCACACAATAGAAGTGAAAGAGACGATCAGATTGCTTAATTCCGAAGACTTGATTTGAATTTCTAAAATTGGTTTTCGCAAAATAACTGACCGTATACGGATCGAAATTTTGCATAATGAAGAAGTATTAGGTTTAATAATAATCTTATGTGGAAAAGAACTAGTTTGATGGAGTTTGAAAAGTTATTGTTAGAGACCGACTGGCTAGAACAAATTTCTATGCTTAACTACATTATATCATGTAGGTAACTGATGAGCCAGTTTTTAATTTTCCTTATTAGAAGGGAATCATCCTTGATTAAATTAATAAGATGAATTACACTATTACAAGTCATTTAAATATAAAGTAACCCCGTTGGGCGAAAGCCTCGTTCAAACTTCATGTTTGAACCAAGGAAACAACGGCGAGTTTTTATTCATCTCTAACTTTTGTTGGGGTGTATAAACGACCCGCTAGATTTCCTTTGGCGGGTCTTTTATGTGTTATGAACATTGAAAAATCAATACCAATCTATCTGAAATGGAAAGAAGGACATACCCATCATTCTTATAAACCATACAAGAGGCAACTAGAACTCTTTGCAAGATTTACTAAAGAAAAGGGTATGACTTATTTAAAGGAAATTACTGGAGATGACATCATTGACTATTATGCTGAAATGGAAACTATGGGATATAGTGATGCCACAAGAGCTTATTCAGCTAGAATTTTAAAAAACTACATTTGGTTTTGGAAGGGAAGACAAGAAACAAAAGTAAATCCAGATGAAATTATTCCAACCAAATTTACTAATGCCGATAAAGATATTGTAACCAGAGATGATTTTGAGGAGCTAATTATGGTCCTTGACGAACGTTATAGTGATGATCTAGTCAAGAAACTGGTGCTACATCTTTTATGGGATACTGGAATGAGAGTAAGTGAACTACTGGATTTAAATTTAACAAGTATTAGCAAACAGGGAATTAATGGTCTTAGAACTGCAAAAGTGAGAACCCGAAAAAGTATGCGATACAATTTAGTGGTTTGGGGAAGTGATACGAACAAACTTTTGAACACTTATCTAGGTCTTCGGTTATGCATAGACTGCAAATCCAATAAATTATTTATCAATCCCAAAACACAAAAGCCTTATACCTCACGAAGTATACAAAGATGGATCAAACAAATTACCTCTTTAACTCTATTGGATAAAAATATTACACCTCATTCTTTCCGCCATGGAAAGGCTAACGAAATATTAGACCAAGGAGGTAATGTCAGGGATGTAAGTGCAATTCTTCGTCATGTATCACCAGAATCGAGCTTTAATTATCTGCAACTCTGTGAAAGACGCTACAAAGAAATTGCTGGAAAGTACCTGCAAACTGCATAAATGAAAATAAAGCAATCGTTATAAGATTGCTTTTTGAAATGAGTCTGTTTATAATGTTTGCAGTACCTTAAGCTATGCATATTCTTTGGTTAGTCGACTGATCTTACAAGCTAATGCTTCGTATTTAAATGACTAAACAGTCTTATTCAATCTTACAGCCCATTTCGGGCTTAAAAATATGCTTCTACAACGTCGCAAAAGATATAGAATATGACATCCATGTCGCATAACCTATATAGGGTTTTACGACATAAAAATCGGTTGTTCTGACCAAAGAGTATCGGGATTATCCCTAAGGTTTATTGGTACATAAACCAAAAATTAAATGTCTACATTTTACAATGTTGTTACACGCAAAATTATCAAGGAAGGAAAACAAGAAAAAGTACTTCACCATAAAGTAGGAACTATAAAAGTAACCAGGAATGGAGGATGGTTTTTGCAAATGTTTCATCAGCCAAATACAGAGTTTCAGATTTTCTCAGGACACAATAGTGAATTACCAGTAATCGAATTTGAAGATCATGTCGGTTAGATACTCCACTCCTATTCCAAATGAGTTTTTCGATAAATGGATGGGACTACTACCCGCTGTCAGTATTCGAGTATTTCTAAAAATTGCTCGTAATACGCTTGGGTGGAGAGATTCTAATGGGTGGTTCAAACAAAAAGATTGGATAAGTCACTCCCAATTTGGAGATATAGGAGTATCTAGTAGAAGTGTTACCACAGCAATCGATGACCTTTTAAATCACAATCTCATAGTTGTTACTGATGAAATAGGAAACTCATTGCATGACCCTAAAAAAAGAAAAAAAGCCCACCGAATATATTACGGTATCCACCCAAATATCACAGAAAATTTTGCTTTAAACAACGAAAAAACCAAAGAAAAGACACCGCAAAATTTTCTTTCTACAAAAGAAATTGACAAAAGAAAGTACAAAGCAAACGAACGCATCCCAGACCATGCTAGACTCCAACAGATACTTATGGAAGAAGAGAAAAAGCAATCCCAAAGGGATCGCTGGGTTTAGAACTCAATATTTAAAAATGAATCTAACTTGATTTTAAAATGCGGAAAACCGCATTTTAGATTACAGTTTTCCGCAATGTTTATTAATTGCTTTTTCATATTTTAAATTGCCTGTTGTTAGCGCTTAATATATAAGCCCATCATCGGTTTAATTAAAGGTTTTGTCAGAACTATAAGAAATAGAATGCAAAATTTAATTCAGAAAATACGGGACCTAGAATGGGAAGAGCTTTACGTTGAAAATATTGAAGTTTCTATTCAAAATAATGAAAAGAATTTGCTTACTGTAGAAGATGAAATTGCAACTCTATATTTACTCGAAAGAAAAGAATCTGATGAAGGAGAGGTAACTTTTGAAAATAGTTACATCAATTTGGCTAGACTACAGTTTCCGACAAATTTTGATGCTTCTAACGTTCTAACTAGGAATTTAAAATTAAGACACTACGCCAAGTTCAATGAAGTATTTGATTTCAATAACAGAAATATAGAATGTATTTCTATTACAGAAGATATTGATGATTATGAGGTTAGTGGAAATATAGTTTCAATTAATCCTGAATCTATCTTAGCGGTTATACAGACTTACAACCAGATATATGATGAAGCAAAAGTGTATCAAGGAAAATTTGTGTCATACAAATCAAGAGAATATCAAAGAGCGTACTTTGGAATTGAAAAAGAGAAAAAAACGTTATCTAATGAAGGAGAGTTCACGTTCTTAATAGACCGTTTTAATCTTACTACAAAGAGAAAAAAAACTGACTTTTTAAAATATTTAAACGAAAATGACTTAGTCTCTCTTCAAGATTTAACATTGAAACTAATTCAAAAAGAGATTTTTGGTTCAGATTTTTTAATCAAGCTAAACGATTATTTTATTAAAGCAAGATTAGAGGATATTATTAAACTTGGAAGAGAAATATTATCTCTGAAAAGCACAGATTTAAAGACGCAAAAAGCAAAAAAGGTAATAAAGAAAATAGAATCTGATGGTCGTAAAATAAAGCAACTCGAATCAGTTTGGCAAAAATACTTTGAAAAATACCTTTCGTTCCTAATTTTCTCATACAGAGAGATTTACCCTAAAATAGAATTAACCGTAAGTGTGAAAAAAAAGTATCCAGATTTTATTGGAATTAATCATTATGGAGGTGTTGACGTAATAGAAATTAAAACCCATTTAAAAAAAGCCTTAACAAAAGACCCAAGTCACGACAACTATGCATTTTCTTCTGAGACAAGTAAAGCCATAATCCAAACAATAAATTATATGGATGCTTTAATTCAAGAAAAAATTAAGAAAAAGACAATGAAAGCTGATATTAAAGGTAAAATATTAGAAGGCAACATCTATAGACCTGAAGGTTTAATTATAATATCAAGCTATGACAATCTTGTATCAAGTACTAAACAAACTGATTCTGAATTTGAAAAAGTAAAACGTGATTTTACCAAACTGAGAAATGGATTAAATAATATTAGAATAATCACATTTGATGAGCTATTAAATATGGCTGAAAATTATAAGAATAATATTGTAAAATAAACCTTCGTAATAGTAAAAAATTTTCAATAATAGCAATTAAAGTCATAAAACAAGAGTATTAATATAACGCAAAGGCTAGTGTAAAACTGAAAAGGTAGAGGGTGGAAATCCGTTACTACTCAAAATACAAGGCCATTATAAACAATTAAAAAAATAACTAATCAACTATGTGGAAATTTAAACCAACTGCGGACACAACTGAGATGGATAATTATCCTGATATAAAGCAAGCCTGGCATGATCTTATTAATTTTTATTTTGAACACAATATAGTAGGAAAGCCTCAAGATCAAAGTTTATCTGCTCTTGAAGAGTTACAAAAATGGGGCAGAAGTTTTCAAGACCTAAGATACTATAACCCAGCTTTAAATGATCGAACAGCTAACGCAACTCCATCAAGTGTATTTTGGAAAGCATTACCTACTTCATTTGACGAAATGTTTGGTGATGATACTGATAGGCTTTATAAGTTTTTAGATGAGAGGCAGGTTTTTCCTGGATTGAACCAAAAAACAAGAATACAAGATGAGTACTGTGAGTGGTCTATTAAAAGAAACTCCGAGGGTAAGATTACTAAAATTCTTTTTACTTCAGAACCTCCCGAGTTTTACCGCTTTTTGTATGAAGATTGGTTTAATGTTGGTAAGGATAAAACTCATGCTCTCTTACTAGAGCTATATTCATCGCGATGTGATTATCAAGAGATCGCTATTAGTGATTTAGGTAACGGAAGAGATTATAACTCATTTAATAAATGGAACAATGAGTATTGTGTACATATGCAACAACCAAACAACACATTAGGAGCACAAGTAAATATTGCAGCCCGCTCCTCAATTTTGAGGTTGAATACAAGTAATAGAAAACCAATAACAGATGATCAAAAATTAATCATGTGTGCACGTTATGGTGATCCTTCTCGTCAAAGTGATCCAAGAATTGGTAGTGCAATCAACACCCAAGCAAGAAAAAATAATTTCATAACATTAGAAAATCCAGTAGGTCTTTATATGTCGTCATTTGACCCGACTGGAATTATTTCTCCTGATGGAACACCTGCTAGTGAATTTTGGCATGTTATTAAGGGGAAAGATGACGTTGACCCTAAAAAAGCCATGATAGTAAGGGCAGAATTTTCAGTGCCAAATGATAAGGGGTATACCGTTTCTGATTTAGAAATAGGACGAGAGGCAATAAATTTCGGTGCACAGATTGCAGCTAAGATTAATATCCGAGTTGGTGTACTTGTTTCAGAAGGAGGAGAAGTACCTTATCCAAGAGCCATCGGTTGTACTAAAGAACTTCCTATTGATCTTGGTGATATAGCAAAAATTAATATAGAAGCAAGAAACATGTCATGATTGAACCAGTCGTCCAATTAGATGAAGTACAGGGTGTATCTTTTCCTGGATTCAGAAAAAGATTCCATGAGTTCCTTTTTTTTCAAATTACAGATTTGAATTTATTTCGTTCAACTTTACTTGAAATAAAGCCGAATATCATAAACTCTAAGGATACTCTATATGCCCATGAACAATGGAAGTTGTTTAAAGATGAGCCTGAAAAAGGTCCTAAATTTATTTTTTCTAGTTTATCCTTCTCTATCTCTGGATTGAGGATTTTGGTAAATGAAGAAGCAAAAGAGTTTAAAGACAAAGCATTTAAGATTGGAATGAAGAAACGTTCTTCTTTAATTGGAGATCCTTATTCTCCAGATGAAGATGGTCATTATTCAAATTGGAAGATTGGAGGAGATCGTCCCGTAGATGCTGTAATTTCATTTGCATCTGACGATCTTGATACTTTGACTTCAGAATTAGACAAATTTAAAATTGGGATTAAAGGCATTAATTTGGTCCATCATGACAAAGGGGCTTTAATCCCTGAAGCTCATGGCCATGAGCATTTTGGATTTGCTGATGGAGTTTCTCAACCCGCTTTAAGAGGTATGAGATCAGACAATCCAAGCGAATTTATTACCGAAAGAAAATTTTCTAAAATTCCAGAATTTCAAGAGATAAGAAAAGATTTTGCATCACCAGGTCGTACCTTAATTTGGCCAGGACATATTTATTTTGGATATAATAGACAATCGGCTAACAACCCAAGAGAAGAAAGCTCAATAGATTCTCCAAAGGGACCTGAATGGGCAAATAATGGCACTTTTATGGTGTATCGAAGATTAAAACAGAATGTAAATTCTTTTAATTCTTTCGTTGAGCAAGAAGCCAATAGGCTTAATATAAACAAAGACTTTTTAGGCGCCAAACTTGTTGGTAGATGGAAAAGTGGCACTCCTATTTCTAGATCTCCTGTACATGACAAAAAGATTGGAAGGGATATGAACAACTATTTTGGATTTGGATTTAGGGAATTACCAAAGTTACCTGGAGACAGTTTTAAATTGGCAAAACCAGACCCCGATGGAAAAGTATGTCCTCTAGGCGCACATATTAGAAAAGTCAACCCTAGAGATGAAGGTACTGATATAGGTGCAGCAACAAAAACACCTCCTAAATTAATGCTTAGAAGAGGTATCACATTTGACGAAGGTCAAAATGATAAAGGTCTATTATTCGTTGCGTTCATGAGTTCAATTACTAAACAATTTGAATTTTTGATGACTGACTGGATCAACAGAACTGAACAGCCAAGATCTGAAGGTGGACACGATCCGATATTGGCGATAGGTAAAGATAAATTCGTAAATATTAAGATAGAAAATGAAACTCATAGACTTGATTTACCGGGTGATTTTGTAATACCAACTGGTGGCGAATACTTCTTCACTCCTTCAATTAGTTTTCTAAATAATCATTTATATTCTCCAAATCAATAGAGATAGAAAATATATTAAATAAGGAAAGGCTATAACTTGATGTTCTTTACAGTAAATCTTTATATTCAGAATAGTTCTTAAGTGATCTTTCTAGTTTCGTTAAAATTCTTTTTCTTAATAATCTAGGTTTTAATACCTCTATTGAATCTCCAAATCCTAGAATTAAGCGTTCTAGTTCAAAATTGATATGTACAAAAATGCTTACCACAATTGAACCATCTCTGTTTCTTTCTAAAATTTCTTGAGAATGATGAATTGGTTTAGTAATTACATAAGGTGCATTACTCCTATTTATCCTTAAATGAATTTCCTGTACATGTTCCTCTCCAAGAACTGTAACTCCAAAAGTATTTTTATAATATTCATCACCATTAAAATTTTCTTCTAGATAAGTAATATCAAGGTTATAATCTATAGACTCTATTCTATCTAACGCAAGCGTAGCAATAGGTTTTTTTTCTGGTGTTCTACCTACTAAAAACCACCTGTTATTAAACTCTTTTAATATAAAAGGGTGGAATGTAATAACTGAGGCATGTCTTGCTTTAAATGATTGATAAGTGATTTTAAGTACCATCTTTTTTAAAATGGCTTGATATAAAATATCTAAATGCTCTAACCCTTTTAAACCTTCATTCTTATCAAGGTGTATTATAGATGTTTGTTTTGTCTTTTCAGTATAAACTTTGTCTTCCAATCGTTGAATGATACCTCCTAATTCTGAGAAAAGAGAAAAGTCTTTAAACTGTTTTAACATTTCTACAGTCTCAGACAAAACATTCATATCATTTTCATTTAACGGTATGTCTGTAATAGAGTATTCTTCATCTTCATACTTGTAATATTTTTTATCATACACAATAATCGGTGCGTTATACCCTAATTTATCACTACGCATCATTTGAATATCCAACTGAATAGTTCTCTTGCTGACATTTACTTCTCTCCCTTCATACTCGTATAAAGTATCAGAACAAGCTTCTATTAGGTCATTCAATGTCCATTTACGATAACTATTTTGCAAGCATTTATCTATGGTTTTATATCGAATTAATGCATTTTTATTTAAAGCCATGTATTCAATTTTCTGGGAAAATAATTCTTTTTTTTATCAACGCAAAAAGATTGCGTAGTTGTATAAAACATTTGTAGTGCGTTTGTGGGAAAAAGCTATGAAAAGCAAACCAAGTAGTGCTCCGTTGAACAAATGAGTCAACGGAGCTAATTAAAAAGAAAAAATTTATATAATGAAAATAACAGGAAATACATTGATTGAATTAGGGTTTAAACCAAAGAAGTGGTTTAAAGAAGCTATCGAATATATAAATGAGAATCAGCTAGAAGGAGAAGTAATGATGGAGTATTTGGAGCAATTTAAATCTCCTCCTGAAATGGAATTACATCAAAATTATGTTGATTTCTCTATCAACATCAAAGCAGAAAATGAATTAGAAGAAACAAATGTGAACTCTGTAACAGAGAGCATGAAAACTTTAATGAAAACCCCAACTTTAGTCAATGGAGCTATTATGCCAGATGCTTGTCCTACGGGTCCAAATGGAACAATTCCTGTAGGAGGTGTTGCAGTTGCCAAAAATGCAATTCACCCTGGAATGCATAGTGCTGATATTTGTTGCTCGGTTATGTTGACTGACTTTGGAAAGGTAGATCCAAAAGAAGTTTTGGATGCTGCTCATAGCATTACCCATTTTGGTCCAGGAGGAAGATCAAGAGAAAATCAATTCCGATTTCCAATGGATTTATTAGCAGAAATAGAAGCAAACTTTTTCTTGAATGATCAAAAGTGTATTTCTTCTGCAAGATCTCATTTGGGAACACAAGGAGATGGAAATCATTTCTTGTTCATTGGTACTTCTAAGAAGACAGGAAATACAATGATGGTCACACATCATGGTAGTAGAGGATTCGGGGCTAACTTGTATAGTAAAGGAATGAAGGTTGCAGAAAGATTTAGAAAAGAGCTTTCTCCTAAAACATTAAAGCAAAATGCATGGATTCCTTTTGATACTGAAGAAGGAAAATCATACTGGGAAGCTTTACAAATTATTAGAAAGTGGACGAAGAAGAATCATGAATGTCTTCATGATGCGACATTGGAAAAGTTAGGAGTAGAAAAAGAAGATAGATATTGGAACGAGCATAATTTTGTATTTAAGGACGGTGATCTATTTTATCATGCAAAGGGAGCAACTCCTTTAGATAAAAAGTTTATGCCAGATATCACGGGGCCAAGATTAATTCCTTTAAATATGTCCGAACCTGTTTTGATTGTAGAAGGTGAAACTACTACAACGAATCTAGGATTTGCACCTCATGGAGCAGGAAGAAATGTAAGTAGAACTCAACATAGAAAGAGTAAAACAGGAACATTTCAGGAAATATTTGAAGAGGAAACAAAAGGTTTAGATGTAAGATTCTTCTCTGAAGAAATTGATATTACAGAATTGCCTAGTGCTTATAAAAATGCTGAAGCTGTTAGAAATCAAATGGAAGAGTTTGGTTTAGGTAAAGTAGTTGATGAAGTGCTACCTTATGGGTGTATTATGGCTGGTGACTGGCGGAAAAATGCTCCTTGGAAAATCAGAAGAAGACAAGACAAAAAGAGAAAATAATTGACTGCGCAAAATAATTGCGTAGTCAAATCTCAATTTTGAATCATAATTTAAATCTGGCACAAGAAGTTCCTATAATTGACTTTCACTCACAAATACTTCTCGCTAGAATTATAACGAAGATATAAGAAGTTCCTATGTTTCTGGTTCGACTCCAGAGCTCGAAAGAGTAAGTGGTTTTAGTTTACTTCTCATCTTCAAAATAGGTAAAGGAAGTTCCTATAAACTGACTGTTAATCAAAATACTTCCCACCTTAAAAAAATAGAATATGAAAACATTAAAATTGTTCAACGCTGTTTTAGCTAAAGAGTCTAATAAAAAACCAATCACTTTAAAGAACGGATTTATTATAGAGTCAAATGCAAGATGGGCAGAAAAAGAAATTACTGAGTATTACAAAAAAGAAAAATTAGATGGTTACGGTCTAAATAAGACTTTTCATAAATCGTGGTTAAAGATTAAATCCAGTTCGCGAGAAAGCTTATGGATGGAGCAAATACAACATTATATTTCTACTTATGGAAGTAATTTTCAAGATGAAATCTACATTCCAGAAGAAGTATTAAATGTTCCTGATCTAAAATTAGTTTTCAAAGTTATAAAAGGACTTAATAAAGAAGAGTTAATTTCTAAATGTTTGGATTTATTACAGTCTGGACTTGCCTTAAAAGAAGAGACAATTGATGATATTTTATCCATTTTAATTGATGATTTGAAGTATAAATTTAATGGAAATGAGAATATCAAAAACAAGGAAGCAGTTGCGAAAATTGCTGATATTTATGGGGTTTTACCTTCAAATACATTAGAGTTTTTTAGATATATTATTTATAGATCAACAGGAGATTCTTTATTGATTAAAAGTAACGATGCTATTGAAGCAATAAAAGCTTCTAGTTTTAATCCAGGAGTTCAATTTGAGCAGTTTGGTTTAGAAAAGTTAGCTGAAATCTTTAATAGATTTAAGCCTTTGTTTCTTGCCTATAAGTCAAAGTGTAGTAGAACTATTAACAAGATATCCAAATTGTCTAAAGTTCATCATAAACCACTTGTAAGTAATCCATTAAACCAAGTAACTAGTAACTTATTGATAGATCAAGACATTCATTGGTTAGATAACGCTACACCTTTTACCTTATTTAAAGCTATTTCGGCTTGTTACACTAGATTAAGTGGTCAAGAAGCTTTCGTATATAGGATAAGAAATGGAAAGTCATTCGTTGCTGAAGCAGAGTATAAGGATGTTGTATGGGCAAACTATTATTTCTTAGAAAGCTATTTGAAAAGCAGGTTTGATCTAAGTAGTAGAACAATCTTCATTCCTGATGACATAAAATATGCTTTACCTACTTCAGAAAAAATGTTTGTTGGAAATATTCCAACTGGGACAAAGTTTTTTGGAGAGTCTCTAGCTATTGGAGTGTACTGGGAAAATGCTTGGGGTGCTCAAGATATTGATTTATCAGGGTTAAATATTGGAGGCAAAATAGGATGGAATTCTAAGTATAGTCAAGGAGATGGAAATCTTATGTATTCAGGAGATATTACTGATGCACCAAAAGGGGCTGTAGAATACTTATATGCAAATAATGGCTTAAAAGCTCCTACTCTTATTAAAAGTAATGTCTATTATGGTTCCAATAATTGTAACTATAAAATTATTGTTGGGAAAGGTGATGAGATAAATTATAACTATATGATGGATCCAAATAAACTTTTTGCTGAAGTTAAATCTCAATCAATACAAAGACAGACAATTTTAGGAATGTTAATCCCAGAAGGTAAGAGACAGAGTTTTGTATTATTAAACTTTGGTGCGGGACAAACTAGAGTTTCTGGAAACTCAGAAATATCTACTCTTGCAACCAAAGCTTTATACCAACAATGGAACAAATCGCTAATGTTAAGTCAAGTAATAGAATTATTAGGCGGGAAAATTACTCCTCATAAGAGTAATGCAGATTATGATCTTTCTATAGATAAGTTAGAGAAAGGTCGCTTTATGAAGCTATTTGTAGAAAATGATTTGAAAAATTAAAATATTAATGAAAAAACCCGAGACAATTATCTCGGGTTTTCAATTCATAGCAAAAATTCCCCACTACTTATTTCCCAACATCAACAATTCATTACACACCACTTCGGTGATATACCTTTTTTCTCCTTCCTTGGTTTCATAGCTTCGTGAAGTGAGTCTTCCTTCAACCATAATTTCATGTCCTTTATGGACATATTTTTCAATGATTTCAGCCGTCTTGTTCCATGCGATTATATTATGCCATTGAGTGTCAGTCACCTTATTTCCCTCAGCATTCTTATAAGTTTCGTTTGTTGCGATGGCAAACTTTGCCAATTTTTTTCCACTCTCTAATGAGATAATTTCTGGCTCATTTCCTAAATTTCCGATGAGTTGTACTCTGTTCTTTAATGCATTCATAATTTTTCTTTTTTATTGTATTAATAGTTCTTTCATTGGGTCATAGCCCAAAATTTCTTTGATTTTTATTTGATTGTGTTCTTGTGGTATTACTCCTAACCGCTCCCATTTATCAACGGTAGATTCATATACTTCGAGAATTAGAGCCAACTCTTTCTGGGTAAGATTTAAATCCAATCTTCCTTTGCGTAAATGTTCTCCGTAGCATGATGGTTGGGAAGGGTATCCTCGACTAGGCTGCCAAGTTGCCGTTAACTCTAGGGTACAAATGGTCAACGACGTGGTGCCATTGGGTATCTGTTATTTTTTCTCCTTTTGCATTGCGATACGTTTCATTCGTAGCAATCGCAAATTTTGCTAATTTCTTCCCACTCTCTAAAGTGATAATTTCGGGTTCGTTTCCTAAGTTTCCAATCAACTGTACTCTGTTTCTAAGTGCGTTCATAATATTTATTTTTTTATTTATCCTGAATTCTGTTCAGGAAATTAAACAGTTAAGACTTGCCATTCGGATACTGATCATTGATGCAGCACTTCGTTGACAAGGCAAAGATGCAACATCATGCAAGTTAGATTCGGTTGTCACTCGTTTACTTTCGGTTGTAAATATTTGTAGTCGTTTGTAATCGTATAATTTATATCTTTGTAGGCAACTATATACCAAATGGGACAAGAGTAGATATTTTTTCTAAGTAGTATAGAGTAGCAATTTTTTGAAAAATTCAAATTTCGTGAGTGTTAGTACACCTCACTTCCTCGATCTAACGAGGCGGTATCTAAGCCAAAACAGAATCTTTTCGGCGATAGCCTAAATATTAAAGAACATTCTACAAACTAATCAATGTATTTAACTCTGATTAAACGTTCAAAACCGATTTGTAGAGAAAGTTTTATTTCTTTTCTTTAGGACGAGGCACAGAAACAATCAGCACCTCGTCTAAAGTACCATCTATTTTGAGTTTCTTTTCGTATTTCTCAGCTCGTTCTTTTTTCTTTTTGTTTTTTTCTTCTGCCATACATCAAAGTTACTAATTATTAGTTAGCAGTCAACTGATTGTAAGACAAAACACTCTCACTATCATTTAAGAACTTTTCAAACTTCTGTTGTCCTGTGAGAGTACGATTATTGAATCGAGCCGAAAACTCATCTAAGTATCTACTTAAATGTTTGTCACTTACTTGGTGGTAGATGCCGTATAAACCTCTCTTTAACACACTCCAAAAGTTTTCTATTGTATTAGTGTGTACACTTCCTTCTACATATATATTTAAAGCGTGTTTTATACTATCATGTGTATAGTACTTTTTCAAGTGATTATATACTGGTGCTTCATCTGAATAGATAGTAGCACCTTTTGGAACGTGTTTAGAGATAAATGCTCCCATATTGGATAACTCTGCATTGGGAACATACTTTAAAACTACATCACCATTTCTTTCAATGATTCCTACAACGGTTTTTTTAGGAACATAGGGTTTTCCCTCATTGGTCAAGTTTTTGTCCTTTAATGAACGTCTTTTACTAATGTGTTTGTTGCCTTCCTTTCCACCGATATAAGCCTCATCTACTTCTACCATTTTATCTTCTCCTAACATTCTAGGTGATTTATCTTTTAGCATTTCTCTAATGCGGTGTAAAACAAACCATGCGCTTTTCTGTGTGATGCCTAATTGCTCACCTAATTGCACAGAACTAATACCTTTCTTACTTGTAGTAGCCAAATAAATAGAAGCAAACCATATTCTTAAAGGAATCTTAGAGTTTTGGAAGATTGTTCCTACCTTAACAGTAAACTTCTTATGACACTCCTTATTTGAACACTTGTAACCTCTGTTCGTTTTATAGGGCTTCTCAGCTCCACAATGTGGACACGTAGGGTTTCCCTGCCATCTTAGATTCTCGTAATATTCGATACAAGTACTTTCCTCTCTGAAGTAGTCTAAAAGCTGTGGAAGTGATTTAAAGTTCATGGTTTCTGTGTTTTACACTTCAAAGATATAAAACATGTCCCAACAAACACCTAATATATGTGTATTTTTATGTTATTTAGAGTCATTCTAATATTTTTATCGTAAAAAATTATTTTTTTAATGCTATTTAGAATAATATTTCTATCTTTATCACATGGATTTATTGCAAAGCTTATTAAATGAGAAAGAGATGCTTCTAAGAAGGCTTCAAGATATTGATGCTACTCTCATGAAGCTTCAAAATAGTGAGCAATTAAATCCAAATGAAGTAGGCCTTGAATTAAAGAATCACAATGCTATATCAGAAGTGTATAATGAAATAGATTCTAAAAAAGGTTTCCCAATCAAATTGAAGAAAGCCGCCAAACTTCGTTGGTTATTTAAAAATGTGTTTACCCAGGGGTTAAGGTTTCAAGAAATACAAGATGTTTTTAATGATTATAATGGCTTAGATGCTTATGGTAGAGAGGTTAGACTAGAATCTACTGTTCGTGTACTTAAATCTAAAGGTGATATTAAAGCTGTTAAATATAATAACTCAAATAAGCTGAGTTTTTGGGGCCTTTCTGAATGGATAGAAGGTGATGATTTTAAAGATGAGTATAAACCTAAAGATGAGTTTTTACCCACTTTAATTGAAAGTAGAGAAGTGATTGGATGATATTTAAGATTTGACAGATTCACCGAGAAAAAGGTGTAGTATAATCAAGTTTTAGCTATAAGAGATTTTTTGATAACAAAAAAATTGAACTAATTTTGAGTTAAAGTATTGACTTTTCGAAAAAGTGTAGTACTATTTAAATAAATAAAAAAGCACCCTTAAAGAGTGCTGTAAATTATCAAAGTTCCGAAGGTTCGAAGGCGGTCTCATTAGCCGTTCTTAGATCGAGTTTAGTAGGCTCAACTTCGGTATTTCATGGTGACCTGATGACCTGTCAACATATACAGGTTGCAAGTTAAATTGGGCTTTCCCTCATTAAGAAATGACCTAAACAAACCAACAGGTTGCCATTTTAAAAAACGTCGATGTTCGTAGCATCGGCGTTTTTCGTTATAACAAATCTAGGAAAATTATTCCATATATTTACTCAGAATCAAATAAAAATACGAAATAAGGTGTTTAATTCGTATTTTTTACTAAATAAAGCCTTATATCGTAATTATGAATGCAAAAGTAAAAGTACTCTTTCTTGCAGTAAATAAAGAAAGGGTGGTTTGTGTTTCTACAAATTTGACTGATTTTTTACGGAAAATGAAAGTTATTGAACCAACTATCAAAGGAAACTCTCACTATGAAAAGAAGTTTAAAAAACAAGATTTAATAACGTTCATAAATATAGAAACTGGCGAAAAGTATAATTTTCAAAAGATAATTAACTCAAAAACTATCAAGAAACCTTAAAATTACCTGATTTTAAAATACTGGTATAATCTTTAGATTCACAAATAATAATATGGTCTAAGACTTCTATTTTCAAAGTTTTTGCGCCTAACATTATGGTTTTAGTTAGTTCGTAATCTGCTACACTAGGTTCTAAATTTCCAGAGGGGTGGTTATGACAAAGAATGATCTTTTTACACTTTTTAGCAACTGCGAAATTGAACACTTCTACAGGGTCTACATTGTTTTTGTTTAAAGTTCCAATGGTGAGAAGCTCGATATACTCAATATCATTACTGGTACTTAACCCTATAGACCAAAAATATTCCTTCTTTCTGTGAAGTCTGTTTTGTCTCAGTAAAATACGTCTCATTATCCTAGCAATATCACTAGAATTAGCAATCCTTAAATTTTCGTCTTTAGGCGGTCGTACGTTCATCAATTTTTCTTTCAACCAAAGATAGAATTTTTCTAGCATCCTTTTATTATGTTTATATTTAATGCGAGTAGTTAATCGCATTATTAATCATTTAAGTAGAGGTTTCTTGTCCCATTTGGTATATAGTTGCCTCTTTGTAGGCATGAAAGAATTCAGCATTGACAAGGCTCTAGAAGTTTTAAGGCAGACACCTACAACTCTGAGCAATTTTTTAGAGAATCTATCGGATGATTGGATTTATGTCAATGAAGGTCCAGAAACATGGTCTGCGTACGACATCATTGGCCACTTAATTCATGGAGAAAAAACAGATTGGATTCCGAGATTGAATAAAATCTTAAAAGAGACGAATAAGAACTTTGAATCGTTTGATCGCTTTGCTCAGTTTGAAAACTCGAAAGGGAAAAGCTTATTAACGCTTTTGACTGAATTCAACAATTTAAGGATACAAAACCTTGAATATTTGATCTCTTTAAATCTTACAGATTCTGATTTGGAACAAAGGGGAATCCATCCAGAGTTTGGTCAAGTAAGTGCAAAGCAGTTATTGGCGACTTGGGTGACACACGATTTAGGGCACATTGCTCAAATAGCTCGGGTCTTAGCCAAACAATACAAAAATGAAGTGGGTCCTTGGACAGCTTATATTTCAATTCTTAATTCATAAAACCAACGAGCGACTAAAATTTAAATGTGTGAAATTTTACTTAGAAACTAAACGATTGATTTTAAGAGAAGTATTGGAGTCTGATGTAAACGGAATGTTTGAGCTAGATTCCAATGCTAAAGTACATCGATATTTAGGAAATAACACTATCAAAACTTTAGAGCAAGCAAAAGAAATCATTGGTTTTATACGATTGCAATACAAAGAAAGAGGTATTGGTCGTTTTGCAGCTATTGAAAAAAGCTCTGGTGATTTTATTGGATGGTCGGGATTAAAATTAAACTCAGGAAAAAAGGAGGAATTAAACGGGCTCTCAGAATTTATAGATATTGGCTATCGATTCATCCCAAAATATTGGGGAAAAGGCTATGCAACTGAGTCCTCAGTAGCAATGTTGCAGTTTGGTTTTGAGACGATGAATTACGATACAATTTATGGGGCAGCAGAGGTTGAAAATATAGCTTCTAATAAAGTTTTAAAAAAAATAGGACAGCAATTCAAGAACGAATTTCTCTATGAGAATATAAAGTGTCATTGGTACGAATTAAAAAAAGAAAACTATGGATAAAAGACAATGTTTGGAATGTGGTGAAACTGTAAGAGGTAGAGTAGATAAGAAATTTTGCTCCGATTATTGCCGAAATTCTTACAATAACAAGGTGAACAAGGACAGTAAAAATCTCATTCGAAATATCAATAACCGTTTAAGAAAGAATTATAAAATCTTATCAGAATTAAATACTTCTGGTAAAACAAAAGTATCAAGAACTAGATTGTACGATCGTGGTTTCGATTTTCAACTGTTTACCTCTATTTACAAAACAAAGACAGGTAATATTTACTTTTATGTATACGACCAAGGCTATCTAGCATTGGAAAATGAGATCTATTTACTGATCAAAAGGGAAATATAAAATAGAGAAAGTTATTATTTCCAGCGATTCCCTTTTACTTTTAGAGCGGCCTTTAGAATATCTTTCTGGCTAATTTGACCCACTAATTTTCCGTTTTCAATAATTGGAAAACGTCTCCTTTTTGAGCTGATAAATTTATTGGCAGCATCAAAAATATTCATGTTTTTATCGATGGTCTCTACATTCGAAACCATGTTCTTTTCCACCGTATGATTATTGTCTAAAGGCATATTATAATATTTACTTTCAGAGATATGCTTCATACAATCACCTTCAGAAATAATCCCTATCAACTCATCATTCTCATTCACAACAGGTCCTCCTGATATTCGATGTTTGATTAATGTTTCTATGACCTCTTCAATCGATTGATTAGGACGAAATGTAACGAGTTTCGTAGTCATATAATCTCCCACTAAAATTTGGTCTACAGGTGCAGAAATATTCTTATCTCTCTTACCTTGAAAATTGATAATCCCCATGTCTTTCCTTTTTTGATTTCTTTAAAGTTACTGATTTTTAAATATTTACAACAAAAACATGATAAAAATTTTATTTACTATTTTTATGAAATTGATCTATTTACATGAAACGAAGATTAATAAATTTTTAAAAATACATTTGCAAAAAAGAATATTTAGGTTTCCTGCCTGCCAGCAAGGCAGGTTTAATGAGAGAATGAGTGTATCAATTGATTTGTCACGTTCTCAATTTTATATTGCTATTAAGTCAATCTAATACTAAAATTTAAACGTGTGAAAAAATACACTTCTCTTATTTCATTTTTCATTCTCATTCTAGCTTCTCTATGGGGGTTTTTAGATCAAAAACCAGTGACGATTCCAGAGGCAAAATCGAATTCAGACTTCTCTATGGAAAATGCCCTTGGTCACTTAAAAAACATCAGTCAAGAAGTACATCATGTAGGGACTCTAGGGCACAAAAAAGTGCAAAACTATTTGGTTTCTGAACTAGAGAAATTAGGACTAGAAACCACGATTCAGACACAAACCGTGGTGAATAAAAAATGGTTTGCTGCTACAACTATAGAAAACATTATTACTCGAATAAAAGGGACAGGAAACGGAAAAGCGTTGTTGCTTCTGTCTCACTACGATTCCAATCCAAATTTAGCGATAGGAGCAAGTGATGCAGGATCTGGGGTAGTTACTATTTTAGAAGGTATTCGTGCATTTTTAGCAAAAGGAAAGCAGCCTAAGAACGACATTATTATTGTCTTTTCCGATGCCGAAGAATTAGGACTTCTGGGAGCAAATGCTTTTGTAGATTATCATCCTTGGATAAAAGATGTTGGATTGGTTCTGAACTTTGAGGCGAGAGGGAGCGGAGGGCCTAGCTATATGTTGATGGAAACCAATGGAAAAAACAAGAAGATGATTGCCGAGTTTTTAAAGGCCAAACCAAATTATCCCGTTTCCAATTCGCTGTTATATAGTATCTACAAAATACTTCCAAATGACACTGATTTAACTGTTTTTAGAGAAAACAGAAATATCAATGGGTTTAATTTTGCTTTTATTGGAGATCATTTCGATTATCATACACTGCAAGATACTTATGAGAGGCTAGACAGAACTACTTTAGCGCATCAGGCAGATTATTTGATGTCCTGCTTGAACTATTTTGCGTATTCAGACATCAGTAATCTGAACAGTGATGTGGACCATGTGTATGTAAATTTTCCCTTTTTAAAAATAATTAGGTATCCATTCTCTTGGGTGACACCTTCTGTCATTGTTGGTTTTGTTCTTCTGATTGTTTTTGTTTTCCTTGGAATAGGAATGAACAAGTTGCAACTCAATCAAATTTTGAAGGGTTTTTTCCCATCAATTCTTTCCATCGCAACCTGTGGAGGTGCTTCTTTTTTATTGTGGAAGGCCTTACTACTTATTCACTCCAGATACAATGATATCCTACATGGATTTACCTACAATGGTTATTGGTACATTATCGCTTTTGCCTGTCTAAATCTTTGGCTACTATACCTTATTTACAAACCTTTTACAAAAAAGGAGAATGTCATGAGTTTGTTTATAGCTCCGATTTTTATATGGTTGGTTGTGAATGCGGTTATTCCTGAAAATTTCAAAGGAGCTGGATTTTTAATGATCCCAGTTTTTATAGCTGAAATAATTTTGATGATTTCCTTATTTGTAGGCTCAAATAAAAAATCAAAAACAATTCTTTATGCAATCCTATCTATTCCTAGTGTTTACATTTTAGCACCTATTTTCAAAATGTTTGCTGTAGGATTGGGCTTAAAAGTATTGTTTATTAGTGCCATTGTATTGGCACTTTTATTCGGATTGTTAATTCCAGTAATCAATCTTACGAAAACGAGAAAAGCATTTTCTAAACTGGCCTTTTTGTTAACCATTGTATTCTTTGCGATTGCAACATACAACTCTGGCTTTTCTGAGGAGAATAAGTATCCTAACAGTTTGGTATATATTCAAAACATTCAGGACTCCACAGCATTTTGGGGAACCTATAACAAAGTTTTAGACTCGTATGTGAAGCAAAAACTAGGGGAAAATCCAACATCAGGAGGGATTGCCTCAGTGAGTATCACTAGTAAATACAATACGCAGTTTAGTTTTCATAAAAAAGCAGATGAACTTGTGCCGATAGCCACTTCAAAAATTGAAATACAAAAAGATACATTAATCAATGACAAAAGAGTTGTAGATATTGTCTTCACTCCTCAAAAAAAGATACGAAAGTTAGAATTTGTAGCTACTGACTCAATTCAATTTTACAATCTTACAGTAAATGGAATTCCAGTGAATGATGGAAAGACCTATAAACCCAAAAGACATTCTTTTTTAATCTATCATTTTGGAAATCAAGATAGTATTCTCAAGCTTCAAATGACTATTGAAAAGGATTTTAATCCTGAAATCATTGTCAATGAAGTTTCAGATGATCTTTTAAAGACACCTGCTTTTTCTATTCAACCTAGGACAAAAGAGATGATGACAATGCCGTTTGTAACAAACGATGCGATTATTAGCACACGAAAGATAAAGCTATAATTGAAAAAGAATTCCTCAATACGAGGCATTGAGGTTTCCCATGAAAATGTCATTTCGAACTGGCGATTGAGCATCTCGGTAAACTCGATACAGGCTCAAGTCGAAATCAAAAGGAGAAATCTATTGAAATTCAGATGTCTCGTCGCTCGTTCCTCACTCTGTCGACATGACACTTCTTTTGAAAATCAATAATTTAAGCAATGTTTAGTAAAATAAAAAGCTCGTGTCTAATTGAGTGTAAATAAAATTGTTTTACTTACTGAATCTCAGAGACACGCAATGTATTCACCATACCACGTTCTTCAACAGGCATAGATGTAAGATTGATAACCAAGTCTCCAGATTTTACAAATTCTTTTTTCTTTAGGATTCCATTGATGTCTTTCACAGTGTCATCGGTACTTAGATCTTCATTGTAGAAGTAAGCTCTCACTCCCCACAAAAGATTTAATTTTCCAAGAATACGTTTCTCGGTGGTAAATGCTAAAACATAAGTTTGTGGTCTCCATGCAGAAATTTGGAAAGCAGTATAACCACTATTTGTTAAGGTACATATTGCTGCTGCTTGTGTTTCGTTTGCCATTAATGCAGCATGGTAGCAGACCGACTTTGTAATGAATCGGTTTGTACGGATATGTGGTGCTTCTAAAGGAACTTTAATAGAAGGGGAGTTTTCTACTCCTTTGATAATTTCTGTCATTTTCTGAATCACCCTTTCTGGATGTTTTCCTACGGAAGTTTCACCAGATAGCATCACAGCATCTGCACCATCCATAATAGAATTTGCGACATCATTTACTTCGGCTCTTGTTGGAACCGAATTTTCAATCATGGTTTCCATCATTTGAGTAGCGATGATTACAGGAATTCTAGCTTTTTTCGCTCTCAAAACAAGCTTCTTTTGAATTAAAGGAACTTCTTGCATGGGAATCTCCACTCCGAGATCTCCACGAGCCACCATTAATCCATCACAATAAGGAATCAATGCATCGATATTTTCTACAGCCTCAGGCTTTTCGATTTTTGCAATCACAGGAACTCTATAATCGGAATTCTGCGCAATTAAGTCACGAAGCATTCTTAAGTCTTCAGGTGTTCTCACAAAAGACAAAGCAATCCAATCTACCTGTTGACTCAAAGCAAAGATGGCATCCTTCTTATCCTTTTCGGTCAATGCAGGAAGTGAAATATCTGTATTGGGGAGGTTGACTCCTTTTTTAGAAGATAAAGGACCACCTACAATTACCTTGGTAACCACTGTCGATTTTTTATCAGTAGAAACTACTTCAAACAATAGCTTTCCATCATCTACCAAAATTTGCTCTCCTGGTTTTACATCTCTTGGAAAACTCTGATAGGTCATAAAAGCTTTTTCTTTTGTGCCAATACATTCATCGGTGGTAAAAACAAACTCATCCCCAGATGCCAAAACAACGCCTTCTTCCATAACGCCAACACGCAATTTAGGACCTTGCAAATCTGCTAAAATTGCGACATTATATCCGTTTTCTTCATTAATCTCACGAATCATTTTTACTCGCTCTTTTACAATTTTATAATCTGCATGAGAGAAGTTAATTCGGAAGACATTCACCCCTAGGGTAGCCAAGTTTGTCAGGGTTTCTTTTGTACTTGTAGCTGGTCCTAAAGTGGCAACTATCTTTGTTTTTTTATATATCGATGGCATACTTAAAAAATTAAGAATTCTTTTGATTTTAATGTATCTATTTCTATGGAATAAGAAGTAACAACCTGACCAATTGTATTTATTTTTTCAATGGTTTTCTGAATCAACTCTTGATTCGATTCTCCAACAATCTTCATAAAAAAATCGACACGCTTTTTTTCAGGGATTAAATATGTTTTTGTTTCGGTGCTCAAGCCCAATGTGTCCGTTACATAGGTTCGCTCTTCTTTATAACTGTTGGAAATCAAATACCACTCATATTCATATTTATCATTGGTGTAATGATAGATAGAGAAAGAAGCTTTGTTTTCCTCTTTTCCAAAATCTAAACTATAGTTTGCTTTGGTAAAATGTGTTTTTAAATTGTTATTTAAAAGATAGGCTAACTTAAAATCTTCTAATGCAGTATGGATTCCTATCAAGGTATAATTATCTTCACAAAAATCCTCCAATCCTAACGAATGAATCTGCATAGTGCTTTTAGATTGTAATTTAATTGGGAACAGCCCGAATTAGCAAAATTAGGGATTGTTTTTTTACCCGACACAAAATTTAACGAAATCGTTATCGAGTCATAAATTATCTATTTGACTCTGAAAGGCATAATACACCCTTTTTGAAGCCTGCTCTTCTGCTTTTTTCTTTGAAGTAGCTCGCCCTTTAGCTATTTGTTCACCGTCAATACTTATTTTCACACTAAAGTGTTTCACAGACTCATTTCCGGTATCTTCGTAAGTATCTATATGGTACTTTTTCTTTTGTTTTTGACACCATTCAATAATCAGGCCCTTGTAACTAGTTACTTTTCCTTCTAATTTTGCAATGTCTACATAAGGAGTAATTACTTTTTCGTAGATAAACTTTTTACAAAAATTGTATCCTCTATCTAAATAGATAGCACCAATTAATGCTTCAAAAATATTTCCATGAATATTATCGCCAATATGATCTTTGGAGATATTGCTTTTTACAAACTGAATGAGATTGAGGTCTTTTCCAAGCTCATTTAAATGCTCTCTACTTACAATTTTAGAACGCATCTGAGTTAAATAGCCTTCAGTCCCTTTTGGTACTTTTTTGTAGAGGTAAGATGCAATCACAGACCCTAGCATGGCATCTCCCAAAAATTCTAGACGCTCGTAGTTTAAGGGCTCACCATTTTTATCTACTTTTTTAAGAGAGCGATGTGTAAAAGCTCTTTCGTAAAATTCAATTTTTTTAGGATAAAAATTCAGTAAGTCTCGCATAGCATAGTAAAATCCCTCATCCTCGCCTTTAGAAGATGGGGTTACTATTTTACGAATAAAATTCATTCAGGATTAATCTATTTTCTTAAATGCAACACAAGCATTGTGCCCTCCAAAACCAAAAGTATTGCTCATCGCTACTTTAATATCTCTTTTCTCTGCTTTGTTGAGTGTAAGATTTAGCTCTGGGTTGATGTTTTCATCAACTGTAGTATGATTGATTGTTGGCGGAACCGTTCCATGCTCCATTGCTAATAAAGAAGCAATGGCTTCAATAGCTCCAGCTGCCCCTAAAAGGTGACCCGTCATGGATTTTGTTGAGTTGATATTGATGTTTTTGGCATGATCTCCAAAGACTTCTGAGATCGCTTTTAACTCTGCAACATCTCCCAATGGAGTTGAAGTACCATGTGTATTGATATGATCCACTTCTTCTGGATTGATTCCAGCATTTTCTAAGCAGTTTTTCATCACGGCAATCACACCAATTCCTTCAGGATGTGGTGCAGTCATATGATGTGCATCGGAAGACATTCCTCCACCAATAACTTCTGCATAGATTTTAGCACCTCTTGCTTTGGCGTGCTCATATTCTTCTAAAACCAATGCTCCAGCTCCTTCACCTAAAACAAAACCATCTCTCTCAGCATCAAAAGGTCTCGATGCTGTTTCTGGGCTTTCGTTTCTAGTAGAAAGTGCATGCATGGCATTAAAACCACCCATACCTGCAATGGTAACAGCGGCTTCACTACCTCCTGTTACAATGACATCGCAATGTCCTAGTCGAATGTAGTTTAACGCATCTATCATTGCATTTGCTGAAGATGCACAAGCAGATACTGTAGTGTAGTTTGGTCCCATAAAACCATTCTTGATAGAAATGTTTCCTGGAGCAATATCTGCGATCATTTTAGGAATGAAAAAAGGGTTAAATCTTGGTGTTCCATCTCCTTGAGAAAAGTTTAAGACTTCATTCTGAAAGGTTTCCAAACCTCCAATTCCTGCACCCCAAATCACTCCTACTCGTAATTTGTTTACTTTGTCTAAGTCTAATTTCGCATCAGCAATGGCCTCATCTGAAGCAACCATAGCGTACTGCGTAAACTTGTCCATCTTACGAGCTTCTTTGCGGTCGATAAAATCTCTGACCTCAAAATTTTTCACTTCACATGCAAAACGAGTTTTGAACTTGGTAGCATCAAAATGTGTAATAGGTGCAGCTCCGCTAACTCCATTAGCCAAGCCATTCCAATATTCTTGAATATTGTTACCAATTGGTGTCAATGCACCAAGCCCAGTTACGACAACTCGTTTTAATTGCATATAAAATAGTGTTACTTTTTAGCTTCTTCTATATAGCTGATTGCTTGACCTACAGTACCGATGTTTTCTGCTTGATCGTCTGGAATTTGAATATCAAATTCTTTTTCGAATTCCATAATTAACTCAACAGTATCTAAAGAATCTGCTCCTAAATCATTTGTGAAGCTAGCTTCTGCAGTTACTTCATTATCATCAACTCCTAATTTGTCAACGATAATAGCTTTTACTCTTGATGCAATGTCTGACATAATTTTTTAATTTTTAAATTTAAAATCGAGGCAAAAATACAAATCTTATCAATCTAAACGAATTTTTACCTGAAAATATGAGTTTTAAAAATAGACAATTTTTGTCGAAATCGTTGTAGAAAAATTACAATCTCATTTATTATTCTTTCTTTTGTATTTGAATTGAATCTCCATGATAAGAATTGCCATATTTGCTTCAGGTTCTGGAACCAATGCAGAGAACATTATCAAATATTTCAAAAACTCAGATTCTATAAGGGTTTCTAAGGTATATTGTAATAAAAAAAACGCAGGTGTTTTCGATCGCTGCAAACAATTAAATGTTCCTTGTGAGTGGTTTTCAAGAGAGGCATTTTTAGACTCTGCCAAGGTACTGCACGATGTGCAATTGCATGCAGATTTTATTGTTTTGGCAGGGTTTTTATGGAAAATTCCTAGTGAATTTATTGAAGCTTTCCCTAAAAAAATGGTAAATATTCATCCTGCACTACTTCCAAAGTATGGTGGAAAAGGCATGTATGGGATGCATGTTCATAGTGCTGTGAGAGAAAATAATGAGACTGAAACGGGAATTACCATCCATTATGTGAATGAAAACTATGACGAAGGAGCAATTATTTTCCAGGCAAAAACAAAGGTGGTCCCTCATGATTCTCCCGAAGATATTGCGAAAAACATACATGATTTGGAGTATGCTCATTTTCCTAGGGTTATTGAAGAAGTTGTTCAAAGAGAAAAGAGCAAGGAGTAAAGAGAAAAGAATAAAGTGGCTAAAAAAAAATACTACGTTGTATGGAAGGGAAAAGAAACAGGTGTGTTTTCTTCATGGGACACCGTTAAAAAATTAGTACAAGGATTTGTGGGTGCTCAATACAAATCATTTGCAGATAAAAAAGAAGCAGAAGCCGCTTTTAAAAAGACCTATAAAGACTACAAAGGGAAGAATACCAAAAAACCGACACTATCTCCAGCCGAAAAGATGAAATATGGAGTGCCTATTGAAAATGCACTAACAGTAGATGCCGCCTGTAGTGGAAATCCAGGAAAAATGGAGTATAGAGGTATGTTGCATTACAATAAAAAAGAAGTATTTCGCAAAGGGCCGTACGAAGGGGGCACCAATAATATCGGAGAATTTTTGGCTTTGGTACATGGAATTGCTCTCTTAAAAGGAAAGGGTTTGCATAAAATGCCCATTTATTCCGATTCTAAAATAGCGATGTCTTGGTTGAAGAAAAAACAATGCCGAACCAACATTGTTTTCGATAGCTCTAATAAAGAGTTGCTGGATCTGATTAAAAGAGCTGAACAATGGTTGCAAGAAAACTCCTACAGAAACCCTATTTTAAAATGGGAAACCAAAGCTTGGGGAGAAATTCCTGCAGATTTTGGGAGGAAATAAAAAAGACTAAGAATCCTTTTTGGGGTTTATCAATCTTCAATATACTTAGTTATTGGTAGATTTGGTCTAATAAAAATCTTGTCATCTAAGGTTTTTCTCTCAATAAAAACGGCCTCAATTTTACTATAAGAATCTTCTACATCTGTAATACTTCTTATCGAAATGCCTCCGTTAGTAATTTTCATAAAATAATTCCATAAGCCCATTTTATGATTTTTATAGTATTTAGGATCTATCCTAACATCATTACTATAATAATATTTATGAGTTCCTTTAGTAGTTTTTACAATCACTAATTTACATTTTACTCCTGCTATTGTTTCAGTAATATCTGTGAACTTATGAGATATTACTTTCTCTTCCTCTTCTTCAGTTACCTTTGCATACATTAATGACTTGGTCATAGCGGTCTTCATAAAAAGTGTATCGTTTCCATTATAAAAGGTAGTCATCTTAAGCAACCCATTTAATTCAGACTTATATTTTTCTTTTTTTAAATAATAGGTCTGTTCATTCCCCATGAATTGCTTCATATTTTCATCAGACATCTCGCCCGTTTTATCTTTAAACTCCACTTTAAACTTAATAATACCTTCAAAGTTATCTTGTGCTTGTAGCGTGAATTGTAATAACAAGAATGAAATTGCGAAAAGGACATTTTTTTTCATAGAATAAATTTTTATTAGAGAGGCAATATACAAAGATTTCTAAATAAAAACCCCGAACAATTTGCTCGGGGCTAGTTTTATAAGATGCTAGGACTCGACACACTTCGACAAGCTCAGTGTGACAGTTCAGCATGACGAATTTAAATTCGCCTATCCTTTTAGACTTGCTTTTAAATACTCGCGGTTCATTCTGGCAATGTTCTCTAGAGAAATTCCTTTTGGACATTCCACTTCACAGGCACCAGTATTAGTACAGTTTCCAAACCCTTCTTCGTCCATTTGTTTTACCATGTTCAACACACGGTCTGTGGCTTCTACTTGTCCTTGTGGTAATAAGGCATATTGAGAAACTTTTGCTGAGACAAATAACATAGCACTCGAGTTCTTACAAGTTGCAACACAAGCTCCACAACCAATACATGTAGCTGCGTCAAAAGCGGCATCTGCATCTTGCTTGTTAATTGGAATGGCATTTGCATCTTGTGTGTTTCCAGACGTATTCACTGAGACAAATCCACCTGCATGTTGTACCCTATCGAAAGCACTTCTGTCTACAACTAAATCTTTGATGACTGGAAATGCTTTGGCTCTAAAAGGTTCAATATAAATAGTATCTCCATCTTTGAACTTACGCATGTGTAACTGACATGTAGTAATTCCTCTATCAGGTCCGTGAGCTTCACCATTGATATACAAAGAACACATTCCGCAAATTCCTTCTCTACAATCATGATCGAAAGCTACAGGCTCATCACCCTTCTCAATCAACTGATTGTTCAATACATCCAACATTTCAAGGAAAGACATATCTGGAGATACATCAGCAATCTGATAGTTTACCATCTTTCCTTTATCCTTTGCGTTCTTCTGACGCCATATTTTAAGTGTAAGATTCATCTTTCCTATTATTTATAACTACGTTCTTTTACTTCTATATTCTCGTATACCAAATCTTCTTTGTGTAATAGTGCGTCTTTAGGCTCTCCTTTGTATTCCCATGCAGAAACAAATTGGAATTCTTTTCTTCTTTTCGCTTCACCTTCTTCTGTCTGGTACTCTTCTCTAAAATGCCCTCCAGCAGATTCTTCTCTTAACAAAGCATCTTTGGCGAACAGCTCTCCCAATTCAAGGAAATCTGCTACACGACCTGCTTTTGCCAGTTCTTCATTGAATTCATCTGCACCTCCAGGAACACGAACATCACTCCAGAATTCTTTACGCAAAGAAGAAATTTCTTCAATCGCTTCTTTCAGTTCTTTTTCGTTACGAGACATTCCACATTTGTTCCACATGATTTTTCCTAATTTCTTGTGGAAATAATCAACAGGTTTTGATCCGTTGTTATTTACTAAGTGATTGATATTATCGCGTACATTTTTTTCTGCTTCTTCAAACTCTGGTGAATCTGTTGAAATAGGTCCAGTACGAATATCATCTGATAAATAATCTCCAATGGTATATGGCAATACGAAATACCCATCAGCAAGTCCTTGCATTAATGCAGAGGCTCCTAATCGATTTGCTCCGTGGTCGGAGAAATTCGCTTCTCCAATGGCATAGAGTCCAGGAACTGTTGTTTGCAAGTTGTAGTCAACCCAAATTCCTCCCATGGTATAGTGCACCGCAGGATAAATCATCATGGGTGTTTCATATGGATTCTGATCCACAATCTTCTCATACATTTGGAATAGGTTTCCGTATTTTGTTCTTACAACTTCCTGACCTAATTTTTTTACCAAAGCAGCATCATTTTCATTCAATCCTTTGATATGTGCTTGCTCTTTTCCGTAACGTTGAATGGCAGCAGCAAAGTCTAAATACACCGCTTCTCCAGTAGCATTCACTCCATAACCAGCATCACAGCGTTCTTTGGCTGCTCTCGATGCTACATCACGAGGCACTAAGTTTCCAAAGGCTGGATATCTTCTTTCTAAATAGTAATCTCTATCTTCTTCAGCTAGATCAGTAGGTCTTAATTTTCCTGCTCTGATTGCTTCTACGTCTTTTATGTTTTTGGGAACCCAAATACGACCATCATTTCGTAAAGACTCAGACATCAAGGTTAATTTTGATTGATGATCTCCCGAAACTGGAATACATGTTGGGTGAATTTGCGTGTAGCATGGATTTGCAAAATAAGCACCTCTTTTGTGCGCTTTCCAAGCTGCTGTTACATTGGACCCCATCGCATTAGTGGATAAGAAAAATACATTCCCATACCCTCCTGTTCCTAAGACTACTGCATGTGCAGAATGTCTTTCAATCTCTCCAGTAACTAGGTTTCTTGCGATGATTCCTCTAGCTTTTCCATCTACAATAACGACATCTAACATTTCGTGTCGGTTGTACATTTTTATCTTTCCACGTCCAATTTGACGATTCATTGCAGAATAGGCTCCTAGTAGTAACTGTTGTCCTGTTTGTCCTTTTGCATAGAAAGTTCTGGATACCAAAACTCCTCCAAAAGATCGGTTGTCTAAGAGACCTCCATAATCACGAGCAAAAGGAACTCCTTGCGCTACACATTGATCAATAATATTTGCAGATACTTCTGCCAAACGATACACATTGGCTTCACGAGAACGATAATCTCCACCTTTTACTGTATCATAGAACAATCGGTATGTAGAGTCTCCGTCACCTTGGTAATTTTTTGCCGCATTGATTCCTCCCTGAGCTGCAATAGAGTGTGCACGTCTCGGAGAATCTTGAAAACAAAATGCTTTTACATTGTAGCCTAATTCTGCCAGCGTAGCTGCAGCAGAACCTCCTGCCAATCCTGTTCCCACGACGATCACATCGATCAAACGTTTGTTTGCTGGGTTGACAAGGTTGATTTCATTTTTATGTTTTGTCCACTTATCTGCTAGTGGTCCTGATGGTATTTTTGAATCTAAAGCCATAGCTGATCGTTTTAGTGTCCTGTAAAATGATGAAACAATGCAATGAAAATGAACCCTAATGGAATGCCAATAGCATACACTTTTGAGAATCCTTTCAAAGCTTTGGTGTACTTGTTATTCGCTCCAACCGACTGAAATGCAGAATCAAATCCGTGTAATAAGTGTAAGGCTAAAAATACAAAAGCAACTACATAAGCAGTGACACGAATTGGGCTATGGAATTTCTCTACCAACTCATAGAAATATCTGAATTCTCCATTGTGCAATCCGCTCATGTCTCCTTGAATATATTTAATATTGATTTCAGGAATCCAAAAGTCAATGAAATGCAATACGATGAAAGCTAAAATTGCAAATCCACTCCAAATCATATTTCTACTCATCCATGAAGAATTAGCGCCGCCATTGTTCTTAGCGTATTTGATTTGACGTGATTTGTTGTTTTTGATTTCTAATACAAATCCCATCACAAAGTGAAAAATCACTCCAAAAATTAAAACGGGTTGCAGTAAATATTGTACTGCCCAGAACGTCCCCATAAAATGAGAAGCTTCATTAAAAGCATCTGCACTGAAAACCGATAAAATGTTGATGGCAAAATGTTGTAAAAGAAAGATCATAAGAAAGAGTGCCGAAAGAGCCATGGCAAACTTTCTTCCTATTGAAGAGTTGAGAAGTCCACTCATTTTTTACATTAATTTTATGAACACAAAGGTACGATTCAATGGCTTGATGCGCAAACGTTATCGTAGCTTTTGCGTGCTATTTAGAATCATTTTAATCTTTAGACTAAAATTCACAATCAAGATTGCTTTTGTGTGATTTAGAAATTTTATATCATTTTTATCAAAGAGTCAAGTACTGGATTTCTGTTGTTTTGATTCCAAACTGCTGAAAGGACTGTTCTTTGTTGGATTTTTGACAGCTCTATAAATTTTACATTGGTCGTGTATCCTTCCTGTAAAGATTTGGGAACAATGGATACTCCTAAGTTGTTTTCTATCAATCGGTAAATAGAGCTTGCGTGGATGGTATTGTGAGAGACAATGGGTGTAAATCCGCTGTCATCAAAAATTTGCATCACTTTTTCGTAGTAAGAAGGGCTGTAGGAAGGGTCAAAGAGAATAAAAGACTCGTCCTTTAGCTGAAATAAGTTTTTAAAATTGAATTCGCTTATCGGATGATTTTTAGGCAATACCAAACAAAAAGGCTCTTCCAAAACAGGCTTTAAATGAAGGGTTCTTGGAACTCGCTCTGTTCTTACAAAACCGATATCGATATCTCCAGTAGACAATTGCATTATTTGCTGCTGGTTGTCCATTTCTTTCAAACTAAAAGTAACATGAGTTTGCTCTTTTTTGAACTTCAAAAGCAAATTGGGAATGACTCCATTCATAGCGGAACCTACATAGCCCATGCGAATGTGCCCGCGGATTCCTTTGTGTACCAGTTTCGCTCTATCGAGAATATCATTTAAATCCTTAAAGTGAAGGCTTAATTCCCTTTTTAGGTATTCTCCGGCTGGAGTTAAGATGACTTTTCTATTGTGTCTTTCAAATAAAACAACTCCTAAATAATTTTCTAGCTTTTTTATTTGACGACTCAATCCTGGTTGGGAAATAAACAATCGTTCCGCAGCTTTTCTAAAGTGCAAGTCTTCTGCAACAGCTAAAAAATAACGAAGATGTCTGTATTCTATTTGATAACTCATAAGTATCAATTAGGTATTTAATTAATCTTATAAAGCATCAAAAATAAACATAACTTTGAGAAAATGAATAGGGAAATGGTATTTAGATATGGGCTTGATAGGCTAACAGTTGACAAAGTGATGGGGATTCTGAGAGGTTCACTATCCGCTCAACTTACAGAAGAAGCTGTCAATAAAATAAGAGTATGCCGAAGTAAAGTCATTACAATGGCAAATGGCAATGAGGCTGTATATGGTATCAATACAGGGTTTGGGCCTTTATGTGATACACAGATCACATCAGAAGAAACCAACAAACTTCAAGAAAATTTATTAATCACCCATGCTGTAGGTGTAGGTAACCCAATTGATAAAGAGCTTTCAAAAATCATGATGATTTGCAAAGTTCATGCATTGAGCCAGGGGTTTTCTGGAGTCCGATTGGAACTCATTCATCGAATCATCTATTTCATAGAAAACAATCTGTTGCCCGTAGTTCCCGAGCAGGGATCTGTAGGAGCTTCAGGTGATTTAGCGCCACTTTCACATGTATTCTTACCGCTTTTAGGAGAAGGAGAGTTTTGGGTAAACGATCAAATTGTACCGGCCAGAAAAGTACTGCAAGAACATCAGTTACAGCCCCTACAGTTAGAAGCAAAAGAAGGCTTAGGACTTATTAATGGAACGCAATTTATTTTGGCACATACGATTAAGGGCCTATATAAAATGAAGTACCTATTGGATTTAGCCGATGTAGCGGGAACGATGACTTTGGAGGGTTTTCAGGGAAGTGCCTCTCCTTTTAGAGAAGAGTTGCATCAGATACGACCTTTTTCAGGAAACATAAAAGTGGCAGAACGTATTCGATCTTTTTTAAAAGGTTCTCAAAACGTGGAAAGTCATTTTGAATGTGAGAGAGTCCAAGATCCGTACTCCATTCGATGTATGCCTCAAGTGCATGGAGCTTCTAGAAATGCATTTCAACACTTAAATGAATTGGCAGAAATTGAAATGAACTCGGTGACAGATAATCCCATTGTGTTGAGTGATAGCGAAGCCATTTCTGGAGGAAATTTTCACGGTCAGCCTTTGGCCATGGCCATTGATTATGGTGCTTTGGCAGCAGCAGAGTTGGGAAATATTTCGGATAGGAGATGTTACCTATTACTTGAAGGAAAATACGGATTGCCAAGGTTGCTAACTGAAGGAGGAGGGCTCAATTCCGGATTTATGATTCCTCAGTATACAACCGCGGCTTTGGTGACAGAAAATAAATCGTTGTGCTTTCCACCATCAGCAGACAGTGTTCCTACCTCTTTGGGTCAGGAAGATCATGTTTCTATGGGGAGTATTTCTGGAAGAAAATTCAATCAAATATTAGAAAACCTAGAAAAGATATTCGCAATAGAACTTATGTACGCATGTCAGGCGATGGAATTTAGAAGACCCAATACTTTTTCTAGAATCATTGAAAAAAACTTTGAAATTATTCGTAATAAAGTAGATAAATTAGAAGAGGATAGGCTGTTAAAAGACGATATTGATGCCATGATTGACTTGGTAAAAACCAGCGCTTTTGTAGTTGACTAAAAAAAATTAAAAATGACCTTTCAAGAACAAATATTACAAGGAATTCCAGAGCAACTTCCAGCAAAAAGAACGTATCCAGTAGGAATTAATAGAGCTCCTAAGAGGAAAGATATTTTAACAAAGGAAGAGAAACAATTAGCCATCAGAAATGCCTTGCGTTATTTTCCAAAAGATTGGCATGGTGAATTATCAACTGAATTTGCTGATGAGTTGAATGACTTTGGGCGAATCTACATGTACCGTTTCAAACCAGATTACAAAATATACGCCCGCTCTATCAATGAGTACCCTGCCAAGACACAACAAGCGGCAGCCATTATGCTCATGATTCAAAACAATTTGGATCCAGCAGTAGCACAGCACCCAGAAGAGCTTATCACGTATGGAGGAAATGGAGCGGTATTTCAAAATTGGGCACAATACCTGCTCACCATGCAATATTTGGCAACCATGACCAGTAGTCAAACTCTGCATATGTATTCTGGCCACCCCATGGGATTATTTCCCTCGTCAACTGAATCACCAAGAGTCATTGTAACCAACGGAATGATGATTCCAAATTATTCTACCCCAGATGACTGGGAGAAGTTCAACGCACTTGGAGTGACTCAATACGGACAGATGACCGCTGGATCCTACATGTATATTGGCCCTCAGGGGATTGTCCATGGAACTACCATTACAGTGATGAATGCTTTCCGAAAAATCTTAAAAAAGGATGAAAACCCAAAAGGGAAAATCTTTTTAACAGCAGGACTAGGAGGTATGAGTGGAGCGCAACCTAAAGCAGGAAATATTGCTGGATGTATTACCATTTGTGCTGAGGTAAACCCAAAAGCAGCTACCAAAAGACACGAGCAAGGTTGGGTAGATGAGCTCGTAGACAGCATGGATGATTTGTTGGTAAGAGTAAAGAAAGCACAGGATAAAGAAGAGGTCGTTTCGATTGCTTACATCGGAAATGTGGTGGAAATTTGGGAACGATTCGATGAAGAAAACATTTTTATTCACGTAGGATCAGACCAAACCTCGTTACACATTCCTTGGACAGGAGGTTATTATCCTGTGGGAACGTCCTATGAAGAATCCAATTGCTTGATTCGTGAAGAACCAGAAGTTTTCAAGCAGAAAGTTCAGGAATCTTTGAGAAGGCATGCTGCTGCAGTAAACAAGCACACAGCCAAAGGAACTTATTTTTTCGATTATGGAAATGCCTTTTTATTGGAAGCTTCGAGAGCTGGAGCAGATATCATGGCAGAAAATCAAATAGATTTTAAATATCCTTCTTATGTTCAAGATATTTTAGGTCCTATGTGTTTCGATTACGGTTTTGGCCCTTTCCGATGGGTTTGTGCATCAGGAAAGGCAGAAGATTTAGACAAAACAGATGAAATTGCGATGCAAGTACTTCAGGAAATCATGGAAAACTCTCCCGAAGAAATTCAATTGCAAATGCAAGATAACATCACTTGGATTCGAGATGCAAAACAAAATAAAATGGTGGTGGGTTCTCAGGCAAGAATTTTATATGCCGATGCAGAAGGTCGAATGAAAATTGCCAAAGCATTCAACGATGCTGTTGCGAACGAGACCATTGCCCCCGTGGTTTTGGGTAGAGATCATCACGATGTCAGCGGAACAGATTCCCCGTATAGAGAGACCTCTAATATTTATGACGGAAGTAAGTTTACCGCCGATATGGCCATTCACAACGTCATTGGGGATAGCTTTCGAGGGGCTACTTGGGTATCGATTCACAATGGAGGAGGCGTTGGATGGGGAGAAGTGATGAACGGTGGATTTGGAATGCTCTTAGACGGCACCTCTGAAGCCGAAAACCGATTGAAGAAGATGCTGTTTTATGATGTGAACAATGGAATTGCGAGAAGAAGTTGGGCAA
This sequence comes from Flavobacteriaceae bacterium, assembly GCA_028280265.1. Classification (GTDB taxonomy): domain Bacteria; phylum Bacteroidota; class Bacteroidia; order Flavobacteriales; family Flavobacteriaceae; genus Polaribacter. Next base: position 72,516 of record JANQMD010000050.1, read on the forward strand.
GGAACAAAGAAGCATTGTTTGCCATTCGAAGAGAAATGGAAAGAACACCTGAACTCAAGGTAACTTTGCCTAATTTAGTAGACGATCAATTACTCAACAGTTTGTTTTAATGAAATTATCAAACGGGCTTTGGATAAAAGGATTGTAAATTTCACTGTCACTCCTGCGAAGGCAGGAGTCTAGAGGAATTATATACTATATACGTTTGGATTCCTGCCTTCGCAGGAATGACATTTTAGTCTTAGGTAGAGTTTATAAATTTATCGAAGTGAAAAAACTTTTTATTAATATCAAGGAATTACTGCAAGTTCGAGAGGAACCTGTTTCTTTTCTTTCGGGAAAAGAGATGAATGAATTGCCAACCATTCAAAATGCATATTTACTCATTGAGGATGGATTTATCTCAGATTTTGGCTCTATGACCAATTGCCCAGAAATGGATGCTGAGATAATAGATGTGACAGGAAAAATGATTTTGCCTACCTGGTGCGATTCACATACCCATATTGTCTATGCAGGCAACAGAGAAGGCGAATTTGTCGATCGTATTAATGGTCTATCCTATGAAGAAATTGCCAACAGAGGAGGAGGGATTTTAAACTCAGCAAAAAAATTACAGGAAACCTCTGAAGAGGAATTGTATGAACAAAGTAAAGTTCGCTTAGAAGAAATTATACGACTAGGAACTGGGGCAGTAGAAATTAAATCGGGTTATGGATTAACTGTCGAAGCAGAATTAATAATGCTTCGTGTTATTCAAAAGTTAAAAAAAAACTACCCTGTAGAAATCAAAGCTACTTTTTTAGGAGCTCATGCTGTTCCTGCTGAATTCAAAGGAAATAAAGAAGGTTATTTAGATTTACTAATCGAAAAATTACTTCCTATTATTTCAAAGGAAAACTTGGCAGAGTATATTGATATCTTCTGTGAGACGGGGTATTTTTCAGTGGCAGATACAGAGAGAATCCTCAAAGCTGGAAGACTATATGGACTCAGGCCTAAAATTCACGTCAATCAGTTTACAGCGATTGGAGGAGTTCAAACAGGAATTAAATACAATGCATTATCAATAGATCACTTAGAAGTGATGAGGGAGGAAGATATCACCGGATTGAAAGGAACTCAAACCATGCCAGTGGCATTGCCGAGTTGCTCCTACTTTTTAAGTATTCCTTACACACCAGCAAGAAAAATGATCGATGCTGGTTTGCCGTTGGCTTTGGCAACAGACTACAATCCAGGTTCTACTCCATCTGGAAATATGAATTTTGTGGTGGCTACTGCTTGTATTAAGATGAAAATGACTCCAGAAGAGGCAATCAATGCGGCTACTCTTAATGCAGCATACGCAATGGGGTTAGAAAAAGAGTTAGGCACAATTTCTGAAGGAAAGCAAGCAAATTTAATTGTCACTAAGCCAATTAATTCTTACCATTTTATTCCCTATTCTTTTGGGAATCATCAAGTAGATGAGGTTTATATTAAGGGAGAAAAATATGTATAAAGAAAAACGCGCGCTAAAATTTAGCGCGCGTTTTCATTCTAAATAATTATAACACATTTACTAATCCGAGGTGATAATAAACCACCAGTCAAATTGTTTGTTTCCATCTGTGACACGTAGTGTCATTTCATTGGTTGCACTTCTGTCAAATATTTGGTAAGTATGATCTCCGCCTGTATAATAACCAATGAAAGCTAATTTCGTTAAATTAATGGTTTCTACACCAGAAGGTGCAGTAATGAACCAACTTTCAGAGTAATCATTATAAGGTAAGTTTTCAATATCTGCGCCATTGGCAGTACCTCCAGAAGATCCTAATTCATCAACAAGAATTTCTCTTCCAAATACTGTCCCGCTTGGGTCTGTTCCTGCAGCATCATTTGTGCTATTCGTAATATGCGTAAAAGTACCATTAGCATTAAAGATATAACGATCATCGTACATTCCTACACCCGCTTTTTCATTCGCCGCTGCTCCATACCATTCTGCAGGAGTTGTTCCTCCTACTGGGCCTAATCCAAAGTGTTTGGACTTTTCCGCTTTAATTCTCCAAGTTTTAGAAGTACCTCCATGTAGTTTTTGCAATAAAGCCGCAGGAGGAGAATAGGTCGATAAAACATCAATCTGAATACTTGCAGAAGAAGTTGTTCCAGCAATTCCTGAAGCTACTGCCGTAACAGTGTAGGTATTCAAACCTAAGGTAGAGAAATTAAAGGAAAAACGCCCTGATGGTCGCACAAATTCGTTTCCGTTGATGACAAACTTAAACGAAGTTGCATTTTTTGCTGTTACAGTAAAGTTTACAGCTCCAGAACCATCTCCATTAGGATTAGTAGCATCTGCTCCAACAATCTGAGCAGTTATTTGAATATTATTAGGCTCAATAATGTTTCCAAAACTTTTATCCTCATCTTGACAACCTATAAAAAGGAGTGCTACAGATAAAAATAGACTTAATATATATTTATTATTCTTCATAATTCTAATTTTTAGTTTTGCGAAATATCATCCACATATATGGTATAGTTAGCAGAACCGTCTCCTTGTGTTCCATTATCCATAATTAACACCAAGTTGTCATAACTAATGTTTGGATCTATACCAGTCATATTAAATGTTAATTCTTCCCATTGGTTGACTTTGGTAGTAGCTACAGTGACTTCTGCAGAAGCTGCAGTATTGGGCCACGGATTTGCGTCTTCAAACTTTAATAGTAAGTTTAGCCCTGCTCTAGGAGACCACACTTTTACTTTCAGTGTTGTTGTAGCTGATGTTAATGTAAAAGGCCTAGGAACTGTGATTTTGGAACCTGCCCATGGTTGTCCAGCTCCTTTTACCATTTGTAATACCATGGCGGAAGGATTTCCATTTGTATCAGGATTGGCAACAATAGAGGTTGTTCCACCATCAAAACCACTTAACGTTTGCTTTGGTTCGAAATCCAATAAAGGCGATGAAGTAATATCATCTACATAAATGGTATAATTAGCAGTACCATCTCCTTGAGTACCATTGTCCATAATCAACACTAAGTTGTTATAACTTACATTAGGATCTACACCAGTCATATCGAATGTTAGTTCTTGCCATGCATTCGCAACAGTTGTAGCGACTGTCACCTCGTTAGAAGCAAGAGTATTAGGCCAAGCTTGACTATCCTCATATTTTAATAATAAATTCAATCCTACTCTAGGAGACCAAACTTTAACTTTTAATTGAGTTCCTCCAGCAAAAGAGAAAGGTTGATCTAACGTAATCTTAGAACCTGCCCATGGTTGTCCAGACCCTTTTACCATTTGCATCACCATTGAAGAAGCATTTCCATTGGTGTCTGGGTTAGCAACTATGGAAGTTGTTCCACCATCGAAACCACTCAACCCAAGATCTTCAAATGTTAATGGTAACGCGTTAGGAGCGGTAACTGTTGGTGCTCTGTAAAAATAAATATTGTCTACAAATACAGTTCCAGCACCCCATGGATCTCCGACAAGTTTCAACTGATGAATATCAGCAACAGTTAATCCTTGAGAGGTAAAATCTGTGATGGGAATATCAATAGAAGTCCATTGACCAGCAGTTAAGTTAGTCCATACAGGTTTTTCTCCACTGCTCACACTGATTAACGAAGTTTCAAGTCTAGTTACATCTCCACTAGTCCAAACATCTAAATGAATGAATTCCATAGCTGTCAAATCTTCAGCTGCTTGAAATTGAATTCCTTGATAGCTCAATTTCGTGTATTGAAGCATGTCATCACCATTCAGTGAAAACGTTCCCCAGCTACTACCTTGTCCCCCTTGATTCCAATCTGGGAATGTGTCTACACCTGTGATGTTTGTATACTCAGAACCGTAAACAGAAATAACATCTGTAGCACTTCGACTCGGAGGTTTTGTTGCAGAAGCTATTGGTTGTAAGATTTCTGTAACTGTAAAATCTGCTGTGTATTCTGTTGTAGCAATAGCAGCACCTTTAGCAACCAAACGAACAGGATATGTTCCTGCTGTAGTGTACGTATAAGATACAGTAGACCCAATGTTTCCAGAGACCACAGGAGCAGTTTTTCCAGTTTCTCCTGAATAAAAATCGAACATGGTTGCAAAATCTGCATTGGCAGTGATGTTCACTTTTTTCGAGACTGCTAGATCGTTCTGTATAGTTACAACTAAGTTCTGAGGAGCTTTAAAAGATACAATCAATTGTTGTGTTGCCTCTGTTTTCTGATCTTTAATGTTAAAAGCTTCTATTTTCACAGAGTATGTACCTTCAGCATAAGTATGATTTACACTTTTTCCCTGATCTACCTTTGTAGGGTTTGCAGTATTGTCTCCAAAATAAATATTAAAGTAACTGGCTCCATCAGCAGAGGGAGTAATGGTTACTAATCCAGTATTATCTTGTGTTATATTGTAGGTAGCATTCACATTTGATGGCAAAGCAATGGTATCTAAGAAAGATAAATCTCTTAAATTGTCTGTACAGCTTAACGCGACAAGTAGTGTTGCTAACAATAAACTTCGTATGTTAAAAAATGTTTTCATTCTTTTCATTTTTAGTAGTTAGGATTTTGAGGCCATCTATTACCAGCCAATTCAATCTCAATTTGAGGAATAGGGAATAGTTCATGTTTCCCTGCAACAAATCCAGGAATTGCACTAGCAGCTCTTCCTGTTCTTACTAAGTCGAAAAAGCGATGTCCTTCACCTACTAATTCCAACCTTCTTTCATTGTAAATATCATCTGTTAGTGTAGCACCAGTAGATGTAATATTATTTGACGTGTTTCCAAAGGCTCTTGCTCTAACACGGTTCAAATATTGTTGTGCTTTGGTATCGTCAATTCCACCTCTGTTAAAAGCTTCAGCAGCCATTAGCAGTACATCTGCAAAGCGTATAGATCTGTAATTGTTTGGGTTTGTTAAATTCAAATCTTGTTGAGCACTAGACCTTCGCTTTCTTGGGATGTATTTTCTATTAAAATACCCTGTGTGTTCAAAACCGGTACCAAAAGTAGCTCCTGTAGAAGCTGCCCACGCGTTAATGTCTAAAATGGCAACATCTCTTCGCAAATCATTGGCATTGAAAGCATTGTATGCAGCAGCAACAGGAATGTTAAAGCTAAATCCAGAAGAAAAATTAGGACCGTCATAGTTACGTATTCCGTTAAACCCTACAGCAACATTTCCTTCACTACATTGTAGGCAGCTAAAACCAGCACCTTCTAAATCGGAGTACTGAACTTCAAAAACGGATTCAACATTGTTTTCTCCAGCTTCTTCAAAGATCGTTGAGTAATCAGTTACAAGGTCATAGGTTCCAGACATAATTACTGTTTCTAAAATCTGAGCTGCCTGTGCAAATTTTTCTTGGTATAAGTAAGCTTTCCCTAACAAAGCTTGAGCAGCACCTTTTGTAATTCGCCCTTTTTCAGCCTGAACTACAGGTAAATTGTCGGCAGCATACATTAAATCTGCTTCAATTTGAGCGTATACTTCTGCTTTGGGAGTTCTATCGAGTGTAAATTGATCCCCAAAAAGAATACGTTTGTCTACAGCTAAAGGAACGTCACCAAACCATTTTACCAACTCAAAATAATAGTAAGCTCGTAAGAATCGAGCTTGAGCTAATACTTGATTCTTGCCATTAAAATCTGTTTTATTTTGGAACTCCAGGATGTAATTTGCTCTATTAACACCTGCAAACATCCAACTCCAAATACTTCTCAATTGTTCGTTTACTGGCGTATGAATCATATCATCCACTTCCTGGATTCCAACAACATCTGTTGCACTTTCTCCACCAGCCAATGTGTTGTCCGAGGCAATCTCTCCTAGCATTACGTTAAGATAGGTAGATTGTAATAAATCGTAGGCACCTACTAATGCTGCTTGGTAATCTGCTTCTGAGTTGAAATAGTCTTCTGAATTTTCAACTATAGGTTTTACATCTACAAAATCATCTGTACAAGCAGTAGGTAGTGTGATTATGAGAATGAAAATACCGATAATTTTATATGTTACTTTTTTCATCATATTAAAAATTAAAAATTAACATTTAACCCAAGCGAAAATGTCTTTGGATTCGGATAAAACCCTTGATCAATTCCTGAACCAATAGGACTACTTACCGAAGTGGTAGGGTCATAACCTCTGTACTTGGTTAACGTGAATAAATTGTCTGCAGAGAGATAGAATCTCACTTTATCAAAACCTGTTTTCTCTAGAGATTCAGGCTTAACGGTATATCCAAATTGAATGTTTTGTAGGCGAACAAATGAACCGTCTTCAACATAAAAGTCAGAGAATAAACTATTTCCGTTGGCTCCAGTGGTAACTCTAGGATGTGTGTTGCTTGTTCCTTCTCCTCTCCATCTATCTAAGAAATAAACACTTCTGTTGGTTAAAGGTAAGTTTCTTTCGTAATTTCTTACAATCTCATTTCCTATTTGAGCAAATGCATACATGCTAAAATCAAAATCCTTGTAGTTAAGTGTTAAGTTGAGACCCATAGTCGCATCTGCAATGGGATCTCCAATATACGTTCTATCTTTTCCATCAATGACACCATCTCCGTTTCTATCTACATATCTTAAATCTCCAGGAGCTGCGTTTGCTTGTGTAGCATGAGCATCTACTTCAGCTTGATTTTGGAAGATTCCGTTGGTTTGTAAACCATAGAAATATCCGATTGGAAAACCTGCTTCCATTCTCGACGGAGGCTCTTGTCCGACACCAAAGGAACCACCAGGAATGAACCCTGTTGAATTTCCTACAAAAAGAACATTGTTTTTTAGTGTGGTAAGGTTATAATTTACGCTAAAGTTAAAATCATCATTCACCGTTTTTCTCCATCCTACAGAAAACTCAAAACCTTTGTTTTCAATTGATCCAGCATTTACAACTGGAGCAGAAGCACCAGGTCCTTGAGCTCCTAAAATTCCTGATACTTGTGGAGTTAATAAAAGGTCTTCTGTTATCTTGTTAAAATAATCAACAGTAATGTCTAGTTCACCGAATAAGGTAAGATCAAACCCAACGTCGAAAGGCTTTTGCTTTTCCCAACGGATCTCTGGGTTAGAAATTTGCCCTAAGGCTGTTCCAAATAATAATAGATCGTTGAAGACATATGTCGATTCTCCATTTAATAAAGAGATAAAGCCAAAACTAGATGAAATTCTATTATTTCCAATCACTCCATAACTTGTTCTTAACTTCAAAGAAGTGATGGTTTCACTATCTGATAAAAACTCTTCATCAGAAATATTCCATCCTAAAGAAACAGATGGGAAGTATCCAAATTTGTTTTTTGGACCAAAATTTGATGCTCCATCACGTCTTAATACTGCTGAAAGCAAGTATTTTCCTTTGTAAGAATATTGAGCCCTTACAAAATAAGACTGTAATCTGCTATCGAAAAATTGACGAGGCAATCCTGTTAATTGTAGCACATCAATGTTTGGTTTAATTACATTATAATACAATCCGTCTATGGAAGGATTTTGAAATATTGAATTGATATCATTGATTCCAACACTTTGAGAAAATGAAGTACCTAAAAGAAGTTTTACATCATGCTCTCCAAAAACTCTTTCGTACTTAATAAATGTGTCCCATAAGTAGTCTTTGTAGGTTTGTTGGAAAATGGATAGCTGATTTATTTGATTGTTAAAAACACTTCCATTACCAAAGAAAGCAACTGGAGAATAGCTTCTAGACCTTACAGTAGAGTAATTAAACTGAAGCCTAGATTCTGCTGAAAAGTACTCAAGGAACTTATAGGAAAGACCATAACTTCCAGAGAATCTGTTTGTGGTTGTTATATTGTTGGCAAAATCTACTTGTGCTAAAGGGTTTGCTACTTCAATTCCAGTACCAACTGGAGGAGGTAATGAAAAATCTCCATTGGCATCATACACAGGAATTGTAGAAGGCATGTTCAGAGCATTAAACAAAACAGACCCTAAGGTATTTTCTGGTAAAGAGCTTTTGTTTACATTGGTCCACGAAGAAGCTGTATTTAATTTTAAATCTTTTGTGATATCATAATCGTAGTTCAAACGTACATTTCTTCTGTTAAATCGAGATTTTTCTCCACCAACAATACCATTTTGATCTAAGATAGAAAGGTTGAATGACAATGCAGATTTCTCTGTTCCTTTTGTTGCTCCAAAATCGATTCCATACATCGCCGCAGTTTGGAATACTTCATCTTGCCAGTTTGTACCCTGACCCAAATTTGATACACTTGGAAAAGGCAAAGGCTCACCATTAGCTGCAAAAGCTTCGTTTGCTAATAAGGCATATTCTGTTGCATTTAGCATAGGAATTTCTCGCGTGGTTTGTTGGATCGCCATATATGTATTGAAACTAAACTTAGCGTCTGTTTCTTTTCTACCTGTTTTTGTAGTAATTAAGATAACTCCATTTGCGGCCTGTACACCATAAATTCCTGCTGTAACATCTTTTAATACGTTGATAGACTCTATTTCAGAAGGGTTCACTACACTGAGATCTTCAACACGAGCTCCATCAACTAAAATAAGAGGGTTGTTATTCCCATTGGTAGAGATTCCCCTAATACGAATGTTGGAAGCAGAACCAGGCGCCCCAGAATTAGCAGCAATGTTTACCCCAGCTACCTGACCTTGTAGAGCTTGCTCTACCCGAACGGGTTTCAAATCTTCAATAGATTTAGATGATATAACAGACACAGCCCCAGTAACTTCCTTTTTTCGCTGGGTACCATATCCAATAACAACAATTTCATCTAATTTTTCTGCACTCTCCTCAAGAGTAACGTCCAGAGTTGCTTGCGTTACAGTTACTTCTTTGGTTTTATACCCAATGTAACTAAAGACTAAAATGGATCCACTAGGGACCCCATTAATAGAGTAATTACCATCAAAATCTGTGGTGTCTCCTCTAGAAGAATCCTTTACAACAACACTTACCCCTATCAATACTTCACCTGTTGCTGCATCAGTAACAGTTCCTTTTACAGTTAAAGTTTGGGCATGAGAAAGTGTCGAGTAAAGAATCATTGCGATCATTAACAAGTACCTTGTCATAAAATTGAATTTTTTGATTTGTCTAAATTTAGAAGTAATTGTTATTAAATTGTTAAAAATAAACACTACAAAAAACATACAATTCAAAAAAAAGCGTTTGTTTTTGAAAACCTCATATTTTTTAGGGTTCTTTTGTGTTAAGAAACAAAAATGTTGTGGTAATGTTTGGTTTTCATCCTCATGTATTTGATTTGCTTGTAAAAGTGTTTTCACTGAAATCAATGGATTTAATGCATGTTTTAAAGAAAAGGCCTCCAAAAGCAGAAGGTAATTTGTATGGGTTAAACAAAATAGAACCCTTAGTTTTTTCATGTTTTTTTGAGGATTTTCTCTTCTAAAGACATGTTAAATCAATCTTAAATATACCGAGTACTTTTCTTCAATAACTCAATGTTGTCATGTTTTTTGTAACTTGATGCATCAATTTCTTAAAACCAACAAATTATGCCTAATTATACACTCAAAGTCAATGGAAAATCGGTGACAGTAAATGCTGATCCAGACACACCACTTTTATGGGTTCTCAGAGATGAGCTCGACATGGTAGGAACCAAATTTGGTTGTGGAATCGCCCAATGTGGGGCTTGTACTGTTCATCTGGGTGAGGATGCAATTAGAAGTTGCTCATTGCCTATTGGTAATATTGGAAACGAACCTATTACCACTATTGAAGGATTGTCTAAAGACGGTTCTCATCCTGTTCAAGAGGCATGGAAAGAAATTGATGTTCCTCAATGTGGATATTGCCAAGCAGGACAAATGATGACGGCCTCTGCTTTTTTAAAGCAAAACCCAAACCCATCTAAAGAAGAGATAAGAGAAGCCATGCATGGAAACATTTGCCGATGTGCTTCCTATAATAGAATAGAAAAAGCTGTTCAATTAGCAGCACAAAAAAGCTAACACCAACTAACGAATCAAAATACAATGGAATCTAAAAAAAGCACATTACAATTTAGTAGAAGAAACTTTTTAAGAACCTCTGCGTTGGCTGGTGGAGGAATGCTAATCGGTTTCAACCTTTTAACAGCATGTAAGCCAGGTGTAAAACCACCTGTTGATATTTCGAAATTGAATTTCAACGATTTTAATGCATTCATTAAAATTTCTGACGAGGGTTATGTAACCATCTTTTCTCCTAACCCAGAAATTGGACAGGGAGTAAAAACTTCTATGCCTATGATCATCGCTGAAGAATTAGATGTTTCATGGGATAAGGTAAATGTTGCACAAGGAATATTAGATCAAAAAAATTATCAGAGGCAAGTTGCTGGTGGAAGTCAGTCAATTCGTTTCGGTTGGGATGCCCTTAGGCAAACAGGGGCAACAGCAAAACAAATGTTGGTGAATGCTGCTGCTGTAAAATGGGGCGTAGATGCATCTACCTGCACCGCTTCTGAAGGAGTCATTACCAATGCCAATGGAGATACTTTAGGGTATGGAGATGTTGTAAAGGAAGCTGCTGGCTTAGAAGTTCCAGAAAATGTTCCATTAAAAGAACTAAAAGACTATAAGATTATTGGTCAAGATATACGAAATGTAGACATTGATAAAATTAGAACTGGAAAGCCACTATTTGGATTAGACTACAAAGCCGAAGGTATGGTGTATGCTTCGGTAATGAGACCTCCTGCCTTTGGAAAGAATCTAGTAAATTTTGATGACACTGCTGCAAAAGCGGTTAATGGAGTAATTGATGTTGTGAAGTTTGGAGATAAGATTGCTGTTCTTGGTAAAAACACTTGGGCTGCTATGAAAGGGAAAAAAGTATTGAAAGCTCAGTGGAAAGACGATGGAAAATTAGAAAGCACTTCTGATCATGACAAAGAACTACTTAAAATCCTAAACGGAAATAAATTTGACATCCGAAGAGAAGATGGAAATGTAAAAAGAGTTTTTGCCCAAGCAGACAAAGTCATTGAGAGAACTTTTGAGTCTCCTTTTTTACCACACAACTGTATGGAACCTATGAACTTTTATGCGAATGTAACTGCAGAAAAAGTGCATTTGGTAGGACCGATTCAAACACCAGCTTGGACAGCGAGTAGAGTGTCAAAATTATTGGGACGAAAACCTGAGGAAATTCATTTGGAGATGACTCGTATGGGAGGAGGTTTTGGTCGCCGCCTTTATGGAGATTTTGCCTTGGAAGCTGCTGAGATTTCTAATCTATCCAAAAAACCTGTAAAAGTGGTTTTCTCAAGAGAAGATGATATGGCTGCTGGAATTTACCGACCTGCAATAAAATATCGAATTGCAGCGTCTATGAAAGGAGGAAAAATTACAGGCTACCACTTGAAAGAAGCTGCTATTAATGGAAATATGTATGGGCTAATTCCGAACTTTTTCCCTGCAGGATGTATTCCAAATTACAAAGTAAGCACTGGAAATTACAAAAGTAAAATGACAACAGGAGCTTGGAGAGCTCCATATACAAATTTCTTAGCATTTGCAGAGCAAAGCTTTTTTAATGAGTTGGCTCAAGAACTAGGGAAAGATCATCCTCAGTTGTTAATTGAGTTGCTTCAGAATGTAAAAGGAACTACCGATAAACGTATTGAATACTCAGGTCAGCGAATGGAAGATACTATTAGATTGGTGGTAGAAAAATCGAATTGGGGAAAAGCACCTTCAGGAACTTATCAAGGCTTTGCTGCGTATTACAGTCACAATACACACGTAGCAGAAGTAGCAGATGTTGAAATGAAAGATGGATATCCCATAGTGAAGAAAGTAACTGTGGCTGTTGATTGTGGAATTGTAGTGAACCCATTAGGAGCCAAGAATCAAGTTGAAGGAGGCGTGATCGATGGAATTGGACATGCCATGTATGGGAATTTCACCTTTAAAAATGGAGAGCCAGAAGCAAAGAATTTTGATCGTTACCGATTGATTCGAATGCAAGAAACACCTCAAGTAGATGTTCATTTTGTTCAAAATGATAAATCGCCAACGGGACTAGGAGAACCTGGATTGCCTCCAGCGGGTGGAGCTGTAGCAAATGCCATTCAAGCTGCTACGGGAAAACGATTGCTAAACCAACCTTTTATTCAGGAATTAGATAAAAAAGCAAATACGATTTTAGGATAACAGAAGGAGGCGATTTAATCTAAACTTAAAAGCTTTTCATAAGCGTCTTTGGTATCGATATCAAAATAAGGTTGAGAAGAACGAATTTTTTCAACCTCTTTTTTGTATTTCTTAATCAAAGGCTTCGCTCCTTGCTCATCGGATAAATATGAAAGCTCGTTAAATAAAGACTTATCAAAAATCACAGGAACCCCTGAGGTGTCTTCATAAGTAGTTTGTACAATTCTCTTCCCAGAAGACAAGGAGAAGTCAATCATTTCTCGGTAATGTTGCGTGTCGATTAGCGGAAGATCGCAAAGTGTAATCAAAACCCGATCGAAAAGGTTCTTTTTGCGAATTAATTCGACTCCTTTACTAATAGAACTTCCCATACCATTAATCCAGGCAGAATTTTTAATAGCAGTTATAGATTGCTTTCTTAGCAAAGGGAAAATATCTTCAAAATAAGCACCTAAGACTACAAAAACCTGAACATCTCTTAGATCTTGAAACTGAGCAATTTTGTGTTGTAACAAGTTGGTTTCTTTGTAGGGTAATAACTGTTTCGGTTCACCAAGACGCTTGGATTCTCCAGCAGCGAGTATTAAAATGGCTGTTTTAGACATTGAAGTCTTTTAGAGGTTTAGGTTAAAATTGTTGTTTCGTTACTGGTGAATACCACCAGTTTTATCCCTCAAAGATATGGGTTTTTGTGATCGTATCACAGATAATATTTCAGCTAGAATGGAAATTGCTATTTCTTGCGCTGTTTCTGCACCAATATTAATGCCAGCTGGTCCATGTAAAGATTGAAAGAAAGAATCTGGAAGAGCCATGTCTTTTTCAAGCATTTCATTGATCAACTTTTCACGGCGTCTACTTGGACCTAGCAGCCCAATATATGGAATATTTTTCTCTGTAATCACAGAGAGATATTTGAGATCTTTCACATAACTATGGGTCATAACAACAACTGCCGTTTGAGCATCAAAAGGAAGTTGTTCAAACTGAGTTTCATCAATCCCTAAATAATGGGAAGCATTTGGAAAATGATCAATAGATTTTGGGTCATCTGGAGGAGCTACAATATCTACTTCCCATCCTGTTGAGGAAGCGTATCTACAAAGTTCTACCGCATCGTGTTCAGAACCGACAATAATGAGTTTGAACCCAGGCCGTATCTGTTGCTCGAAAACATCCAAATCGGTATTTTCTTCAGCATCTTTGTAAGTAGGAAAAGTACTATTATTTAAGCGAAAAATTGATCCACCTAGATTTCTTTTCGATTCTTCCTTCGAGAAAGATGAAAGGATATTGAAAGACTCTCTAGATTGACATTGCTTTTCAAAAGCGTCGAAAAATGAAGGATCGGGGTCGAAAGGTTCAATCAGAATGTATAAAATTCCTTCACAACCTAAACGATATCTTCCATCGTATACCATTACCTTGGGGATGTCTGTTTCAAAGACGGATTGAGCTTGTCTTAAAACCTCTTTTTCAACACAGCCACCACTTACAGCTCCAATCATTTTTCCATCCGATTGTACAGACATTCGAACACCAGGTCTTCTGTATGAAGATCCGTCTAAAGCCACAACAGAAGCTAAGACGGTTTTGATTCCTTTTTGTCGAGCTATCAGAGAATTTCGAACAATATTTTTAAGTTCGTGTAACATAGGAATCGCCAAATTACAAATTTTACAGTACTCTAAATGCGGAATCTTTATCGACTTATGTTAAGGCTTTCTCAAAATTGGTCTTTCTAGAGACTCAATATGATTTGAGACTCTAAGAAAAAGAACTCGATCGAAATTTCTTATATATTTGAGCATGAATTTATTACCACTCTTCTCTTTTCCTGACTTTAATATTCATAGTACTCCATTATTAATCTTGGTTTCTCAAGGACTCATTTTTGTTTTTCTTCTGTTTGTGAAATACTTTAAAAAGAGAAACCCTTCTCACCTCATTTTAGCACTGATTCTCCTTTTGGTTTGCTATCAGCAAACCTGTTATACAGTAGGATTTATGGGCTGGTATAATGTGTATAGAACAACCAAGATCAATTATTTTTTAATCCCCATATCATTGGCTTTAGCCCCTATGATATATCTGTATGTAAAGTCGATTACTACATCGAAGTTTACGTTTGGAGGAAAAGATTGGTGGCATTTTTCGGGAGCTTTTATGTTGATAGGCTTTCGTTTATTTATCTACGTGTATGACTTTTTACAACTAGGTTTTCACGAAACACAAAACGGTGTGTTAAAAATCGCTGTTGATGAAGCAATCGTTCAGCCCATATTGGTATTTTTAGATTTTGCAGCCATGTTGCTGTATTTGGCATTTACGTTTCAATTATTCTATAACTATCGGAATAAAATCAAACAGTATTTTTCGAATACATACAAGCTAGAGCTAAATTGGGTACTTAGTTTTTTACTCGTATTTACAAGTCTTTTCTTATATAGCTTTATCCAAACTTTAATTACTGAACTCATTACACCGTTGAGTTACACACAACAGTGGTGGTTGAATCTATTTATGGCTCTCATTACACTTTATGTTGGAATAACAGGGTATTTTACGGATACCACAAAATTGAAAAAGTTAAAGTTCACCTTTACACCGAATCCAATTAGTATTCCACAGTCCGATCGCACAAAAGAAGTATCTCAGGAAGAGATCGATTTGGTAAAAAATTATATGACTACTGAAAAGTCGTACTTAAATCCAGAATTGAATCTTTCAGAACTGGCTGAAGAACTAAAAATGACTCGCGTTCAATTGTCTCAGGTAATCAATGCAGGTTTTCAGAAGAACTTCAATGATTTTATCAATGAATTTCGAGTAAAGGCCTTCAAAGAAAAAATTCATGAAGGCAAACACAAACAGCTATCTTTATTAGGAATTGCCTACGATTGCGGTTTTAATAGCAAAGCTACGTTCAACAGGGTATTTAAAAAGTTAACGAACACTTCTCCAACAGAATTTCTCAATTCTCAAATGACGTAAGACGTCTCAAATCGTATTTAAGCCCTCTTAATATGCTCTGAGTCGCTCAACCTATTAATGAGTTGCAATTTTGTTTCATCAAAACGAAATAAAATCAATACTCATGAAAACAACTTTGTTAAAAACATTTAAAATTATCATTACTCCAGTCGTGCAAAAACACTGGATCGGTGATTTCTTATTCGCAATCCCTAGAGTCATTTGTGGTCTATTATTAACACTAAGTTTCGGATCCGATAAGTTTGGAATGCCTTGGTCTTCTACACCGAATCTTGGGCTTTTTGAAGTAGCCGCATGGTTTCCAAAAGACGTAGCTGATTACGGAGGAATCTTCGCTCTAGCACCTGTATTCTTTGCTTGGATGGGTGCTTTTAGTGAAGCGGTAGGGGGACTCTTCCTGGCACTTGGACTAAAAACGAGAATTGCTTCATTTTTAATCATGTGTACCATGTTAGTAGCCATTTTCTTGCAAAAGTGGGGACAAGGAATGTGGTCTATGCTGCCAGCAATGGGATTCCTGTGGGTAGCCATTTACAACCTGTATTTAGGATCAGGAAGATTTGGAATCGATTATCTCATCTCTAAAAAACGATAACCATGAAAAAATATACAATTACACTTGCATTTGTTTTCAGTTTCATTTTTACAAGCTGTGTACAACAAGAACACCAAAAAGAAGTAACCATTGCAGTTGACATGAATGATATGGAAGCTTTTGAAAGCATTGGAATCCGCGGGAATTTTCTTCCCAGTAAATGGAGAGAAACAGTTCCTATGACAGATGAAGACAAAGATGGAATTTATACCATTACGTTTCAGAGAAAAACAGCCGCTTATGGCATTGAATTCAAGTTTGTAAAAAATGGCAACGAATTCGAGTTAAAAGATCAGGATAACAGAGCAATTGTATTTGAATACAGACCAGAAACCATCGAGTACACAGGAAAATTTAATAATAACAAAGACATTAAAATCAACAGAAAATGAAAAAAATCATCATACTTCTACTATTTATCAGTTTGCAAGTAATAGGGCAAGTTAAAGGAAACAGAAACATTGAAACGAGAACTTTTGAGGTTAAAAACCTTGAAGTAGTGAAAGTAAACTTTTATGCAAATATCACCATTGATCAATCGGCTAAGGAAGGATTGACGATTACTATGGACAGCAATCTGTTTGATAAAATTGATACAGAAGTTGTTGATGGGGTTTTGCACCTGAATCAATTGAAGTGGATTCAACCCTCAAAACAAGCAACTATAACAATTGGAGCGCCCGATTTAAAAAGAGTTGAAAATGGAACACATCGAACACTCCGTATTGTAAATGTGAACAACGACTCTTTACAGGTGATGGCTTTTATAGGAAAGGTGATTGTAAAGGGGAAAACGGAGCAGTTCAATATTGGTATTGAAAATGGAACCATTGATGCTTCTAACCTAAAAGCAAAAGACACGAGAGTAAACATTTGGGGTTGGGGAAAAGCGATTTTAAATATAGAAAACGAGGTGTTTTCAACCCTTAAAAAAGATGCAAGACTGGAATTCGTGAATACTCCTAGAGTCTTAAAAGGAGATACCAAAAGAGCAATAGCTAGAACAAAAAAAGTGAAAAATTTGGAAATCCAATGGATTAACCTAAAAATCAAAAACAATTCGTGGAACCGAAATCATTTTGTTGTTGTAGGACCTAAAAAAGATGGAAGTAAATTTAGTTATGGATTTCCTATGATGCCAGGTCGAGTAAAAAAAGAACGATGGAGCGTAGGAAGTAAGATTTACAAGATAAGTAAACTTGGAATCCGAAAATTACTTACCACAATTACAAAAGAAGATGAAGGAACAACAGTGAAACTATTCAAAAAAAGATGATTACCATAGAGCACCCGAGTATTTGGGTGCTTATTACATCCACTCATTTTGCCTTGAAATAAGGAGTATGAGTTTAAAAAAGTTGAGAAGTAATAATAAGTGAAGGCTCTAGAGGAAAACTTCTTGAGCCGTGCGAAATGTATTGGCGTGTGCTTCTACAATGATATTGATGTCTTTAGAGTATCCGCCACCCATGCTACACATAACAGGAATGTTGTAGTCCTTGCAGGTTTGTAAAACAATGCGATCGCGCTCCATGCATCCTTCCATACTCAACGAGAGTTTGCCCAATTTGTCAGATTCAATCACATCTACTCCTGAGAGGTAATAAATAAAATCGGGCTCTTCGTTTAAGATCAGTTTTGGAAGCGTTTGCCTTAAAATATCAAGATATTCTTCATCTTGTACCCCATTTTCTAATGCAATGTCTAAATCACTGGCCTCTTTGTGAAATGGGTAATTCGACTTCCCGTGCATAGAAAAGGTAAAAACACTATCATCATTCCGAAAAATCTCAGCGGTTCCGTTTCCTTGATGGACATCTAAATCGACAATCAAGATTTTTTTCACAAGATTTTTATACTGCAAATACCGGGCTCCAATTGCCTGATCATTAAACATGCAAAAACCCTCACCTCTGTCGGTAAAAGCATGATGTGTTCCTCCAGCAATGTTCATGGAAATTCCATGTTGAAGCGCGTATTCACTGGCTTTCATCGTTCCATCTGCAATCACAATTTCACGCTCGATTAACAACTCATTCAATGGAAAACCAATTTTTCTTGCAGCTCTCTGATCCAGTGTGAGGTTCAATAAATCAGAAACATATTCAGCATCATGCACTAAGAAGATATACTTGTTATTTGGAATTTCAGGTTCAAAGAAATTTTCATTGGTACAGGTTCCTTCATGCAAAAGTTGTTGATGAAGAAATTCATATTTCCCCATAGGGAATCGATGTCCCAATGGCAGTGGGTGTCTGTAAATAGGATGGTATGCTATCTTGAGCATTTGTAATTCTAAAACTGAACTGTTTTTGTTCCAGAAACAAAAATACTATTGTTTACAATACCTTCAATATGTAAATCAACGCTTCCTTGATATTTTTTAGGAACCTTCAAACGAATGAATCCATTCCTATCAGCTTTTACCGCTGGAAACCATTCTATAGACCCGAAAGCTTTGTAAAAAGACGAATTGTAATTCTGATACCTCGGTGTGTAGTATTTCTTTTGATCGCTGAAAGACAAAGGAAAAGAATAGACGCCAAACTGATTGCTTTTGTCTTTTTTACTTCTCTCCAAAAAACGTCTTCTGGGGTTGGTAACCACATTAATCACACCACCAACACCTCTTAAATCGTAACCCACTCCAGATTTGTTAATTTCAATGTAATCTACAATCTGCATGGGGAAATCCATTAAAAACTCATAATCATTCACAAGGATACCGTCTAAGAATGCAATAGGATCTTGTTGATAGGGAGAGGCAGCGCCCATCCTTACCAAACGAACTTGATCCTGGTTGATGTTTTGTGAGGTTTCTACAGCACCTTGCCCTGAAGGCTGATTTGATCCTTGATTTGGATTTAAAGATTGATTTCCACCCAATGTAAGACTACTTCCAGCTCTTCTATTTTGCTCTCTTTTATCGGCAAAATTATTTCTTTGAAACTGATAGCCACGTCTGCGTAAAAACTCCTCGATGGTTTGTTCTGGAGAATCATCATTAATAAAATTCACCTTCGAAAAAGGTTTGCTATTCTTAATCTTTTCAACCCGAATGGCTTCTTTGTTGCTTTCGATAACGACCTCATCCAACACTTGAACTTCATTCAAACTAGCATTTGTACTGTTCAGAAGAAATGTAGAAAGCTCGTCATTGGCATCTTCAAGAAAAGAATCCTTCAGAAGAATGGAGTACAAATTGGACTGAAAACTAGGGATGGCAGCAGGAGAAAATTGTACAGATAAACTAGGTTTTCTTGCCTTTCTTTTTCTGAAAGAGGTGACCTGATAAATCTCTTTTTCTGTGGGGAAAATTGTTTCGTGGGTAAAAGAATTTTCGCCTTTGGCCAAAGCAAATACTTGAGTATTTGTGTTTTTCATGGGATAGGTAAGGAACAATCGCTCTTTTTTTGAGTTGGAATTTACTTTGGCAGTGATTCCTTTTTCAAAATCGTAAGACAAACTTGGTTTTTGAAAAATAGTTCTCCAGTCATAGCTACTCCACCCTTGAGTGATCAATAAGTTATCTAAGTCATTCAATACTTTAGGAGAGGTAGCCGAAAAATAATAGGCAGCATTTTCTACAAAGCCTCTTACATAAGGTTCCAAATAATTCTGAGATAAAATGCTAGAATTTAAATTGTAAGACTTGGTGTCGGAAGGAAGGATAGAAACACTGATATTCTGTAATTCTTCCAGAGCAATATTTGTATTTAACTTCAGTCCAATCGTGACAGAATCCTTATCGGGTTTCAAAAAACTTTGCTCATTTATTTGAGCATGAGAAATTCCTAAGGGATTAAAATACAAGCGTTCTAAAATAGGCTGATTTTGATCGGGATCAAATACCGTAAATATATTTACACCTGAAAACAAAACAGAAGGCCCTAAGATCTTAACCACTTGTGTCTTCTCTTCAAAGGAAAAAGAAGTCGTTGCCAAGGCAGCACCATTATGAATTGCTAAGGAATACTTTTTCCCTTTTAGCCTGTTGAGTGTTTCATTATTCGTTCTAAAAACGAGTGCGATTCTTCCTTTTCGTAATTTTTGCACGGAAATATTAAAACCATTTTTGTCAATCTTTGGAAATTGAGAAGAAACAGTTCCAGCGTTTGTTTGAACAACCACTCGATACTGGTCTGTTGTATTGGGAGTTACTTTCACTCTGCCAATACCAAACGGGTTCAATTGAAATTCATAAAGAACATTGTTGTTTTGGTCTACGACTTGCCCTTTGGCATTGGGCAGTCCAAACCCTTTTTGATCCTTCACAAGAATGCCCAATTGATTTTGAGTATCCGCTACTAGATGCCCTCCTTCGGGAAGCAGATCTACGATATATTGATTGTCAGCAATAGCTCTTTTGATTTCTTTCTCTACATCAGGATCAATGACCTGGAAAGATTGTTCAAAGTAGTTACGCTCTTTGAAATTCCGCATCCAATTGGTGTAGGCGCGAAGCGTGTATTGTCCCGAAGAAAAGAGGCTGTCTAATTCAAAGGCATTGTTAACAAAACCATTTTCAACTTTAATCAACTTGCTTTTGATCAGCTGGTTCTTTTGATCGCTAATCGTTACATACAAATTAGTGGTATTGATGGAGGGAATCTTCTTTGCTTTGTCCAAAACATACGCACTAAAGCCAAGCATTTCGGATTTGATAAATGTGGATTTGTTCATATGAACATACACCACCTCTCTAGGGGCAGTAATAAAAGCATTAAAATGATCAATAATTTCTTTTTCTGAAACCTGTGCAGAAGTGAATGAAGAAAAGAACAGGAGTAAGATTAGAAAAATACGGTTCAACGGTTGTTTTTGTAGGTAACAAATGAACTTCATAAGAATGCTTTTGATTGCTTAAAGGTAATTAATATCCTTTGAAAACAAACTGCCCTAAGATGATGTTCTAAAACCGCAATGTTTTTACTTCTGATACAAACTTTTTTCCATTTACGATGCCTTCTAGGTACAAATTGATGTTATCTTGGTATTGTCCTGGAATCTTAAATTGTATGTTCCCATTCGAGTTTACCTTTACATCAGGAAACCAGCCAATGGTTCCAAATGTCCTGAAAAACTCCGAACTGTAACTTTGGTATTTTGGCACATAAAACTTCTTGGGAGAATCGAAAGTTAGTGGAAAATTATATGAGGTGAAAACTGAACTTTTATCTTTTAGAGCCCTTAAGTACTGTCTTCTCTCTGGATTTGTTACAACATTAATAACTCCGCCTATATCTCTAATATTAGTATAAATAGGTTCTCCATTGTTACCCAATTCAATTCCTCTTCTATTAATACTATAACCCGTTCCTCTTTGGTTAATCTCAATATAATCGACATGATTCATGTCTATGATAAATGCGTTTTCAGGGTTAAATGCGATCTGATCATTGACCAAAATAACAGGGTTGGCTCTAAGAGGAGGAGCTCCTATTCTTCTTACAATTGTTCTATCTAAAGGAGCTGCACCACCTCTTGCAAGTGATCCTGCTCTAAAGACTTCATATCCATTTTTCCTTAAAAACTGTTCAACAGATTGAGAGGGGGTATCATCAGTGATAAAATGCACTTTTGCAAAAGGCTTGCTATTTTTGATTTTTTCAATTCTCAAGGCTTCCTTTCTGCTTTCCAGTACAATTTCATCCAAGACCTGTACGTCATCCAATGTTTTCTCAGCAACAGGTTTCTCAATAGAAAATGCATCATCTTCCTTATTTTCAGAAAAAGCGTCTTTGAGCTGTGTTGTATAAGAATAAGAGTCTAAAGAAGGAATCTGTGAAGGAAAAAATTCTAGATTCAATTCAGGATTTCTAGATCGCTTCTTTTTAAACGAGGTTACTTTGTATGCCTCTTTGTCTTCGGGGAAAAGACCTCCATGAACAAAAGTTCTGTTGGGTTCCTCTAGGGTAAAAGCTTTTGTTTTATTGTTTCTTAGTGGGTATACCAAATAACTGTTGAATTTCTTTGAACTGGAATTGGCTTTGACTTGAATACCTTTTTCGAAGGAATATTGATAAATAGGTGTTTGGAAGATGTTGTTCCAATCATAACTACTCCATCCTTGTGTGATTAATAAGTTGTCCAGATTACTTTGTACTGTATACGAATCACTGGAAAAATAATAAGCAGCATTTTCTACATAGCCTCTTACATAGGGTTCTAAGTATGCTTGTGAGAGAATACTAGAGTTCATCTGATAGGATTTGGTGCTTTGTGGTAACACAGAAACACTTAGGTTTTGTAATTGATCTACAGAGATATTTGCATTCAAACTCAGTTCCACCAACAGCGAATCTTTTTGCTTAGATACAATGCTAGATTTATTAGCACTGACTCTTGAGATTCCAGCATAGTTGAAATACAAACGCTCTAAGATGGGCTGATTTTGATCGGGATCGAAAACCGTAAAAATATTCATTCCGGAATACAAGAGGCTTGGATCTAATATTTTGATGACTTCTTTTTTCCCATCAAAGGCAATGGAAGATGTCTTTAACTCCGCTCCGTTGTGAATGGCCAAATAATAGGATTTGCTTTTAAGATACTGTGCTGTTTTCTCATTGGTGCGAAACACAAGTGCAATCTTTCCCTTTCTCAATCTTTGTATTGAAATATTGAATCCTTTTTCATCTACCTTAGGCACATTGGCAGAGATTTTTTCTGAATTGGAATCAACAACCACACGATATTGACCTTTGACACTAGGAGTCATCTTTACTTTTGCAATTCCAAACTGATTCAATTGAAAATCATAAATGACATTCTCATTCTGATCGAGAATCTGTCCTTTGGCATTGGCCAGCCCAAACCCTTTTTGATCCTTGACAAGAATCCCCAATTGATTTTGAGTATCAGCCACCAAATGCCCTCCTTCTGGGAATACATCTATGGTATATAGGTTGTCAGTAACACTTCTTTTGATCTCTTTCTCTACATCAGGATCGATGATTTGAAAGGGTTGTTCAAAATAATTACGCTCCTTAAAGTTTCGCATCCAGTTGGTATAGGCGCGAAGTGTATATTGACCCGAAGAGAAGAGGCTATCCAATTCAAACACATTGTTGGCAAAGCCATTTTCCACTTTGACGAGTTTGCTTTTCAGGATTTTGTCTTCTGCATCGCTAATGGTGACATACAAATTGGTAGTGTTGGTTGATGGAGTCTTTTTGGTTTTGTCTAAGACATAGGCACTAAACCCAAGCATTTCAGATTTGATGAACGTGGATTTGTTCATGTGGACATAGACCACTTCTCTAGGAGCAGCGATAAAGGTGTCAAATGAATCTACAATCTTCCCCTCAGTGGTCTGAGAAAATGAGGATATGCAAACAAATAGAAAAAGAAAAAATGTTTTTAGAAAGTTGGAGTACGTTGGTTGGAAAGTAGTTGTATTCATAGGGTATAGTTTCCAAGAATGCAACAAAAATAATGCCGTTTTTTTTTCTTCTAACTGATTTGCTGCCCGTTAGCTACTTTGTATTTTGATTGTTTGATTTGACAGTGCTTTTGCTGTTAAAAAAAATAACAGTATTTTTACTGTTAAAAATAATTAACAAAGAAAATATTGTAATATGAAAGAAAAATGGATTTCTCCAAAGATTATCATTGGCAAGGATGCAACTGGCGATTATTACTACAGTAGAAATGAGATAGAAAATGAAATATGGAGCGAACTAAAAAAAGGAAACAATCTCTTGCTTTCAGCTCCCAGAAGAGTTGGGAAAACCTCTGTGATGAAGTTTTTGACTCAAAAACCTGAAAAAGGATTCAAACTAATCTTTGAAAATGTACAAGCGATTCATACTGAAGAGCTTTTTTATAAAAGATTGTATGTTTTAATTTTAAACTGCCTTAATAAATCTACAGTTTATACAAGGAAATTTCAAGACTACTTTAAATCTCTGGGAATAACAGAGATTAGTATGGATTCTTTAAAGTTTGAACACAAAGAGATCGATTACATTGCTGAAATCAACAAAATCATTCCGAAACTTGACGAAGAAGGGGAAACAATTGTTTTACTGATAGATGAATTACCAGAAGTATTGCATACACTTCATAAATCAGGGAAAAGTGAATCTGCTTCTTCCATCTTAAAGAAATTAAGATACTGGAGACAAGAAGAGAGTTTTAAAAAATTGCAATTTGTGATTGCAGGATCTATTGGCATTCATCACATCGTTCAATTGGTAGATGGAAGAACCTCTGATATTAATGATATCAAAAGCATTCATTACCCTGCTTTACTAACAGATTCAGATGAATTTGAAAAATACATCAAGTGGGCACTGGATAAGGCTTCTATTTCTTTCCAGGAAGGAGCAGTCAGTTATCTAAAGTATAAAATTCAATATCTGGTTCCGTATTTTATCAATTTGATGCTAGATGAAATTGACAAAGCTGCGATGAAAAATCAAGAAGCGGTTATCACCGATAAGGAAGTAGATGAAGCATTTGAAAAGATTGTAAAAAACAACACCTATTTTGTCGATTGGAAAAAAAGATTGAAAGATTATTTAAAATCAAATCATTTTAAGTTTGTGAACCATGTGCTTATACACATTGCACATAAAGAAACGATTTCTATTCAGCAGATTTATAATATCGCTGTTCAATACAAAGAAACGGAAGACTATATGGATCTGATTTATGACCTCACTCAAGACGGTTATATCATGGAGAAAGAACAAGAATATACGTTTATCTCTCCTTTCTTAAAGGCTTATTGGAAAAGAAGCAATCCAATTTTTAATGATTAAATCTTATGGCAAAGCAACTTTCAAAATTTTCCGATAGAATATACTATTACCAGTCTGCAAATAACGATGCAAAGTCCATCAAGCAAAACTTTGTGATACGTATTGCAGAGTTTCAACAAATTATAGGTGCATTATCTAATAAAAAAGCGAAAGACCCATTACAGCACGAGTTAATTTTAGGAAGAAGAGGAAGCGGAAAATCCACATTGCTTAAGCGCATAGAAATTGAGGTCGCAGAAAATGAAGCGCTGAGCCATAAGTATATAGCTGTCAACTTTGCTGAAGAGCAATCTTCCGTTTATCGGCTGTTTGATCTGTGGAATATCGTGATTGAAGAATTAAATGATCGTTTTGATGAACCGATTCCCACAAGAAATTACACAGAATTTGGAAGTGATGAAGAGTATACTCACTATTTATATAGTTTGATCCAGGAAACATTGAAACAGAAAAAGAAGCGGCTGGTTTTATTACTGGATAATTTTGACCGCATTGTGGAGAGTTTTCAGGATGATGGAAATTTATTGCGGGAAACATTAATCAATTACGACGACCTTCAGATTATTGGTGGAAGTACGCGAATGAATGAACATTTCTGGCAGTACGATCAGCCGTTTTACGAGTTTTTCAGGCGACATCACCTGGAAGCTTTGTCGAGTCACGAAATGAAAAAACTGATCTTACATTGGAGTGAAACGCTTCAGTACGATCAGCTAAAAGACTTTGCCAAAAACAACTTAGGGAAAATAGAATCCATTCGAATATTAACCGATGGATTGCCAAGAACCCTGCAGTTTTTTATTGAAATCTTATTGGACAATTCAGAACTATACGGCTATGATTATCTGAAAAGGATTATGGACAAGGTAACGCCTATTTACCAAGAAAGATTGAATATGCTGACTCCTCAGTTGCGAAAGATTATTGCGGAAATGGCATTTCTCTGGGAAGCCTGCTCTACCAAGCAATTGGTAGAAAAATGCCAAATGAAAAGCGCATTGATCTCCGCCAATTTAAAAACACTCATTGATAAGGGTTTGGTTGTTAAAATAGAAACAGGAAAAAAGAATCATTTATACCGAATTTCAGAGCGATTTTTTAACATGTGGTTCATAGTTACTCAGGGAAATCCTACCCAAAAAAGAAAAGCCAAATGGTTGAGTATTTTTCTCGAGCATTGGTACGAAAAAGATGAGTTTCAAAATATAGTAAGTGCACACCTTAAGAATCTGGAATTGGGAAAAGTACCGTATGACAAATTGATTTTAACCTCCAAAGGGTTAAGTCAGAGTCGTTATATCTCAACAGACCAAAGGGATGAAATTATTACTTTATCGGAATCTTTACAAGAGGAAAATAAGGAAAGTTTAACTCCTTTGCCGGAGAAGTTCATTGATATTTACATAAGAATATCTAGGCTTGAAGATGAGAAAAACTATGAAAAAGCCATAGAATTAGCAAATTCCATTGAAAACGAACAGGGCGGGGAAAAGTTTAGGATTTTAGGAGATCTTTATTGGAAGTTTGATGAGCTTGTAAAATCAGAGAAAAATTATCTCAAAGCAACAAAATTGGGGAATAACATTTCTTTTAATTCTCTTGGTAATATATACAGTCTTCAAAACAAGTTTGAAAAAGCCAAAGATTGTTATTTAAAAGCCATAAAAAAAGGAGTCGATTTTGCACACTTAGGTCTTGGAATGTTGCATGAAAAACAAAAACGATATAAAAAAGCGGCTGAAAATTATAGAAAATTAAGCAAAGCAGGTGATGAAATCGGGGATGGACTTTTAGCTTTTTTGTATTATGAAAACCTACCAGACAAACAAAAAGCTCTGTCATTTTTCAAAAAATATATAGAAGGGAAAGAGGGTCTTAATTTAATATGGATAAGGGAGTTTGAAATTATTTTAGAGATCTGGAATGGTATTTTTAAGAATGTAGAAACTCGACTCGTTCAGATTTTAGACGAATTTGGTTCGAAAGGATTTAATAGTGTTATTAAAGATTTATTAATTCACCAGCAAAGCCAACTGGTATTGAATTTATTCAATCACACAAAATTTGGAGAGGAACTAAAAGATAGATACGCAGTATTATACTATACTACCTTAACTATAAATAACTCAAAGGACCCACAATTACTTTCTGTGCCTCCCGAGCTTCAGGAAACTTTGGAGCAGGTGCTAGATACAGTAAAAGAAAAGCAGCAGTTTTATGGATATAAATAATCTCAATTTGATTTATGAATTACCGAAAACAACTTTTAAACTTGAAAACTTTACATTTTCTATGTAAAAATTCAACTGATCTGTTGTCCGTTAGCTACTTTACGTTCGGGTTCTACAAAAGCTAATTTCCCATCGGGAGTATCTGTCATTAAAATCATTCCTTGACTTTCTACACCTCTAATTTTTCTAGGGGCTAAATTGGTCAACACAGTCACTTGTTGTCCTATAATTTCTTCGGGAGAAAAGCTTTCAGCGATACCAGAAACGATGGTTCTCACATCAATTCCTACATCAACTTTTAACTGCAATAACTTCTTGGTCTTTGCTACTTTCTCAGCCTCTAAAATGGTACCTACTCGAATGTCCATTTTTGTAAAATCTTCGAATTCGATGGTCTCTTTCTGCGGTTCTACCTTATTTACCTGTGCTAAGCTTGTCGAAGCATTAGCCAATTTAGTAGCTTCTAATTTTTCCAATTGAGCTGTGATTACTTTGTCATCGATTTTTGAAAATAACAACTCCGATTTTCCAATCTTGTGATCGGAAGGGATTAAAATGTTTTTCTCAGCAACATCATTCCAACTCAGGTCACTGAGCGTAGTCGAAGTGACATTTAATATGTTCTTTAATTTATTCGAAGTAAACGGTAAAAAAGGCTCTGAAGCAACCGCCAATCCAGCAGCAATTTGCAATGCCACATACATGATGGTTTTCACTCGTTCGGGATCTGTTTTTATCTTTTTCCAAGGCTCTTCGTCAGCGAGATACTTGTTTCCAAGTCGCGCTAAGTTCATCAATTCTTGTGAAGCTTCTCTAAAGCGGTAACGCTCGATAGATTTCCCTATAATTCCGGGAAAATCCTTTAAGGAAGCCAATGTATCTTCATCATGGTCACTCAACTCATTCGGTTCTGGAACTACACCGTCAAAATATTTGTGTGTGAGTACTGCCACTCGATTGATAAAGTTTCCAAAAATAGCAACCAACTCGTTGTTATTTCTCGCTTGAAAATCTTTCCAAGTAAAATCGTTGTCTTTGTTTTCCGGAGCATTCGCAGTCAATGTATATCTAAGGACATCTTGTTGATCTGGGAATTCTTCTAAATACTCATGCAGCCAAACGGCCCAGTTCTTGGAGGTAGATAATTTGTTTCCTTCTAAATTTAAAAACTCATTAGCAGGAACATTGTCTGGTAAAATATAATCGCCGTGAGCTTTTAACATGGATGGGAAAATAATACAGTGAAAAACAATGTTGTCTTTTCCAATAAAATGTACCAGTTTGGTATCATTCTTTTTCCAGTAATCCTCCCAGTTTTTTCCTTCTCTTTCAGCCCATTCTTTGGTCGCAGAAATGTATCCAACAGGCGCGTCGAACCAAACGTACAAAACCTTCCCTTCTCCACCCTCAACAGGAACAGGAATTCCCCAGTCCAAATCACGAGTCACGGCTCTTGGCTTCAAACCATCATCGATCCATGATTTGCATTGCCCATATACATTGGCTTTCCAATTATCTTTATGGCCTTGAAGGATCCATTCTTTTAAAAATGCTTCGTGCTTGTCTAATGGCAAAAACCAATGTTTCGTTTGTTTTACTGTAGGAGTATTCCCTGTGATTGCGGATTTGGGATTGATCAGGTCTGTTGCATTGTGACTGGTTCCACAGTTTTCACATTGATCTCCATAACTTTCCTCATAGCCACATTTTGGGCACGTTCCAATAACAAATCGATCTGCTAAAAACTGATTGGCTTGTTCGTCATATAACTGCTCTGTTACTTCCTCAATAAACTCACCTTTGTTATAAAGATCTTTAAAGAATTCTGAAGCTGTTTCATGATGAATCTGTGCCGAAGTTCTTGAGTAATTGTCAAATGAGATTCCAAAATCTTTGAAAGACTGTTTGATTATTCCATGGTATTTATCAATGATCTCTTGAGGACTCACTCCTTCTTTTTTTGCTTTCATAGGAATCGCAACACCATGCTCATCACTTCCGCAAATGTAAGCTACATCATTACCCGTTAATCGCAGGTATCGAGCATAGATATCAGCAGGAACATAAACACCAGCGAGATGCCCAATATGAATAGGTCCATTGGTGTAAGGTAAAGCGGCTGTAATCGTATAACGTTTCGGAGAACTCATGAAATTCTTTTTGGTCAAGTTTTTGCGTGACAAAAGTACATGAATTTTTTCATTCAAAAGTTGACAAAACCTTGAATGAAATAAATTTTATGGACTAATGAAGTGGTTCCTGAAGTGTATCTAAATTTTGTAAAATTTAGGATACAAAATTTAGATTCTTAAAGAAGAAAAGTACAAAAACCAGTTCGAACAAATTTTTGAAACCCAATGAAATTAAATACATTTACAAAAACCTTTTACATGAAGAATCGAATTCGATTCGTAGTCATTTGTTTGCTTCATCTATTTTCCTTGTCTGTTTCTGCGCAAATAGAGAAAGATTCAATTTCGAAACCTATGAAACTCGTTCAGCCCAAATACTTAGAAAAAGGAGATTCAATAGCTATAGTAGCCCCTGCTGGAATTTTAAAAAACAAGAAAGAGGTCATTCAGAAAGCAAAGGAATTGGCTGAAAGTTGGGGATTGAAAGTTGTATTAGGAAAGCATGTTTTTAATCAAAACAATCATTTTGCTGGAACAGACTCAGAGCGAGCAGAAGATTTTCAAAAGGCATTAGACAATCCAAATATCAAAGCAATTTGGTGTGCCCGAGGTGGGTATGGATCGGTAAGAATATTGGATCTTCTGGATTACAAAGAATTTAGAAGAAATCCCAAATGGATCATTGGCTATTCAGATATTACCGCTATTCACAGTCACCTCCATAATATGAAAATTGAGAGTATTCATGGAATGATGGGAACCAGTATGCAGTTCGATGCTGAGAAAAATAGTGAGAGTATAGCAACTTTACGAAAAGCTCTATTTGGAGCATCTTTGAATTATGAAATAGCCTCTTCATCCTACAACAAAATAGGAGATACAGAGGGACAATTGATTGGAGGAAATTTAACCATTTTACTCACCATGTTGGGGAGCGAAAGTCAGTTAGAGACGAAAGGAAAGATCTTATTTATTGAAGAAATAGGGGAATACAAATACCACATCGACCGAATTTTACAAAGCTTCAAACGAGCTGGATACTTTAAAGACCTTGCTGGGTTGGTTGTCGGTGATATGAGTAACATAAAAAAGAATACGACAAAATGGGGCAGTTCTGTAGAACAACTTATTTTAGATGCTACCTCAGAATTTGATTTTCCAATTTTATTCGGATTTCCTGCGGGTCATGAGATTGATAATAGAGCTTTGATCATGGGTAGGAATGTTAAAATGCATGTAGAAGAGAAGAATTCTAAACTTACTTTTGAATGAATTTTTTTAGGGAAACGATTGCAGATTTTGCCTCTTTTATATGGGGCTTACCCCTCTTAATATTGCTCATAGGAGGAGGAGTTTATTTACTTTTTCTTTCGCGCTTTTTGCCTTTTCGTTTTTTTGGACATGCGATACAAGTCCTAAGAGGCAAATACGACAATCCAGATGATCCGGGTCAAATCAATCACTTTCAAGCACTTACGACTGCGTTGTCTGCTACAGTTGGAATGGGAAATATTTCTGGGGTGGCAGTGGCCATTGCTGCTGGGGGACCCGGAGCCATTTTTTGGATGTGGGTGAGTGCAATTGTGGGAATGTCAACCAAATTTTTTACATCCACATTAGCGATTTTATTTCGAGGCAAAGACAGTGATGGAGAAACGCAGGGAGGTCCTATGTACTTTATTACGGAAGGTTTGGGAAAAAAATGGAAACCATTAGCGATATTCTTTAGTTTGTGTGCGATGATCGGGGCCTTGCCAGTATTTAATGTCAATCAATTGACTCAAGCGATCAATGATATCATGCTAAAGCCCCAAGGTGTTGAAGTGACGAACTACACTAACTTGACGATTGGAATTGTTTTAGTGATGATCACATCCATTGTTGTTTTAGGAGGATTGAAGAGAATTGCCAATGTAACTTCAAAATTAGTTCCTTCTATGGTACTGCTGTATTTTGTGTTGGTTCTCATCATACTCATTGTCAATATAGACGTGGTTCCTAAGTATTTTGGAATGATTTTCTCTGATGCTTTTTCAGCTGATTTTATCAAGCCCGATGCTTTTTTTGGAGGGGCTTTGGGGACACTTATTATATTAGGAATACGACGAGGAGCTTTTTCGAATGAGGCGGGTATAGGAACCGCACCGATGGCCCATGGAGCAGCTAAAACCACAGAACCTGTCAGGGAAGGATTGGTGGCAATGTTGGGACCTTTTATTGATACCATTGTGGTATGTACACTTACAGCGTTGGCGATATTGGTAACAGGAGTTTGGCAAACAAGTGCCGATAATGGCGTGAGTTTAACGGCAACAGCATTTGCAGATGCCATGCCTGGTGTAGGAAAATATTTACTAATGATTTGTGTCGCGGTATTTAGTATTTCTTCTCTGTTCTCTTACTCATACTATGGAACAAAAGCCTTGTCGTTTTTAACAAAGGCAAAGTACAAGCATTATTACAATTACTTATTTATTGCAAGCATCCTATTGGGAGCAACTTCGGATTTAACGACCATGATCAATTTGATCGATAGCGCTTTCGCTCTGATGGCCATTCCTACCATGTTAGCAACCATTATTCTGGCTCCCAAAGCAGTGAAAGAAATTCGAAAATACAAGGAGAAATTAAGGGAGGAGGGGAATTAAATTTCCTTCCTGATAGAAAGGTTGAAAACGAGCAAAGAGTTCTTCTGAATACCAACCCAACTCTCTAGTTTTTTGAACCATTTCAGCGTGTTTAGGATTTTGATACGCATAGCTCATCATGGCATCTGCATTGGACCAAAGAGAAAATGTGGCTTGCATTAGCAAAGGAAACTCGCCAATTCCTTTAGAGAAAATCAACTCTTTATAATCATTCATAGATTTAGAAACAGAGGGAACATATTTCCAGAATTTATAGGCTAATTTTGGTTTAATTGTAGCTCTGGTAATTACTGCCAGAGGTTTGGTTTTGTCAAAATCTACAGAGGACTCAAAAGGCTCTTGTTTGCTCCATTTTCCATGACTTTTAATGGTATGCATCAATATGTGACTGTAGGATAAAGCGGTTTCAGTATACTCTCTAATAGCGCTTGACTTCAGAGATTTTTTTGCCAGTTCTTCGGAATTAAAAATGGCAACAAATCCAAAAGTGGAGAAGTCGGGTTTGATGGAAAAACCATTACCGCTACCAGTTCCTAAGGGTTTAAAAAATGAAAGACCTTCCACTTCATCTAATACAATTGGAGGTCTTCCCATTCTTCCCAAAGCATGCCACTTATTTTTGAATCCTGTATATTGGAAAAAGGAAATCAATGTGGTTTGTGGCATAAAGAAAGCTTTGCACAAAAATACAGAATAATCACTCGATTTGTTCGAGAACCTGATTGGAAAGTTCCTTTCCATTATGGTCAATAGTCACAAACCAAACATTGGTCGTACATTTTCTGTTGATGTCTGAATTGGATGTGCAATTTTGAATGGTTCCCTTAACTAGAAAACCATTTGCTGTTTTTTCAGCGGAATAACCGTATTCATTGTAAAATTTACCATAGGTGTTTTGCCAGAGCTTTTTTCCTTTCTTATCCGTTTTGATCACAAACATATCATAATTGCCCTTGCCATAAGAACTGGTGGAACCAACGATCAAATACCCATCCTTAGTGTTTAGTATAGAACTTGCTTTGTCGTAGCTTTTTCCACCAAATTGTTTGGACCAAATTTCATTTCCATTCGAATAGTTTTTCGTTAATAGAATATTGGAACGGTTTCCTTTTCTCGAACCAATGGTTGTGACTTGAATAGAGCCATTATCGGTAGCAATTTCTGGCTGGAATTTTAGATTGGTTTTCTTTTTAAATCGCATATTTTTCGCTCTTCCATAGGTTAAAGATATTTCTGTAACTCGGTCAAAACGATCTCTAAGTGTTCTTATTACTAGATCGTTGCCGGCTAACAACTCATCTCGATTGTAAACTTCCACATCATAGATTTCTTCTTCATTGGAGAATTTGAGTTTTAATTTTTTCTCTTTGGTGAAGCTCAGTGCAAAATCGATCTCTAATTCTCCACTAGAGTATGTTCCTTCAAAACTTTGTACATCAGCATAAGAAGCAGGTGCATCAGTAATTTTTTTATAGAAAAAAGTCTCTCCACTTACATTAAACAGTATCATTTCATTGTCGTAAAAAGCTACTTTTTCTTTAACATTATAGGAAAGATGATACTTGTTATTCTTTTCTGGAATTAACTCAATTTTGAGGTTTTTTCCTTGCCTAAAATATATTTTTCCGTCTTCCTCAACAATGCGTGTTAAGTATCCTTTTTGAGAGTGATATTGCCCAAGTATTTTTGAATTTTTAGTGATACTGTTTTCTTTGTAAAACCGCTGATCATAGTGCTCCTTCTTTGTTTTTTTTGAGAGAAAAACAGATGCAATTTCATCAGCCATCAAGTCACTTCGTATATTCCCGTTGTTACTCATTATAAAAACCGTCAACTTCTCTTCTGGAAAACGAATAGTTTGTGAGTGAAAGCCATAAGTAACCCCATCGTGATGTACAGCTTTTCTGTTTAAGCGACCTTGCAGTTTCAATCCAAAACCATAGGTTTTTATTTCACTATTGGGAATGGGTTGCTGACTTTTAATCAAAAGTACATTGTTATTGTGATTGGCATTTTGAACCATGAGTTCATACCTCAATTGGTCTTTTAGAGTTGTAAATAAAAAGCCTTCTCCATTTGTCTTGGTCACTGTGGGAACTTCCCACCATTCTCCTCTGCCCCAATCGGAATATGGATTAGCTCTGTTAGGAATAACGCCCATATAACGTTCCACAAAAGAAGTTTCAGTCATACCCAATTCCTTAAAGAATTGACGAGAGTATTCTGTAAACTTTTTCCCTGAAACTTTCGCAATGATTTTAGCCAAAACATTGTAATTCGAATTGCTGTAAGCATATTTCGACCCTGGTTCAAATCCCAAGTCTTCTTGTTTCTCTAACAACTCGATAATATCATTGTTATCCAATCCAAATCTTTGCCACCAAACTCTTCCCTTTAAACCCAGTAATTCAACATAGTCACGAATGCCACTGGTATGGTTGATCAAGTGTCTAATTCTGATTTTATTTTTTACATCTTTATACAAGCTGGGTAAGTACTTTCGAATATCATCCTCCAAACTCAACTTTTCGCGCAAAGCCAAATCTAAAATCATTAAGGCGGTGAATTGTTTTGCAGTAGAAGCAATATTTGATCGGGTTTCCTCGTCAAATTTCACCTGATGCTGAAGATTGGAAAGCCCTCGGTATTTTTCGTAAATAATGTTTCCATCTTTTACAATCCCTACAGATAGTCCCGGATGATCTTCTTGAATTTTTGAATTGACAATGGAATCAATTTTTTTGAGTTCTGCTTTTTGAGCAATTAAAAGAGTTGTAAAAAGCAATGCAATAAAAGTGTTGACGTTTTTCATGACGATGTTTTGATATGGATACAAAAGTCATGTAAAGAGGGAAACGAAACGCTTCAAATCTTGATTTGAGACCTATTTTAGACTATCTATATAGGCCTTAGGCGTTAATGAAGTACTTTTTTTAAAGGCTCTATTAAAAGTAGCTTTGCTATTGAAACCGCTGTCGAAAGCAATCCCTAACAGAGTTGTTTTTAGATGTTCGTTATTTTCAATTTTTTCCTTAACAGCTTCAATTCTATAATGATTGATCAAATCATTAAAGTTCACTTCAAAACCATTGTTGATGGCTGTTGAGATGTTCTTGGAGGTCGTATTTAATAATGATGCAACTTGAGATAAGGTAAGCTGTGGATTGGTGTGAATTCGATCCTTCTCTAAAAGAGATACAATCTGCGCTTTCCATTTGTCAAGCTCTTTAGAATTCATAGAGAGCTTCTCGGGTTCCTCTTCTATTCTATCTTCTTCGATCTCACCTAGAAGCAAAGAAGATTTTACGGCTTGTGTATAACCACTCACTGAGATGTAAAACAGGATAAAAGCAAAGGAGATGAAGTACCAAAACTGACTTCCAAATTCTTCCCATTGTGGATTTGAAAAGAAGAAAATGACACGGATAATTTGTAAAGCTAAAAATGCCAATAAAAAGTTTTGAATCCAACGAAATAGAATAGAATCAGCATAACTTACCACATTAAAAATGACTTTCTTATAGAATCGATATTTCTTAAGACTCATGGTTAAATAATACAGCATGGAAGTCAACCCCAGCAGCTGATACCAGGTTTTTAAATCTTTATCTCGATAATCGGAATAAAAATAAAACTCATCCAATACTAATTTATCGGTGACAAAAACAACTAGAGAATACCCCAGATACAATAGTCCAGGTACAAAGTGAAACCAATCTTTTTTAGCAAATTGAAATCGGGGATTTAACAAACTTTGAATGTAGAAATATACCATAGGCCCTATGACCAAAACTTGCATAAATGGAATAAAAAATAGAATTTCTGAAGTTACTTTTTTTGAGTACCAACCTGCATAGCCCAGCATGTAAGGAGCGATGTAAAGCGAGCAAAGAAACAAAAGAAAACTAAGCCATTTATTGCTTGAGTTTTGATTGAAAATACCTCTTCTCAATAAAAGAAATGAAAAGACCATCCCATGAAAAAAGAAGATGAGTAAGAGAGAGCTTTTCTCGTTAAAAGAAAAAGGAAAATCCATAGAGTTTAAATGTAACACTAATTTTTTATTTTTATAAAATGTCAAAACACTATGAATTAGGAAGAGAGGGCGAACAGCTCGCCGTAAATTATCTACTCAAAAAAGGCTATCAAATTCTGGAGAGAAATTGGCGATTTCAAAAAGCAGAAGTAGATATTATTGCCCTGAAAGAAGAGACACTGGCGGTGGTTGAAGTAAAAACGCGCTCTAGCAATGAGTTTGGGAACCCTCAAGATTTTGTCAACCAGAAAAAGATTCGCTTATTAAGAGAGGCTATTAACGAGTTTGTGATTCAAAGAAACTTGGACGTAGAGGTGCGTTTTGATATTATTGCGATTACAATGAGAGACAGCATGGAAGATATAGAGCATCTAAAAGATGCATTCTATTATTTTTGATGCATGCTGGTTGTCCAGTACTTTTTCACATGAAATAATTGAGAGCAAAAACAAAAACAGCGTAAAAACTCTTTTTTACGCTGTTTAAGGAAATATGAATACTTTTCCTTTTTCTGTATATTTATCTTATAAGCTTATCTGTAAAACTTATATAAAATATAATCATGAAATAATAGGTGCAACGTATGTAAATAAAATGAATTAAAAAGACGTAGAAATACCTGTTTTTATTTTTTCCACTTTAGGGTCTCCATCAAATGTAGAATGTCCTTTTTTATGTAGTCAACAGCAGGTAATACAGAGTCGAAATTGGGACGTGTTTTAAAATAAAGTGCTCCTTTCATAAAATGTGTGACACTGTCTGTTATATGAAATTGAATTTGTGAGGCAGCATTGCCTGAAATTTCATGAAGTGTTCCATACACCTTTTTTTCAGCATCTACATAATTGTTAGAAACGATTTGCTCTGCTTTTACTGTATGTTTGAAGACCAACTTTTCTGATTCTGTTAGTAGCTCCTTCAAGTTTTTGTCGATAACACGATAAGTAATGTCTAATGAGGCTTTCTGTTTCGGATAGAGAACTTTTAACCAATTATTTGCTTCATCTTTTAGTAAGGATTCACTAGAGTACTCAAAAACGTAAGGTCTTTGCAGAGGCAGCTTTTTGTATGTAGGTTTGGCGTATGTTAAACTTAAAAAAGCTTTGGGCTTAGGGAGTGTATCATCTCCACATGAGACCATAAAAAAAGTTAATAAAACTGGGATCAATTTACGCATTAGCCTCTCTAGTCACTTTTAATTGTTTGATTCTTTTTCGGTCTAAAGACTCCACTGTAAACGTATAATTCTTGAATTTTATTTTCTCTCCTATTTTAGGAAACTTTCCGGAGATCTCTAAAATAAAGCCTGCAATAGTTTCCGATTCTCCTTTCTCTTCTTCAAACTTCTCTTCATCATCATCGCCTAATATTTTACAAAAGTCCTTAATCGTAATCTTTCCATCAAAGATGTAATTGTGCTCGTCAATCTTAGAATAGGAGAGGTCATCATCATCAAACTCATCATTGATGTCACCAACTATTTCTTCAATAACATCTTCTAAGGTTACGATGCCGCTGGTTCCACCATATTCATCTACCACAATAGCCAGATGATTTTTTCTCTCTCTGAAATCTGTAAGTAGATCGTCTAACTTTTTGTTTTCAGGAACGAAAAAAGGTTCTCGCAATAATTTTTGCCATTTGAATTGTTTTTGATCCAAATGAGCGAGGAGATCTTTGGCATATAGCACACCAATAATGTTATCTATAGAATCGTGGTATATCGGGTTTCTAGAATATCCATTCTTCAGAATTTTTTTCAGCACCTCTTCATAAGTCTCTTCATCAGAAAGTGCAAAAATATCAATCCGAGGCTTCATGATCTGAACTGTCTCAGTACTTCCAAAGCTAACAATTCCCTCTAAAATTTTCTGCTCGTCTTTTGTTGTTGCATCGTCTGAGGTTAATTCAAGAGCTTGAGATAAAGTCTCCACAGAAAAATTAGAATTGCTATTTCCAAAACGCCTTTCAATAACACCTGTCATGTTGGTAAGCACAAAGCTTAAAGGAGTTAAAAGAATGTTTAAAACATGAAGCGGTCTTGCCATAAAACTGGAGAACTGTAACGATTTTCTCGATGCATATACTTTTGGAAGTACTTCTCCAAAAAGTAAGATCAGGAAAGTTACCATAATTACTTCCAGTGTAAACTTTACATATTGAGGAGCAACATGAATTCCTAAAAATTCCCATGATTCCTGAATGCTGCCAAAGAAATCCAAATCGGCAAATAACAGTACAATCATAATATTGATAAAGTTATTCGTGATTAAGATGGTTGCTAGTAGCTTTTTTGGAGCGTTTAATAAACTCACAACTTGATTTTCTCCCTTAGACGCTTCGGTAAGCTTGTCTAACTCTGATTTAGATAAAGAAAAAAATGCAACCTCGGTTCCAGATATCAAAGCAGAAAACACCAATAAAAGAGCAAGTACCGTTACCTCAATGAATTCAAACGTTCCAAAAGAGGCTAGTAAAATAAATAAAGGTTCAGGATCAGGATCCAATATGAGTAATTTGGTTCAACTTAAAATGGTAAATCATCATCTTCTTCAACTGAGATCGACTTTGGAGGCTCGGCTTGTTGTTGAGATTGTTGTGTAGCAGTAGGAGACACAGAAGTGCCAGCTTCATTTCTGTTCGACAAAAATGTCATGTTGGTTACATGAATTTCAGTAGTATATCGTTTTTGTCCATCTTGTTCCCATTGCCTGGTTTTTATTCTTCCCTCGCAATAAACCTTATCTCCTTTTGATAAATATTTTTCACAAGTTTCAGCAAGTTTGTTTCGGACAACAATGTTATGCCACTCTGTAGTAGTTACCCGCTCTCCTGTTTGTCTATTAGTGTAACTTTCATTCGTAGCAATTGGGAACCTTCCAATAGAATTTCCTCCTTCAAAATAATTCATCTTCACGGCATCTCCTAGATGGCCTATGAGTATCACTTTATTGATTGTTCCAGACATTATTTTTTCATTGATTGTTTACTCAAATGTACTAAAAATTTTGATGCGATTTGTAGTCAAATTGCTCAAGGAAATTAGAGATTAAAACGGGGACAGCAAACTTTTCAATTTCTTCCCAAGGTACACTTGTTCCTTTTAATTCGTTTGTTTGGATGATCCAAAAATGAGTATATAAATGTTGATGGGAAAGTTTATGTACCACATAGCCAAATTCTGAATAAGTAATCGTGCTATCTTGTGGAACTTTTTCTACAAATTCTTCCAAATATATGATACGATTACTTGGAATCTCTTCTTTCGTTTCAATCAAAGGAAATTGATACATTCCTTGCCAAATCCCTTTACCTGTTCTTTGTTCTAGGATCGTCTCACCATCTTTGGATACAAAAACTAAATAATTAAAGAATCGTTTCTTTACTTTTAACTTTTTCTCTTTTATGGGAAGGTCTTTCACGAGTTTTTTCTCATAAGCAACACAACTCGATTGCAAAGGACAAGAATGACAATCTGGATTTTGAGGTTTGCATTGCAGTGACCCAAACTCCATGATAGACTGATTAAATATCCCTGGCTCATCGGCATCTATTAGTGATTGTGCTAATTCCTTAAACTCTTTAATTCCTTTAGAAGTATTAATAGGGGTTTTAATTCCAAAGTATCTTGCCAATACACGATATACGTTCCCATCTACCACTGCTGCAGGTTCATTAAAGCAGAAAGAAGCAATTGCTGAAGCGGTGTAATCACCAACTCCTTTTAGTTTTAGCAACTCTTTATAGTTATTAGGAAACTTTCCTCCGAGTTCGTTTGCAATATATTTAGCTGTGTAATGCAAATTCCGAGCTCTTGAGTAATAACCGAGTCCTTGCCACATTTTTAACACAGTAGATTCTTCTGCTTTGGCTAAATCTTCTACTCTCGGAAAAGCTTCGGAAAACTTAAGATAATAATTCAATCCTTGAGCAACTCTTGTTTGTTGTAACATAATTTCTGACATCCAAACCAAATATGGATTTTTAGTCTTACGCCAAGGCAAATCTCTTTTCTTTTGTAAATACCAGTAAATTAATGTTTTAGAAAAATCCATCATCTTTTTTTGCAAACGCAAAACTACACCTTAAAATTGATATATTTTTATTTGTTTCTTTTCACGGAATCGATTAATTATCATATATTTGCCCCCGCCTTAGCAACGATCTATTTGTATTTAATTTACAGTATTCGAAGGCGGCATTTTTTAGATAATAATAACTTAAAATATAGTAACATGACGAAAGCAGATATTGTATCGAAAATTTCGGACAAATCAGGAATTGAAAAAGCAGATGTATTAGCAACCGTAGAGGCTTTTATGACTGAGGTTAAGGGAGCTTTAGAAAATGGAGATAATGTATATTTAAGAGGTTTTGGTAGCTTTATCATCAAGACTAGAGCTGAAAAAACAGGAAGAAATATCTCTAAAAACACAACAATAAAAATTCCTGCTCACAATATTCCAGCTTTTAAACCAGCTAAAACCTTTACTGAAGGGGTAAAAAGCAAAGTGGCTGTAAAGTAAATAATACGAACCTAAATCGTAAGATTTTAAAACATTAGAAAATTATGCCAAGCGGTAAAAAGAGAAAGAGATCTAAAATCTCTACACACAAAAGAAAAAAGAGAGCTAGAGCTAACAGACATAAGAAAAAGTAAGGTCTGACCCTTACTTTTTCTTTTTTTACCTATCTTCATTAGGTAAAGCTCAAAGCACTAACGTTCATTGAAATAGAGGTAATCATTCTGTAGAGAACAGGAGCCTCGACTGGTATTTTATAATACCTGTAAAATTTAATCCATCGTACAGCATAGCTGTATGGTATTAAAACAGTTCAGTATGAAAACAGAATTAATTATTCGTTCAAATTCATCTGATATTGATTTTGCCTTACTAAAAGATGGAAAACTAATACAACTTAACAAAGAAACAGGCGATAATAAATTTTCCGTGGGCGATATTTTTTTAGCAAAAATTGGAAAAGTTTTGCCTGGACTAAATGCTTCTTTTGTTAATGTAGGATATCCGAAAGACGGTTTTTTACATTATCATGATTTAGGAGCTCAAGTTCAATCTATGAATAAGTTTATTAAAAAAGTAAGTACAGGTAGGTATAAAGAATTCACTTTAAAAAACTTTCGTTTTGAGAAAGACATCAACAAAGACGGAAGTATTAATGATGTACTAAAATCAGGTCAAAATTTATTAGTACAAATTGTAAAAGAACCTATTTCTACCAAAGGACCTCGATTAAGTTCCGAACTTTCCATTGCAGGTCGTTTTTTGGTTCTTGTTCCTTTTTCTGATCGTATTTCTGTATCGCAAAAGATTGCAGATCCTAAAGAAAAAGAACGTTTAAAAAGATTAGCAAAAAGTATCAAACCAAAAGGGTTTGGTGTTATTTTAAGAACTGTAGCCGAAAATAAAAAGGTTGCAGAACTAGATAAAGATTTACAAAATTCACTGGATCGCTGGAAAACAATGTGTAAGCGAATTGCAAATACAAATACACCAACGAAAATCCTTAGTGAATTAAACAGAGCATCTTCCATTCTAAGAGATGTAATGAATGATTCTTTTACAAACATCGTTACCAACGACGAAACTCTTAAAGTAGAAATTAAAGAATATTTACAAGAAATTTATCCTGAGAAGGAAAACATTGTAAGACTTCACAGATCTAAAGTGCCCATCTTTGAAAAGTATGGTATTGAACGACAAATAAAAACTTCATTTGGAAAAACTGTTTCCATGAGTAGAGGAGCTTATTTGGTTATTGAACATACAGAAGCACTACACGTAATTGATGTAAATAGTGGCAATAGATCAAATAAAGCTGGGTCTCAAGAAGAGACAGCCCTAGAAGTAAATTTAATTGCTGCTACCGAAATTGCACGTCAATTGCAATTAAGAGATATGGGAGGAATTATTGTTATTGATTTTATAGACATGCATGAATCTAAAAATAGAAACAAGCTCTATCAACATCTAAAAGAGCAAATGTCTTTTGATCGAACAAAACACAAAATTCTGCCTCCGAGTAAGTTCGGTTTGGTGCAAATAACTCGTCAAAGAGTTCGACCTGAATTAAGTATCAAAACAACTGAACCCAACCCAAATAAAAATGGTGAAGTAGAAGCACCTATTGTTTTATTAGATAAAATTGAAAGCGATTTAGATCGAATCCTTTCTAATCCAAAAAACAAAAAAGTGATGTTGAACGTGCATCCTTTTGTTGCTTCTTACCTAACTAAGGGTTTATCATCGATTCGTTTTCGATGGTATTTAAAACACA
This sequence comes from Flavobacteriaceae bacterium, assembly GCA_028280265.1. GTDB lineage: Bacteria > Bacteroidota > Bacteroidia > Flavobacteriales > Flavobacteriaceae > Polaribacter. The sequence continues at coordinate 114,377 of JANQMD010000050.1, forward strand.
AAAAGTGGATCTCTATCATACCTAGAGATGCTTATCAATATTTGCATTACAAATTCAAAGTACGCAAGTAAGGCAATAGTATATCAAAAAAACCGCATTGAATTTCAATGCGGTTTTTCTTTTTTATGTCTAGTCCTGAAAAAAGTTGACCATAAATCATTAGATCATGGAAAAATCAACAGAAGGAAAAAGAAAGCAACGCCCACCAAGACAGTATTGTGAAC
>JANQMD010000002.1 GCA_028280265.1 Flavobacteriaceae bacterium
TCTTTACTCTTTACTCTTTACTCTTTACTCTTTACTCTTTATTCTAGACCTGTATCACTCCCAAATTAAACTTTTTCTCAATAGGGGCATGATTTGCTGCATCGATTCCCATAGAAATCCATTTTCTTGTTTCTAAAGGATTGATGACTGCATCTGTCCACAAACGTGCTGCAGCATAGTAAGGAGAAATCTGTTTGTCATATCTAGATTTGATCTCGTTGAACAAGGCCTCTTCTTTTTCTTTGGTAATCTCTTCCCCTTTCTTTTTTAGAGCTGCAGTTTCAATTTGTAGCAATACTTTTGCCGCTGAATTTCCACTCATTACCGCAAGTTCAGCACTCGGCCAAGCAGCAATCAGTCTTGGATCATAGGCTTTTCCACACATAGCATAATTACCTGCTCCGTAGGAATTTCCAATGACAATGGTGAATTTAGGAACCACAGAATTGCTTACGGCATTGACCATTTTTGCACCGTCTTTAATAATACCTCCATGTTCCGATTTAGAACCTACCATAAACCCAGTGACATCTTGTAAGAAAACTAATGGTATTTTCTTCTGATTGCAATTCGCAATGAATCGTGTGGCTTTATCAGCAGAGTCAGAATAAATAACACCTCCGAATTGCATCTCTTTTTTTGCATTTTTCACCACCTGACGTTGATTAGCAACAATGCCCACTGCCCATCCATCAATTCTGGCATAAGCAGTAATAATAGTTTTTCCATAGCTCTCTTTGTATTCGTCAAATTCAGAATTATCAACCAAACGCTTGATGATCTCTTTCATATCATATTGCTCATGGCGAGCTTTTGGTAAGATTCCAAAAATCTCCTCTGGATTCTCTTCGGGTTGATGAGGTTCTGTTCTGTTATATCCTGCTTTGTCAGCATCACCAATTTTACCCATTAAATTTTTAATGGTGTCCAAGGCATCTTTATCATCTTTGGCTTTGTAATCTGTAACACCAGAAATTTCGCAATGCGTTGTGGCTCCACCCAAAGTCTCATTATCAATCGTTTCACCAATGGCTGCTTTCACCAAATAACTTCCCGCTAAGAAGATACTTCCTGTTTTATCTACAATTAAAGCCTCATCACTCATGATGGGTAGATAAGCTCCACCTGCAACACAACTTCCCATAACAGCTGAAATTTGTGTAATTCCTAAACTACTCATCACTGCATTGTTTCTAAAAATACGTCCAAAGTGTTCCTTGTCAGGAAAAATTTCATCCTGCATGGGTAAATACACACCAGCACTGTCTACCAAGTAGATGATGGGAAGTCTATTCTCGATAGCAATTTCTTGCGCTCTTAAATTTTTCTTTCCTGTAATAGGAAACCAAGCACCTGCTTTTACAGTAGCATCATTTGCGACCACGATACACTGCTTTTTTTGAATATATCCAATCTTTACCACAACTCCACCAGAAGGACAACCACCGTGTTCCTCGTACATATCTTCACCAGCAAAAGCACCAATCTCTATACTATCGGCTTTTGAATCTAATAAGTAATCGATTCTTTCGCGAGCTGTTAACTTTCCTTTTTCGTGATGCTTATGTATTCGCTTTTGTCCCCCGCCTAAACTTACTTTAACAAGTTTTTTTCTTAGTTCTGAAGCGATGAGTTTGTTGTGATCTTCGTTTTTGTTAAAGTTGATATCCATAAAGATGTGAATTTGCAAGCGCAAAATTAAGAAATTTTTAGTCAGAGAAATAGCTATGATTGTGAAGAGAATGATAAAAATAAATCCGTGAAGGGTAAAATGCGATTTAAAAGATTTAAGTTGAAATAGATGTAACAAATTTGATATATTGTCTACATATTAGATAAATGGATTTTTTTTACGAAATTGCTAAACCAGATTTTATTCTCATTAGAAATTTGAATACTCCACGGCTTGTACCGATGTAGCTTACTTAATTTCTAAAATTAAAAAATAGGCAAGACATTATGGAAAGAACAAAGCTAGCATCGTTTTCAAAAATTTTAATAGTAGCTGTAATTATAGCGGGTGTTTATTTTTTATTAAATCAATTGAGAAATACTGAAGCTGAAGAAAAAATAAATCTAACTACTATTGGAAAAACAAAGGATGGGTACAAAGATGTAATCAATGTAGGAGTTATTACCTGGGGCGGTTATGTAGGTGGACAATATTTTAATGAAGGCTTTAAGGCGAATACAAAATCAAGGTTCTACAAAGATTATGGTTTTAAGGTAAACTTCGAAGTGATAGATGATTTTGATGCTTCTAGAGATGCGTTCAAAAATGGTTCCATTGATTTAATGTGGGCAACAATTGATGCATTTCCTACCGAGGTAGAAGGCTTAGAACAATTTGAACCTCAAGTTATTTTTCAGGCTGATTGGAGTCGTGGAGGAGATGCTATTGTTGTAGCACGAGGCATTAATAAAGTAAGTGACCTAAGAGGTAAGAAAATAGCAGTAGCACCAATGACACCTTCTCATTCATTTTTAATCTGGTTATTGGAAGCTAATGAGATGTCTACAAATGATGTTGATATTGTAGAGGTGCCTAGTGCTATTGACGCAGCGGAAGCTTTTAAAAGTGGAATCGTTCAAGGTGCAGTTGTTTGGAGTCCAGACGATGATGATTGTGTAAGTAAGGTTACAGGCTCAAGAGTATTAGAAAGCACAAAAAATGCCACACACATAATAGCAGACGTATTTGTCTCTAAAAAAGAGTTTGTAGAAACTCATAAAGAACAATTGAGAAATTTATATGAAGGTTGGATGATTGGAGCTTCAGAACTCAATAACTCAGAAAGTAATAAGAGGAAAGCAGCGAAAATTTTAGCAGAGGGACTTTCTCAGCCTGAAGATTTTTGTTTAGATGCTATCAATAATGTTAGATTAGCTACTCATGGAGATAATAAAGATTTTTTTGGTTTGAATCCGAGTTATAATGGTGTTACTGGAGAAGATTTATATAACAAGATGAAAGAAAAATATGATCGTTTAGGGTATAATACTGGTAGAGCGAAAAGTTGGAGATTGCTTTCTACAAAAGATTTGGTTTCTAAAACATCTCTTACAGGAATTAACCATGACTCAGAGATAAAAAAACAATTTTCATTAGGCGATTGAACTCTGGAAACAAAAGAATCTCTTTCTTTTAAAAAAGTTAGTATGAATTTCAGAACAAATGAATATCGATTGATTGAAAATAAAAAACAACTGATTGTTCTGTAGTTTACCCTTATTGTAAAAATAAGAATTCGATTGAAGGAAATACAGACAATGGATGAGACTGGTCTTTTAATATTATATTGTCAAAAAAAAGAGGTCAATCTGTATCACACTATCTAATTTCTCAACATAATATGCATGTGAATAGATTTATTATATTTAGAAAATGATCCAGATAAATCTGCTTCTGCTGTGAAAGAAATTAGGATGCAGGTTGTAAATCTAAAAATGTAGAGCTGATTTTGGATTGGTTGTAGATTAATGAATTTTAAAAGATTACTTGAATTACGAGGAAATTTAGAGTCTAAGGACAAAATTGTGCTGACAATAGTTGGGGCTTTATTTATTGTTCTTGCATGGTTTCTTTTGTCTGAACAACTATCTAAGTTTGTCATATCCCAAGATGAAACTATTGAAACATCTAAAATCAGCAAAGTCAATAGGAAGTATTATGATAATGATTCACTTCTAGTAGCTAGTCATGACCTGTTAGAAGAATTGGATGAAGAGAAACTTTCAGCATTTGGATTGAAAAAGAATAAAGTATATCCTTTATTACCTTCACCTTTAGAGGTTCTTAAAGCATTTCCTGATTTAAATAAAAATGATGATGTTATAGGAAATACATTCTATTCTATTCGCTTAAACTTGCTTGGATATTTAGTTGCTATTCTTATTTCTATTCCGCTTGGCTTTGTCTTAGGCTTAATACCGTTATTCAGAGGGCTTTTTAGTCAAATCATAGATTCTTACAGGTTTATTCCTCTTACAGCAGTCACTGGAATCTTTATTATGTGGTTAGGCTTGGGCAGTGAAATGAAAGTGTCTTTCTTGGCATTTGGGATTATTGTATATCTAATTCCTGTTGTGGTTCAACGTATTGATGAAGTGCAAAAAGTATATCTCAATACCGTATTTACTCTAGGTGCTACATCTTGGCAGACCATAAAAACGGTCTATTTTCCTTTTGTATTCTCAAAAATTATCGATGATATAAGGGTTCTTACGGCTATTTCTTGGACTTATATAACCATTGCAGAAATGTTAAACAAAGGAGGAGGCATTGGAGAATTGATTTGGACAGCAAAAAGACAAAGTAGAATTGATAAGGCTTTTGCAATACTAATTATTATTGTAGTTATTGGGATTTTACAAGACAGACTCTTTGTTATGATTGACAAAATATTATTCCCCTTTAAACACATCAATAAAGGTAATAAGAATTAATATGGGGATACAATTTGAAAATACTAATGCAGTAAATATCATCGAACTTCGAGGAGTATCCCAGTCTTATGATAAAGGTAAGGTAAGTGTTATTGAAAATTTAGACTTGTTAATTGAAGGCGAGTCTAAGCAGGGGCAATTTGCGGCTATTTTAGGGATGTCAGGTTGTGGAAAATCAACACTTCTCCGATATATTGCTGGTTTGCAAAAACCTACGTCTGGAAAAGTTTTGGTGAAAGGAAAAGAGGTAGGCAAAGAGAATAGAGTTAGTATGGTGTTTCAACAATATTCTTCTTTACCATGGATGACTGTTTTGGATAATGTTGCTTTAGGTTTAAGATTCCAAGGAATCTCCAAGAAAGAACGTAATGAAAGGGCTATGGAAATGATTCAATTAGTAGGTTTAGATGGTCATCAAAAAAAATATGCTCAATATCCTACACTCTCTGGCGGGCAATTACAACGTGTTGCTATTGCTCGTAGTCTGATGTCAAATCCTGAAATTCTCCTAATGGATGAGCCTTTTGGAGCACTAGATATAAAGACCAGACTTCAGATGCAAGATTTACTCATTGGTATATGGGAAAAGTTCAGTCCTACAATTCTTTTTGTCACTCATGATATACAGGAAGCTGTTTATTTAGCTGATGATATCTACATTATGAAACATGCCCCATCGAGATTTGTGAAACATATACATGTAGATCTGCCTTTTCAGAGAAATAGAGATACAAAACGATTGCCTCATTTTAATAATTTGGTGCATGAAGTAGAGGATGCTATGATGCTTATTGAATCCGAGGATATATAATTTCTTCACCCTAGATTTTGTATATAGTAGACTAAAGGTAACAATTTTAACTATTTTTTTTAATGCTTAGAAAATACCATAAGGAAATAGATCGATTCTTTGACAATCTAAGTCAAGAGAATGAGGCATGTTTTTTTAAGGGAAATACTATAAACCCTTTAAAGATTTTAAGCATTTCAAAAGATTTTCCTTCAATAAACTTGCAGAATGAAGACTTATTACTGTTATATTCAAAAAAAGGTTCTATAGATCAATTGGATTTGATTATTACTACTCATAGCTTTCATACTCCTCAAAAAAAAGTGAGTTTATCTGGAGAAATTTTAGAGGACAGAAATATCAAGAAAGCTATTCTCAGAGATCATTATTTGATAATGAAAAAATTAATTGATAATCTATTATTGTTAAAGAGTGATGATAAAAAAGACTTGGAGTACTTTACAAATAAATTTAAAACCTACATAAATGAAAAAGAATCTGAAAATGAAGATTTTGATATTGATCATGAATTTTTACAGATACTAAACAGTGAAGGAAATAAAGCATTAGGTTTGGTTGAAGATTTGAATAATAACAAACAATTTTCAAATACAGTCAATGTTATTATCAATAAAACAGATGATGCTTTAGAATTTAAAGCAGAGCATTTAATGCTAAGAGATATTATTAAGATATATAATATGGTTTATGATCTTAGTGAAAAGACCAATGCTGTAGCTGAAAAAAAAATCAAATTTTTACTCGCTTTTTTCTTTGAAAAAATGCAAGGGAATGATTTGGTAGAATCACTCTCTCTAAAAAGAATAAATACCCTTGCAAAGTCAGATAAGTTTGATGAAAATATTACAACAATTAGGCAAGCGAATTTATTTGATTTAGGAGATGAATATAAAAATGAGTTTATATTACCATCAATACTTAAGAGATTAGAGAGTCCTAACTTTACAAACTCAGTTACTTTATTATCCCGTTTGGCATCTTTAATTGTAAAAGCAGATGGAACTATCTCGGAAGATGAAACTAAGCTATTAAGGAAAATCCAAGATAAATTATCTGATCCTAAACAGAAAATAGAAGGAGTGACCCAAATAGAAATTGATGAAAATGAAACTTTAGATAATGTTATTGAAGAACTCAATCAATTAATAGGGCTAGAAAATATAAAAAATTCTGTACAAGAATTATCAAATTTCTTGAAAGTGCAGAAAATTAGAGAAGAAAGAGGACTAAAAAATGTCAACAATTCTTTGCATTCCGTTTTTATGGGGCCACCTGGGACAGGAAAAACAACAGTTGCAAGACTGGTTTCTAAAATATACAAACATTTAGGATATCTTGAAAAAGGACATTTGGTTGAGACAGATAGAACCGGAATGGTTGCTGGTTATGTTGGACAAACAGCGTTAAAAGTTGAGGAAGTAATTAAAGCTTCTTTAAATGGCGTTTTATTTATTGACGAAGCATATGCTTTGGCCAAAAATAATAAGAACGATTTTGGAAATGAGGCTATTGAAGTCTTATTAAAAAAAATGGAAGATCATCGTGATCAATTAGTAATCATAGTTGCAGGCTATCCAGATGAAATGAAAAGTTTTATCCAATCCAATCCTGGATTGCAATCAAGATTTAATCGCTACTTTACATTTGATCACTATAAGCCAAAAGAATTACTAGCTATTTTTAATCTTTTTTGCAAAGAGAATGATTTTATTTTACAAAAAGATGCTGAGGAAAAACTAGAGTTTATTTTTGAAAAACTGTACGAAAGACGCCATGAAAATTCGGGAAATGCTCGTACAGCTAGAAATTTATTCGAAAAAATTATTGAATATCAGGCTAATCGAATTGTTGGTATCACCCCAGTCACTAAAGAACTGCTTAAAACTATTGAAGAGGAAGATATTCCACCAGTAAATAAAACTGTTGAACAGTATTTACAGTTTCAAAAAGAAGATGAGGAATCATAGACAAACTAAGATTCCAAGTTTAATTTTCAGAATTAAATAATGTAAAATTTGATTTTAAAGACTCTTTGAGTTATGATGACAGAAAAAGAGATATCTAAGAAAATAAGTAGGAATATCAAATCACCTATACGAATTGGTAATGTAAAGCATTTAGGATTTGACATTGCTGAATTTCTCAACTTTTTTCAACCTTTTTTCGAGAGTCTTTCTGACGATACATATTTGGTTCGAGAAAACCAGATTACTTTTTTAAAGACAAAATTTCCTTTGCAACACAATATGATTCAAAAGAACTATGGTTCTTTTTTTGAAGGAAAAACAGACATAAAAATATTTGAATCATTATTGAAAAAATTAACTAAAAAAGAATACGAAGAATTTAGAAAACTTTCCATAGTAACAAGGCAGCGTAGTATTTCAAAATTTGTAATAGAAATTTGGGATGATGAGTTTTTTATAGAAAGAATTACCGATCAACAGTTTAGGCAAAATGTGTCTGATTTTAGAGCTTTAAAACGTGTTTTTACACAGTCTAAAAATGAAGCTGTAAATAATAAGTTGTTTGCTAAATTGCTAGAAGAAGTAACTGCTATTGTAAAAGAGATACACCCTGAAATACGTAAAATACAAATAACAAGTCATTTTATGAGAACTATAAGTTATGAGTCTATCTTAGGGGAGAACGCTCCAGAAGGTATTCATGAAGACGGATCGCAATACATTATGTCTGCTTTAGTAGTGAATAGACACAATATTTCTGGAGGTGAAAGTCAAATTTTTGAAAAGGTATCAAAAAATGATAACGAGGTTCTTTTTAAAAAAGCTTTAGAGCCAGGAGAATTTATTTTCCAAGCAGATACAGGAGAAGAAGCTACTTTTGGTAATGACTTATGGCATTATGTAACACCCATCCAACCGATAGGTAATGAAAAAGAAGGTATCAGAGATATCATTGGTTTTGATATCGATATCCTAGCTTAGGACACACTGTATGTTGTCTAAAGAACATCCGTAATTGAAACTAAAATCTATATGTACTAAATCACCTGCTTCAACTTTTTGAGTATTTGTTGTTTTTAATACTGTTGGAGGCATCAAACTATCTGTTCCTGTAAAATTTGCTCCCTCTGTTATTTCTACATAAGACTCTAGATACAACGCATTAATATTACCTGAAAATAATATAGGAACTGAAAAACTCAAATTAACCCCTTGCTTCTTTTCTTTCATAAGCTCAATTTCATTAACTAAGAATTGTTGAGTCAAAAACATGGGTTGGTGTCTGGTAAAATTTACAGGATAATGATGAATGCCTTCATCTATTTCTGCTTCGCAGAGTCGGGCAAAATTAACAATCCTATTAGGTAATAGTTTTCCACCAGATTTTAAGAATTTACGCATATGTTGAAAAATTTGAACCTGAAATTCATTTGCACAATAAATGCTCATAAGTTCACCAATCACAAAGTCTACTTTTTCCGGTAATTCAACAGTCAAAGCATCTACATACATAACTTCTACTTTGTCTTTCCAATCATACTTTGATATTTCATTATTAATTATTGGAATTAAATCTGGATTATTTTCAATGAGATACGCCTTTTTTACAAAAGGCATATAAAGTTTTGTTAAAGGAAGTGTGCCAACACCTACTTCACAGATCGTTTTATTTTTAAAATTTCCATTGAGAAAAAATGCCTTTTTAAATGCATTAACACGTTGATTATCAGTTTCCATAATTTTATAGTAGATTTCCGGAAAACCAAAATGTTCTTCGTCAAAGGTCTGAGCTTCAAGCAATTTATATTTGAGTTCATCATAATTATTTATAATACTCTCGAATAATTCTTTTTTCATATTATGATCCTACAATTAAGAAGTAAATATAGTAATCTTTAGACTTGATTATTACATGTATTATAATACTTTTGAATAGTTTAAATTACATGGAATTATTTTCCTTGGAAAATAATATTATTTTTAATAACTTTGACTCATTGAAAATTAAAAAAACAAATACCATGAAGAAAATAGTTGCCTTTGGTGCCAGTACAAGTTCCACTTCAATTAACAAACAACTAGCAGCCTATGCAGGAAGTTTATTAGAAAGTATTGACTATGAAGTAATCGACCTAAATGATTATAAAATGCCAATTTATAGTGAAGATGAAGAGAAAAATGGATTCCCGGAGAATGCGAAAAAATTAAGCGCACATTTTAAATCTGTAGATGGATTTATCATCTCTTTTGCCGAGCATAACGGGTCGTTTGCTGCAGCGTATAAAAATATTTTTGACTGGATTTCACGTCTGGACAGAAAAGTATTTAACGACAAACCTGTATTACTAATGGCGACTTCTCCTGGAGGTAGAGGAGGAGCGAATGTGCTAGAAGCTGCGAAGAATTTTTATCCACACATGGGAGCAAAAGTTACCGATACCTTTTCCTTAGCAAAGTTTTATGAGGCTTTTCAAGAAGGAGCAATTATAGATAATGATCAGAATGTATTGCTGAAAACGAAAGTAGCAGCATTTGAAAACGTGGTTTAGTACTAGCAATAAGTCAAGAGAAAATGTCAGTTTGGGCGCAGCCGAAAACAATTTTTTCTTTTCGACTGCGCTCAAGGTGGCAAAAATTGTTTATTTCATTATTGAAAATAACAAATCCATGTGTCAGCCCATAGATGCACAAAATAAAAAGATTCAACAACCCTTTCCAAAGATATTGAATCCTTCGATGACTATGTTAAAATAAAGGTTGACAACATTTATTTTAGTAAATTCATTCTTCAAATTAAATCATCTAATCAAATCAATCATGAAAAAAGGTCTTCTATTTTTCGCATTATTTGTGTTTTCTTTTCAATCTTATTCACAGGATGAAACAACAGATCAAACTCCTGTTCCCAATTACCGACTTGCAGCCAGATTCTCACCTTCCAACATCGCAAAATTGGTTCACTCAACTAGAGTAAACCCTCGTTGGTTAAAGAGAGGAAATCGTTTTTGGTATCAGTACAAAACAAGTGAAGGTTCTAAATATTATCTGGTAGACGCAGATGCAAAGAAGAGAACACCTCTGTTTGATAATGAGAAAATGGCCAGATGGTTATCAGAAATAACCAAGGACCCGTATGATGCTCAGCATCTCCCTAAATTCAATTTCAAATTCGTAAAGAATGAAACGGCAATTCGTTTCCGAGTAACTTCAAGAGAAAAGGTAAAAGCAAAAGAAGAAGACTCTAAAAAGAAGAAAGGAGCTAAGAAGCCTAAAATGGAGAAAAAGAGATATCACTTTGAATATAAATTAGGCGATAACAAATTGACAGTGATAGACAATGAAAAGGCTGAAAAGAAGAAGTGGAACAGTTGGGCAACCATTGCACCAGATAGTTCCATTGTAGTTTTCTCTAGAAATTTCAATTTGTATTGGATGGATAAGGAAAATTTTTTTAAAGCAACCAAAGATGAGAAGGATTCAACGATTGTAGAACATCAGTGGACCAAAGATGGAGTCGAAAATTACGGATACGGTGGTGGAGGTAGAGGCATTGATAATGAGAAAAAAGAGAAAGAGAAAGACGACAGAAAGCGAGTTTTTGTCTCTTGGTCTCATGATTCAAAAAAGTTTGTTTATCAAAAGACAGATGCTCGTCACATCAAGGACTTGTGGGTGATCAATACAACAGCAAAAAGAAGACCTACATTGGAAACTTATAAATACCACATGGCAGGTGAGCAAGAGTTTTACAAAACTGAATTATTGGTCTTTGATATTCCGTCTAAGGATATTACAAAAGTACAATTAGATACCACGGTGCAACAGTCAGTTTCTGTTTACAGAGCACCATTGAAAAAATCGAGTTTTAGTGATGAATTTAGACCTTCTTTAATTCTTTCGAAAAAAGGGAAACTCTACTTCAATACAGTGAGTAGAGATCGAAAGAAATTAGACATTCATGTAGCTGACATGAATTCTGGCGAAGTAAAAACATTGATCAATGAGCATTCGAATGTTTACATAGAAAATAGAGGAAAAGCCATACGTCTCTTCAACAACGAATCTGAAATTTTATTCTGGTCAGAAAGAGATGGTTGGGGACATTATTACTTGTATGACTCTGAAGGAAATTTAAAAAGACAAGTGACCAAAGGTTCATTTCATATTGACCGATTTGAAGGGATCGATGAAAGAAATAGATTGGTGTATTTTACAGCAAATGGCGTTACAAAAGGACAAGACCCTTATTACGCCCATCTGTATCGAGTTAATTTGAATGGAACAGGAATGAAGAACTTGAATCCTGGTGATTTTAATTCGGATGTGAGTGTTTCAGATTCGAGAAAATTCTTTGTGAGTAATTATTCTAGAGTAAATACAGTTCCTAAATCTGAATTGAGAAGTGCTAATGGCGCTTTGATCATGAAACTAGAGGAAGCAGATTTATCGCAACTTTTCGCATCAGGATATAAATTTCCTGAACCATTCAAAGTAAAAGCAGATGATGGAATTACAGATATTTACGGAGTCATGTACAAACCTTTCGACTTCGACGAAAGTAAAAAATACCCACTGATAGAGTATGTGTATCCTGGCCCACAAACAGAGGCTGTAAGCAAATCTTTTTCGCCGAGAATGAACCGTACAGATCGTATGGCACAGGTAGGATTTATTGTTGTAACCCTTGGAAATAGAGGAGGACATCCTGCAAGATCAAAATGGTATCACACCTATGGATATGGGAACTTAAGAGACTATGGATTGGCAGATAAAAAGTATGTTGCTGAGCAGTTGGCAGAACGACACAATTTTATTGATCTTGAAAAAGTAGGAATTTTTGGTCACTCGGGAGGTGGATTCATGTCTACAGCTGCCATGTTGGTTTATCCAGATTTCTTCCATGTAGCAGTTTCTTCAGCTGGGAATCATGACAATACTATTTACAATAGCTGGTGGAGTGAAACACATCATGGTATCGATGAGGAAAAAGATGCAAAGGGCAATAGCAAATACAAATATAGAATTGATAAGAATCAAACTTTAGCGAAGAATTTAAAAGGAAAATTAATGCTGGTCACTGGAGACGTCGATAACAATGTACATCCAGGAGGAACCATACGTATGGCCAACGCACTGATCAAAGCGAACAAGCGATTTGATTTTATGATTATGCCAGGGCAAAGACACGGATTTGGAAGCATGACTGAATACTTTTTCTGGTTAAAAGCAGATTACTTTAGCAAGCACCTACTGGGTGTTGAAAACAAAGATGTGGATGTGATAGAAATGAATAGAGCAAAACCTAAAAATAGATAAAATGAGTGAGAAAAAAATTGTCAAAGAGTACACAAATGGAGAGATTACTGTAGTTTGGCAGCCTCACATGTGTACACATTCTAAGAACTGTTGGAAAGGCTTACTAGATGTATTTGATCCAAGAAGAAAACCATGGGTAGATATGAATGGAGCTACTAGCGATGCAATAGTAGCACAAGTGAGTAAATGTCCATCAAAAGCATTGTCAATTAAATAATTTCATAGGAAATATATTCCTTGGAAATTAAATAAATCTTTTGTAACTTTGTCCCTTGAAAGGAGGTAATATGAAGATTACTTTATACGGTAGAAAAGGGCACGCACATACAGTAGCGTTTAAAAATTTTTTGAGAATGGCAGAAGTTTCCTTCCAGTACAAAGATGTATTGATGGATCAAGAAGCCAAAGAACATACCAAGCGCTTGTATGAAGGTCAACTAAAGTTTCCTACATTGTTTGTAGATGAGAAAGTTTATTTGACACCTTCTTCTGATGATTTCAATAGTATCATGAAAGAATTAAACCTGAGAGGTTAATGGGAGACATAGGAAAGGATATCAATTCAAAATTTAAGAGCCCTAAAATAAAGGCTCTTATCAACATCAAATACACAGCCAATTGGATCAATAGTCATGAAAATGAATTTTTCAGACCCTATGGAATTTCTCCTCAACAGTTTAATATTTTAAGAATTCTCAGAGGAGCAAAAGAGCCTATAAAAGTACAGGTGATCAAAGATCGGATGATTGAAAGAGCACCTAACGCTACTCGATTGATGGACAAACTTTGTGACAAAGATTTCATTGAGAGAGTGCGATGTGAACATGACAGACGAGTGGTTTTCATTAGCATTACAAAAAAAGGGTTGGAATTATTGTCTACTATAGATAATAATACAGAACTTAATTTTTTAGAAAAACTGACTAATGAGGAAGCGACAGTTTTGAGTGATTTATTAGACAAATTGAGATAAAAAAAAATTTATAAAAATATTTTCCATGGAAAATAAATTAAATACAATTAAAAATATAGAAAGAAGTGATTTTGTCATGATGGGTGCCGTACGATTGCGTCAGCCATTGCCGACAAATCAAGTACAAGATGTGGATCCATTTCTTTTATTGCATCACTATGGTCCTTATGAAATTAGTCCTGAGAAAAACCCAATGGATTTAGGACCGCATCCGCATAGAGGATTTGAGCCAGTTACTTTTTTAATTCAGGGAGAACAATTGCACAGAGATTCTCTGGGAAATGAGAGTATTGTAAAGGCAGGAGATGTGCAATGGACAACATCAGGAAGAGGAATTATTCATGCCGAAGGTCCGCACAAAGCATTTGTAGAAAAAGGAGGGATATTAGAAGGGATTCAGCTTTGGATCAATCTTCCGGCTGAAAAGAAAATGATTCAACCGAATTATCAACATGTAAAAGACGAGGATTTCCAAGTTTTCACATCGAATGATGGGTTTATTACATCCAAGGTGATTGCTGGAAGTTTACTGAATGCAAAAGGAAAAATTGAAACACAAACTCCTTTGGATGTTTTTATGATTGATGCAAAAAAAGGGGGCAAGAGTTTTCTTCCTGTAAAAGAGAGTCATCAATCCATGATCTATTTAATTGATGGTGAAGTTAAGATCAATCAAAAGGAACTTCTTGTAAAAGATCAAAACCAGATGATGACATTCCACCAAGATGGGAATGGATTGTACATCAAAGCCAATCAAGATGCAAAACTTTTGTTTTTATCAGGAGAACCTTTCAATGAAAAAGTAGTGAGCTGGGGACCTTATGTAATGAACTCACAAACAGAAATATTAGAAGCTTTAAGAGATTATCAAATGGGTAAGATGGGATTCTTGCCTGCAAACTAAAAAACAATACAGATATGAAAACAATAAAACACACAGCAGATTCTAGAGGATATGCCAATCACGGTTGGTTAAAGAGTCATCACTCATTTAGCTTTTCAAGCTATTACAACCCCGAGAGAATGAGCTTTGGAGCTCTCCGCGTATTGAATGACGATTGGGTGCAACCCAAGATGGGCTTTGGAACCCACCCACACCAAAATATGGAAATCATATCCATTCCTTTGAAGGGGGCTTTGTCTCACAAAGACAGTATGGACAATAAAAGAGCGATTGAGGTTGGGGAAGTACAAGTTATGTCAGCGGGAACAGGATTAACACATTCAGAGTTCAACGATAGTAAAACAGATGAAGTAAACTTTTTACAGCTATGGATTTTGCCAGAAACGCAAAATGTAACTCCTAACTACGAACAGAAAAAGTTTGATTTGAACGAAAGAGCAAACCAGTTCCAAACTGTGGTTTCTCCCCAAGATAAATTAGTTGAAGGTTCCTTAGGGATACATCAACAAGGTCACATACACATAGGAAGTTTTGATGAAGACACTCAAGTTGTTCATCAGATAGAAGAGGGAAAAGGAACTTATATCTTTGTCATTGAAGGAAACGTAGAAGTAGATGCAAACCAACTCACTAAAAGAGATGCCCTGGGTATTTGGGATACGGATGAAGTAACACTTACGATCTCAGAAGGAAGTGAAATCTTAATGATTGATGTGCCAATGAGTTAAGAACCTAAACTTTTTGGATGAAATTTATAAAAGGCCTCAAGATTCAAATCTTGAGGCCTTTCTTTATTGGTGCTGCCAAAGTGTTTATTTCTCCGTGATAATTTATTTAAAAATGACTATCTTGCAAAGTGTTATGCATGCATAATAAATTAAAATACCAAGCCGATGAAGTATCCACATATTTTTGAACCGTTAGATTTAGGTTTTACTACCTTAAAAAATAGAATCCTTATGGGATCGATGCATACAGGGTTGGAAGAGGAGAAAAATGGGATTGATAAAATAGCTAGGTATTATGCAGAAAGAGCGAAAGGTGGAGTGGGGTTGATTGTTACTGGTGGGATTGCTCCAAATATTCAAGGTTGGACAGGGCCATTTTCCGCAAGAATGTCCTCCAAAAAGCATGCGAGAGAGCATCAAAAAATTACTGAGGCAGTTCACGCTGAAGGAGGAAAAATATGCATGCAAATATTACATGCAGGACGTTATGGTTACCACCCTTTTAATGTAGGACCTTCCAAAATAAAGGCACCAATCAATCGATTTAAGCCCTTTAAATTAACTGAATCCGGGATCAAAAGAACCATTAAGGATTTTGTCAACTGTGCCAAACTCTCACAATTTGCTGGTTATGATGGTGTTGAAATTATGGGTTCAGAGGGTTATTTAATCAATCAGTTTATAGCTGAGCATACGAACAAAAGAAAGGATCAATGGGGAGGATCTTATGAGAATAGAATGCGTTTACCCATTACGCTCGTCAAATCCATTCGCGAAGCTGTAGGTAAAGATTTCATCATCATTTACCGTTTGTCTATGTTGGACTTGATAGAGAAAGGAAGTACATGGGAAGAGGTCGTTCAATTAGGGAAAGAAATAGAAAAGGCAGGTGCGACAATTATTAATACAGGAATTGGCTGGCATGAAGCAAGAATACCAAC
Source organism: Flavobacteriaceae bacterium (assembly GCA_028280265.1). Classification (GTDB taxonomy): domain Bacteria; phylum Bacteroidota; class Bacteroidia; order Flavobacteriales; family Flavobacteriaceae; genus Polaribacter. Next base: position 16,087 of record JANQMD010000002.1, read on the forward strand.
GATTGCTACTTCTGTACCAAGAGCAGCATTTACTTGGGTAACCAAAAAAATGAAGGATGAGCTTTCCATACCTTTAATTACTTCCAATAGAATTAACATGCCATCAGTAGCCGAAGAAGTATTGGCGAGAGGAGATGCAGACATGATTTCTATGGCAAGACCGTTCTTGGCAGATCCAGAATGGGTCAACAAAGCAGAACAGGAACGCGAAGATGAGATCAATACTTGTATTGCATGCAATCAAGCTTGTTTAGATCATGTGTTCAAACAAAAAGTAGCAAGTTGTTTGGTCAATCCTAGAGCTTGTCATGAGACAGAATTGAATTACGACCCTACGGACCACAAAAAGAAAATAGCTGTAGTTGGAGCAGGACCCGCTGGCCTGGCTGCTTCTACAATTGCAGCTCAAAGAGGACATATTGTTACTTTATTTGATGCAGACAAGGAAGTAGGAGGACAGTTTAACATTGCCAAGCAGATTCCTGGTAAGGAAGAGTTTTATGAGACGATTCGCTATTTCAACAAGCAAATAGAATTGCACAATGTTGAAGTAAAATTAAATACCAGAGTTACGAAGGAAGATTTCGAAAACTCAGACTTTGATGAAGTTATCATAGCGACTGGAATCAAACCAAGAGTACCTAAAATAGAAGGAATTGATCATGAAAAAGTATTGAGCTATTTAGATGTTTTGAAACACAAAAAACCCGTAGGAAAACGTGTTGCTGTGATAGGAGCAGGAGGAATTGGCTTCGATTTATCTGAATATTTACTGCACAAAGGAGCATCAACCTCATTAAATGTAGACAAGTGGCTAGAGGAATGGGGTATCGATAAAAGTATTGAGTCTAGAGGTGGGATCGCTGGAGTAAAGCCCATAATTCATCCTAGTGAGAGAGAGATTTTTATGTTCAAAAGAAGCAAAGGGAAATTTGGAGGAAATCTTGGAAAAACCACTGGATGGATTCATCGTGCCAATTTGAAGAAACAGAACGTACAATTTATCAATGAAGTAGAGTATACCAAAATAGACCATGAGGGTCTACATTACATTCAAAACGAAGAAGCAAAAGTTCTAGACGTAGACAATGTAGTGATTTGCGCCGGTCAAACTCCTCTAAAAGAATTGTACGAATCTTTGCAGGGGATAGGAAAAACGGTACATGTAATTGGAGGCGCTGATGTAGCTGCTGAACTAGATGCAAAAAGAGCGATAGATCAAGGAAGCAGACTTGCTGCTTCCCTGTAATTTTATTTAGCTCCCTGGCTTAGTAAGTATTCAACAACTTTTTGGTGCTTCCCTCTTTTGGCCATTTTTAGTGCATTTCTCCTTTCTGAGCTCAGTGAGTAGCTATCGCGAACTGTTTTGTTTACATCTGCTCCTTGTTCTACCAGATATTTAACAACATCTAAGTGTCCTCTCCATGCAGCTCTGATGAGTGGAGTTTCATCCCCTATCACGTGAGCGTCTATTTTCGCTCCTTTTCGAATGAGGTATTTGACCACTTCTAAATGTCCATTTTTTGCTGCTTGTATGAGAGGATTTCCATCTCCATCACTTTCTTTATTGACATTGGCACCCATTTCTACAAGAGTTTTAACCATACTTAAATGTCCTCTGCTTGCTGCTTGAATAAGAGGAGTTCCATCTCCTTCAGACTCTAAATCGATTTTAGCCCCATGTTTCACAAGCAATTTAAAAATTGCTGCATTTCCCTTTTTACCAGCGATGATCAATGCGTTTCCATCGCCTCTGACTGTCGCGTTAGGATTGGCTCCTTCCTCTAATAAAAGACGAACTACATCTGGATTGCCTCCTCTGACAGCTGCTATTAATGGAGTTCCATCACCAGATATTTTCTGATTGATTTTTGCTCCTTTGCCTACCAAATAGCTTACAAAATCAAAATGACCTCTTTGAGCAGCAATCATTAGGGCACTCGCATCTCTGGAGTAACGATAGTTCACTCTTGCACCTGCGTTCACTAATAGTTTTCCAATCTGTAGATTTCCATTTCTGGCTGCCATCCCCAGAGGCGTTCTTGGTTGAATGCGTTCGTTGAAACTGCAATTAGGTTTTACTTTTTTCAACAACTCTTTTACTTGAGATTCGTTGTTGTTGTATACAGCATTCAATAAATCTTCACAGCTTTGAGAATAAGAAGAAATTACCGAAGCCATAAATAATAGGAATAAAATGATAAGTTTTCTCATGATGATAAATTTAAATGTTATTATTGATTTTCAATGATATTTACTCCAAAAGTATAAGAGACTTTTACTGCTTTTTTAAGAAGTAGACCAACACGGTTTATTACAGGATAGAAGTCCTTTTTCTACACCTGTAATACTTTGTCATAAGCAAATAGAGTTTGATGGGTAGTTGTTCCCTTTATGTCGATATAGGAATTGATTCATGAGAATATTGGTTACTTTTAACCTCACGATGAGCAACGATAAAAGATTAATCGACAATATTATTCAGAGTAAAGGAGTTTATCACAGTTTTTTTTGGTTGGGTTACCTGCTGTTTTCTGTCATTTTAGCAACCTTAGATTCTGGAAATTTTTTAAATCATCTCATTAAATATGGGGGGCTTTTGCCTATTCAAATGATAGCCTCCTATTATCTAGTATATTATCAGGTACCAAAGCTTATTGTAAGAAAAAAGTATATAGCCTTTTTCCTTTCTTTTATCGTATTTTCCTACACCTTTTCTGCACTTGCAAGATTGTGTATTGTTCATTTGGTAGAACCCTTTATCCGTAAGGATTTTGAACAAGAAACTTTTGTAGAGATTATCTCAGACCCTTACTATTTATTCATTGTTTATTTTCCATCTGTCTATGGAATTGCTTTTCTAATGCTTATTATCAAATCGGCAAAAGGAAGGATGGAAGAGAGACAGAAAATAGAAGTTTTGGAAAGAGAAAAAGTGACCAATGAGCTCAAGTTTCTAAAGGCACAAATGCAACCTCATTTTCTTTTTAATACCCTCAATAATTTGTACGCCTTAACACTTTCAAAATCTGATTTGGCTCCCAAAGTGGTATTGAAATTATCTGAAATACTCGATTTTATATTGCATCAGAGTAGTCACACACGCATCCCTATTCACAAAGAATTAGAATTACTTAAAAGCTTTATAGAGCTAGAAATGTTACGCTATGATGATACCTTGCAATTGAATTTTAATCATGATATTGAGGGAATTCAAACTGAGATTGCACCGCTCCTTTTATTGCCTTTGGTTGAGAATGCTTTTAAGCATGGGGTGAATGGAAGTATTGTAGATCCATGGATAAATATTCATTTGATTGCGAAAAATGAACAACTTACGTTTGAGGTATCAAACAGCAAAGTGGAGAAAGTAGCTAAAAAACAACTGAGTTTGAATGGGGGAATAGGATTGGTGAACTTAAAAAGACAATTAGAATTGAATTATTTGGCAAAATATACATTAGAGATTGAGGATTCAACGAAGGAATACAAAGTGTTATTAACCCTAGATTTATCATAATATGGATGTAAAATGTATCATTATAGATGATGAGCCTCTGGGAATTCAAGTCATAAAAACGCATTTAGAGCAGGTCGAAGGAATAAGTCTTTTGGCGAGCTTTCAAAATCCTTTAAAGGCTTTTGAATACATCAAGCAGCATAGCGTAGATCTTATCTTTCTAGACATAGAAATGCCTTTTTTGAATGGGATTGAGTTTTTGAGGTCTATAGAGAATCCACCAAAAGTTATTTTTACGACAGCTTACAGGAACTATGCTGTTGAAAGCTATGAACTAGAGGCTTTTGATTATCTGCTAAAACCGATCTCTTTTCCTCGTTTTTTTAAGTCGGTAAACAAATTAAAGAGTTCCTTAAAGGAAAAGAAATCAGATGTACAATCTATTCAAGAGCGTATTACTCAGAATGATCATATCTATGTGAATGCAAACAAGAAGTACATTAAGATTTTATTCAAAGAAATTTTATATGTTGAAAGTGTAAAAGATTATGTAAGAATCCACTTAAAAGACCAAAGTGTTGTGACAAAAGGAACCATCACTCATTTTTCAGAGGCATTGCCCAATAATTTTCTACGGACACATCGCTCATATATTGTAAATGCCAATAAAATAACAGCGTTCACCTCACTAGATGTAGAGATTGACCAAAAAGAAATTCCGATTGGAGCAAGTTACAAAGATGAAATACTTCATTTTTTGAAGAGGTAAATTAGTTCCGAGTAAAAATCATACACCTTCATTATTTAAGTTATATATTTGCTTTAGACTAATTAAAATCTAGTATGAATAAAAATGGAGTATTAGCATGGGCCACAATTATTATGGTAGTTGTAGGTCTGGCTCTTATTGGATTAGGAGCATTCCGATACGATGATGTTGCCGGTTGGGGGTTTGGAGCTGTAGGTATCGGTTTTTTTGCTATTGCGTGGGTTTTTAACGCATTGAAAGGAAGAGTTTAAAACAAAAACAAAAAAGACCGCTTAAGCGGTCTTTTTTTAGCTTCTTCTTCTACTACCATTTTCATTCGATCTTTTTCTAACTGTTCGCTTGTTAGTATCTATTGCAGCAGGTTTTCTTCTCTTTAAAATTTTCCCTCGTGTGGTATTTCTAGCATTTTCTCTTGCTCTGTAATAGTAGAAATTGGCATCCTCTCTAAATTGTCTGTAGTTTCTTCTAAAATCTCTTCTGTAGAAAAATGGATCATCGTAAGGACATATAACACCTATATTAATATTAATACCACCTGAGTAATCATCATAATAGTAATCATCTTCATAATCGTCAAATCGTACTTGCCCATAGAATCTAGCATCTCCCCATCTGTTGTATCGTATTCTTAGGTTTCCAACTCTGGAAAGCCTTCCTCTGTTGTATCCCATTCTTACAGAACCTATTCTTCTTACATTACCTCTGTAATCGTAATTAATAAAAACATTACCAACTCGGTTGATTCTACCTCTATAGTCTCTATAAATTCGTACTATATTTCTTCTGTTCACATAACGTCTTATAAAATGAAAGTCTCCGTTTAAGAATACATGAAATTTAACTCCTCTCTCAACAAAAGTAACAGCATCACTATAACGATTCTCAACCCCATTGAGCTCTGTTGACGGATGGCCGTTTTTGGCTTCAACATGAGAAACCACCATGAACATTCCTAATAATAATAGTATTCCTCTTTTCATAATTTATGGTTTTAGAGTTTTTGCCTACTCTATATGCTTTTCGGCTTTCGCATTTGAAAACTAAAATTCCAAAGAACGTGCCAAAAAATGAAAAGAGTATGAAATAGTATAAAGAATAGAAACTATTTTTTAGTGAATGATTGGAGGTAACTCCCTGGTAATCCGTTTTCTGAGAGTGCTTCAATAGCGATTTGAATTTCCTTTAAATTTCCTTGATTTTGAAATTTGATGGAAGAGAAACCTTGCTTGTTTGTAACTAGAGAAGGATTCCAATACAGCGTACTTATTGTATTCTTATTTTCTTTAAGATTTGCTTGAATCTCATATTTTGGAACATAAAACTCCTTTTCAGAGATCATCCCTAAGATGGTGAAATCTGGAGAAATAATGTCTTGCTTATTGTAAGAGCCTCCTTTGGTATAAATTACAATAACACCTCCATTACCTCTCGATCCATATTGTGAAGTAGCAGCAATGTCTTTGAGCACTTCAACACGTTCAATATCTCGTGTACTTAAATCTAGAACAACACCCGGTATAATGCCTTCTCTTGCCATAGAAGGAGAAGCTCCACCAGCTCCTGTACCACCACTAGCATACGGAATACCATCAACCACCCATAGAGGAGCAGATCCTCGAATACTTACTCTTGGTGGATTCAACGGAGTCATACGATTTCCTACCACCGTAACTCCAGGTAGTTTAAAAAGTTGATCTACAAAGTATTGATTTGAATCTAAATCTAAGACGGCATCAGGTTCAATACCAAAACGAGATTTTCGACCCGAGATCTTTCTTTTGTTGTTTTTTACAATTACTTCATCCAACACAATTCCTTTTTTTAGTATAGAAGCGGTATTGATTTTGGCCTCTAATACCATTTTTTTATACTCAGCTTCTAACTCAGTTGTTTCACCTAAAATTACTTTCGAGTTTTTCTTTTCTTCTAAAATGAAGGGTTGAGGAAGCATTTGAATTGCATTTACTCTTCTGTCCAAAGTTATCTTTACATCGATAGGCTCTCTTTTTCTATCATAGGCATTTAGTACAATTTTCGTAGAATCACTAAAGGTTAAATTCTTAAAAGTAAAGTGACCTAAATTATCTGTTGTAGTAGAAAACATTTTTAAGCCTGCCTTGGATTTAGCGATCATATTGAGTTTGGAGCTAAAAAGAGGTTTGTTCTGCATGGTTTTTGCAACACCAGACAACTCAAAACCTTTTGCAAAAGGATGATTTTTTACAGAATCAATATCATAGTTTTTCATTCGACCCCATTGAAAGCGTCTCCACCCATTGGTTAGCATTACTAGATCTAATTTGTATCGTGTCGACCGCTTTCGATTTTTAAAATAGAACGCAGGATCTTCTACATGACCTTTTAGGTCAGATTCTAGCAAAAGATGCGTCAGGATGTTCGATTGATAGTCATTTTTAACCACTCTATTTTTATTCGTAATAGCTAATGAAAAATTGGTAGAAACTGGCTTGCCTTCGGTATCAGTAATCAGAACATTTACTTGCACGTCTCCTCCCTTGTCTAAAGCACTTTTGTCCACGGATGTTTGTATCACAAGTTCTTCTTGATTGTTGATAAATACGATACGTTCACACCACGGTTTCATATTATCATCAAACAGAGTTAAGGTTAGAACACCACTAGGAATTCTATTTTTTGGGATTTCAACTGAGACGTAGGATTTTCCACCAAAATTAAACCGAGCTTGATAGTACTTTTGATTCAGGACATGACCGATCAAATAGAAATTTTTGCCAGCCAGATCGGGAGATGCTTGTATTTTTACTTTTATATTTTTTGAGTTGATATTATTGACAAGCATGCTGTATCCAGAGGATATTGCTTTGGGAAGCTGGTGTCTTGAATTGTCTTCAAGGATTGCTGTGTACGATTCACCAGATTTTGGTTTAAAGTTAAAAACACCCATTCCTTTTTCTCTAGATTGAAAAAGAGTCACATAATTTCCTTTAGAATCGTAGATTTTACCCTTTAGATTGATTCCAAGCCCGTTATATCCTATGGCTTTAAGAGCTACTCTTCCTGCTAAATTCTCAATCATATGCCCTCCCTCTGGGAAAAACTGAAGATCAATTTTTTTAGAGACAGGATTACTGATATCAAGCTCTGAATTCGTTTTTATTTGTATCCTTTTTTTGAAAATAAACTCCTCAGGATAATTTTTCATCCAATCTGTATATCCCCTTAATTCATAATTCCCTTCCGGTAAATCTGGTGGAATGGTTAAATCACCGTTACTCTTTCCATCGAAAAGGTATTTCTTTTGGGAAACAACAATTTCATTTTTTTGATTGACCAAATCGATGTAAACGACCTTGCTGGCATTTGAATAGTAATGAAATTCTCCTAAGACTGTATAGGCACTATACCACAGATTATCTCCAGGTCTTAATCGATCTCTATCTGTGTGAATAAATACCTTTTCAACAGGATTGTAGTTGTTATACTTATTGGTAATCTTGTCAAGAGTTCTGATGAAAGGATCCTGACCAATCTTAGATTGAATTGCCATAATCTGTTCGCGACTGTTTAGAAAAATCGTTTCAAAAGAATTATTTGTTTCAAAAGCACGAATCACATCACTTTCTATGGGTGTGCGTTTTACAATAGCATTGTTTTCCCAAAAACGTTTATTGTAACCAATGGTATTTAATTTTTCCCAATCACTTTTCCCTCTTCTAGATTTTCCACCTAACTTTTTGAGTGATGTGGGTTGGTAATATTCAAAAAAAGTAAGATTAGATGAGGAGGAAATATGAGTTTCTATTTTATCATTCTTTACATAATCAAATTCTTGGCTAATGTTAATGTAGTCAAGCAAAATCCCATCACTACCTTTCTTAAAAGCCATCTCGTAAGAAAGTGTGTAATCTTTTTTAGTAGCTTCTTTGTCTTTTAATAAAATGATTTTAAGAGAGTCATCGAACAAAGAACCTTTCACTTTTAAAACGTCATTGGTTTTGGTATTCACATACACTTCTCCAGAAAAAATAGGTTTATTTGAGGAAGATGCCTTTGGAGTAAATGCTAATACAGTAATATTTTGAGGGCCATTTTCATAGACATCTTTTACATTGACATTGTAATACAACTCTAAATCTTCACGTAGAGGAAAAATAGCATCATCCGTATTGGGTTGTATGGATTTTAATGTATAGGATAGCCTAGAAAAGTTTTTGTTATTAATGTATTCTTCTTTTAAAGCATAACGACCTTCTAAAATACTCCAATCTAAAACTCCACTAGCATCGTATCTTACATCGTAAATAATTTCAGAAAACTCAGAATATTCTTTGCTGTTTTTTGATTTTTGCCTGTAAAAAGCCTTTCCATATTTATTGATTTTTTTTGTACTTAGTAGAACATTATTATAAGCCTTCTTAGCAAGATCAATAGCATATTGATCTACTTTGTCTTTGGGAAATTTAACAACTACTTCTTCCAATACATTATTAGCAGGTTCCATTTTTACGACTAGTGTAGAAGTTTCCTCTGAAATTGTCAACCTCTGTTCCGTATAACTTAAATGAGAAAAAATAAGTTTTGTAGGAAATTGAGTCACTTTAATTTCGAATTCACCCAACTCGTTACTTGAAGTACCGATAAAGGAGTTTTCTACTTGGATACTACAAAAAGGAATAGCTTTTTGTGTATCGGAACTAACTACTTTTCCTCTTATGTAAACATTATTATTTAGAGCTTCAGTAGTTTGATTGTCTTTTTGAGCAAATACACTATTTGAGTGTAGGGTGATGGTGAAAAAAAGGAGAAACGCAACAAGTAAACGAGAATTTTTTAAAGAACTTTCTTTAAGCACAGAATAGGGATTTAGTTATTAAATCATATAAATCTAAATTTACGAAAAACAAGATCAAGATAATTATATCTAATTTAGATTTAACTCCTTTTTAAGAGTTTAAGACAGGAAAAATAGCCTTATTTCCATTTTTATTTGAGATTCTAGGATAATTTTAATGAAGAAGAGTAAAAATTAATATATTTATGCGACTTATGGAGAAATTAAAAAGACAAAATGATTGATGCAATAGAAAAGAATCTCAACAGGGGAATCAAATTATTGAATTCTATTTCTGACGTACAATATAGCGATACAACTACACCGCCGTACTTCTCCAGTATTGGGTCTCACATGCGACACATCTTAGATGTTTTTTCTTGTATTTTTAACGGATTAGAGACTAAAAAAGTCGATTTTTCGGCTAGAGAGAGAAATCCATTGGCGGAACAAACAACCGAAGCAGGAATTGCTTATTTCCATTTGATTTTATCAAAATTACATGCGCTATCGCAGGATGATTTTGAAATGATTTTGTCTGTGACAGACGATCTCGGTACAGGAAAGGTCACTGCAAATTATACACTAGCGAGTGCACTAATTCAGGCGCATAGTCATGCCATACATCACTTTGCTACCATAGGGTTTATTATTAATAAGTTAGGAGTTGAATTGCCTGACGAAGATTTTGGATACAATCCTACCACTCCTAAAAAAATGGTGCTAGATTGAAAATCTTTTCCAAATGGAAGTAAGTAGAGAGTTATTATTTTTCTTTAGTGCTCTGGGAGCTTTCAACGGAATTGTCTTAGGGCTCTATTTTTTATTTTTTATCAAGGCAAAACATATCTCCAATAAATTTTTTGGTGTTTTTTTATTGATGCTCAGTATACGAGTTGGTAAATCAGTTTTTTTCTACTTCAACCGAGAATTATCATTTCACTACTTACAGTTTGGATTAACAGGATGCTTTTTTATCGGACCGTTTCTATACTTCTACATCAACTCAACATTAGATACTAAAAGTAAAATAGCAAAGACATGGAAATATCACATGGCTATTTTACTGCCCTTTGCATTGATCATTGGTCTTTTATACCCTTTTAAAGAGAACGTAGTACTGTGGAGACATTACTTTATAAAAGCGATCTACATTCAGTGGTTTATCTACATTTTTGCATCAATTTATGTCGTGAGAAACCAATTGAAAAATCTTTTCACAAAGACAGAAAGGTCTAGTTTTGACATCTGGTTGGCAAGTATTTTATTAGGTAATCTTGCAATTGTATCTTCGTACTATTTCAATAGTTTTGTCAACTACATATCTGGTGCACTTACTTTTAGCTTTTTATTCTATGTGCTATTGCTCTTTTTGTTTTTCAATAAGAAGAATCGGTTTACGATCTTTAAAAAGACTGAAAAATATTCTGATAGAAAAATTGATTTGGATGAGGTTTCAACATCCATTCGAAAGTTAGAGTACTGTATGAACGAGGAGAAATTATTCACCAATTCAAATCTAAAATCTTCAGATTTGTCTAAAAAGATAGGATTGACAACACATCAGTTTTCACAGTTGCTGAATGATAATCTAGGAAAAAACTTTTCACTGTTTGTCAATGAATACAGAATTGAAGAAGCAAAAAAAATGCTATTAAAAGAAACAAGTCTTACTCTAGAGGCTATCGGTTATGAATGTGGATTTAATTCTAAATCAACTTTTTATACCACCTTCAAAAAGATTGTTGGAAAAACGCCAGCTCAGTTTAAGAGTTCGCATTTATAAATCCGTACTTCTGATTTATAAATAAAAATCACTTTTAGCACTTTAAAAATCATATTAGCTGAAAAATAGTTCACTAATGCGATTTACAATTCCTTTTTTAATTTTCTCTCTTCTCTTCGGTTGCTCAGAAAAGAAAGAGAAAACTAAAGTTAATACGGGAGATAAGATATTGTTTGTTGTTTCCAATCAACACACTTACGGAAATACATCCATCAATACAGCAAATCATTTTGGGGAGATTGTGCTTGCCTATGATGTTTTGATAAAAGAAGGTTATGAAGTTGATTTCGTGAGTCCAAAAGGTGGTGCAATACCCATTGGGTATTTACAAACGTCCGACAGCATAAAAAAAAAGTATTTGTATGATTTTGATCTTATGGGGAGGCTAAAGAATACCCAAAAACCTGAACAAATCAACCCTGATAATTACCGTGCTGTATACTATTCTGGAGGTGGAGCTGCTATGTTTGGTGTCCCAGAAAATGAGGCTATCCAAAAAATAGTCACTCAAATATATAGCAGTAATGGTATTGTATCTGCTGTCTGCCATGGAACCGCAGGTATAGTGAATCTTAAAAATAACGATGGTAGTTACATGTATGAGAACAAAGAGGTGAATGGATTTCCCGATATTTTCGAGAATAAAAAGGGACAGTATTACCAAACCTTTCCTTTCTCAATTGAAGAAATCATCAAAGAAAGAGGAGGGAAGTTTAGCTATTCAGAAAAGGGTTGGGACAATTACTACAAAGTAGACGGAAGATTAATTACTGGGCAAGATCCTAGCTCAGCAGCAACAGTAGCTAAAGAAATATTGAAGAAACTTAAAACAATAGAAAAATGAAAAACATTAGTTTAATAATTGCCCTTTTTTTAGGGATGTCGGTTCAATCACAATCTGAGATGGAAGCAATTAACAAAGTATTGTACGATTATATTGAAGGAACGGCAAATGGTGAACCCAATAGGCTCAAAACTGCTTTTGACGAGAATTTTAACTTGTATTTTGTCGCAAATGATACACTAAGAATTTGGCCTGGAAAAAATTATATAAAAGGTGTGCAACAAGGGAGAAAGAGTAATAGAATTGGAAAGGTTTTATCAATAGATTATGAAGGAAATGCAGCCATCGCAAAAATTGAGATTTTAATGCCAGCAAGGAAACGTATTTACACGGACTATTTAATGTTATTAAAAATGAAAGGGCAATGGAAGATCATTCACAAATCATTTACGTTTAAAAATTATCCAAAATGAAAAGATTAAGTATTTTACTATTCTTGATCTCACAAGTAGCCATTTCTCAAAGCTACCAGCTAGAGAAAAAATTTGATAGCGTTTTAAAAAACTATTATAATACAGATAAACCAGGTTTGGCAGCTGGTGTTCTGCAAAATGGCAAGTTGCTGTACCTGAAAGGTTTTGGTCTAGAAGATGTGGAAACGAAGAAATACATTACTCCGAAGACAAAATTTCAAGTGGAAGATTTAGCAAAACAATTCACAATACTAGCTGTTTTATTTCTGGAAAAGCAGGGGATGCTATCTCTAGAGGACGATATTCGAAAATACTTGACTGAACTGCCAGAATATGAGCATGTAGTAAAAGTAAAACACCTTATCAATCACACAAGTGGATTGTACAATTTGGATCCAATCAAAGAGTTGTTAAGCATTCATTCGAACGATACTTTTACACATGAAGACGCGGTGAAGCTCATCTATTCTCAAAAGAAACTAAATTTCAAGCCTGGAAGTCGATTTTCATATCACCGTTCAGATACAGAGCTTGTTTTACTGACTGAGCTTGTAAAATCAGTTTCGGGAGATTCCTTTGTAAGTTTTACAAAAGAGAAACTTTTTAAGCCAATGGCAATGACAAATACTACGTTTTGTAACGATCATAGTATGATGGAAAATATGGCAAAATCCTATTCTGTGACAGAGACTACCACATACAATCCAATGGTAGATTTTACATTGGGAATCAATAATCTTTATACTACAGCAGAAGATTTTGCAAAATGGTTTCAATTATATTCATCAAGTCATGAATTTTCGAGCTTGATTAAAAAATTGGATAACTATGTAGCATTAGACTCTGGTATCGAATATGCTTCGACCTGGGGTAAAATGACCTTAGGGAGATACTATGATCACCCAGAAAGAGGTTTGCCAAAAATGTCTTGGCAGTATGGTTTAATAGGAGGCTATGGAGCCAATGTATTTCGTTTTCAATCACACAATGTCATTTCATTTGTTTTAGGAAATAACAACAGATACAATGGCATGCCAGCGATGACTCTTGCAAATCAGATTATGGAAAGAGAATATACAGAACCCGCTGAAATTCAATATAACAAGATCACTTTTAAAAAATCAGCTGCTAATAAGATAAAAAAGTTTGAAGGTTTTTATTGGGATAAGACCAATGGGCTGGTTCGACAAATTTACCTGAGAAATGATACGCTGAGATACAAAAGGTTGAATGGAAATAGAGAGACTCCTTTACTCGCAAAATCGAAAAATAGTTTTCAACTCTATCTCCCTGGCGATACTGAAGTATTCGTTACGTTTTATAAAGATCGATATGAGTTTTCATCCCTAAATAGTATGCCAATTACTTATTATAAGATTGATCCAGTAAAGCAGTCTATGGTTGATTTAGATGAGTATGCAGGACTTTTTTACAACAAGGAGTTCGATCTTGTATATCGTTTTGAAAAAGATACAAACCATTTAGTGGCATCTAACTTTAATTCTAGTGCTACACAGTTCTATCCGATCTTAAAAGACAATTTTAGAAGCAATACATTTATGCTCTCAGGAATTAAATTTTTGAGAGATACTAGCAATAAAATCAGAGGTTTTGAGATCCATACAGACGGAGTGAATGGCCTCACCTTTGAGAGAATCCTTTAATTATTAGACAGTTTAACAAGCTTATTTGTGTAGCTTTTTAAACGAACCATCTCTTTAACAAAGGGGATGGTTTTTCTATAGGGTACATGATTATGCCTATGATTGTATCTGGCAATTTTATATAGCTGTTTCCAATGAGTTCTAATGGTTTTTAGCGCTTGCCAATAATTCATCTGAGTGCTGTCATAGATATGTGTTGGTTCTGCTAAAATTCCATTCAATTCTAAAACCTTAAACTTCCCTTCAAAAAGCTCTTCTAAAGAATGATACTTCACATCCAATCGTCCATAGTACCAGCCCTTTACTTGATGATTTAATGTATCCATGGCTCGTTCTATCTTATCATTGATTAAATGATTTCCATTAATAAATCGTGTCCCTTTAGAATGATTCCCTATGGATGACAATTTAAAAGGTTGGTCTTTTTCGGGAATCTGTGTCCAGTTAATATTTGAATCCTCTTTCAGAAGGTTGTAGTATAAAAAAGCTCGCGAATCCTTTTTTACGAGATGCTCTAAAGTAGAAATTCCATCGCCATTTACGGTTAAAAATTCTTTAAGCGTGATGGAAGTTACCTGACCTTTCTCATGATTGGGATGACGATAATAAAAGATGCCACATTCATACTTATGAGCTAAAAACTCCTGAATGATAAAAGATACTGAGTATTTTGTGAGATACTCAGTCAATTCTTCTTTAGTTGCAATTTTTTTTACCATCAACCCCCTATAACCAACATCTGGTTTAGCAATAACAGGAAACGAAATCTTTTGATCAGAAATTTTTGAAATGGTCGTTTGAATGTCTGTTTCTGGTTTGTGTAAGACAGACTTTGGAACATACTCTTTAGGTAATAAGTTAAGCGTTTCATATTTCGACTCAGATCCAATTCCCGAATTTTTGATCCCTGGATTTACAGCTGTATAAAAAACAAGATTTCTGGCAGCGAGCCCATGTACAAAAGCATAAGGAATATTGGGTGCATAAAACATCAGCAATGGCCAATGTTCCCAATGTAAAATTTTATGAAGTCTAGAATTTGCCAAACTTAGTCATGAAAAATGGAACCCAAAATAGTTTTAAATGTCTTAAAAGCATAGAAAATAGTAAATAGCATAATCGCAATGGAAATGATGAGAAAAGCGATGCTCATTCCATACTGATTTCCTTCTTTGTAAATTCTTAGGGCTTTAAATGACATGCTTAAAAGTATTGGAGAAGCAATTAATAAGAAGAGTAATATTAAAAGTTGTTTCAATCCTTTTTTTAGAAAATTAAAATTTGCCATTATTGAAAATTTTGAATAGCATTTCTCACGCTACCATGTTTTTTTAACAAATCTGATGCTTGCTCCGTACTAATTTGTAATTCTTCAACAAGCATCCGAGTACCTCTATCAACTAATTTATCGTTGGATAATTGCATGTCAACCATTTTATTTCCTTTTACCCTGCCAATTTTAATCATCGTAGCGGTTGAAAGCATATTTAAAATCATCTTTTGGGCTGTTCCTGCTTTCATGCGAGAACTTCCAGTCACAAACTCAGGACCTACAACTGCTACAACAGGAAATTGTGCAACTTTGTGAAGAGGTGAATTTTCATTGCATGTAATGCATCCTGTTGTAATACCGTTTTCATTGCAAATCTTCAGCGTGGAAACCACATAGGGAGTTGTACCAGAGGCAGCAATTCCAACAACAATATCTTTGTTGGAGACCTCATAAGATTTTAAGTCTTTCCAACCTTGTGAGGTTGAATCTTCTGCAAATTCAACAGCCTTTCGAATGGCAGAATCTCCACCAGCTATAAGTCCAATCACCAAGTCATGAGAAACCCCAAAAGTTGGAGGGCATTCCGAAGCATCAAGAATTCCCAAACGCCCACTTGTACCAGCGCCTATGTAGAATAATCGGCCTCCATTTTTTAACTTCTCGATAATTTGTTCCGTTAAAGAAATAATTTGCGGAGAACATTTTCCCACCACTTCTGCAACCGTTAGATCTTCTTTATTGATATTCCCAATAAGATCAGGAATACTCATTTCTTCTAATTGATTGTAGAGAGAATCTTTCTCAGTTGTTTTTACAAAACTCATACTCAAAAGTACAATTTATCTATAAAAAAAGCAGGCAAAAGCCTGCTTAGTCATTGTATTTTAACTTCTTAAATTGAATTAATGATGGAGTTCAGAGTGTCACTTGGTCTCATAGCGTTATTTGCCAAATCGCCATTAGGTTGATAATATCCTGAGATATCAACTGAGTTCCCTTGAATAGCATTCAATTCATTCACAATGACTTCTTCATTTTCAGTCATTGCTTTGGCAACTTTGCTAAACTCATCTTTTAATTCTGTATCTTCATTTTGAGAAGCCAAAGCTTCTGCCCAATAAAGTGCCAAATAGAAGTGACTTCCTCTATTGTCTAATTCACCCGTTTTTCTTGAAGGTGATTTTTTGTTGTCTAAAAACTTCCCTGTTGCTGAATCTAAAGCATCAGCCAAAACTTTTGCTTTAGAGTTGTCATTGGTGTCCCCATAATGTTCTAATGAAACAGCCAATGCTAAGAATTCACCTAATGAATCCCATCGTAAATGGTTCTCTTTTGTGAATTGCTGTACGTGCTTTGGAGCAGATCCTCCAGCACCAGTTTCAAAAAGTCCACCGCCATTCATCAAAGGAACTATGGATAACATCTTTGCTGAAGTTCCTAATTCCAGAATAGGGAAAAGATCTGTTAAATAATCACGTAAAACATTACCTGTTACGGAAATAGTATCCTTTCCATCTTTAATTCTTTCGAGGCTGAAAAGAGTTGCTTCAACAGGTGATAAAATTTTAATTTCCAAACCAGTAGTATCGTGATTTGGCAAATACTGATTGACTTTTTTGATGAGTTCTGCATCATGAGCTCTATTTTCGTTCAACCAGAAAACAGCAGGAGTATCGGTAGCTCTAGCTCTGTTTACAGCCAACTTTACCCAATCTTGGATTGGAGCATCTTTTACCTGGCACATTCTCCAAATATCTCCTTGTTCTACATTGTGCTCTAGTAAAATAGAACCATTAGCATCTACAACCTGTACAACTCCGTTAGAACTAATTTCAAAAGTCTTGTCATGTGAACCGTATTCTTCAGCTTTTTGAGCCATCAGTCCAACATTGGGAACAGTCCCCATTGTCGTAGGATCGAAAGCACCATGCTTCTTGCAAAAATCTATGGTAGCTTGATAAATGCCGCTATAAGAACTATCTGGAATGACAGCCTTGGTATCTTGTTGTTCTCCTTCTTTATTCCACATTTGACCAGATGTACGAATCATAGCGGGCATAGAAGCATCAATAATAACATCCGAAGGTACATGCAAGTTGGTAATTCCACGATCAGAATCTACCATGGCTAAATCTGGATTGTTATCAAAAACCAAAGCAATCTCATTTTCAATTTCTTTTCTTTTATCAGCAGAAAGCTCTTGCAAGTTGCTCAACAAATTTCCAAAACCGTTATTGACATCTACACCAACTGTAGCCAAATCATCTCCATACTTTTCAAATACATCCTTAAAGAATACTCGTACGGCATGACCAAAGATGATAGGGTCAGAGACTTTCATCATGGTGGCTTTCATGTGTAAAGAGAATAATACTCCTTGCTCTTTTGCATCAGTTACCTGTTGCTCTAAGAAAGAGATCAATGCCTTTTTGCTCATCACTGCAACATCAATGATCTCTTTATCTTGTAATGCGATGTTTTGCTTTAGTGTTGTTTTGTTTCCGTTACTATCAGTATGTATGATGCTTACTGAAGTAGCTCCATTAATGGTTGCTGATTTCTCATTATGAGCAAAATCCCCTTCCGACATAGTAGCAACATGAGATTTAGAATCAGATTTCCAAACACCCATGGAATGCGGATTCTTTTTTGCATAATTCTTAACTGCTTTTGGAGCTCTTCTATCGGAGTTACCTTCTCTTAAAACAGGATTTACTGCAGAACCTTTTACTTTATTATAACGAGCTAAAATAGCTTTGTCTTCTTCAGAGGCAATAGTCTCTGGATAATCAGGAAGAGCGTATCCCAATGCTTGTAATTCTTTTATGGCAGCAACCAATTGAGGTACAGAAGCACTAATGTTTGGGAGTTTAATGATGTTGGCTTCAGGCTTTTTTGCTAGCTCACCTAATTGAGCTAATGCATCTTCCACTTTTTGTTTTTGAGGAAGTAAGTCTGAAAAATTTGCTAAAATTCTACCAGCTAAAGAAATATCTTTTGTTTCAAAATTGATGTCCGAACTTTTCGTAAATGCCTTTACAATAGGTAAAAAAGAACGTGTTGCTAAAGCAGGTGCTTCATCTGTGATGGTATAAATAATTTTAGCTTGCTGTGTCGTCATGATTATAATTTTCTTTATGTCAGTAAGAATCTGTATGTTGACCTTAATAAGGTGCTTAAAAAAGCATGGCAAATTTATGAAATATGTGTGTATTTTTTAAGGAAAACAGAGGCTAATTTAAGTGGGGTTTTAGGGATCAGTCGCAAAAGTTGTGTGTATTTTTAAACTGATTCTGTGAAAAAGAAAAAAACAGATCAATTTATAATCATTATTGCTACATTAATAAAGAAACCTATTGATATTCATTTTTGCCTTGACGCAAAAACGAATCAAAAAAGTCAAGACTGATGAAAAAATCTAAAAAAACTACAGAATCATCATCCATAGATGGAAAGAACTCTCCCAATTTCATTGGGATCAAACAGCTTTCCATCTTCTATCCAACCCTGCTTCTTTGT
>JANQMD010000003.1 GCA_028280265.1 Flavobacteriaceae bacterium
TCTTTACTCTTTACTCTTTACTCTTTACTCTTTACTCTTTACTCTTTACTCTTTACTCTTTACTCTTTACTCTTTACTCTTTACTCTTGGTTAAAACAAGTCATTTACACATTGAAAAATCATGAAATATTTCGTTCCTTTGCACCACAATTAGAAAGACATGAATTACGCCAAAAATATCCTTGAAACTATTGGAAATACTCCTTTAGTGAAGTTGAATTCCGTAACCGATGAAGTTGATGCGCTGGTATTAGCAAAAGTGGAAACTTTTAACCCAGGAAACTCGGTAAAAGACCGTATGGCTTTGAAGATGATTGAAGATGCTGAAGCAGATGGACGTTTAAAACCGGGAGGAACTATTATTGAGGGTACTTCAGGGAATACAGGAATGGGATTGGCATTGGCAGCTATCGTAAAAGGGTACAAATGTGTTTTTGTGATCTCTGACAAGCAGTCGAAAGAAAAAATGGATATTTTAAGGGCTGTGGGAGCTGAGGTTGTTGTTTGCCCAACCAATGTAGAACCAGATGACCCACGATCTTATTATTCTGTCTCTAAAAGATTGGGAGAAGAGACCCCCAATTCGTGGTATGTAAATCAATACGATAACCCTTCAAATGCTGTAGCACATTACGAACAGACGGGACCCGAAATATGGGAACAAACAGAAGGAAAAATCACACACTTTGTTGTGGGAGTTGGAACAGGAGGGACCATTTCAGGTACAGCGAAGTATTTAAAAGAGAAAAATCCAAATATTAAAATTTGGGGAGTAGATACCTACGGATCCGTATTCAAAAAATATCACGAAACTGGAATCTTTGATGAAAATGAGATCTATCCATACATCACCGAAGGCATTGGAGAAGATATCTTACCAAAGAATGTTGATTTTAGTCTGATTGATGGTTTTACCAAGGTGACAGACAAAGATGCTGCAGTATACACGAGAAAGATTGCCAAAGAAGAAGGTATTTTTGTTGGAAACTCAGCTGGGTCTGCTGTCAAAGGAATTTTACAGTTGAAAGAACACTTTTCTAAAGAGGATGTCGTAGTGGTTTTATTCCACGACCATGGAAGTCGCTATGTTGGAAAGATGTTTAACGACGATTGGATGCGTGATCGTGGTTTCTTAGAAGAAGAGTTTACCACTGCAGAAGACCTCATCAAAAGCCATGCAGATAAACCATTGGTTACAGTAAAAACAGAGGAATTGGTTTCTCATGCCATCGAGAGGATGAGAAGTTTAAAAATCTCACAACTTCCCGTAGAAGATTTGGAAGGTTTTGTAGGCTCTGTGGATGAAGCTGCATTGCTAAGACACTTCATCGAAGACAAAGAAATTACAGAAAAACCTATTAGAGAAGTGATGGGGAACCCATATCCAGTGGTAGATAGGAGTACTTCTATTGAGAAAGTTTCCAAGTTAATTACCAAAGAGAACGAAGCCGTTTTGGTTGACTTAGGAGATGGGAAACATCACATTATTACCAAATACGATATCATCAGCGCTATATAAGGTTGAAAGATCTTATTTTTAGCTTCCACACCATATGCTCACAATGCTTTCGGTGTCTGCTTGCTTGATGGTATAGTAGCAGCCAGCTTCCTTATCTGTAGGACCGTACTCATTTTTGTTATACCATGTGTTTTTAATGTTTGTGGCATTCGCTTTGTATAAAAGCTCTATCCACAGCTTTAGATCCATCTGGTTTACTTTGGGGAGTATAATTCGCTCTTTTTGAGGTTGCGCTTCGCCACAGCTATAGAAAATATAGGTGATGCCAGGTGAAAACTTTTTAGTAAACCCACACTCTGCATTGTTGAAATCAGGGTCCAATTTGATGTCAAATTTTTCAGAAGCCGAAGGGTAATTTTTTTCGAAATATCTCAGCACAGTATTCAAACTATAATTGCTATCTAAAAGCTCTTTTTTTAAAGTCTTGACATCAGGAGTTTTTAATGTAAATTTCTTTTGTGCTTGAGAGTTGAATGCCCAAAAAACAAGAAGAATTAGGAAGAGATCACGTAATTTCATGATTAAAGTTAAGGAAATAACTTTGTAAAAGACAAAAACCATCTCGAGCGAGATGGTTTTTGTTAATCAACTAATTCAAATAATTTACACAATGAAACAAGATTACTTGTTCGTTTAATCTATTTTCAACTATCGTGCCAAAATCAATTATTCTTTAAGTTTTTATTAAAAAGGTGTGATTTTTTTATTTATTTAACATTTGGTGGAAAATAATTAAAGAATACATAATTATTTTAGATCCTTACTATAAGGAAATGAAAAAATCAAATGAAAAATTAGAAGAATTGCAATCTTGTTAGCTTGCGTGCTTATGCGCTTTGTATGAAGAACGTACCAAAGCACCACTTTCTACATACATAAAGCCCATTTCTAAACCAAGCGTTTCGTATTTCTTGAATTGTTCTGGTGTAATGAATTCCTTAACGGGTAAATGCTTTTTGGTTGGCTGTAAATACTGACCAATGGTAATCACATCCAAACCAACTCCGCGCAAATCCTTCATAGTTTGAATCACTTCTTCCTCAGTTTCTCCTAGGCCTAGCATGATCCCTGATTTGGTTCTCATGCCTTTTTCTTTTAAGTATTGTAAAACACCTAAGCTGCGATCGTATTTGGCTTGTATACGAACTTCGCGAGTTAGTCTTCGCACGGTTTCCATATTGTGGGAAACCACTTCTGGATGCACTTCAATAATTCGATCAATCAACTTTGTGTTTCCTTGAAAATCGGGGATGAGTGTTTCTAGAGTTGTATTAGGATTGGCTCTACGAATGGCTTCTACTGTTTCAGCCCAAATGATAGAGCCTCCATCTTTTAGATCGTCTCTATCTACAGAAGTAATTACCGCATGCTTAATGCCCATGATTTTGATAGAACGTGCCACTTTCTCGGGTTCGTCCCATTCTACTGTTTCTGGTCTTCCCGTTTTCACACCACAGAACCCACAAGAACGTGTACAGATGTTTCCAAGAATCATGAATGTGGCAGTACCTTCTCCCCAACATTCACCCATATTCGGACAACTACCACTCGTACAAATGGTATTGAGTTTGTACTTATCTACCAAACCTCTAAGTTCAGTATATTTCTTTCCAACAGGAAGTTTTACACGTAGCCATTCGGGTTTTTTCTTTCTTTCTGGAGCTGCAATTGTATCGTTAGCCATCAATCAATCATTTAAGAAGCAAAGTTACGAAGAAAAGCATTATAAATTAACCAAGAACCAAACACTAAAACCGATTAAAAAAATGATACCTAACCAACTTAGAATTTTGAGAAAAATATTAGGACGATGCTCTTCTGGTGTGTGCTTTCCTGTGATGAGAATGTAATTTAAAATGGCATAAAAAGGAGCGGTTAAAAAAGATAAGACTGTTGCAATTTTTACCATTAATCCCATGTTGTCTCTAAAATAGCGCAGGATAATATAAGTTCCCAATCCCAGTAACACAATCCAGAACCAATAGGTCAACTTTGTTTTTTTTCCAAGTAATAAATTATTGGCAATGGTCATGGTCCTTGGAGAGGCATCTAAAGTGGTAATTGTAGTGCTAAACATGGTGGTAAACGCAGCAATGGCAATAAATATGTAAGCAAAATCACCAAGATTTTTTGTGTACAATTCAATAAGTTGCCCTGCAAAAACACCTCCAGAACTGGAAAAGCTTTCTCCAGATTTGTGCATAACCAATGCTCCTAACAAAACGAAACAAATGGCAAGGAAAATAGTACCGATATAGCCTACGTTAAAATCAAAAATAGCCTGTTTGGGTTTGATCTTTTGCAATGTTGTTTTCTCTTTCTCCAACGACCAAATCGATTGCCATACAGAAATATCCAAAGGAGCTGGCATCCAGCCTAAGAATGCAATCAAGAAAGTAATCTCTACAGTGCCTTTGGGTAAGATCTGAGTGACATCAAAGGTGTCTGTAGTTTTGAACAAAGCCACATTTACAGCAACTATGGTGCAAATGGTCAATAGGAGAATGATGTACTTCATCATGGTGTCTAGCAATTTATACCTTCCAACAATCAAAATAACAATGCTCAAGATAGTAATGATCAAAGACCAATTCACCATATCGATCTGCAAACCGAATAAGTTGACGGCTAGTCCGGCAGTTACGATGGTCACAGCAGCTTGCACGATAAACATGGTAATGAAGCTAACGATATAACTAGCAATGAGTACTCCTTTTCCTAGCTTTCGATATCCATCTAGCAATGTTTCTCCAGTTGCAGCAGCATATCTGGGACCAAATTGAAAAAATGGATACTTTAGAAGATTTGCTAAAAGCAAAGCCCAAAGAAGCCCAAATCCAAAATCTGCACCAGCTCTGGTGGATTGTACCAGGTGTGATACTCCTACTGCAGCACCTGCAAAAAGAAGTCCAGGGCCTAAGGAACGTAAGATAGACTTGACTTTCATGTTTTCTTTATTATTTCTGCTAATAACTTTTTAGCTCTCAGCAATTTTACTTTTACATTGTTCATAGGTTCTCCAATCTGCTCAGAGATTTCTTTATAACTTAATTCCTGAAAATATCTCAGATGAATCACTTGTTGATATTTCGACTTTAACTGTTTAATGTCTCTTAACAACTTAGCCAAGTTTTGCTCGGTAATAATTTTATCTTCTGGAGTTGGGTTGTCATCAACAATTTTATAGACCTCTTCTTTATGCTCAGGTCTGGTATCAAGATTGATAGAGGATTTACTTTTACGAAGTAAGTCGATGTGTATGTTTTTTGAAATGGTAATCAGCCAAGTTTTGAACTGATATTTCTCATCGAAAGTATTTATTTTATCGAAAGCTCTTGAGAATGTCTGAATGGTAATATCTTCCGCATCGTTATCATTTTTTATTCGTTTCAATTGATACAGATACACATCACTCCAGAAATGATCAAGAAGAAAATTAAAAGAAATCTGATTTCCTTCCTTTGCCTTTTGAATATGAGCGATAAGAGTTTCCTGTGTTACTTCCAATGAGTAGGTTTTGAAATGGAGTTGGCAATAAATATAGTGATTTGAAATAAGATCAAAAAGATTTCTAAAAAAGGTAAAAAATAAATGATATTCGATTCCTGAAGTTTTACAGAAGAAAGACCAATTACGATCATGCTGGTCACTATATAGCCACCTATAGCTATATATACAGTAAGTTGTGGAATCCAAATAAGAACAAAAGGAACCAAAAGCCAGAAAAGAAATTTAGAGAGGAAGAATAAACTCAATAAAAATTTGTGCTTAAACTTATAGTGAGAGGCCGTGGATATATGCCTTCTTTTTTGACGAAACCATGCCGTAAAATTATTAGGAGGACTGGAAATGGTGTGACTTTCTTTACCAGAACAAATGGTCACATTTCTACTTGTAGCGGCATCTCTTACAAAAAGATCATCATCTCCAGATTTGGTATGCATGTGGTTGATAAATCCTTTTACTTTAAAAAACTCACCTCTTTTGTATGCTAAATTTCTTCCTACTCCCATGTAAGGAATTCCTAAAGTTGCATAACTAAAATACTGGATTGCAGTTAGTAATGTCTCATATCTTACGAGTAGATTTACGAGTGAAAATTTCCGAGTTTCATATTTGCCATATCCGAGGACAATTGTTTTTGTTTTAGAAAATTGTTTGCTTATTTCTTGTAACCAATATTTAGACAGTGGAGAGCAATCAGCATCCGTAAAAACCAGATGCTCGTAGCTTGCAGCTTTAATTCCGAGTGTTAGCGCATATTTTTTATTTCCCCAAAAAGTTTCGTTGCTTTCTACATTGACAATTTTTATTCTCGGGTCTTGATCCTTGAACTTTTCCATAACCTCCAAAGTACTATCTGTAGAGGAATCGTTGATTAGCAACAGTTCAAAATTTGAATAATTTTGATCTAATAATTTGGGAACAAATTGTTTGAGATGTTTCTCTTCATTCTTGGCGCATAGAATCAAAGAAATGGCGGGTGTACTTACATTTTCTGTACAATCTTTGTGAAAGAGGAAGGAAGTAAAAAATAAATAATAGAGAATCTGTAGAACTGCAACAGCTACAAAAATGTAGAGAAGAACAGTAAAAAGCATGTACAATTATTTATGGGCTGACTCAGTACAGGAATCAAATTGATCGGGCGTTTTGCCACAAAAACCACAGGCTTCTCCATCTTTGTTTAGCATTGGGTTCTGACTTGCACAAGTTCCAGCAAATTCACCGTCTTTTTTTGCCCATATTTTTATTGCAATACCAGCAATAGCAAGAGCTAA
This sequence comes from Flavobacteriaceae bacterium, assembly GCA_028280265.1. Classification (GTDB taxonomy): domain Bacteria; phylum Bacteroidota; class Bacteroidia; order Flavobacteriales; family Flavobacteriaceae; genus Polaribacter. The sequence goes on from JANQMD010000003.1 coordinate 6,301, forward strand.
CAAACCTAATGTTAAGAAAAGAAGCTTCATTTTAATAAATGATTTAAATAGGGTACAAAGATAATCAATAATCTATAAAAAAGAGCTTTGAAACATGGCGTTCTTCATAGTTTTTTTTACTTTAACAGCTGAGGAATTATAGACCAAGCTTGACAAACGACTCTCCACTCATAAAAAGACTGCAGGAAGGAAAGGAATCTGCGTACAGTGAATTGTTAGACGCTTTTCAACAAAAAGTGTTTAGCACTTGCATTTCTTTTGTGCCTAATAAAGAAGATGCAGAGGATATTGCACAAGAAGTTTTTTTAGAAGTCTATAAGTCTATCCATAAGTTCAAAGGAAATTCAAAGCTCTCCACTTGGATTTATAAGATTTGTACCAACAAATGCTTAGAGTTTATCAGAAAAAAGAGTGCAAAAAAGCGATTTGCTTTCATGCAATCCATTACGGGTAATGAGGTTCCTCTAGATAAGACGAGTTTTTTTACGGAGTTTAACCATCCTGGAATTGTTTTAGAGCACAAAGAAGCCACAGAGCGAATATACAAGGCAATTAACACATTACCAGAATCACAAAGAGTTATTTTTACACTGGCAAAATTGGATGGAAAAAGTTATCAGGAGATTGTAGAAATTACGGGGAAAAGCCTGTCCTCTGTTGAATCAATCATGTTTAGAGCAAAGAAAAATCTTCTAAAGAAGTTAGATTATAAATAAAAATGAAGCGCAAGTTTTTAAAACACATTGCATCTAAAGAGTAAAGAGATGAAAACATACAAAGATTTAGCCACTGAAAAAAACAGTACTTTAGATATTTTAGACAACATTCAAGAAGTTAAGGTAAGTCCTTTCTTCAAAAACCAAGTACTGCAAAACATCAAGAGTCAGCAAGAAGAAATAACAGATTCTTCGGGTTGGTTCAATACTTCCTTGCAGTTGGCTACCATAGCGCTAGTTGTATTACTAAATACTTTTACCATTTATTATTATGTAAACTCCAAAGGTGATTTTCATCAAGTGACCGATATCGAATCTTTTGCAAAGGAGTATCATTTAACCACAGAAAACAGTGTTGTTTTGAACTAAGTGAAATGAAGAAAAAAGGCTTATACATATTGTTAATTTTATTGCTAGCTGTGAATACTGTTTTATTAGCGTTAATTATTAAGGACGTTAATAACGATGAGAAAAAAGGTCCGCCTAAACCTCATTTTCTCTCCAAAGAATTACAATTTACTGAAAAGCAAGAAAGAGAATTTAAGCGTTTAGATTCTGAACATCGAAATCGAATGATGGCTATTGATGATGAATTGGGGAAATTGAGAAACCAATTATTTAATTCGCTTTCGGACTCTTCGGTAAGCAAGGAGTCTCTTTCGGTCAAAATAGGAGAATTGACTTCTAAAAGAGATGTAGAGTTATTTGGTTTTTTTAAGCAAGTAAGAGAAATATGTGATTCTGATCAAAAAATTAAGTTTGATCAAATCATTGAAAAAGCCATACAACGTGGTCCTGGACCTCCCAGAAAACCAAAGAGAAGACCACCTCCAGAAAATTTTTAAAAAAGATCCGCAAGTTTTTTTTCTCAGCTGCATCTAAAAATTAAACTATCACTCCAAAACCAATTTGTTTAATTTAAATCGAGATGCGATATGAGGACCCTAACAAAAATTGGTTTATTAATTTTAATGCTAACTTTTTCATTCTGTTCGAATGGCGAAGACTATGTAGATATTGTGAATGACGATACTACAGACGGAAATGTAACAGACGATGATGTTCTGGCAAGAACATTAAATTTGCCAACAACTTCCTTTAACTATGCAAACATTGTACTTCCCGCTTATTTTCTGAATAATGATCTAAGAAATGAAGACAATACTCCTGCAAACAACCCAATAACTGATGCAGGAGCTACTTTAGGGAGAGTGCTTTTTTACGACAAAAACCTTTCTGCAAACAACACCATTTCTTGTGCATCTTGTCACATACAAGAAAATGGTTTTTCAGACCCAAACACCTTTAGTGTAGGGTTTGAAGGAGGTTTAACGGGAAGAAATTCAATGGGATTGGCTAATGCTAAGTTTTATGACAATGGACGTTTTTTCTGGGATGAGAGAGCTTCAAGTTTAGAAGAACAAGTACTAATGCCTATTCAAGATGCAGTAGAAATGGGGTTAACACTTGATGAATTGCAAACAAAAATAGCTTCAGAAGATTATTATCGAATTTTATTCAGAAGAGCTTTTGGTGACGAGAATGTAACTTCTGAAAGAATTTCCTTGGCTTTGGCACAGTTTATCAGATCTATGGTTTCGTACCAATCTAAATTTGATGAAGGTCTGGCACAGACAGGAAACTCGATGCAAAACTTTCCAAATTTTACAGCTTCAGAAAATCTAGGAAAAAATTTATTCTTCAGCAACAGAACAAGATGCTCCGATTGTCATGATACCAATGCTTTTGTAGGAGACAGAGCCAGAAATAATGGGTTGGATGCTGTTCTCACTGATTTAGGAGTGGCTGGAGTTACAGGAAACAATGGAGATCGAGGGGAGTTTAAAACAGGATCATTGCGAAATATTGAATTAACAGGACCTTACATGCATGATGGTAGGTTTGCAACCTTGGGAGAAGTGATAGATCATTATGATACTGGAGTTGTTAATAGTGGAGATTTAGATAACAGATTAAGAGTAGGAGGAGGTCAGGTAAGAAGATTGAATTTAAATGCAACAGAAAGACAAGCCTTAATTGATTTTCTCTTAACGCTTACAGATAACAATTTTATAACAGATGAGAAATATTCAAATCCATTTATTAATAATTAAAACGAAGCACAAGTTTTTTAATTTTTTTACATCTAAAAAGATAAAACCAAAGATAACAACCATGAGAACAAAATCTTTTAGACATTTATCCTTCCTGATCGTAGTTAGTGGCTTTTTATTATCGTGTAGTTCCAATAATAGTGCTAGCGATCCAGATAGTTCCATGATAACGAATTACGATATCACCCCTATTTTATCGATGTTTGATGGAGTAGCAGCAGTATCTTATTCAGTGAATGGGAATACAGTCACTTTTACAACCACAAATCTTCCCAATCACACGAGTCCATATTGGCCTACAAACAATGCTTTGTATGAAGCTTACAATGGAACCAATTCAAATTTTAATTTGAACCCAAATCAAATAAGCACGCAAAACATTACATTCACAATAACATTAAATCCCTCTGAGGCAACCAATAAGCAGGCGACCTCACTGGGACCTATAGGAATATCAAGAAATGGAATTGTATTTTTTAATCAATATGCAGGACCTAACAATCAGCCCTTAACGAATGAAATTAATAGTTTTGATCAATGGTTAGGCCACCCTCAAAATACAGGAATGTACCATTATCATGTAGAGCCTACATATTTGACCAATCAGTTTGGAAATAATGTTTTCTTAGGGTTGTTAGCAGATGGTTTTCCTGTATATGGACCTGTAGAGAATGGAATCACAATTACCAATGCAGATTTGGATGAATATCATGGACATACTGGACCAACAGCAGATTTCCCGAATGGAATCTACCATTATCATATCACGCCAAATGAAGATCCTTACATCAATGGAAACGGGTTTTATGGTACACCAGGTAACATAACTCAATAATAAGTTTTGAAACAGATTCTCTCCATTTTCTTTTTTAGCTTCCTTTTCTTATCCTGTGAAAAAGAGGAAAAGGTAGTTTCTTATGAAATTGATGCTACCAATAGTGATTTAAAGCTTGAAAATGGAGTGTTGTTATACAAGAGTAAGAGTTTTACTGGGTTTCTGAACCATTACGATAAAGTCAACCAGACTCAAAATAGAACTCACTATCTTTCTGGAAAGAAAGATGGGAAAGAGTTGAAGAAGTACAGAAATGATCAGATAGCAGAAGAGCGATTTTTTAGGAAAGGTATGAAAGTAGGAACTCACAAAAGCTTTTGGCCAAATGGAATCCCAAAGTTTGAATATCATTTCAATGACGAAGGAGTGTATCATGGAAACTTTAAAGAATGGTATACAAACGGTCAGTTAGCAAAAGAATTCCATTATGTTCAAGGAAAAGAAGATGGCCCTCAAAAAATGTGGCGCTACGATGGTAAAATCAGAGCCAACTATGTAGTAAAAAATGGAGAAAGATTTGGGTTGATTGGACTAAAGAAATGCTACGCTGTAAATACAAAGAATGAAGAAATTTAATTACATATTATTATTGGTTACTGTCTTTGTGAGTTGTCAAAAAGAAAAAGCAGTTGATAAAACAACGACATTGCCTTTTTTTAATTCGGCAGAATTTACACCCGAGTGGATTTCAAAAGAGTCAAAAAACTATGATAAAATTCACACAATTCCTAGCTTCTCATTTACCAATCAGAATGGAGAACAAGTGACGAATGATCATTATGAAGGGAAAATTTATGTAGCAGATTTTTTCTTCGTCACCTGTCCTGGTATTTGTCCAAGACTCACCAAGAACATGAGATTTTTACAGAAAGAATTTAAAGATGACGATAGTGTTTTATTGCTATCTCATACGGTAATGCCAGTAAGAGATTCTGTACCCGTATTAAAAGAGTATGGCATTGAAAACAAAATTGATTCGAAAAAATGGAATCTAGTGACAGGAAATAAAGAAGGAATTTATGATATCGCTAGAACGGGATATTTTACAGATGAAGACTTTGTGAAGACACAAGATAAAGAGGCATTTATACACACAGAAAACTTTGTGCTCGTAGATACCGAAGGGAGAATAAGGGGAGTATATAATGGCACACTGGAGTTAGAAGTCAAGAGGTTAATTAAACATATTAAAATGCTAAAGAAAGAGATACGATGACTTTGATTTAAATTAAATGTGCTTTAAAAGTGCGTTTGCAATTGGGTAAAATAAGAGGCTTTGTATCTGCAAAGCCTTTTTTATATGATATTAACCTCAATTTCTAGTTCAATATCAAAGAGAGACTTTATTTCTTTTTGAATGATAGTTGCCAAATCAAAAATATCCTGCCCCTTGGCATTCCCATAATTTACTAGAACCAAAGCCTGTTTTCCATGAACACCATGATCTCCGTATCGTTTTCCTTTGAATCCTGCTTTTTCAATCAACCAACCAGCTGGAACTTTGTAAAGGATGTCACCTTGAGCGTGGTACACTGGGCCTGCCTCGTCGGCAGACAGGCTTGTGGAATTGGAATCGAAAGGTCTTACTTCATAAAAAGGAATTTCTGGATATAGCTTTTGTAGTCTTTGAAAATGATCAACAGCAATTACTGGGTTTTTAAAGAAACTACCACTATTTCCAATTTCCTTAGGATCAGGTAGCTTAGACTTTCTTATGGCAATAACAGCATCGGAAATGTCTTTGATTGTAGGATTTTTGATACCTCTAGTTTGTAGTTCTGATTCAATAGCTCCATACTTTTTATGAATGATATGATTTTTTTTTGTCAATCGAAAACTCACAGAGGTAATAATGTATTTTCCTTTAGCCTTATTTTTAAAAATCGAGTTCCTGTAACCAAACTCACACTCTTCATTAGAGAATTGAACCCTTTTTGCTGTGGCGATTTCCAAGGCTTCTACCTTTGTGATTACATCTTTTACCTCAACTCCATAAGCTCCTATATTTTGAATAGGGCTGGTGCCTACATTCCCTGGAATTAATGAGAGGTTTTCTATTCCACCATAATTCTGATCAATACACCATAATACAAACTCATGCCAATCTTCACCTGAATTTACTGTGAGATAAACGCAATTCTCATCTTCTTTATCAATAGAAACCCCTTTAATATTAATATGAGTAACCAACTTATCGATGTCAGAAGTCAAAAGCATATTGCTTCCTCCACTTAATAAAAAGAGGTCTTTTTCAGATTCAATCAACTTTTGAAGCTCATAAAAACTATCTACAGAAACAAAGCGTTTGGCCATTACATCTATACCAAACGTATTGTAATTTTTAAGCGATATGTTTTGTTGAATGTTCAATAAGATTAAATAATTGTCACACTGAGCTAGTCGAAGTGGAGTTGAAAGGTTTGAGTTCTCGCCTCCGCCTGTCTGCCGACAAGGCAGGATCGAATTGACATTATTGATTTTTATATTTTTCTAAAGCGAGTTTTAAAATTTGTACACAACGGATTAAATCTTTCGTGTTTAAAACATAAGCAATGCGCACTTGTTTTTTCCCCTCTCCTGCAGTAGAGTAAAACCCACTGGCAGGTGCTACCATAATTGTTTCATTATTGTCTTGGAATTTTTCCAGTAACCATTGAGCAAATTCATCAGTATCATCTACTGGCAATTCAACAACACAATAAAAAGCTCCTTTTGGGTTCGCTACTTTTACGCCTTCTATTTTTTTTAACTCAGAGATCAAAGTATTTCTTCTCTCAACATATTCTTCAATCACATCATCAAAATAACTCTGAGGGGTATCTAAAGCTGCTTCACTTGCTAGCAGAGCATAGGTAGGTGGACTTAAACGAGCTTGCGCAAATTTAATAGCTGTACTCATGAACTCCTTATTTCTAGAGACAATACAACCTATTCTTGCTCCACACATACTATAGCGTTTCGAAACAGAGTCAATCATAATAGCATTTTGCTCCAATCCCGATTCAGACATTACAGAATGGTGTGTATTTCCATCATAAGCAAATTCCCTGTATACCTCATCAGCGATTAAAAACAGATCGTATTTCAAAACGATTTGCTTTAATTTTTCAATTTCTTCTTTGCTATACAAATACCCTGTTGGGTTTCCTGGATTACAGATCAGTATAGCTTTTGTTTTATCGCTAATCAATTTCTCAAAATCTTCAATTTTTGGCAGTGCAAAATTGTCTTCAATCGATGAGATAACAGGCACAACTTTTACTCCAGAAGCCGTAGAGAACCCATTATAGTTCGCATAAAAAGGCTCGGGAATGATAATTTCATCCCCAGGATCGGTGATGCTACCTATGGTAAAGAAAAGTGCTTCTGATCCACCTGTGGTCGCAATAATTTCATTTTCAGAAACTTGAATGTTGTTCTTTTGATAATAGGCAGAAAGTTTCTTTCGATATTCCTCAGATCCTTCAGAACGGGCATAAGACAGTACTTCGATAGAATTGTTCTTCACAGCATCCAATGCTACTTGAGGAGTTTTAATATCTGGTTGCCCAATATTCAAATGATATACTTTCGTTCCACTCTTTTTAGCAGCTTCTGCATAAGGAACCAATTTTCTAATTGGGGACTCAGGCATAGATAGCCCTTTTGTTGAAATAGACGGCATTATAATAGATGTTACAGATGCAAATTTGCAAAATATATTTCAGAAAAAAAGGTGTTTTTTGAGATGATTTAAAGGTTAAAATTTTCTAAAAAAATAAATTCGAATACTTGAAAAATCGTACTTTTAAAATAGAATACAAGAGAACTTTGACAAGAACAAGATGGATATTTGCTTTACTTCTAATAATTAGTAGTTTACATAATGTAGCCGCACAAAGCGGTTTTCATTTTTTTAATTCCAATGAAAAATATCAAGATGTAAAATTCAAACTGGTCAATAATTTGATGATTATACCTCTTCAAATCAATGACAGGGAACTGAATTTTATTTTAGATACTGGAGTTAACAAAACCATCGTATTCAATTCTGCACAATTAGATTCCGTTTTTTACCAGCAAGAAGAGGTGATGCACCTAAGGGGATTGGGACAAGGAAAACCTGTAGATGCTATTATTTCCGACGGTAATAGATTTCGTTTGGACAAACTAAAAAGTGATCAGCACAAAGTATTCATCATTTTAAAAGATGAATTTGATTTGTCGAAAAAAATGGGAATTACTGTGCATGGGGTGATTGGCTATGAAATGTTTAAGAACTTAATTTTAAGAATCAACTATAAAACAAAAAAGATTCGATTCTTCAACCCCAAACATTTCAAGTATGATAAATGTAGAAAGTGTGAAACCTTACCTTTAACTCTTTATAAAAATAAACCGTATGTTGACATACATGTTACTTTAAGTGATAGTTTAAATAGCAAGATTCCTGTAAAAATGCTAGTGGACTCTGGTGGCTCTGATGCACTCTGGTTATTTGAACATTCAAAAAATGAAATTGGGGAGCCTCAAAAATACTTCGAGGACTTTTTAGGGGTAGGCTTAAGTGGTGTGATTATGGGAAAAAGAAGTCGCCTAAAAGAGATAAAAATAGGACGTTTTAAAATACCAAGACCAACAGTATCTTTTCTAGATACAATCTCAACAAAGGATGCTAGACGCTATGTAGATAGAAATGGAAGTATAGGAGGGAATATTTTAAAACGTTTTAAAGTTTGGATTGATTATCCCAATAGGAAAATGGTGCTTAAGAAGAACGGGTCTTTCACTAGTGGTTTTGAGTACAATATGAGTGGGATCGATGTGGTTTATAGTGGAGAATTATTAATTCCTATCAAAGAATTGAGTGTTAGTGATAAGTATGACATCGATAAAGGTGGGAATGTCCAGTCAATTAGTTTGGTAACAAACTATGTCTATAAATTCAAACCGAGCTTTAGTGTTTATGATGTGGTAGAAAATTCACCTGCATACATTGCAGGAGTGCGTAAGGGAGATATCATTCTTAAAATCAATGATACACCCACATATAAGATGAGTTTGAATGCTATACAGGGGAAATTTCAATCCAAAAACAATAAATTGATAAGATTAACCTTACAGAGAGGCTATGATCGATTTAAAGTAGAATTTAGATTGAAGAAAAGAATCTAGTCTAGCTATTATCTTTTGAAGAAACAACGCTCTTTTTCTTCTCTAAACTTTCTTTTTTCTCAATGTAACCTTTTATTTTGATCATTTTTCTAGGGTTTTGAGCATTAGAGTAGATCGTAATTGCTTTGGAGAAACCACCCAACCTTTTAGTGTCATAAGACACTTCAATTTTACCTTTCTCACCAGGCATAATCGGTTTTTCTGGCTTTTTAGGAACTGTACATCCGCATGAAGCTTGTACTTGAGTAATTACTAATGGAGATTTACCTACATTGGTGAATTCAAAGATACGAACGCCATTGGCCCCTTGTTTAATCTTACCATAGTCAATAATCTCTTTTTCAAATTTAAATACTGGTTTTTCATCTTGAGCAAATGAAGAAAAGCTCACAAATAAAACTAAGACGAATGTTAATACAGTTCTCATAATGTTTCTTTTTTGTAAAAATAGTAAATAAAGTTTGAAAGATTTTGAGTACAAAAGTTAAAAGTTTCTGAGTTACAAAGTTTCAAAGTGTTTTTTTAGTCTAAAAATCCAATAACCTTAAAAATGAGAGGGAGAGTTTTAGTTTCGTAAATATATTTTGAATTTTCTATATCATTCATCATTCATCATTCATCATTCTTTTCTCTTTTCTCTTTTCTCTTTTCTCTTTCCAAATAGTATAGATAGTTGTACTTTTGTACGCTATATTTAAAAATGATCCCAAAGTTATGAGCATTCCATCAAAATATGATGCAAGTTTAGTTGAAGATAAGTGGTATGACTATTGGATGAAACACAATTATTTTCATTCAGAAGTTGATGAGAGAGAACCCTATACAATCGTAATTCCACCACCAAACGTCACGGGAGTCTTACACATGGGACACATGTTAAATAATACCATTCAAGATGTATTAATTCGCCGTGCTCGTTTGTTGGGTAAAAATGCTTGTTGGGTGCCAGGGATGGACCATGCTTCCATTGCTACAGAGGCTAAAGTAGTAGCGAAATTAAAGGAACAAGGTATCGATAAGAATAATTTAACTCGTGAAGAATTTTTGGAGCATGCTTGGGAATGGAAAAATAAGTATGGTGGAATCATTTTAGAGCAGTTGAAAAAATTAGGAGCTTCTTGTGATTGGGAACGTACTAAGTTTACCATGGATCCAGATATGTCAGAGGCTGTGATTAAAGTGTTTGTAGACCTTTATAACAAAGGACTGATTTATCGAGGGTATAGAATGGTGAATTGGGATCCAGAAGCTAAAACTACACTTTCCGATGAAGAGGTAGAATATGTTGAAAAACAAGGAAAACTCTATTATGTAAATTATCAAGTAGAAGGAAGTGACGAAATATTAACTATTGCTACCACACGTCCTGAAACTATTTTAGGAGATACGGCTATTTGTATCAACCCAAATGATGAACGTCATCAAAACCTAAGAGGCAAAAAGGCTATCGTTCCAATTTGTAACCGTGTGATTCCAATTATTGAAGATGAGTATGTAGATGTTGAATTTGGAACAGGATGTTTAAAGGTAACGCCTGCGCATGATGAAAACGACAAGGTTCTTGGAGATAAACATAATTTAGAGGTGATTGACATCTTTCATGAAGATGCAACGCTGAACTCTTTTGGAATGCATTACGAAGGAAAAGATCGTTTTGTAGTTCGTAAAGAGATTGTAAAAGAGCTTGAAGAAAAAGGACACATACTCAAGGTTGAAGATTACAACAATCGCGTGGGAATTTCTGAAAGAACCAAAGCTATCATAGAGCCAAGATTGTCAGATCAATGGTTCTTAAAAATGGAAGAATTGGCGAAACCTGCTTTAGACGCTGTTTTGGAAACTGGTGAAGTAAAACTTTTCCCAAAGAAATTCGAAAATACCTACCGCCATTGGATGGAGAACATTCGCGATTGGAACATCTCTCGTCAGTTATGGTGGGGACAGCAGATTCCAGCGTATTATTACGGAGATGGAAAAGAAGATTTTGTAGTTGCTGAAAGTAAAGAGGAAGCTCTTGAATTGGCGAAAGAGGTAACTCAAAATTCAGCATTGAAAATTGAAAGCTTAAAACAAGATCCTGATGCTTTAGACACTTGGTTCTCTTCTTGGTTATGGCCTATATCCGTTTTTGATGGAATTCGCAACCCGGAAAATGAAGAAATTAAATATTACTATCCTACCAATGATTTGGTAACGGGTCCAGATATATTATTTTTCTGGGTAGCTCGTATGATCATTGCGGGTTATGAATATAAAGAAGAGCGTCCGTACGAAAATGTGTATTTGACAGGTTTGGTTCGCGACAAGCAACGTCGTAAAATGTCAAAACAGCTGGGAAATTCGCCAGATGCCTTAAAATTGATTCAAGATTATGGAGCAGATGGAGTGCGAGTTGGATTGTTGTTGAGTTCTGCAGCAGGAAACGATTTGATGTTTGATGAAGCTTTATGTCAACAAGGAAAAGGATTGGCTAACAAAGTTTGGAGTGCGTTGTATTTGACAACTTTATGGGAAACTTCAGATAGTATTGAGCAACCAGTATCAAGTAAAATTGCTATTGATTGGTACCGTTCGAAGTTCCAGAAAACACTGGCTGAAATGGAAGATCATTACAGTAAGTATAGATTGTCTGATGCGTTAATGGCGATTTATAAATTGATTTTTGATGATTTCTGCGGATTGTTCTTAGAGATTGTAAAACCTTCATATCAGCAACCAATCGACCAGAAAACTTATGATGAAATAATTGATATTTTTGAAGAAAACTTAAAGGTTTTGCATCCGTTTATGCCTTTCTTAACGGAAGAAGTTTGGCACCAATTAAACGAGAGAAACCCTGAGAAAGCTTTGATTATTGCAAAATATCCTGAGCAGACTTCTTATGATGAAGAGTTGATTCGCAGTTTCGATTTTGCAACAGACGTAGTTTCTGGATTGAGAACCATTCGAAAAGAAAAGAATATTGCTTTTAAAGAAGCGATTGAGCTTTCAGTGATTAACAATGAGAGCTTTACAAATGAGTTCAATTCAGTCATTCAAAAGTTGACAAATGTATCTCAGATAACAGAGGTGAAAGAAAAAGTAGAAGGAGCCTCTTTTCGTGTAAAATCGAACGAGTACTTTGTGCCCATTTCTTTGGATAATATCAATGTAGAAGAAGAAATCGAGAAGTTAACCAAAGAGCTAAAAAGAGCTGAAGGGTTTTTAATGGGTATTCAAAAGAAGTTATCTAACGAACGTTTTGTAAACAACGCACCAGAGCAAGTAATTGCTTTGGAACGTAAAAAAGAATCCGATACTTTAGCAAAGATTGAGACCATACAATCGAGTTTAAAGAGTTTGAAGTAATAATGAAATTTGTCAGTCCTGACAGAATAAGCCACACTGAAAAGTGTGGTTTTTTTTATTGGCACCGCCAAAGGGTTTAATACCCCGAGGTTTGCCTCGAAATTAACATTTAGTCTTCTGTCAATATATTGGATGCTTGCACCGATGTAATTTACTCCTGAATACTACTTAGGCTTAAAGAGGACGTAATAGAGGGAATTAGAGCAACTATCTAATCACCCTCCGAAACCCAACCGCGGCAAACATATATTCTTGAGAGTAGCTTTTTCAAAAAAGAAATAAAATATCACTGAATATTTACGTTATAAATTATATTTCTAGTTTCTTTGTGAATACTTATGAAAAGAACATTCTTAAGAATTTTTATTTTACTACTTTCTAGCCCGATTTTGGGTCAAGTTGGAGGAGAGAGTGTCTTTCAATTCCTTAACTTAACTACCGCATCTAGGCAGGTAGCCCTAGGTGGAGAGGTATTAACATTGATAGATGATGTTAACCAACCTATTTGGAATCCTGCGACAATCAATGCTGAGTTAGACAGGCAGCTATCGGTAAATTATACCAACTATTTGACAGATATTAATATAGGTTCGGCATCTTATGCACATGTCATTAGTAGACGATTTGGAACTTTACATGGAAGTATTCAATATTTGGATTATGGTACTTTAATTGGGGCTGATGTAAATGGAAATGAAACAGGTACTTTTAATGCAAGTGATGTAGCCATATCTATTGGTTACGGGTTTAATCTCCCATGGACAAACGTTTATATGGGTTTTAATGTTAAGTTAATCAATTCAACGATTAGTAATTTCACTTCCAACGGAGTAGCTACAGATATTGGAATTCTTTATCACAGTCCATATAAGCCTTATTCATTTACTATAGTTGCTAGAAACATTGGAGCTCAGATTCAATCATTCGATGGAACGAATGAACGGTTGCCTTTTAAAGTAGCTATTGGAGCTTCTTATCGATTAGAGCATGTTCCTTTGAAGTGGTACCTCACGATTGATAATTTGCAGAAATGGAATTTAGCTGTACCCAATCCTTCCAACCAAACTACAGATTTAGAAGGAAATATTGCACAAGAAAACATTTCAGTTTTTAAAAATGCCATACGTCATTTTGTTGTAGGTGCTGAATTTTTCCCAGAAAGTGCAATCAATTTAAGAGCTGGGTACAATTTTAGAAGAGCCAGTGAATTGAAATTACAAAATGCTCGATCTTTTAGTGGAATCTCTTTAGGTTTTGGGATAAAAATGAATAAATGGAAGTTAAACTATGCATTTTCAAGATATCATGCTGCTACAAATACCAGTACACTTAGTTTACAGATTGATTTAGATAAGAGGTAAATGAATAGAAAAATTACAATAGCTATTGATGGCTATTCTTCTACAGGAAAAAGTACCATAGCTAAACAGCTAGCAAATAAATTAGGTTATGTGTATGTAGATAGCGGTGCTATGTATAGAGCAATGACATTATTTGCTATGAATAATAAATTTGTAGGGCCTAGCTTTTTAGACAAAGAGTCATTATTGCAAAATTTAGAGGATGCTACATTAGATTTTCAATTTAATGCATCACTTGGATTCGCAGAAATGTATTTAAATGGAAAGAATGTAGAAAAAGAGATCAGAACTCTCGATGTTTCTAATTTGGTGAGTACCATAGCAGCTATATCTGAAGTAAGAAAAAAGCTAGTTGCCATACAGAAAGAGATCGGTAAGAATAAAGGAGTTGTGATGGATGGTAGAGACATTGGAACCGTAGTTTTTACCGATGCTGAATTAAAACTATTTATGACCTCTTCTGCGGAGACTAGAGCTCAAAGACGTTATGATGAGCTTATTGAAAAAGGTCAGGATGTAAGCTATGAACAGGTTTTGAAGAATGTATTGGAACGTGATCACATCGATACAACTCGTAAAGATTCACCGCTTATCAAAGCTGATGATGCTATTGAAATAGATAATTCAAGCCTTACAAAAGAAGAGCAATTTGCTATGATTCTTAAGTTGGTTGAGGAAAAGCTAAGGAATGTTTAAGTATTTATGCGTTTGAAGAGAAATTTTCCATTTAGGATTCTTCATTACATAATCGACAATTAAAGGAGTCATCTTTTCTCGTTTGCTCCATTCTGGCTGCAAAAAAAGAACACAGTCTTTATGAACTTTTGAAGCATGCTCTTCAGCAAATTGAAAATCACTTTTGTTGTGAATAATCATTTTTAATTCATCTGCCTCTTTGTAGATTTCCTCTAATGGTAATTTTGTCTTTTTTGGTGAAAGACAAAACCAATCCCAAGTTCCGGAAAAAGTATAAGCTCCTGAAGTTTCAATATGAGTTTTTACCCCTTGTTTGTTGAGGGCTTGTGTTAAGTAATCCATAGACCACATCAAAGGTTCTCCCCCAGTAATCACGACAGTATCAGAATACTTTTTAGCATTTTCTATGATTCGATCTGCTAAAGTAGGAGGGTGCAAATCTGCATTCCAACTTTCCTTCACATCACACCAATGACATCCAACATCACAACCGCCAATACGAATAAAATAGGCGGCTTTTCCAGTATGATAGCCTTCTCCTTGAATGGTGTAAAACTCTTCCATGAGTGGAAGCATTTTACCCTGATCAATCAAATCTTTAACTTCTTGCGTCATGTTACTTTTTTACAGCTACTACCTCAATCTCTATTTTGGCACCAGCTACTAAATTGGCTGCAAATGTAGTTCTTGCAGGTTTATTTTTGGTAAAAAAAGTGCGATAAACTTCATTCATTGCAGAAAAGTCATGAATGTCTGATAATATCACAGTGCATTTTAAAACATGATCCAGGTCGGAACTGTTCAATTCAAGTACATCCTTAATATTATTTAGCACTTGTCTTGTTTCTGCCTGAATACCGCCTTCTGCCATTTTACCTGCTTTATGATCTTTCCCAATTTGCCCTGTTAAAAATAAAAGACCATTGTATTCAACGGCATCGGAAAATGGAGCATTGTGTCTACTTTCATATTCTGATTTGATATAATTGGGTACAGGTTTATTTTTGTTAGTGCATGAAACTGTTAGGACTATCGATAAAATTAGAAGTAATTTAAGTGCAGTATTTTTCATCTTAAAAGTGAATTTAATTTTTAGATTTTTTGTTATTCAAGAAATATGAGTATAGAAAGATAAGTAACATATTGATAGTAAAACCAATCAAGCCAATTTGAATATGCCCGATAGTTTTTATGTTTAAGAAAAAACAAATAAGTATGAATGTTGATGCTACAACCAATCCAAACATCATTGCTTTGGCACTTACTTTACTATTGTATATACCCACTAGAAACAGAGGAGCAATTTGAATTAATATTTGCATTTTTAGTTCGATTAAACCCCAGAGTGTGATATGTGGATTTAAGGCGAATATGACCATTATGATCATTATGATCCATGAAAAAAATTTGCCGTACTTCGTGAGTCTTTCTTCTGGAGCTTTTTTCAAGACAGATTTACCTAAAATATCTTTGGCAATAATTGAGGATAAAGAAAGTAAAACAGAATCTGCTGTAGACATTATAGCTGCCAATAAGCCAATTATAACTACAATGGTCAATCCAAAAGCCAATGCTGAATGCTCGCTCCAAAAGTTCAGCATTGTGGGTAATACAGTGTCTTTAGAAACATTTTCTACATCCGTAAAATGTGGAATGCTTATGACCCCTAATAAGAAGAGAATCAAAACTGTGAAAAGTGGAACTATAATCATAGCACCTAGTGACTTTTTAAGGGTCTTTACTGATTTAGCAGCATAAATTCTCTGAATCACTTGAGGATAAATTGAAGCTCCCAATCCTACCATAAGTACTGTACTGAACCAATAGATTTGAAAAGAAGTTTCAGGAATTCCTATTTTTTTTGGTTCATTCTTTATAAGCCATTGACTAATTTTTGATAACTCTTCTACATCTGGCATTACAATGATAAAAATTCCTATCAATCCTAATAAGATCATCACTCCTTGTATAACATCAGTCCAAGCAACTGCGCGCATTCCTCCAAGAGTTTCATAGACAATCACAACAAAACCTAAAAAAATCACACCTACCCAGTATGGAATTTTACCTCCAGTAATTCCTTCGGTAATATGCCCCATAGCAATTAGTTGTGACAGTAGAAAATTGATGGATACAATAATTAGTAAGATATTTGCGAATAAAGTCAGCTTTGGCATTTTGAACCGAAAATCGAACCAATCTCCTGGTGTCACAAAATCTTGTATACGAGAGACTTGAAATAACTGTGGAGCAAATAACAAGTAAAATACAACTACGGCGGTCATGTAACCTAGTATAAGAATCATTCCCATTCCCTTGTTAACAACTTCTGCGGGAGTTACAAGTAATGTATTAGCACTATACTGAGTTGCGTACAGTGTGAGTAGTAGTACAAAAGAATTGAGACCTTTCCCTGCTAAATAGAAATCTTTAAGAGAATTGGACTTTTTCTTTTTATTTGCTAAGACACCAAGAAAGATCAAGAGCACAAGGTAGAAGGCTATACAGTAAAGAATAGTTTCGGTAAGATGCATACTTAGATTTTTAGGATTCAGCTTTCCAATATTTATGAATCACCAAAATGGTAAATAATGCAATGATAATGATTATTGAAATGGAAATAATCAACCACAAGGGAAGTCCTAAAAACAAATCCATTTCCATCTCTTTAGGAAAATACCAAGGGATGGAAAATGCAAATAGTAAGATATAAACTACCCATATAAACGACGGGAATACTTTTTTAGATCGCATATCAATTTTATTTAGATATAGAATCTCATCTACAAGCAATCAAAAATAGAAATTATCTCTATAAAACAAATAAAATGAGTTAAATAATTGAGAATGAATAAATTTTATTAAATTTGCACTCCTTTTTACGAGATCAGGTTTATAAAAGGAAAACAAAATTTATTACAAAGTTTAATTTCTCTTTGAGTTATTGTCGTTAAAAACCTGGATAACAAAAAGATACAAAGTATATTCAGCATGTCTGAAGAAACAAAAAACACGGAGGCTCAAGTAGAGACTCCAGAAGTACAAGAAGTAGCAACAGAAGAAACTACAGTAGCTACTCAATCACCAGAAGATTTTTTAAAGGATTTTGATTGGCACAAATACGAAGAAGGTATTGAAGCTGTTGATGAATCAAAATTAAAAGAGTTCGAAAAAGCGTTAGAAGGAACTGTAGGTTTTGTTAACGAGCGAGATGTTATTGAAGGTGTTGTTGTTAGAAAAACTGACAGAGACGCAATTATCGATATCAACTCAAAATCAGAAGGTGTTATCTCTTTAAACGAATTTCGTTACAATCCTAACTTAGCAGTTGGTGATAAAGTAGAAGTTTTAGTTGATAAGAGAGAAGATAGTACAGGTCAATTGGTATTATCTCACAAGAAAGCAAGAGTAATTAAAGCTTGGGAGCGTGTAAACAATGCACACGAAACAGGTGAAGTAGTAAATGGATTCGTAAAGTGCAGAACTAGAGGAGGTATGATTGTAGATGTTTTCGGAATCGAAGCATTCTTACCAGGTTCTCAAATCGATGTGAAACCAATCCGTGACTACGACCAATATGTAGAGAAAACAATGGAATTCAAAGTGGTAAAAATTAACCACGAGTTCAAGAATGTAGTTGTATCTCATAAAGCATTGATCGAGGCTGATATCGAAATCCAAAAGAAAGAGATCATCGGTCAATTAGAAAAAGGACAAGTATTAGAGGGAGTTGTGAAAAACGTAACTTCTTACGGAGTGTTTGTTGATTTAGGAGGTGTAGATGGATTAATCCATATCACTGATTTATCTTGGTCTAGAATCAACCACCCGAATGAAGTTGTTGAGTTGGATCAAAAATTAAACGTTGTAATCTTAGATTTCGATGATAGCAAATCTAGAATTCAATTAGGATTGAAACAATTATCTGCTCACCCATGGGAAGCTTTGAGTTCTGAGCTTAAAGTTGGAGATAAAGTAACAGGTGAAGTGGTTGTAATTGCAGATTACGGTGCATTTGTAGAAGTTACTGAAGGAGTTGAAGGATTGATTCACGTATCTGAAATGTCTTGGTCTACTCACTTACGTTCTGCACAAGATTTCGTTAAAGTTGGAGACAAAGTAGAAGCACAGGTTTTAACTTTAGATAGAGAAGAGCGTAAAATGTCTCTAGGGATGAAGCAATTGCATCCAGATCCTTGGACAGATATTACTACAAAATACCCTATCGGTTCTACGCATACAGGTACAGTAAGAAACTACACAAACTTTGGAGTATTTGTTGAGTTAGAAGAAGGAATTGATGGATTGGTTTATATTTCTGATCTTTCTTGGACTAAGAAAATCAAACACCCATCCGAATTTGTTTCTGTAGGAGATAAATTAGAGGTAAAAGTGTTAGAATTAGACGTAGATGGACGTAAGTTAAACTTAGGTCACAAGCAGACTCAAGAGAATCCATGGGATGCTCATGAAGTAACTTATACAATTGATTCTGTACACGAAGGAACTGTAAAAGAAAAGAACGATAAAGGAGCTGTAATCTCTTTTGCTGATGGAGTAGAAGGTTTTGCACCTGGTCGTCACTTAGAAAAAGAAGACGGTTCTAAATTTACGAAAGGAGAGACTGCGAAATTTAAAGTGATCGAATTTAGTAAAGAATACAGAAGAGTAGTTGTTTCTCATACTGCAATCTTTAGAGAGCAAGAGAAGAGAAATGTAAAAGCAGCTGCTAAGAAATCTGCTGAAGCACCAAAATCTACATTAGGAGACATCGGTGGATTAGCTGAATTAAAGAAGAAAATGGAAGGAGGAAAATAATTCCTTAACTATTCCATAAGTGATAAAAAAAAGCCCTTGCATTTTGCAAGGGCTTTTTGCGTCTATTCATCAACTAGGATTACCTTTCGATTGAAAAAGAATGATCAGGATGAGTAAGACCTATTCTGTAAGCTTTTTCTAAATTACTTCACAGGTTCTATCTGTTCACCCCAAATTATTCCGAATATTTCCTATATTCGTCGATTAGGTATTTATCGATAATAATTATTTGGATCATTAAATAAATGGAAGCTACACCCAAAACAGGTATTCAGGGATTAATTGAAAATTGGCAAAGTGATTTAATAGCGGCAGTGAGTGTTGCACTCATAGCTTTACCACTCTCACTGGGTATTGCTTTGGCAGCAGGAGCACCAGCAATGTCAGGAATCTTTTCGGCAATAGTAGGAGGTGTGGTTACCACCCTTTACAGAGGTGGTCATATATCTGTCAATGGGCCTGCGAAAGGTGTGATTGGAGTGATACTTTTAGGCATTGCATTGATGGATGACGGTTCAGGCAAAGCTTTTAATTATGTGTTAGCCGCAGTAGTTGTTTCGGGCGCAATTCAAATGGTATTGGGAATATTAAAATTAGGTCGTTTGGCAGATATTTTCCATACTTCTGTGATTCATGGTATTTTGGCGGCTATTGGAATTATCATATTTGCCAAGCAAATCCATGTGGCTATGGGTACACATTCCGATAGTCCGAGTATTGTACAAAACTTGATCGATGCGGTAATCAGTATTCCTAAAGCCAATCCTTTTGTATTGATGATTGCTTTGACGGGATTACTTTTATTATTGTTTCATTCCAAAATAAGCAACCGTTTTTTCCATCTTTTACCAGCACCCATGTGGGTCATAGCTCTTTCCATTCCATTTGTTTATTTCTTCAATTTCTTTGATGCTCATACACTTTCTTTCTTTGGAAAGGCGTATAAAGTGGGTCCTGATTTATTATTGGATATTCCAGATACAATTACGGATTCAATAATGCATCCCGATTTCAGTAAAATAAACACCATTGAATTTTGGACAACTGTATTCTCCATGCTAATCATTACAAGTATAGAATCTTTAGCTATTGCAAAAGCAGTGGATAAAATTGATCCGTACAAAAGAAAGACCGATTTGAATAAGGATTTAACGGGTATTGGTTTAAGTACAATGGTAGCAGGTATGATAGGCGGTTTACCTATTATTGCTGTGATTATTCGAAGTACTGTCAACATCCATAATGGTGCAAAAACAAAGTGGTCTAACATGTATCAGGGGATTTTACTGCTATTATTTATTGTGGTGTTGAGTCCAATAATGACGCAAGTTCCTCTGTGTGCATTTGCCATTTTACTGGTTTATACTGGTTTTAAACTGGCTTCTCCAGCGGTATTCAAGCAAGCGTATAGCCAAGGAGTTGAACAACTCATATTCTTTATTGGAACCATGGTCTTAACCCTTTATACAAATTTATTAATTGGACTGCTTGGTGGTTTGATCCTGGCATTAATCACACACATGCTATTGGCTAGAGTGTCCATTCCCCAATTCTTTAAAATGGTGTACAAATCACGAACAAAAGTGGTAGAGCGACCCAATGGAGGTTTTGATTTGAAGATTAGAGGGATTGCAAACTTTTTAGGTATTTTGAAAGTTGACAAATTAGTGACTCAAATTCCTGCTGGAGCAGATGTCAATATCGATTTGTCAGAAACTAGATTGGTAGGCATGACCTATATGGACTATTTGGTTGAATACTTGAAGATACAGAGGAATAGTGGAGGCAAAGTCTTTATCACAGGGTTGGATTCGCATGTGTCATCATCGACATATAATAGAGCTCTGAAAATTTCTCTAACTGGTTCTAAAACGAAATTGTCACAAAGACAAAAACGACTGCGAAATTTAGCAACGGAAAAAGACTATCAATATTCAAGTCAAGTAGATTGGAATACAACCTATTTAAAGAAATTTCATTTTTTTGAAATCAGACCTATTGAGCGTAAATACAATTGCCTGAGTGGAACATTTGCAAATTTGGATGTGTCTTGGGAAATTTCGGATGTCACGTATAACGAAGGTCAGGCTTTTACAGCTGAGACCTTTAACACAACACTTATGGTCATAAAAATGAACAAAAAGATACCTGTTTTCACCATGGAAAAAGAAGGTGTTTTGGAAAAGATTTTTGATCGAGTGATGGCGTTTACAGGTTATAAAGACATCGATTTTGAAATGTATCCAGATTTTTCCAAAAAATTCCTACTCATGGGGAATAATGAATCCGAAATCCGATCATTTTTTACTGATGAAATCATTCGATTCTTTGAAAACCATCAAATTTATCATATTGAAAGCAATGGTGAAGCACTAATCATTTTTGACAAGATTAAATTGGCACGAACCGATGAAACCATTGCATTTATAGAGTATGGTAAAGAATTGACTAAGCTCTTAGAATCAAAAACTGTATGAGATAATATTAGTGAATTGGTTGAATTAAATAAGAAAAAAGTGGAAGGGAGAAACTCTTTGTAACCTAAAAGGGATTTTTTATTAAGATAATTGATTGTAATCGTAAAAGTCTATTAATAGAACTATGAGATTGTGAATAAAATGAATAATCATTCCAAACCACAAAGTTTTGTACTTCATTCTGAAATAGCCTAGAATTAAGCCAAAAGGAAAAATCCAAATCAGAGATAAAAAAGGGAAATGAACCAAAGCAAATATAAATGCAGTAGCAATGATGGTTGTTTTCTCACTTGATATTTTTTTGAGCAAATTATACAGATATCCTCTGAATGCAAGTTCTTCAAAAATTGCTGGTAAAACAGCAATAAAAACAAAAGCAATTGATAATGAATATTTATAAGAAGCATAATCAGCATACATATTCGTGCTGATTAAAGAATCTGATAAATTTTCGACTAAATCAATAAAAAATGATACAGAAAAACTGCTAACAAATGGAATTAAAAATGCCAGAGTATATTGAATATACCTTTTTTTAGGTATCCTGTACAGTTGTATAATTTCTTTATAGTTTGATAGGCTAAATAATAATACAATAAGGATAAATATAAATTCAAAAGTAATTTCAGAATAAATACTATAATCTAATTTTTCCTGAGTAAAAACAGAAGTTATGAGGAAAATAATCATAACTACATAAAACCAAATAATTTTACTTATAGTTAATTCTTTACCTATCTCTGAATTTTTAGATATTTGATTGCCACAACTGCTACAAAATCTAGAATTTACATCTAAATTTTTACCACAGTTTTTACAAGTAATATCAATCAAACCTTAATCTTTAATTGAAGAAGCTGAATATATTCCTTTACCGAGATAGCCTACAATAAGAATTTTCCAGATTACCCCTTTTATCAAAGTTGTAGGTTCAAAAATAGCAGTAATTGCGATGGTAGTGATATATAGGAGCAATCCAATTAATAAAGCCATCATTGGTTTTTTCTCTGACCAAAAAGCTAGTGTTAAATAGATAAGAGATAATAAAAAGTTTATCCCTAAGATTAGAATATCTTGGTGAGTACTGTAAGCTAATAAGCCAAATATTGCTACAATTCCAGCTAAAATAAAAAGTGTATTTCTAGCTGACTTGA
The DNA here is from genome assembly GCA_028280265.1 of Flavobacteriaceae bacterium. Taxonomy (GTDB): domain Bacteria; phylum Bacteroidota; class Bacteroidia; order Flavobacteriales; family Flavobacteriaceae; genus Polaribacter. The sequence continues at coordinate 28,974 of JANQMD010000003.1, forward strand.
TTTTATCTTTGGCATCGATATTTCTATTTTTCTTAATAGCTAGCTGCCCATAAAATTTTCCTTTTTGCTCTTTTGTACCATTTTCAGGAAACCCACAATGGTTACAAAAAATAGCTTCAGAAGATTCAATAAGATTTTTGCAATGAGAACAAGTAAGTTTCTTAGGTTCGATTAAATTTTCCATAGAAATTTTGTTTTAGTTTTTTTGAAAACTAAAACAAAATATTAACATATACAACATTGCATTAAATAGATTTTAGCTTTAAAATCTTTTCATGATATTTTCAGAATAAATTATCTTTGTTTAGCTTTTAAAAATAGACATGACCTTAATCAAATCCATCTCGGGAATTCGAGGAACCATAGGCGGGAAAACCGCTGATAATTTAACACCTATTGATGCTGTAAAATTTGCATCTGCTTACGGAACATTTATTAAAAATAGAAACCCAAATAAGGGCAAAATCAAAGTAGTCATTGGGCGCGATGCCCGTTTGTCTGGAAAAATGATTAGCTCTTTGGTAGCCAATACACTGGTAGGGTTGGGCATTGATGTAGTCGATTTGGGACTGTCTACAACGCCTACCGTAGAGGTGGCAGTTCCTCTAGAAAAAGCAGACGGTGGTATCATCCTAACTGCGAGTCACAATCCAAAGCAATGGAATGCTTTAAAGCTCTTAAACGAACGTGGGGAATTCTTAAATGGAGAGGATGGAAAAGTGATTTTACAAGCAGCGGAAAATGATGATTATGAATTTGCTGAGGTAGATGATTTAGGAAGTTATTCAAGAGACAAAACATACTTAGAGAAACACATTCAAGAAGTCTTAAACTTAGAATTAGTGGATGTAGAAGCGATCCGAAATGCTGGATTTAAAGTCGTAGTAGATGGTGTGAATTCTACAGGTGGAGTTTTCATCCCAGCTTTGCTAAAAGAATTGAATGTAGAATGCGTGGAATTGTACTGTGAGCCAAACGGACATTTTCCACACAATCCAGAACCTTTAAAAGAACATCTGACAGATATTTCTGAATTGGTTGTCAAAGAAAAAGCTGATTTTGGAATTGTAGTGGATCCAGATGTAGATCGTTTGGCATTGATCTGTGAAGACGGCTCTATGTTTGGTGAAGAATATACCTTGGTAGCTTGTGCAGATTACGTATTAGGAAGAATGGGAGGTGGAAATACAGTTTCTAACTTGTCATCTTCCAGAGCTTTGAGAGATGTTACACAAAAACATGGTGGAACCTACACTGCAAGTGCGGTGGGAGAGGTGAATGTAGTGATCGCGATGAAAGAGACAGATACAGTAATTGGAGGAGAAGGAAATGGAGGCATTATTTATCCAGCGTCACACTATGGGCGTGATAGTCTAGTAGGTGTTGCTTTGTTCTTATCGCATTTAGCCAGAACAAAAATGTCGTGTAAGGCTTTACGAGAAAGTTATCCAGCTTACTTTATGAGTAAGAATAAGATACAATTAACACCAGAAATTGACGTAGACAAAATCTTAGCAGATATGGCCACAAAGTATGCCAATGAAGACATCAATACAATCGATGGTGTAAAAATAGACTTTGAAAAAGAATGGGTACATTTGCGTAAGTCAAATACAGAACCGATTATCCGTATTTATACTGAAAGTGATTCTCAGAAAAACGCAGATGCATTGGCTGAGAGAATCATAGAAGAAATCAAAGAAATCATTGCCTAATATGTCTACTTCATTAGAACAATACTTTCAACCATTCAGAGATCAAATTATAGGAATTGATCAAACTTTTGACTCACCTTTTGGAAGGCAAAAACTGATTTATACCGATTGGACTGCTAGTGGACGTTTGTATCGTCCTATTGAAGAAAAATTAATCAATGAATTTGGTCCGTTTGTAGCGAATACACATACGGAAACATCCACTTCTGGTGCTGCTATGACCTTGGCATATCACGAAGCAAGAAACATTATTAAAAGGCATGTAAATGCAAATGTAAACGATGTCTTGATTACCGAAGGTTCAGGAATGACAGGTGTTGTCAATAAATTTCAACGGATTCTTGGACTAAAGGTTTCAGAAAATTTAAAAGATCATACAGAAATTCCTGAAGACATCAAACCGATTGTTTTTGTCTCTCACATGGAGCACCATTCGAATCAGACTTCTTGGTTAGAAACCATCGCTGATGTTGAAGTAGTGCCCTGTAATGATGCAGGGTTGGTTTGTTTGCACAAGTTTGAAGAATGTATTCAAAAGCATCAGCATCGAAAATTAAAGATTGCTTCTATTACTTCTTGTTCCAATGTAACGGGTATCAGAACTCAATACCATGAAATTGCAAAGTTAATCCATAAGTACAACGGTCTTTGTTTTGTTGATTTTGCTTGTTCAGGGCCTTATGTAGATATCGATATGCATCCTGAAGATGAGGATGCTTATTTAGATGCGATCTTTCTTTCCCCTCATAAGTTTTTAGGAGGGCCAGGAAGTTCAGGCGTTTTAATTTTTAATAAAAAACTCTACAAAAATATGATTCCTGACAACCCAGGAGGAGGTACCGTATCGTATACAAACCCTTGGGGAGATCATGATTACTTCGACGATGTAGAGACACGAGAGGATGGAGGCACGCCTGCTTTTCTGCAAACAATCCGAATTGCACTTTCTATTCAGCTGAAAGAACAGATGAGGACTGATAAAATTCATGATAGGGAGGAAGAGTTGAATGCCAAGCTTTTTGAAACATTAGAATCCATTCCAAATGTTCACATTTTAGCACCCAACCATAAAGAAAGACTGAGTATTTTTTCTTTTTATGTTGAAAATTATCACTTTAACTTGATTGTGAAGTTATTGAATGATCGCTACGGTATCCAGACGAGAGGAGGTTGCTCCTGTGCTGGAACCTATGGCCATTTCTTATTAAATGTAGATCAAGAAACGTCTTATAGTATTAAAGATCAAATTTTAAGTGGTTGTTCTACAGAAAAACCAGGTTGGGTTCGCCTATCGCTTCATCCTACAATGAAAGATGAAGAGCTAGATTTCATCTGTAAAGCGCTAAAAGAAGTATGTGAAAATATTGAAGCTTGGTCGAAAGATTACAGGTACGATGAACAGAAAAACGATTACGTTCACAACTCTGCTACCCCAGCTGAAAAGAAGTTAGTTGCAAACTGGTTTGCTTCTTTATAATGCTTCAATGAATTAATAAATCAATGATTTTAATAAGAAAAAGATGAAAAGAATAGGTTCACTGTACATCAAATTAACTGATGAAACCTTTTCATTAAAAGAGAATATTTAAATTTTCATCATTCATCATTGCCACTCTTTAGGTACTTTATCCCTATGTTTAAAACGTTTGTGTGACCACAGATAGAACTCAGGTTGTTCTTTTATATTTCGTTCTGTAATTCGCAAGAATTGATCTGTCACTTCGTAATTTTTAAGTTCTTTAGGATTCTCGGTAATGGTTTCAAATGTTGTTTGATAATATCCTCTTTTCAATTTTTTTATTGAATAATTTACAATGGCCATATCATACTTCTTGGCCAACATTTCGGCTCCAGTATGAATAGGAACTTTAATACCCATAAATTCTGACCAATAATGAGTTTTAGGCAAAGCAGGAGTTTGATCACTCAACAATAGATACAAACCTTGTATTTTATTATCAAAATTTTCTTTAATGGCCTTTACAGTTTCTGATGTTTTATAACCTGTAAATCCAAACTTACTTCTAGAATCTTTTACAACTTTTTCAAAATGTGGATTCTTCAATCGAGTATATGCACCGAAACATCGTATAGAAACAGATAAGGGCATATTAATACTCCATTCCCAATTTGCTTGATGGGCTCCAACCAAAGCAATACTCTTTCCTTTTTTATGCAGATCATTAATAACCTCTGGATTTGTATAGGAGAATCTTTTTGAAACAAATGATTTGCTTATGGTAAAAGATTTTACACTTTCGAAAAGGAGATCTAAAAAATGTCTGAAGAATTTTTTACGAATACTTTTGAGCTCTTTATCAGTTTTCTCCGGGAATGCCAGTTTTAAATTGTCAAATACAACCTTTTTTCGATAACCTATGATATAATAAAAGATTAAAAATAAAAGATCAGATAAAAAATACAATATTCTCATTGGGAGAATGGAAAATAACCAAATGATTGGATATACTATCACAAATGTAATTCGATACGTCATAGGAGTAATTATCTTCTTTTTTTATAACCTTCTGGAACTTTATCCATGTGTTTAAATCGTTTGTGGGACCAAAGATAAAACTCTGGATTGTTTTTAATTTGATTTTCTAACAATTCTAGATACTTATCTGTAATATTTACCTCCTCTTTTTTTGCAGATAAAGTAATTGGGATAAACTCAGATTTGTAATACCCTCTTCTGATTTTAGTTGTATTCATGTAAACAACTGCAAAGTTAAATTTTTTGGCAATCACTTCACCTCCGTTGGCAATTGGGACCGTAATATTCATGAATTCTGACCAATAATTCATTTTCCCCACATGAGGAGATTGGTCACTGATGAGTAAATAAATCCCTTTCTCACCTAATTTTGTTTTCTCAATAATATTTTTGATGGTATTTTCAGATCGAAGACAAACACCACCAAAACGAGTTCTTATCTTTTTAACTAGAGTATCGAAAAAGATATTTTTTAACTGGGTATAAGTAGCATAACCAGTATGTTTAGTTTTTAAAGAAAGGCTAATGATCCATTCCCAATTTCCATAATGAGAAGCAAGAAGAATCACACTCTTATTTTGATCATATAACCGATCTAATACTTGAGTATTTTTGTATGCATATCTTTTTAAAATTTCTTTTTCACTGACACTTATTGATTTAACCCCCTCAAAGATGATATCTGTAAAATGACGATAGAATTTCTTTCGAATCACTTTCAATTCTTGCTCATCTTTTTCTGGAAACGCTATTCTTAAATTGCTTAAGACTACAGACTTTCGATAGCCTACAATATAATAGTTTAGAAAGAATACAAAATCAGAAAAGACATAAAGAAAACGAAAAGGCAACTTAGAAATCATCCAAAGAATCGGGAAAATCAGAAGAAAAGAGATGCGTTGCATTCTAGTTTAAGTTTGGACAAATATCGTATTAAAATTTGTATTTGAGTACGAAGAACAAGCTCTTTTCGTTATGTTTGTGATATGCTACAGGACACCAATCAAATACTCTTATTACTGATATTAGCTACTGCATTATTCTCTATGAAAGGATTCAGCGATTATGGCTTTTTTGAGAAGTATAAGTTTCAAGTAAATAGGATTTTAAATGGAGAACAAGTCCGAATGCTGACCTCTGGATTCTTACATGCCGATTGGATTCATCTAGGATTTAATATGTACGCTTTGTATTTATTTGGAAATATTGTAATTCTGAGATTGGGAGTTTTTTCTTTCTTAGGAATTTATTTTGGAAGCCTACTTATTGGAAACCTATACTCTCTTTACTACCACAAGAAAGAACCTTATTATAGTGCTATTGGTGCATCTGGAGCTGTTTCAGGAATTGTGTATTCGTGTATTCTATTGTATCCTGAGATGGAGCTCTTTTTATTCTTCATTCCAATTCCTATCAAGGGGTACATATTTGGGGTCATTTATTTACTGTATTCCATGTATGGAATGAAGAAACAGTTGGGTAATATTGGGCATTCTGCCCACCTAGGAGGTGCCATTGGAGGCTTTATTTTAACATTAGCCATTTATCCAGAAATATTCTTAATCAATAGGACAATGGTCATCATATTATCTGTGCCAGTATTGATACTATTGATTTTTGGGAAAAGTTTGGAGAAATAAAAAAGCTCCATTGTAATAACGAAGCTTTGTTGAGCGGGAGACCGGGTTTACCTCGACTTCCTTCAGTAGATTCAGTATCGTTCGGCATAAACTTCTCACCCTACAGGTAGATTTTTTCAGTAAGTCATCAGTAATAAAAAAGTCCCGTTGTGATAACGAGACTTCTTGGAGCGGGAGACCGGGTTCGAACCGGCGACATTCAGCTTGGAAGGCTGACGCTCTACCAACTGAGCTACTCCCGCTGATAGATGGTGCAAATATAAAATCATTTTTGGTTTAGGCAACAACAAAGTTTTAAAATCAATAGAATTTTCGATCTTCTCTTAAAACTTTCAACATATGAAAGCCAAATATTTCATAGCCCTCATTGTAGTAAAACTTATGAGATTTTCTATTCTCTACATAAGTATTTAATTCAATTGCTTCACAACCTTTAGATTGGGTATACTCATGGATCCATTTGAAAAACTTCTTCCCCAATCCTTGTCCACGATATTTCTCATCAATAACCACATGATCGGGTTCTACAGTTTTCCCTATGTAATGTCTTGTTGAATACCATAAGCCAGAAATACCTATTAAATGACTTTCAAAATACATTCCTATACATTCATAATGAGGAAGTTTTACCATCTCTTGCATGCGTTTTTTCAAAAGATCAGCAGGAGTTTTATGATTGATCTTTCGAATTAATGGAATCGTTTGTAAGATATTATGAGGTTGTATCGACTCTATCTGGACATTCATATACTTCTTATTTTCTTCAAAGATATTGTTTGTATATTGTTAAAACAATGAAATTAAATCAATTTAAATGATATGAAATCAATAAAATTCGCCTTTTTATTTTTCTTTTTAGGAGCAACACAAGCAATCTTTTCGCAATGGGATCAGGTTAAAATTGAATCGAAAAAAATAACAGATCAGTTTTACATGTTGAAGGGTAGAGGAGGAAATATTGGTCTTTTTATTGGAGAAGATGCAGTTTTTATGATTGATGATCAATTTGCTCCTTTGAGTAAAAAAATATTGGAAGCCATTCAAAAGATTACTCCCAAAAAAGTCGATTACTTGATCAATACCCACTGGCATGGTGATCATACAGGAGGAAATGAAAATATGGGAAAAGAAGGAGCTTTAATTGTTGCACATAACAATGTAAGAAAAAGGATGTCCGTAGAAAGTATTCGTAGAGGTCGAAAATTACCCGCTTCTCCAAAAATTGCCTTACCGGTAATTACATTTGATAGTGATTTGTCATTTCATATTAATGGCGATGACATACTCGCCACACATGTCCATAATGCACATACAGATGGCGATGCAATCATCTATTTTGCTAACAATAATGTTCTGCATACAGGAGATTCCTTTTTTGCAGGAAAATTCCCATATATAGACTTAGAATCTGGAGGTAGTATAGAAGGCTACATAGCTGGGATAGAAAAAATGATTCTAATCACAGATAGCGAAACCAAGATCATACCTGGTCATGGAAATATAAGCTCAAAAAACGATTTGATATTGTATTTGAAAATGCTAAAAACCTTGAAAAAAAGTATCTTATCAGAGATTAAAAAAGGGGCTTCTCTTGAGGAAGTAAAAAACAATTCAAGTATCACTAAAGAATATGAATCCTACAGTGGATGGATTACTGGAGAACGAATTAGAGAAACAATATTTAAAAGCTTATCTCAGAAGAAATAATTTTTAACTTCCTTCTAAAGTTAGATAAAATTACTAAAAGGTTATCGTAAGTCTTATCCTTAGCAATTAATAGTTGCGGTAATAATTTGTATTATTGTAATAGTAACTATTATTTATTTTCTGTTTGAAACTACTTAAAAAAACCATCCTTTTTGTTTTTTGTTATGGTTTGTTTTTTGCAAATGCGCAAGAGATACCTCCTATAGAAACATTTATGCCAGAAGTATATGGTGCTGAAGATCAGAATTGGTCTATCTCACAAGGACAAGATGAAGTCATGTATTTTGCTAACAATAAAGGTTTGTTGGTGTACAATGGAGCCAAATGGCAGCTGTATGATTCACCTAATTCCTCTATAGTAAGGTCTGTTAAAGTTATTGGAGAGAAAATCTTTATAGGAAACTATATGGACTTTGGTTACTGGGTCAAAGATGATTTTGGGATTCTACAATACACGTCTATTGTTCAGAATAAAAATATCAATTTACTCGAAGATGAAGAGTTTTGGAATATTCTAGAGTTTGATCAGTGGATTCTTTTTCAATCACTAGATAGAATATACATATACAATACTCAGAATGAGGGTATTCAACTGATTGAATCGGAAACAACCATTACTAAAATTTTTAAAGTAGGTGATAGTATCTATTTCCAAAAAATCAATCAAGGAATTTACAAGTTTGAAAACGGACAAGAAATATTAGTTACAGACAATCAGCTTCTTATCAATAAAATTGTCATTAATGTCTTTCAAGATGGTGACGGGGTTTTGCTTCAAACCAAAGAAGATGGCTTTTATATTTTTGAGAAGGGTGTCATAAAAACATGGGATACTCAACTCAATAAAAAATTATCAAATTACAGTATATACAATACAATTAAGCTTAGAAATGGTGATTATATTTTAGGAACCGTATCTAATGGTATTATTTATGTAAATAAAGAGAAGGAAATTACGTATGAGATTAACCAAAGTTCAGGCTTAGGAAACAATACCATTCTATCTTTATTCGAGGATATGAGAGGGAATGTATGGTTGGGTTTAGATCATGGTATCAATAATATTAATTTTAAAGCTCCATTTCGAGTATATAAAGATAACTTAGGTATTATAGGTACGGTGTATACCACACTCATTGAGAACGATATATTTTACTTAGGAACCAACCAAGGATTGTTCTATAAAGACCATACCAAAAATGAAACTTTCAAGTTTGTTAAAGGCACTGAAGGTCAAGTATGGCATTTAAGCAGCATACAGAATCAAATTTTTTGTGGACATGACAAAGGTACTTTCATTATTGAAAATCAAAGAGCAAAAAAGATATCCGATATAGATGGAACATGGATTGTGAAGGAAGTTGAAAACTCACCAAATCTCTTAATTCAAGGAAATTATAATGGCTTGTATATTCTTGAAAAACGCAGTAATAACTGGTATCTACGTAATAAAATAAAAGGCTTTGATATTTCTTCTAGATATATTGAATTTCTCTCTCAGAATGAATTATTGGTAAGCCATGAATACAAAGGAGTATACAGAATAGAAGTCGATAAACAGTATAGAAATATTGTTTCTCTTGATAAAACTAAAATAGAGAAAAATGTAAAATCGAGCTTAATATCTTACAATGGGCAAGTATATTACGGCGCAAAAGATGGTGTTTTTGGCTACAACAAACTTCAAAAAGAATTTGTAAGAGATTCTATCTTAAGTCAACTATACAGTTTTCAAGATTATAGTTCAGGAAAATTAGTGCATTCAAATGATAAATTGTTTGCTTTTTCAAACAAAGGAATCACATATGTGGAAAGAGGGAAACTCAGTGCCAATTATCAACTTTCCTTTTTACCACTTCCAAATAGTGTTAGAGAAACAAAAGATGGTTATGAAAATATCTCTTATATTGGTAAAAATCAATACCTAATTGGTACCTCTAGGGGATATATTATTTCTGAATTAACAAATAACCTCGATCCTATAAATTATACAGTAAAGCTAAATCAGGTTACCTCTCATCGATTAAACGGTAAGTCAAGATTCCTTAATTTACTTGAGAGTAGTGAGTTGGATAATGATGAAAATTACCTTCAATTTTCATTTAGTGTTACAGATTATAATAAATACTTGCCTTCTTTTTATCAGTATAGGTTAAATGGATTTAATGATAGTTGGACCGATTGGTCCGTTAAATCGAATGCCGTATTTGAAAACTTGCCTTACGGTGAATATACATTTGAAGTGAGAGCAAAGGTAGGAAGTACAATAGCTAAAAATACTAGTCAATATCAATTTACAATCCTAAAACCTTGGTACATAAGCTCAACAGCAGTAATACTATATATTGTACTAAGTTTTATAGTAGTAATTATTGTCCATTTGATTTATAGAACGTATTACAGAAATCAACGTAAAAAACTTCTTAAGCAAAAAGAAAGAGAACTAGAAATAAAGCAACTAGAGAATGAGCAACAATTGATGTATTTTAAGAATCTTGACTTACAAAAAGACATCGAGGCTAAAAATAGAGAACTTGGAATGTCTGCGATGAACCTTGTAAAAAGAAATGAGTTATTGAGCACTATTAAAAAAGAGTTGAGTGCTGCAGTTGAAGTTGAAGATTTATCGAAAGTTGTAAAATTAATTAATAAAAATTTAGAAGGAACGAGTGATTGGGAAGTTTTTGAAGAAGCTTTTAACAACACAGATAAAGACTTCATAAAGAAATTAAAAACTCAGCATGTTAACTTAACATCCAATGATATTAGGTTGTGTACATACCTTAGATTAAATCTTTCTTCTAAAGAGATAGCACCACTATTAAATATTTCTATACGTAGTGTTGAGGTAAAACGCTATCGACTAAGAAAGAAGATGAATTTACCTCATGAAGCAAGCCTTTCAAGCTACATATTACAGCTTTAGTTGAAAAAGAGGTGTATAACACCTATACATTACTACAACAATCTTGTTTTTTAAAGCTTTAAGCTGTTTTTTATTAGATTATCAATAACCTATGAATAAAGGGTTTGAATTGCTAAATCCTTAAAAAATGATATTTTTTTTTGATATGTATATTTTTTATTGAGGTTTTATTTTTAAACCCAATAAATCTTAACATTAAATTTACCTTGATCGAAATAACGAACCATAATTCGATTGGACTACTAAGCAATTAAATTATACAATATGAAAATTAAAGTCTTAACATTAGTGTTTCTTTTTTGTGCCTCGTTTTCATTTGCACAAGCAAATAAAGTAGAGGTTGTAAAGGATGCTAATGGAATGAAGCTAAAAGTAAATGGTGAAGATTTCATTATTAACGGTATCAATTGGGATTATGTTCCAATAGGTTACAACGTACTAGATGCTAAATTCTGGGAAAAGCCAGATAATATTATCAAAGCTGGACTGGATGAAGAGATGCCTCTTTGGCAAAACATGGGAGTAAATGCTATTAGAACTTATATAGGGATGCCTCCTAAATGGATTACCTATATATATGAAAACTTTGGAATCTACACGATGATAAACCATCAGTTTGGAGCCTATGGTTTAACTATTGATGGTGTATGGAATCCAAAAACTAAATATGCTGACCCTAAAGTGAGAAAGCATCTGATTGATGAATCTGTAAAAATGGCTCAGATGTATAAAGATACTCCGGGTCTTTTGCTATTTATGTTAGGAAATGAAAACAATTATCACTTAACTTGGGAAGGAGCAGAAACCGATGAAGGTATAGTAATCAATGATCAAGATCAAGCGAAAAGAGCTGAGGCTAGGGCAATGTACAAGCTTTTTAACGATGCCGCTTTAGCAATGAAGAGAATTGGTACAAATCAACCTATTGGTATTTGTAACGGAGATTTACTATATCTAGATATTGTAGCTTCAGAATGTGCAGATATTGATATTTATGGTACAAACATGTACCGTGGTGTATCTTTTGTAGATGCTTTTGATAGAGTAAAAGAAGAATTTGGAAAGCCAATTCTTTTTACAGAATTTGGATCTGATGCATACAATGCTAAAGATAATAGAGAAGACCAGTTAATGCAATCATACTATATGGTTAACAACTGGAAAGAAATTTATCAAAATGCATACGGACTAGGTAAAGCTCAAAATTCATTAGGTGGTTTTACATTTCAATCTAGTGATGGTTGGTTCAAAGCAGGATTTGATGAAAGAAAAGATGCAGATACCCACCAAACCCAAGCTAGCTGGCCAAGTAATGGTTACAGTAGAGATCAAGCGAAACCAGGAGACAAGAATATGAACGAGGAGTGGTTTGGTATTGCAGCAAAAGGTCCAACAGATATTAGAGGTTTGTATACTTTATATCCAAGAGCGGCATACTATTCTTTAAAAGAAGCACACAGTTTTAATCCATTTACTGGAACCGCGACTTCAGTTGATAATCACTTTAAGAATATCAATTTGATGGATGGCGTTCTCAGAGCAAGAGGAGATAAAGCTGCCTTAGGAGAAGGTGGTAGTGGTGGCCCAAAATTAGGAATCAGTAGATTACAAGCAAAGTTTACTACTTTCAATACTGGAGGAAGTCTTGTCACAACTCCAGATACTGATAACCCTAACGATAACACTTTCCCTAACCAAAAAGGTTTTGATCACATGCAATCTTATTTTATTGGTGTTGAAGGAAAGGCATCTAACAATATGAGAGCGAATGTGAACTTTAATATATTAGGAAACGTTGCTCAAAATCCAATCAATGAAATTTTCTATGAAAATGTAGGAAGACCAGTAACAGTAACTGCTACTGATGGTACTGAGGTTGTAATGAACGATGTCAATAGATTACGTGTTTACAATGCAGAATTTGAATGGAATACTAAAAACCTTGATTTAAAAGGTTTCTACAGAACAGGTCATTACCACTGGGGCTACGAAGGAGATTTCTTCGGGTTATATCCAGAAGCTAATTATGGTCCAAATTTAGACATCTATAACGGTGAGATTATGGGACTAGAAGTTCAAGGAAAAGAAGCTTTAAGCGGATTTACAGCGGCCATTGGACCACAGTTATGGTGGGGAGCAAACCCAGCTATGCTTATGAAGTATTCAAAAGAAATAGCAAATTGGGAAGTAACGGGTATCTACCACAAAGATTTTGACAATAGTTCATTTCTTTTCTTCGGAGGTGGAGCAGAGATTCCTTTGGATCCAAATGGAAGACGTATCTTAAATCAAAACCAAATTCGAAGTGGTGTAATTCCTGCATGGCTTACAGAAAGAGCTACTCTGGCTGCTGAAAAGACATTTGGAAAGTTTGAATTTAAACTAGGAGGTATCTGGGCTGGAAGACCACTTAATGGAATTGCATACCAAGATATTGACCAAAACGGTAATGTAGTAGTAGACAAAATTAAATCTTCTGATAACTTTGGTTGGAAAGCAAAATTAACCTATGAAGGAGGTAAATTTAATTGGTATGCCCAAGGAGGTGTTAATGGATTGGTAGCTAATGGTGGTGTAGATCAAACCCTAACATTTACAGGTTGGAAACTAAAAGATATAGGAAGCGGAAATATGTCTAACTTCTTAACTGGATTTGTAATAAATTCAGGAAGCTTTCAAATAGCACCTAACTTCTTATGGCAAAAGCCTTTGGTAGATGCCATGCCAAACAACGGAGCGGCTCCTGGTAGATTACGTAATGTAATTGATGATCCTTTTGCGGTACGTGGAAACCGAGAAACTACAGGTGCTGAGATTTTGCTTACTTTCGATCCAACACCTGCAACGTATATGTATCAGTGGGATAATGATAGAGCTGAAGACGCAAAATTTGCAATGAATTTAGGATTTGTGTTTAGACATCAGCCCACAACTACAGATGCTCATATTGGTTTCTTAGCGAATCGTAATTTCTTCGCCTTTGGAAACTCAGCACCTGCACAAGATTTATGGGAAGTACATTCTAAAATGGTTTCTAAATTGAATCCTTATCTAGGAATTATCGGTAATTTCTACTACGGAAACGGTCAAGGAAACGGTGGTGGTGCCGATGGAAGTGCTATCAATAGAACCATAACTCGTTTCGGAGCCGACTTAAGAATGATCTACAAGAATATGAAGATCACATCACATGTTAAGGTAAACGATTGGGGACCTTATGATTATCACAGAGATTTCAACCAAACTTTCCCGCTTCAATTAATGCTGAATGTTTCTACATCATTAGGAAAACCTGATTGGTTTATTTTACCTAATACAGAAATAGGAGTCATGGGAACTTGGAGATCATTAGATAGATTCTCTGGTGCTAGATATTCTCCTTTAGCTGCAGAGCCAAATTCTGATCCTGTTCTTAGTCCTGTAGGTTTCCCTAATGGAAGTGAGTGGGAAGTGAGAACTTACATACATATTAATATTGGAAAATAAAAAAACAAGACATGAAAACATTGAAAAATATAAATTTAAAAACCACAGCTTTTATTTTAGTCTTAGCTACAGCGTTTTTAGGATGTGAAAGGAATTTGTCTGATGATATCGTTTTGGCAACTTTTCCAACAACTGCAGAGATTTTTACAGATGCTCCTGTGGGTCTGACTGATCAATTTTTTAGATCCTTTGATCCAGCACAAGGTGCTAACACCAGTGGTTTTGGTGTGGATGATAAAGTAGCTTATGCAGGAACTTCATCTATTCGAATTGATGTTCCTGGATCTAACGACCCAGATGGAAACTTTATAGGGGGTATTTTTGAAGATCGTGGAGCAGGAAGAGACTTAAGAGGGTATGATGCTTTGACTTTTTGGGCAAAAGGTTCTACTTCTGGACCTGTATTGGTCGGATTTGGAACTGATTTTGATCGACTTCCTACAGATCCATCTTATAATGTTTCAGCGACTATACAACTAGGTACTGGATGGAAGAAATATGTAATTCCTATGCCAGACCCTTCAAAATTAGCTCAAGAAACAGGAATGTTCTTGTTCTCGGCAGGTGGTGTTGATCCAGTTGGAGATGGACCCAACGGGAATGAGCTAGCTTGGACATTCTGGATCGATGAGTTACGATTTGAAAAATTAGGAACTGTAGCACAACCTAGACCAGCTATCTTAAATGGTAGTAGTAAATCAATACAAAGTTTTAACGGGGCAGCTGTAAAACTTGACGGACTTACGCAAACATTCAACCTTTCAAGTGGTCAGGATATTACAACAACAGTATCTCCTAGGTATTTCACATTCAACTCGTCAAATACTGCAGTTGCAACGGTGAATTCATCTGGAGATATTTCCGTACTTACTCAAGGAAATACTACTATTACGGCAAGTTTAAACGGAGTTAATGCAAATGGTTCATTAGCAATACAATCTCTAGGAGTTTTTACACCTGCACCAACGCCTACAAGAAATGCTGCAAACGTAATTTCTTTGTTTAGTGATGCATATACGAATGTTCCTGTAGATTATTACAATGGGTTCTGGCAACCATTCCAAACCACACTATCGGCTGACTTTTTGGTTAATGGAGATAACGTGTTAAATTATACGAACTTTAACTTTGTAGGGACTAGCTTTAGTAACCCTACAGTGAATGCGTCTTCTATGACTGATGTTCACCTTGATATATTCATCCCTGGAGCATTAGATCCTGGTGCACAATTAAAAATTACAATCCGTGATTTTGGACCTGACGGTGTTGATGGCGGAGGAGATGATACAAATTTAGTAACAACATTAACGAGTGCAAATTTAGCAGCCAATGCATGGAGCAGTATTGATATTTCTCTAGCTTTAGCAAGCAAGAGTAGACTAGGGTTAATAATCTATGAGAACAATGGAACAAACCTAAGTAACTTCTATGTTGATAATTTATATTTCTATGAAGTTCCTACTGCGCCAACAGTTGCAGCACCAGCTCCAACTTTGCCTGCAGCCAATGTAATTTCAATGTTTAGCGATCAATATACCGATGTTCCTGTAGATACATGGAACACTGGATGGAGTAGTGCTGCTTTTCAGGATGTAACAATAGCTGGAAATGCTACAAAAGAGTATAAAAGCTTGTCATTTAACGGTATTGAAACTGTAGGTACTCCAATCAACGCTACTTCAATGACACATATTAGTATGGATGTATGGACACCTAACATTACTGCTTTTAAAGTGAAATTAGTGGATTTCTTGGGGAATGGTTTTGGAAATGGAGATACAGAAGCTGAGTTAACATTTACCCCAGCTCAAAGCCAATGGGTAACCTTAGATATTCCACTCAGTAGCTTTACAAATGCAGGGATGACAGCATTAAATGATATTAATCAATTGGTCATCTCATGCGACCCAAGCGGAGGAGGTATCGTATATATCGATAATGTATACTTCCATAACTAATAGAATATCAATTTTAAGATTAGAAAAGATGATGAAAAAACATAAAATAGCAATAAAATTCTTGTCATTATCAGCTCTTTTGCTGACTGTCTTGGGGTGTAATCCAAATGAGACACAAACAGTGACAAATTTCACAAATCTTGTTTGGCAAGATAATTTCGATACCAATGGAGCTCCTGATCCAAATCGTTGGACCTTTGATATGGGAGACGGTACTGCTGAAGGAATTCCTGGATGGGGAAATAATGAATTGCAGTATTATACAAACAGACCAGAAAATGTAGTCGTTGAGAATGGAATGTTAAAGATTACTGCAAGACGAGAATCATTCCAAGGATCTAATTATACAAGTGCTAGAGTATTAACTAAAGGAGGTTTGTTTCAGCAGACTTATGGGCGCTTTGAAGCAAGAATTAAATTGCCATGGGGACAAGGATTATGGCCTGCATTTTGGATGTTAGGAACAAATTCTAATACGTGGCCTCAAAGAGGTGAAATCGATATTATGGAGAATCGTGGGTCAGAACCTACTATTATTCATGGTAGTGTACATGGACCTGGTTATTCTGGAGGACAGGCAACTACTAAAAAGTATGAATTGACAAATGATCGTTTCGATACTGGATTCCATGTATTTGGTGTAGAGTGGGGGCCAAACTACATCAATTATTATGTAGATGATGTGTTATACAACCAAATTACACCTAGTGATGTTACAGGGCAATGGGTATTTAATGACAATCCTTTTTACCTCATCTTAAACGTAGCCGTAGGAGGAAGCTTTGGAGGAGCTCCAAATGCCAATACAGTATTTCCACAAACAATGTATGTAGACTACGTAAGAGTATATTCACAAAATTAAAAAGAAAAATAACATCCCCTACTGGGCAACTATTCTGGTAGGGGTATTTTATAACCAAACAATAAATTAAGAACGTAACGTACTAATTATAGTAAAATGATTAGCGACAGGATTTTAGATAATAGTATTATGAATCAGCACAAAGAAGTTAGATTAGACTCAATACGCATCGACGGAGAACGATTTTATAAAATTTCGAATAGCGATGCAATGAGACCATTTTTTATGAGTGTAGTGAGCGATTCCGATCATTGGATGTTTATATCTAGTAACGGAGGTCTCACAGCAGGTAGAAAGAATGCAGAATATTCATTATTCCCCTATTATACAGACGATAAAGTAACCGAATCATCAGATATTACAGGAAGTAAATCAATCTTTAGGGTCCACAAAGGAAACCAAATACATTTATGGGAACCTCTCACAGTAAGATCACAAGGAAGATTTAATGTATCTCAGAACCTATACAAAAATAAGTATGGGAATAAAATCATATTTGAGGAAATAAACCATGACTTAGAATTAACCTTCCAATACCAATGGAATTCTAGTGATGATTATGGTTTTGTTAAAAAATCTAAAATCATCAATTCCGGAGATGATTTAATAAACATTGAGGTTTTAGATGGAATCCAGAATATTGTGCCTGCTAGCATAGGTAGCGATGTTCAAAATCAATCTAGTAATCTTGTAGATGCTTACAAGAGAAACGAGTTACAAGAGTCTACAGGACTAGGAATTTATGCATTAAGTGCTATTTTGGTTGATAAGGCTGAAGCTAGCGAGGCATTAAAAGCCAATGTTGTTTGGTCTCTTGGAATTGAGAATCCTAAATATTTGGTCTCTTCGCTGCAGCTAAACGATTACAGAAAATTTAAGGATATCTCTCAAGAAAATGATGTAAAAGCTGAAAAAGGAGCATACTTTATCAATGCCAACATCCAACTATCAGCAGGTTCTGAAAAAGAGTGGATGATCATCGCGAATGTAAACTTAAACCATTCGGCAATAGCCTTGCTTTCACACAAAATTAAAGAGAATAAAGGGCTTGAAGATAGCATCAATGAAAATATCGAATTAGGAACAAGAAAGCTGATTGAATTAAATGCAGCTTCAGATGCCATTCAGAGCTCATCAGATAGTTTAAGAGATGCACGTCATTTTTCAAATACTTTGTTTAACATCATGCGAGGAGGAATCTTTGATGATAATTACACTATTGAAAAGTGGGACTTTAAAAACTACTTAGCAAAAGCAAATAAAAAAGTTGCAAGAACCTCTGAAAGTATACTAGAGAACCTAGGAGATGCTTTTTCAGTAGAAGAGCTTCACAAGGTGGCTTATGAGAATGACGACAAGAACTTTAGAAGGCTAAGTTTAGAGTACATGCCTCTTAAGTTTAGTAGAAGACATGGAGATCCAAGTAGACCTTGGAATATTTTCTCTATCAATACAAGAAATGAAGCAGATGGCTCTAAAATCTTAGACTACGAAGGAAACTGGAGAGATATTTTCCAGAATTGGGAAGCGTTAGCACATTCATATCCCGAGTTTATCGAGAGCATGATTCATAAGTTTTTAAATGCAACAACTTTTGATGGATACAACCCGTATCGTGTTACTAAGGGTGGGTTTGACTGGGAAATCATCGAGCCAGATGATCCTTGGTCGTATATCGGTTATTGGGGAGATCATCAAATCATTTACCTATTAAAGTTCCTCGAGTTTATTAACGATTTTAAACCAGGGCAATTACAGAGTTTCTTTGAAAAAGAATTGTTTGTATACGCAAACGTTCCTTACAAGATAAAGTCTTATGAAGATTTATTAGTAAACCCTAAAGACACCATCATTTTCGATGAAGATTTAGATGCTAAAATTCGCAGAGAAAGATCAGAGTTAGGAGCAGATGGAGCATTATTACGTGACGAGAATAGATTTATTGTTAAATCGAATTTCATAGAGAAAATATTAGTAACGACACTTGCTAAGCTATCTAATTTCATTCCAGAAGGAGGAATTTGGATGAATACACAGCGCCCTGAGTGGAATGATGCAAATAATGCTTTGGTAGGAAATGGTGTTTCTATGGTAACATTGTACTATTTGAGACGCTTTTTCAAATTCTTAGAAGGTTTACTTGAAAAATCGACAATAGAAGAAGTCGCTATTTCCAGAGAATTAGTTGACTTCTATAATAAAGTTTCTAACACGTTTGAAACTCACAAAAACTTACTTTCAGGTAGCATCAATGATGTAGATAGAAAGCAAATTGTAGATGAGTTAGGTCAAGCAGGAAGTGATTACAGAGATCAGATTTATGACCACGCATTCTCTGGAAGAAAAAATAACATCTCTATAAGCGAGCTACTTAGCTTTGCAAAAACAACATTACAGTATTTAGAGCACTCCATTGATGCAAATCAAAGAGAAGATCACTTGTATCATGCATACAACCTAATGACGGTGAATGATAATAATTCGATATCTGTCTCTTATTTAAGTGAGATGTTAGAAGGACAGGTTGCAGTATTGAGTTCAGGATATCTATCCTCACAAGAAGCATTAAATGTTCTCAATGGTTTGAAAAGTAGTAAGTTATTCAGACACGATCAGTATAGTTACCTACTTTACCCAAATAAAGAACTAAAAGGTTTCTTAGATAGGAATAACATTCCAGAAGATTCTGTTCTCTCATCAAAACTATTACAAGAGTTTTTGAAAAAAGGAAATACACGTATTATCGAAAAAGATATAAACGGTGAATATCATTTTAATGGAAACTTTAAAAATGCTGAAGACGTTTCTGCTGAGTTAGATACCTTAATGGATACTGAATATAAAGACCTTATTCTTTCTGATAGAAAAAAAGTACTAGATGCTTTCGAGGAAGTGTTCAACCATAAAGCATTTACAGGAAGATCAGGAACCTTCTATGGATACGAAGGTCTAGGTTCTATCTATTGGCACATGGTTTCTAAATTATTATTAGCCGTTCAAGAATGTTGTTTAAAAGCAGTTAATGATCAGGAGAGCGATGCTTTAGTAGGTCAGTTGCTTGAACATTATTACGAAATCAACGAAGGTATTGGGGTTCATAAATCTCCATCCTTATACGGAGCATTCCCAACAGACCCATATTCACATACGCCATTAGGAAAAGGTGCGCAACAACCGGGAATGACAGGTCAAGTAAAAGAAGATATCTTAAGTCGTTTTGGAGAGTTAGGAATTTCTGTTGAAGATGGAAAGATTCGCTTTTACCCCTGCTTGTTAAGAAAAGTAGAATTTGTAAAAGAAGAAAAGCCATTTGTTTATATCAACCTCTCTAAAGAGAAAAAAACAATTCAGTTAGAAAAAGAATCTTTAGGATTTACCTATTGTCAAGTGCCAGTTGTTTACCGATTGTCTTCTGAAGATGCTTTAGAGCTCATATTTGAAGATGGTAGCACCCAAAACTATCAAGGTCTTACCATAGATAAAGAAAACAGTGAGCACATATTCAAGCGAACTGGAAGAATAGCTCAGGTAAGAGCGCATGTAAACGAAAGTCAACTAAAATAAACACAGATTACACATGAGAACGAGCAATTATCTTTTACTATTATTTCTTTCAAGTATCATGTGTTTTTGTGATAGTCCTAAAACTAAAGAAAAGAGTCAAATGACAGCAAAAGAGATATTAGGGAATCCATCGTATTTAGCGATTTCGTATGGAGGATACCGAAAAACTTCAAGACATATTCAGCCAACGATTAATCAATTGAAGGAAGATATGAAAATCCTTCAAGCGATGGGCATTAAAATGTTACGTACATACAATGTTCAATTAGCTCAGGCACCTAACTTATTAAAAGCTATTTCAGAATTGAAACAAGAAGATTCAAGCTTTGAAATGTATGTCATGTTAGGAGCATGGATCGATTGTAAGAATGCATGGACAGCAAAAGCTCCAGATCATAATGTAGAAAGCGAACAAAATGAAGGTGAAATTGCCAGAGCAGTAGCTTTGGCTAACCAATATCCTGACATTGTAAAAGTAATAGCAGTAGGAAATGAAGCCATGGTAAAATGGGCTACAAGCTATTATGTCCAGCCAGATGTTATCTTGAAATGGGTGAACTATTTACAAGATCTCAAAAGCTCAGGAAAACTTTCTAAAGACTTGTGGATTACAAGTTCAGATAATTTTGCTTCATGGGGAGGTGGAGACAGTGAATATCATGTAGAAGACTTGAACAAATTGATTAAAGCTGTAGATTTTATCTCGATGCACACCTATCCAATGCATGATACGCATTACCATCCTGTATTCTGGGGGGCAAGTAAAGAGGCTTCAAAACAGGAAATGATTGATGATGCCATGTTAAAAGCAAAAGAATATGCAATCTCGCAATACGATAGTGTAAAGAGCTATATGGAAAGTTTGGGAGTGAACAAACCAATTCACATTGGTGAAACAGGTTGGGCGTCATTTTCTAATGGTCATTATGGTGATAATGGCAGTAAAGCAACTGATGAATACAAAGAAGCTATTTATTACAAGCACATGAGAGAGTGGACCAAAGAAGCAGGAATGTCTTGCTTTTACTTTGAAGCTTTCGATGAGCCATGGAAAGATGCACAAAACCAAGGAGGGTCAGAGAATCACTTTGGACTTATAACAGTTGATGGAAAGGCTAAGTATGCTCTTTGGGATTTAGTTGATAAAGGCATATTTAAAGGTCTTACACGTGATGGTAATACAATTACAAAGACATACAATGGTAGTAAAGAAGACTTGCTAAAAGAAGTTCAATTACCACCTTTAAAAAAAGAAATGTCACTAGTACATTAAAAAACGACCAAGGAACAAATGAAAAGAGTTAAAAAATACAGTCTCTCAATGCTTATATTAATGGCAGTAACCTCTTGTACTTCGGAGAAGTCATCATTAAATGTAGAAGTTTTAGAAACATCTAGAAGTGGAAACAAACTAACACAGGTTTCAGAATTTAAAACTTCTGCTGATGCATCTACCATAGTAATCAATCCTGAAAAGAAATACCAGACTATTACAGGTTTTGGTGGAGCTTTTACAGAATCATCAGCTTATTTACTGAATAAATTAAGCAAGGCAAACAGAGATGAAATTTTGAAAGCTTATTTCGATAAAGATGGAGCTAACTATTCGTTAACAAGAACTCATATGAATTCATGTGATTTCTCTTTAACAAACTATTCATATACACCTGTTGAAGGAGATAAAGAGTTAAAGCATTTCACGATACAAGAAGATATGGATGATCTGATTCCTATGATCAAAGATGCAATGCAAGCTTCTCAGGATGGATTTAAAATTTTTGCTTCTCCATGGTCAGCTGCTCCTTGGATGAAAGATAATAATAATTGGGTTGGAGGGAAACTACTACCCGAATATTATGATACTTGGGCATTGTTCTTTTCAAAATATATCGATGCTTATAAAGAACAGGGAATAGAAATTTGGGGATTCACTGTAGAAAATGAACCTCATGGAAATGGAAATAATTGGGAAAGTATGCACTTTTCTCCCAAAGAAATGACAGATTTTGTAGAATTTCATTTAGGACCAAAATTAGAGGCTGATGGCTATGGAGATAAAATTATTTTGGGGTATGACCAAAATAGAGCTGGATTAAAAGAATGGGTAGATGAAATGTATCGTAGTGAATCTTCATCAAAGTACTTCCATGGTACAGCCATACATTGGTATGAAAGCACCTATGATTTCTTTCCTGAAGCTTTACAATATGCTCATAACAAAGCTCCAAGCAAGTATTTGATAGAAACAGAAGGTTGTGTAGATTCTGAAGTGCCAAAATGGAATGACGATGATTGGTATTGGAGAAAAGAAGCAACCGATTGGGGTTGGGACTGGGCATCTGAAAAAG
Source organism: Flavobacteriaceae bacterium (assembly GCA_028280265.1). Classification (GTDB taxonomy): domain Bacteria; phylum Bacteroidota; class Bacteroidia; order Flavobacteriales; family Flavobacteriaceae; genus Polaribacter. The sequence goes on from JANQMD010000003.1 coordinate 51,677, forward strand.
AAAAATACTTGCATCCAAAATATGCTCCCGTTAATCGTTATGCGAGAGATATAATCGGTTGCCTAAACAACTGGGTAGACGGTTGGGTAGATTGGAACATGGTTCTTGATACACAAGGAGGTCCAAACTGGTTTAAAAACTGGTGTGTAGCTCCTGTGATTGTAGACCCAGAAAAAGATGAGGTATACTTTACACCATTGTACTATACAATGACTCATTTCAGTAAGTATATCCGTCCTGAAGCAGAAGTTATAGATGCTCAAAACTCTGACAAAGATTTAATGGTTACCGCAGCTAAAAATCCTGATGGTTCTATCGCTGTTGTAGTTTTTAATGAAGGAGAAAGTGAAAAGACTTTTCAGCTAACATTAGGAGAAAAATCTAAGAATATATCAATCAAAGCACAAGCGATACAAACGATCGTAATCAACTAAAAACTAAATTATCATGAGTAATGTAAAAACAGCTACTAAAGATAGAGTCCCAGTTGGGCAGAAAGCAGCTTTTGGAGCAGGGCATTTAATTAATAACCTTATTCCAGGAATACTAGGTGTTTTTGTTGTAATACTTAAATCCAATGAAGGTTTTGCAATGAATACAATATTAGCAGGTTTAATTGTTGGTATTCCAAGGCTATTTGATGCTATAACTGATCCTGTAATGGGATATGTATCCGATAATACCAGTTCCAACTATGGACGAAGACGACCATATATTTTTATAGGTGCTTTATTATCAGGTATTATTTTTACTGTTTTATGGCAAGTCCATGATACGAACCCAGAAATGTATAATTTCTGGTACTTGCTTATCTTCTCAATACTTCTAATCTTTGGAAATACTATTTTCTCAACACCATTAATAGCATTAGGCTATGAGATGACCTCCGATTATAAAGAGCGTACTCGTTTGATGAGTTTTGCAAATACAATTGGACAAATAGCCTGGATGTTAGTTCCTTTTCTATATGTACTTATTCCAGATAAAGACATTTTTGCTACGCAACCAGAGGGTGTTAGAAAAATAGCCTTAATAGCTGGAGCTGTTATTATTATTCTTGGAGTTTTACCAGCTATTTTCTGTCGTGGTATAGATGCAAGTAAAATGGAGGGTAGAGAGGACATTACACTTAAAAGTCTTTTCGGAAGTATGGGGAAGATTTTTAAAGGAATCAAGCAAGTTCTAAAGAACAGACCTTTTGCAAAACTTTGTCTTGCCACTTTTTTAGTCTTCAATGGTTTTCAAATTGTTGCTGAATTTGGAGTATTTATCATCAATTTTTACATGTTTGATGGAGATTGGGGGGCTTCAAAATGGTGGATAGCACTTTTCCCAGCTGTAACAGCCGCGTATACTGCATTCATTGCCATTCCTATCATTAATTGGATGGCTAATAAATGGGGAAAAAGAAAAGCTTTTGTTTACGCTACAGCAATTTCTATCGTTGGATATGTGTTAAAATGGTGGGGATTCGACCCTGAGAATCCATTTATGATTTTCCTTCCTATTCCACTTATGGCTTTTGGTATGGGATGTTTATTTACTTTGATGATGAGTATGACGGCAGATGTTTGTGATTTGGATGAGTTAGAAAACGGAATGCCAAGAAAAGAAGGAACTTTTGGAGCTATATATTGGTGGATGATTAAAGTTGGTCAAGGATTAGCTTTGGTATTATCGGGAGTTATTCTTAGTCTTCTAGGGTACGATCCAAAAGCTTCAACACAGACAGCTGAGGCACTCATTGGAATGAGAATAACAGATATAGTGCTTCCTGCGTTAACTGCCGCATTGGCAATATGGGTGATGTGGAAATACAGTCTCGATGAAAAAAGAGCTAAGGAAATTAAAGTTGAATTAGTGAAAAGAAGAGGCGAACTTTAATCATAAAATTTTAATAACAATAAATAAGAAATGTCAGTTAGAGAAGAAAAATTTTTAGCATTAGCAAATGTTGATTATGCAGATAAGTCAATTGAAGACTTGAGAGCTTTGTTTAGAAAAGTACTTAAATCTGGTATGCATGGGTTATGTTCTAGCCCATACGAAGAAGGTCAAAAACCAGGAGATCAGTTGTCAGAAGAGCAGGTTAGAAGAAGACTAAGCATTATGCGTCCGTATACAGATTGGATTCGTTCTTTTTCTTGTACAGATGGAAACGAAATGATCCCTAAAATAGCAAAAGAGTATGGGATGAAAACCATGGTAGGTGCTTGGTTGGGAGATGATCCAGAAATTAATCACAAAGAGCTGGAAAACCTAATTCAGTTATGTCATCAGGGACATGTTGATATTGCAGCTGTTGGAAACGAAGTTATGTACAGAGGAGATTTAAATGAAGCGGAGCTTTTGGATAAAATCTACTATGTGAAAGCATCTATTAAGGATTTAAACATTCCTGTAGGATATGTAGATGCCTACTATGAATTCCATGACCGCCCTGCAATTACTGAAGCTTGCGATGTAATCTTAGCAAATTGCTATCCTTTTTGGGAGGGTTGTGACCAAGACTACTCATTGTTGTATATGAAAGATATGTATAACAAAGCAAAACGAGCAGGCAATGGAAAAAAAGTTATTGTTTCTGAAACAGGCTGGCCTAGTCAAGGAACCAATTTACAAGGGGCATTTCCATCTGAAGAAAACGCCATTAAGTATTTTATCAATGCTCAAAAATGGTCTCAAGAAGAAGGCATAGAAATATTTTATTTCTCCTCTTTTGATGAATCTTGGAAAGTTGGCTCAGAAGGTGATGTAGGTGCTTATTGGGGAATTTGGGACAAAGATGAGAATTTGAAATATTAAAACAATATTTGTTGTGGTAATAAAAACACAACATTACCACAACATTTTTATATTTTTAAATGATGCTGTTAAAAATAATATACTGAAAATTAGATTTTTAATATAAAATAGCTTTTTTAAAGAGCCAATACGTAATGTATGTTTTTTGTAGGGGTTAATTTTTTCAATTCTCAAAAAAAGTGCTTAAATTTAGCTAATTGTTAAAAAACGATAACAATCTTTAATTCAATTAAATACACAATCATATGAAAAAAATTACTTTACTATTTTTATTGATGACCACTGTTTTGGCATTTGGTCAAGCACCAACAACTGATCCTCCAACACCACCTACTAGAAATGCAAGTGATGTTATTTCTATTTTTAGTGGTGCATATACAGATGTATCTGGAACAAATTTTAACCCTAACTGGAATCAGGCAGGTTTTGGTAATGCTAATACTTCACTTAATACTGGTTCTGGGAATATCGTTTTGGCATATCCTAATTTTAACTACCAAGGAAATGAGTTTGGAAGTTCTCAAGATATTTCTACAATGGAGAAATTACATGTTGATATTTGGATAAATGGTACTTTTAATCCTAGAGTATTTGTCATTAGTTCAGGAACTGAGATACCTCATGTAATAACTAATACTGGTTCTGGGGCATGGATTAGTGTAGATATTAACGTTGCCGGCATTACGGGAGATCTTACTAAAGCTATTCAGTTTAAATTTGATGGAGGTAACGGTACTACTGATGCTATTTATGTTGACAATTTATATTTCTGGAAGAACCCAACTACAACTAGTAACGATGCTACTCTAAGTGATTTAAAGGTTAATGGTACAACAATTTCTGGTTTTGCATCAACAAAAATATCATATACATACACTGTAGCTTCTGGTGCAGCAATCCCAACGGTATCTGCTACAACAACTCAATCAGGAGCTAATGCAAATATTACGCAAGCTACAGCCGTTCCAGGTAATGCAACAGTGGTAGTAACTGCTCAAGATGGTACTACAATGAAAACGTATACTGTTTCATATGTTAATCCACCTCTTGTACCTACAACAGCTCCAACTGCACCAACAGCAAGTTCAGGAAATGTAACCTCGCTATACAGTGATGCATATACAGATGTAGCAAGTAGCACAACTCCTGGTTGGAGTGAAGTAGTTGCTCAGGAAATGCATGCAAGCAATAACGTTTATAAGACAACAAACTTTTTACCATTTGCACTGACAAATCCAATTGACATTACATCACGTACGACACTACACGTGGATGTTTGGTTACCAACATTACCAAGTGCTGGTGCTGGTCTATTGATTAAGCTTCTAGATACATCAGGTACGCCTGATAATGAGGCCCACTATACTCATTCTAAAGCGAACATGACAGCTGGTTCTTGGAACAGTATAGACATTCCAATAAGCTCTTTTACTCAGGTAAAAGGTACGTGGGATGCCGCAGCAAGAGGTAAAATAAATCAAGTATTGGTAGACATTGTAGATGATGCTACGATGTATGTAGATAATGTTTACTTCTACACAGGATCTACTGCTAGCACAAACACAGAAGATTTAATCCAAACAAGAATCTTCCCAAACCCATCAGGTTCAGTTTGGAATGTTTCTACGCCAAATGCAATTATAAAATCAGTAGAAGTATATAATGTATTAGGAAGAAGAGTAATGGTACAAGATGCTAATAGCGATCAAGTAAGCATCTCTGCTGAAGGATTGGCTTCTGGATTGTACTTAACAAAAATTACAACAGATAAAGGAACAAAAACTGTTCGATTAGTAAGAGAATAGTGAACTAGAGTTCAATTATTGATATGAAAAACCGAGATGCTAAAACATCTCGGTTTTTTTGTGAAATTTATTGGCACCGCTAAAGAGTTTACTACTTCAAGCTTGCCTAAAAATTAAAATTTAGCCTTCCTGTAAATGCATCGTGTACTTGCACCGATGTAGTTTACTAATTCAAAGAATACTCTTTAATATATTGCTTCGGACTCATACCAACTTTCTTTTTAAATACCCTTGTAAAGTATTGAGGATATTCGAAACCTAGTTTGTATGCCGTTTCTGATATTGAAAAATTTGGATTCAATAATAAACTTTTTGCTTCCTCAACTAAAAATAAATTGATTTGATCTATTGCAGTTCGTCCTGTTTCAGATTTTATAGTATCACTCATATAACGATGACTAACATTTAATTGAGCAGCCATCCAATCAACTGTAGGAATTCCTTCCTTAGCAAATAGATTTTGATCAAAATAAACGTTTAAGATATCTGTAAACTTGGTCATTAAAACTTTGTTGTCATCAGTTCTGTTAAGAAATTGTCTTTTATAGAATCTGTCTGCGTACTTCAATAAAGTTTCTAATTGAGATATGATAATCTCTTTACTAAACTCATCTTGGTTATTGTGATACTCGGCCTTAATATTCTTAAAAATATCTTTTACAATTTGTTCCTCTTTTGGCGATAAATGGAGTGCCTCGTTTACATTATAGTTAAAGAAGTTGTACTTTTTAATTTTTTCGTATAAATCTAAATTACGTATGTAATCTTTGTGAAATGACACGCTATAGCTTTCTGAACTAAACACCATATCTTTAAAAGATAACGTCTGATTTGGAGCTGTAAACAACATGGTTCCTTTAGTACAATCGTATTGAGTACGTCCATAGGAAAGCTCACCTGAAATAATATTCTTAAAGCTTATTGTATAGAAATCACACGAGATAGTAACTGGCCCTTCAAAAGCATATGTCTCACAACTTGCTTGCTCGTCTTCATCTAATTCTTTATGGATAATGCTGAATAAAGGATTCTCTGGTTCCCCGATTCCAAAATATTCATGAAACTTGGATATATGATCAAATTTTAAGTCTAACATTTTCATATTTTCTGCCCTTTAAAATTATGATTTCTTTTAGTATTTAGTCCACCACTCTTTGGTGGCTAAGTTATTTTCTTTTACAAGTATAGGTGTTCCTATTTGAGGAGCTATGAGGTTTAGATTGAGTTCTTTGGCTTTTTTACTTACTCGCTCTATGGGATCTGTCCAAGAATGCATTGCTAGTTTTAACGCTCCCCAGTGTATGGGCATAATCATTTTAGCCTGTAAATCTAACCCCGCTTGAGCAGTTTCTTCAGGCATCATGTGTATATCTTTCCACATTTCATTGTATTGTCCACATTCTAACATGGCAAAGTCAAACGGACCGTATTTCTCTCCAATTTCAGTAAAATGTTCTCCATAACCGCTATCTCCACTAAAGTAGATATTATCGGTAGATGTTTTTATAATCCAAGAACTCCACAAAGTACTTTGGCGATTGTTCATTTTTCTTCCTGAAAAATGCTGAGATGGCGTACAAACTAATTTCAATCCTTCATATTCCGTTTCCTGCCACCAGTCCATTTCACTTATTTTGTTTGTTGGAACTCCCCATGCTTCTAGATGCACACCAACACCTAAAGGAGTAAAAAAATGTTTAGTTTTTTCTTTTAGTTTTTGAATTGATTCATAATCTAAATGATCATAATGGTCATGAGAAATAATAACAGCATCAATCATTGGAAGTTTCTCTATTTCCAAAGGCATTTCACTATTAAAACGTTTACTTCCCAGCCAATTATGAGGTGCTGCAACTTTGCCAAACATCGGGTCTAATAAAATGTTTTTACCTTGTGTTTGCATTAAAAAAGCTGAGTGACCGTACCAGATAAGTCTTGTTGCTCCCTTGTAATTCGCTACATTGGCCGAATCTATTTTTTGAACTTCTAAATCGGCTTTAGGAGTAGCATTTTCTACTTTGGTAAAAAAGAATTTACGAGACATACTCAACATTTCACCGAAACTAAAATCTTTGGGAGCATTTCTGTCTTCGTTATGAAAAGTGCCATTTTCAAATTGCTTTGACGTTACATATAATTTTTGACGTTCTTTAGTGACATCACCTCCAAAAGTAGGGTAGAACTTGACAAACAAAAAGTAGGTGACTAGTATGAATGCAATAAAGGATAATAGAGTAATCAACATTTTCTTTAATATTTTAAATATTCTTTTCTTCATAAATATGTAAGGTTTGTTCTAAGTTCGTGATCAAAAACAATCCCTAACTTGTAATTAATTTTTATTTATTGAAGAATTCTGCAACAGCATCTGTAGATACTTTTACGGCCTCTGGCTTGTAGTAAAAATCTACGTGGCTAAATTCGTTTACTGCTAAAACTTCTGGATTATTGGTTAACTTGTCAATAAATACAGTTGAACATGGGGCCGTAGAAGCCGATGTACCATAAACAACCAAAGTAGGTTGTATAATTTTATCTGCATATGCTTCTCCAATAGAAATCAAAGACTGCATGGCTTGGTCAGCGATGTGAATGTTTGAAGCGTTTTTAACTTTTCCTGGGCCTTTCACACCATCTTTTCCGTAGTAACTATACGTTTCTTCTGCCATTGGTGGAAACGCAGCAGCTGAAACAAATTCTTCTTTCGTCATTTCATCATCCAATCCAAATGGAGCATTATAATCGGGTTCTCCTGTTTCATATTGCTTTTGCATAGAAGCATTAGCGGCTGCAATCATTGGATCTGTGACTTCTCTACCTAACCATTGGAAACCATCTGCGGCCATCATTCCTGAAACCGTGGCAATTTTCTTTATTCTGTGGTCAGTAACTGATGCTGAAGCAATAATAGAGCCACCTTGACATACTCCCATTCCGTATATTTCTTCAACAAAGGGAAGGCTTCCTAAATACGAAACGGCATCCCATGTATTCTCGATCAGTCTAAACATATATCGAGACTGTTTAAATTCTCCTGGCAAAGCTGGAGAATCTCCCATCCCCAAATAATCAAAGCCTAAAAAGACAAATCCTCTTTTGGCCATCTCTGGACCATAGGTTGCTAAAACTTGTCCTTTAACTTGTGGAAATGGACTTGCACCAACAATCGCTTTGTACTTTTTACTTGAATCAAACCCCTCTGGAAGATATAAGTCACCTGCCAATTCTACTCCAAAAGACTTAAAGCCTACTCTGTTTTTTCCTGCTTGTAATTTCATCATATAAATGTTTAACCCTGTGGTCATTAATTTGATTACAAAGTTATTTCAGTTAGCAGGCTTAGAATTTAAACATTTTGGTAAGAGACTTATACATTTTGGAATTTGTAAAAATGTGAAAAAGCTTCTGATAGCTCTCATTACTATTTCTTACATTAAAATTCCATTTTTAGCCTCTACTGAAGGAGGTAAGTCTGTTTCTCCTAACATTTCACGTAAATCTATTTCTATAACTCTACACAACGATAACATAGGAATATCATTTGCCATACCTTGAAATGGGTTTTCTGAGTAATCTCCTACAATTTCCATCATTACATATACCCATCCAATTAACGCAGAAATAGGAATTGACATCCAAATTCCCCAGTCTTCTAGTTTCATTAACTCAGGAATCATGCTAAAAGGTAACAGCATGATAAAAATTCCAACGAAGTAACGACTCATATTAGCATACTGTCTTGGTAATGGAAATTTTTTAATGCGTTCATTCTTTCCTTGCAATGTGTAGAAACTTTTGAGGACATTTCCCATTTCCATATGACGGAAATCATCAATCAAACCTTTTTCTCTGAGTTCTTTCAGGTCTCTAGATTGTTCATTAATAATTTGTGTCGCGGTATTCACATTGTTAATTAATCTCTCAAGTTCATCTTTGGGTAAAAATTGGGACAGCTCAGTTCTTGTGCGTTCATCATCCAACAATCCGATTCCAAATTTATTTTGATAATATTTGGCTTTCTTCGCTACATGACCTCGTTGGCTAACGTGTTCCCAGGGTGTTGGAATTAGCAACTGACTACGATGTGCATAAAGCCAACCAATATGTCTGTAAATCAAACGTTCTTTGATTGCTCTAATTTCTTCTTTTGAGACTGATTTTTCTACAAACAAATTGCTTATGTAGTTATCTACAAACATTCCCCAAGTTCGACTATCATTGACAATTCCGCCCCATATTTTACGGGCTTCCCACATGCGATCATAAGATTGATTGTTTTTGAAACCAACATAAAAAGCTACTGCAGTACCGATAACAGATAAAGGCAACCATGGGATTGAAAAATTTATGATTTTAAACTGATATAAGAGCGCAACTGAACTCATTAGTAGTAAAAGCCAAATAATGTGTCCTCCTGTCCACTTAATAATTTTTACTGGACTGACGCTTTTTGAAATTTGCATTATATATCATTTAATATGAACTTTAAAAGTAAATGATATTCATGTGTTTGTCAACTCTTAATTTTCTGGTAGCTAATTACAAGTGCTGGTGAATTGTGATATGTTTTTTTGCAATTTTAATCTTGTGTCCAAACGAAAAAAGCAGCTTCTAAAAAAGCTGCTTTTCTTTGTAGCGAAGGGGGGACTTGAACCCCCGACCTCAGGGTTATGAAAGAAACGGTAATTGACTCTGTATGAAGTTAAATAACTTTAAATAAGTGATTTATGAAAAATAGAATCTCAAAAAACTTCATACAAAGTCATATAAAACCACCATTTGTTGTCCAATAGTTGTCCAGTAATTTGTATCTTTGAAAAAAAAGGAAAAGCGCCCCCCAAAGAAACACAAAATTATGGTCACTCTCAAAGCTACCCTGAAAAAGAGCCCAGACAAAGCTGGGCACTATCCACTGGTGATTCGCATTACTAAGGATCGGAAATCAGTTTTTATCACAACTAATCAACGCATTGATGCCAAACATTGGGACAATACCAATCACCGCGTCAGGAAATCACACCCAACCAGTCAACGGCTCAATAACTATCTCAATCGTCAGGTTGCCGAAGTCCACGATTACGCCTTATCCGTACTCCAAACCAACCCGCACATCACGGCGCTACAGATTAAGCATCAGTACCAAGCCCAAACCCAAGCGACGGACTTTTTTACCTTTGCCGAGCAACATTTACAACGTCTAAAAGACCGCAAGCAAATCAATCAGTACAACATTGTCCAAGGGGGACTCAAAATTTGGAGAAATTTTGTACAACAAGATTTCTTACCCCTCACGACCATAACTGTTCCGTATCTCGAACACTTTGAAGCCCATCTCAAACAACAGCGCAACGCTTCGCCGAGAACCGTGATGAATTATTTTATCCTGATACGAACCATCTATAACCGAGCCATTAATCAAGGCCACATTGATCGCCAACACTATCCATTTGGCAAAGGGAAAATCCAAATTAAACTCCCCGAATCAGAAAAAGTTGGCCTCAATAAAGCTGAAGTAGAAAAATTAGAACACATAGACACGCTGACCCCCGCCCAAAACCATGCTAGGCGCGTCTGGTTGCTCAGTTTTTATCTGGCTGGAGTCAGAGTAGGGGATTTACTCCAGATGCAGTGGCAGGACGTCAGAGACGGACGATTGTATTATCGGATGAACAAAAACCAGAAACTCGTGTCCTTAAAAATTCCCCAAAAAGCCCAAGCCATTTTAGATCACTACGAAGCCGACAAGCAGAGCCCACAAGATTTTGTCCTCCCGAACCTGAAAGGCACCAACCGCCACAATCCGACAGAACTTGCGACCAGAATCAAAACCATTACCAGAAATCTCAATCGCCATCTCGAGAAAATCAGAGAAAAAACGGGTATAGACAAGAATCTGTCTATGCATATTGCCCGTCATACGTTTGGGAGTTTGGCAGGGGGAAGTATCCCGATCCAAGTCCTCCAAAAGCTCTATCGCCATTCCTCGATCACGACCACCGTCAATTATCAACGCAATTTTATCCACGAGGAAACCGATGAAGCGCTCGAAAAGGTGGTGAATTTTTAGAACGGACTCCCCAGAAAGAGGGAGAAGAAAATTTCCTTTATTCTGGGGATTGTTTCGCGCTGTATGAATGTCTACATTTATTGAAAAAAGAGTTGTAGAGACGAAAGAGGGCTAGTCACCCGAAGTCAAAAGCATGTGAAACACTGTTTGCAAGACACGAAAAATAGAACAGTCGCGGAACCGAAAAGTGAATGAGTAGGAAATTGTTTAATCAAGAAGAAGTCGAAAAAGAAAGTGACTTTTTTCCAAAATTTTAGAACTATGAAAATTTTATCATCATTACGAAAGCCATATTTAGCCAGTTTTTTAGCAGGGGTAGTGCTCTTTGTTTCGTGTAAGCAAGAAGCCCTTATTGAGAGTCCTGAAATGAGTTTTCATTACGAAATATTTGAAACATATAGAGGGGCAAGATTCAAAGTTGATGTTCCAAAAAATATTTTCGATATGCCAGAAGAACAAGAAAAATATCAAAGGATTATCAATATTATTAATCAAGATTTGGGATCAGATATTTCACTCACAGAACTTGATAAAAATCGTATTCAAAGCGTTGTATTAAAAAATAGGAAAGCTATTTCTCTCGATGACCTTTTAAATAATACTGACAAAAACCTCATTGCTGAGTTTGAGAATAACCTTAGACAAGGAGATTTTGATTCAGCTCTTAAAAAATTTGAGCAAAACGTACTTGCGCTCAAGGTCGATGAAGTTGATTTTGAGCGATATAATGAATTTGCCAACATTATTCGTTTGGTAGAGAGTCAAGAGCCAGGATTTTTTACAAAAGGACTGTTTTCACGAGACCCGTGTGGAGATGCGATTTTATCATATACCCTTGCGACTCTAGCCTTAGGTTCTTGTGGATTTGTGCCAATTCTTTGCTACATAGCCATCGCAAATAAAGTAAGGACTTTTAAAAATATGATTGATGCTTGTGGAAACGCTTAAAATTACAGAGATATGAAAAATTCCTTAAAAATTATTTTACCAATAGCGACTGGAGTTGGGATTATTGTTTCTATACGTTTTTTGATACGATCAATTCAGCAAATAGATTTGAATAATGGAGACTTTGTGAGTAGTACTGCTCTTTTTGTGTCTACACTTACTTCAATAGTGATAATGATATACACGCTTCGGCAGATTTATCTGAAGGAAAACCAGCGGCCAAAATTGTTTTTTGCTCAATTTCCGATGATTCTGATGTTGATATACGTCACAACTGCCTTGGATGTTGTGTTATTCCATGTTTTTTCTTTTGGAATAAGAAATGTTTCCCATATTTGGGAACATATTACGACCGTTTTATTCGCCCTTTTTTGTACCGTTTGTGTTATTGTTATGCTCAGGCAGAATAATAGATACAAACAATTAGGAGAAGAGTGATTTGTCTAGCCGTCTCATAAAAATATTTTTTGATGTACGTATCGAAAAATTGAGAAAGAGTTGCTTCACAAGCAGCTCTTTTTTTGAGTATATAATACTGAAATAGGGGGTGCCAGTTTGCATCTTTTCCGGGAAACATTCGTTTCTGAGAAAAGATACTCGCACTGGTCTAAGGGGCTCCCTTAGAAAACCCGTAAACGACGCGCATAAAAAGTGGTTTAATTTTTGCTATCTTTGATCTATACTCGAAACACTATGACGACTATAACGATCAAAAACGGCGAATTATCTCGAACAGAATTTGAAAGTTTAGAAGATTTGCAAATCGAATTGGCACTCCAACAAGAGCAGTTTGAGCTGACAAATGACCATAAACAAATTCTGGATGAGCGTCTTATCCAAGCTGATAAAAACCTCGATCAAGGTCTGTCTTGGCAGAAAGTAAAAGCCGATTTGCGCCGTAAACATGGTTAATCTATCGATTCTACCTCTTGCGCAAGGAGATATCCAAGCCTTGGTCGATTATTACGACGCCATTTCCCCGAAGTTAACGGATTTGTTTTTGTCTGAACTAGACAGGGCTTTTGAAGCTATTGTTGATTATCCAGAAGCCTACCAGAAACGCTACAAGGAAGTACGAGTGATATTTCTTAAGCGGTTTTCTCTCGGGGTTTATTACAAATTATACGGAAAAAAAGCTGTTGTTCTAGGGGTATTACATACCAGTCAACACCCAGAAATTTGGAAAAAACGGACTCAATAAGTCGGAAACGCCTCCGCAAGTATGCAAGTTTTACGGAGAAAAACCGTAAAACAATTTGCGACTTGGTCAGGGGAAGCCCCTGACAACCCCAAAAATATTTGACAATATTTTTCTAGGTTATGATACTGTTGCTATAAGCCAAGGACGGAAAATTGCGCGGTAACGCTCTTTTCTCCTCACCCTCTGGTATTAGATTGCAACGACGATCTAATTATTGACCTTTGTAAGGTTGGTATTGTCGTTGCAATGTCTCGCTCTCGGGCGAGATGACTCGAAAGGGTCGCCAGCCTTACTGAGGTCAATTTCTGTAAGGTTTTCATTGCTTCTTAGCGTTTTTCCTTATGGATACACACAATTGGTTTTCCCATCGCCTGAATCAAGAAATTGATTTAACGAAACTTCCACAATCAGAGTTAATTGCAGAAGTGTTGCAAGAACGGTTAGAATTGTTGGCTTTTGAGGAAAATTTGCAAAACAAGAAATAGAATATATTTCATCACTCTTTTTTATCTTTTTTTCGTCAAAAAGCTCCCGAATCCATTGGTTCTCACCAAAGAAATAGGAACCAATGATTCTGGTGCGTTTGAAATGCTAAAAATTCATTTCTTTTTTGTTTCATTTGAGCTTCGTTAGGGCTTCATTTGGGCTCATGCAGGTGAAATACAAAAACAGCTCCAGTCTCTATTGTTACTACATTTCTTGGAAATGTTTTGTCTTAAATAACCTCCAATAAGAAGATTATTCTTCTGTTCCATCAGAATTCTCTTCTTATTCTCGGTTCCAAAGCCGAGGAGAACCATACTGACAAAGTCGAATAGAGAAATAATGGTTGTGCAGGATTTTTTTGAGAGCAAGACCACCCCAAACAAACGAATTTCTGGCTTCGGGTGAAAATTCATTTGTTTGGGGCGGTTATGAAAAAAACGAAAAACAGAAAAAATTTAGACCTGTCCGCCTCTGGAGGAGAACTTTCACAAAGGGATTCCAAAGGGAGTATCTCTTTGGCAAGGTCGCAATAGTGAAGGATTACCGGAACAATTGCTATCTTGCTCTGCTTTTTTTGGTGGAATTTTTTAGTTGGTTTTTTGGCAAATTACGGAATAAGATGAGATACAATAGAAGCAGCTTTACCTATTAAACTTCTTATTTTTTCTTTTCCAGTTTTCTTTCTTGCTTCTTCTTCATCTATAGCTTCTTGTCTTATTTCCATGAGACGGTTTCTCATTCTATTAATATCCTCTTCGGAATGAATTCTCATTGGGATAATAGACATTTTTCCTGTTGATTTATTGGTCATTTCAACATCGTATATGTCAGTACCACTGATCTCAGGAAATTTAAAATCAAAACTTGGAAGTATTTCTCTTTCTTCTTTCATACTTAAGAAACGTTTTTTAAGAGTGAATATTTTTGAGCAAGACTAATGGATACTAATGATAGTATGTCGATATCAACCCTTCTGTCAAAGGTATTCTTTTTTTTAGAATCAATACATATAATGCCCTCTAAATAATATTGATCGTGTTCAATATTTTCTGATATTAGAGGTAAAACTATTGTGCTTTTGTAAGGGAGGTTCCACTTCTTACGTATTTTTTTTCTTTTTACAAGAGGGTTTTTTGTTTCATTTATTTCTCTAATAGTAGAATCACTTATCCTGCTGTTAGTATAGCCAAAATGATTTATAAGATTGTATGAGAAATAGGTCACTGTCTCACGCTTCTTTCTTTTGGTAAATCAAAGTTTTATGACTTCTGACGAGACAGCAGGGGATTTTAAAACATTTTTATATGAGAGGATTTTTAACAGCCGTGTTTCTTTTAGCGGTTATTTGCGGAGTTATTTGGGGATTTCAGCCAAGAGCGTGCCCAAAATGTGGTGGGAAAGGTCAGTTTTCGAGACAGGTTGAAAACAAAAAAACGTGTAGCACGTGTAAAGGGAACCGAAAGGTTCATTGTGATTACTACCGTACAGGAGAAGAGTCGTATATCGAGTGCAAATCTGGGGTAGCGCACAGGTATTTTAAAACGAAGAAGTGGCTTTTTAATCAAAACCCGTCTTATTATTTGTACGATAGTTATACGTGCCCTCAGTGCAATGGGACAAAGTTGAAAAATTGTAGTAGCTGTAAGGGCTATGGCTATTTTACAACTACGAGTACGGAGTATGACACTGATTACTTTTGCGATGGTGGGGGCGAGGTGACGAATTTTAAGGTGTTGTTTGACTAATCAGAGTTCCTGATTGTCCTCCAGAGTGTCCGCCAGACGAAACTCACCTCATCAGAAGTGAGTTTTTTGTTTTTGTGGAGAGGGTTATTTGGTTCCGACGAGGGGAAATAGTGCGGGTGTGATGCTTTGACTTTGAGAATAGCAGCAGGCACAAAAAACGGTTTATAATCAATAGTTTTGCCTTGGAGTTGCCAGTTCCTACCAAGGGAGCGTAAGAGCGTCTGTTTGTCGTGTTTGGTGCCTGTTTCGAGAATCTTGTTAGCACGCTCAATCACACCGAGTTGCCCTTTGATTTCTTCGTATTTTTGCTTTGATACGGCTTTCTGTTTCTTAATTTTTTCGGTACTATTTTTCTCCTCAATGCTAAGCTGACGGAGCTTGTCTTTCATAAGGGTGCGGATATCTGGGTCAGGTTCGAGCGTGATATTGTCTTGGACTTGGACCAGGTCTTTTTTTATCTTTCTTAACCGCTGTTCTAGCTCTGCAATTTTGCCTTGCTCAAGAGAATTGCTGTCTATTTCTTGTTTAGCGAGTTCTTTTTTTCCAAACGCAATGATCTCTGGCGGCAAATACAATTTGCTTATGACTTCGATAATCTGCGTTTCTAGCTTAAGTTTCGATAAAGGTTTCTCAAAACAAGTTACGTGTCGTCTCTTTCGTGTGCATTTGTAGTAATCAAAGCCTTTTTTGGTTCCCGTGGCTTTGATGTGTTTCCATTTGCGTTCCCCCGTGACACAAGCTCCACAGTTGCCACAGGTAAAGAGGCCTTTAAAATCAAACGTATTGGTGGCCTGTCGGGTGGGTGATTTCTGCTGGAGAAAGTCTTGGACGGACTCAAAATCAGCCTGCGATAGCATAGGTTCATGATTGCCGACATGGAGCTGACCTTGCCAGCGAAACAGGCCACAATAAAACGGGTTTCTAAATATCCGATGAAAGGTCGAGAAAGAAATGATATCGGGTTTGTGTTTTCCTCTTCTTTGAGCTCTTAAAGGATAATCACTTTGCATAATCCGATAGAGTTCACCGAGCTGACATGTCCGATCAATCAACATCTGCCACAAGGCTTTGAGACGGGGAAACATGAGGGGATCAGCGGCAATAAACTTGTTGCCTTTAAAATTGCCTTGATTTATGTACCCGACAGGAGCACAAGCGGGGTATAATCCACGCTCCAACTTACTTTGTTGTCCTCGCTTCACATTGATACTTAAATTCCGTGAATATTCTGAGGCCATGGCATTTTCTAAGCTGAATAAAATCTGACTCTCGGCGGGCGTAAAAGTTTTCTCAATGGTGACAATGCGTTCTATAACGCCGTCAGACAAAAGTTGGCAGATGAGTCCGCTTTCTTTGGGGTTGCGAGACAGGCGATCCGTTTTCCAGGTGAGAATGGTCTTGACGGTTCCTGTTTCTATCAACTGGATCAGCTTGTTGAAGCCCGCTCGCTTATCAGGAATCCGCGCGGATTTCTCATCAGTGATAGTTTCCACAATAGAAAACCCTTGGGATTGAGCCAGTTCCGTCATGACATCAACTTGCGACTGGATGGATTGGACTTGCTTCTGCGAGTCTTCTGAGGATTTGCGACAATAGAGATAACAAGGAATCATTGGGAATTATAAATTATGAATGAATGAATGTAGAATGAGGGGAGCAGGGAAAGAATGAGAAAAGAAAGAAGGAAAAGATTTGTTTTGAAAGTATAGAAAACAAATACGGAGAAGGCGAATAAACTGAGTTCCGACAACGTGCAAATGCCGTCAAAAATGAATATATTTTTAAAAGATAGATATTGACAAATTTTTTATAAATATTAATAAGGGAATAAAAAAATTAAAACCTTCCATGAAAAGCTGTGAGTACAAAGATGAAAACGGAAATTGTAAGCTCTTTGGTCGTCCTAAAGAGTGCAAAATGATTGCTCATATTGCGGCTACAACGTTATCTGCAGAAGCGATTTTGAATAATATTAATCCTTTAGATCACGTTAACATAGCGCTAGGAGCAAGTGCAGGGGCTTATAGTGAGTTTTACAAAGGAATAGAGCAGAAAATTAAGGATCAAGAAGAATTATCACCTGAGGAAACTCACATTGGTAGAGAAATCGTTCAGTACATGGATATAATGGAGCAAAGTGACCTTGAAGACCTTGATAAAGCTTGGAAACTATTTGTTTTCTTGGCGGCAAGTGGTCGCTCATTAGAACATCTAATTATAAATGAACTTTTAGAGGACGGTATGACGGTGCCACAAATGGAAGAGATATTTGAAAAAGCAGAGAAAGAAGGCGTGAATATAACTGAGACTACTCAACGTAAAATGGCAGAAAAAATCAGAAAGAGCAAAGACTAGAAGTTTTAGCATATCTTGCTTGTAATTTTAATCAGATCAACGAGAGCAGACAAAATCTCAGCGGCTTCTTGCTCGTCTAAAGCGCGGCCGTAGTGGTACTGGTATAACGCTTGGAACTCTTGGAGCGAAGAAGAGCTAGGCGTTACTTTGGGATTGTTTTGGTTGTCATTGAGGGGAGATGAAGAAATGAGAAAGGGGAATAAAAAAAGAAAAAGAAGAGTGAAAAATAAAAAGGAAGAACAAGGAAAAGAGACAAAAAAAATACTGCCAGGAGGCAGATTTGAGAGAGAAGAAAGCGAGACCCCAAAAAACTGGGGACTGAAGTTGTATCAGATCATGGCAATAGAGAATAAAGTTTTTAGAGAAAATTTTCATAGATACCTAATGTTTCTCCAGATCGGATGACCAAAAGGGTCGAGGGAAATTCCCTCGCAAGGGTGCGAATCAGAAAGGTGTCCTCCCCCTGATTCGCGTACTTGCCCGTCAAGAATTGAGGGGAACATGAGCGTCTGTAAGAAAAGCTGTCAGGGGGTAGACAGGTTTGGTTCTGAATGAAAACAAAAACCCTTTAAAAACTCGTATAAATACTGGTTTAAGCGCTCAATGAGGAAAAAGCGAGAAGTTGTCCAATAGTTGTCTAAAAAAGAGCAAGCAGTTACAAATTTTGTGTAACTGCTTGATTATTAAGTAGCGAAGGGGGGACTTGAACCCCCGACCTCAGGGTTATGAATCCTGCGCTCTAACCACCTGAGCTACCTCGCCGTGATTGAGGCAGCAAATATAATTCATTTTTGTAGTTTGGCAAGTTGAGAGTTTAATTTTTTTTAACTAGAATTATTACCTATATTGCCCGAGCGTAATAAGGAAAAACTTTTAAAGATCTTATCTAATTAATCAATCAGAATGGAAAAAGTTAAATTCGAAATAGAATTTCCAATTCATGCCTCTCCTAGCATGCTGTATCAATATTTTGCAACTCCTTCAGGTTTAGAAGAATGGTTTGCAGATAAAGTAAACTCGAGAGGAAAAGTTATTTCCTTCTTTTGGGAAGACTCTGAAGAAGAGGCTAAAATCATAGCTAAAAAAAGTGACGAAAAGGCAAAATACAAATGGACAGAAAGTGAAGATGATGAAAGCTATTTCGAATTTAGAATACAGGTAGATGAGATAACGAAAGATGTTTCATTAATCGTTACAGATTTTGCCGAAGAAGATGAGATAGAAGAAGCTAAAATGCTATGGGAAAATCAAATTGATGAATTAAAGCATCGAATAGGTGCATAAAGAAAGTTATAAAAAAAAGAGGTCATCTGTAAAGTAATTTAATTGTACAGATGACCTCTTTTACTATTTTAAACTTCCTGTCATGTCCTCTGGTTTTACCCATTCATCATATTCTTCTGCAGTGACATACTCTAATCGGATTGCTTCCTCTTTCAGTGTAGTGCCATTTTTATGAGCAGTATTGGCTATCTCAGCAGCTTTGTAGTATCCAATTTTTGTGTTTAGGGCAGTCACCAGCATCAAAGAGTTATTTACCAGTTCAGTAATTCTCTTTTGATTCGGCTCAATTCCAGCCGCACAATTCACATCAAAGGACACACATGCATCACCTATCAACTGAGCTGATTGCAAAACATTGGCAGCCATCATGGGTTTGAATACATTCAATTCGTAATGACCTTGTGTACCACCTACGGTAACCGCTACATCATTTCCCATGACCTGTGCGCAAACCATAGTCATAGCTTCTGCTTGAGTTGGATTTACTTTTCCAGGCATGATGGAACTACCAGGCTCATTCGCTGGAATAGTGATTTCTCCTATTCCAGACCTGGGGCCAGATGCCATCAAACGAATATCATTGGCTATTTTATTCAAAGATACAGCAAGCTGTTTTAATGCACCATGAGTTTCTACCATCGCATCATGAGCAGCCAAAGCTTCAAATTTATTCTCAGCTGTTATAAAGGGCAAACCGGTAAAGTTTGCAATATACTTTGCTACCAATACATCATATCCTTTTGGAGTATTTAAACCAGTGCCAACAGCAGTTCCTCCTAAAGCCAATTGACTTAAATGTGCTAAAGAATTATTCAGTGCTTTTAAACCAAAATCCAGTTGAGCTACGTATCCAGAAAATTCTTGTCCGAGTGTAAGAGGAGTCGCGTCCATTAAGTGAGTACGTCCAATCTTCACAACATCAGAAAAAGCTTTTGCTTTCGCGTCTAGTGTGTTTCTAAGTTGCGTAACACCTGGAATGGTGGTCTCTACAATCTTTTTATAGGCAGCAATGTGCATACCCGTTGGAAACGTATCGTTGGATGATTGTGATTTATTTACATCATCATTCGGTTGTATGGTTTTTTCACCCTCACCAATCACATTGCCTGCGATTTCATGAGCTCTGTTAGCAATCACTTCGTTCACATTCATGTTCGATTGCGTTCCAGACCCTGTTTGCCAAATCACCAAAGGAAATTGATTGTCGTGTTTTCCTTCAAGGATTTCATCACATACTTGGGCAATTAAATCACGTTTTTCATTTGATAAAACTCCTAATTCAGCATTGGTGTAAGCAGCAGCTTTTTTTAAGTAAGCAAACCCATAAACAACCTCTAAAGGCATAGAGGCTGGTGCTCCAATTTTAAAGTTGTTTCTTGAACGTTCGGTTTGTGCTCCCCAATATTTATCTGCTGGAACTTGCACTTCACCCATAGTGTCTTTTTCGATACGATACTTCATGATTTAATGTGATTGATTTCGAATTGCAAAATTACAAAATACCTCAGAATAGGTTATCAACATTTCAGAGTATTTTCTTGTTGAAATATTTCTCAAAATTTTGGTTGATGTCCAAAATATCTATTATTTTTGCAATGATTTTAAACACATAAAAATGTTAGATTTTTCTCAATTTTCTGGATTAGTATTGTTCATGTTTATCTTCACAGCTGGTTTTTGGTTGTTGATCTTCTTACTAACATTTGTAGTTCCTTACTGGATTGGAGGAACCATTTGGGAAAAGCTTAAATTAAAGAAAGAAGGAAAAGAGGCTGCTGGAAAGTAGGTTCTCAGACATATACTTAAAAAGCCACTGCAACGCAGTGGCTTTTTTTGTGTTTTACGATGAACTTTTAGATTTTAACTAGTAGCTCTTTAGTGTTAGGCCAAAGGTTAAAAATTCATCTTCTTGTTTTTGACCAGCAATCACGATGCTTTCGTAAGTACGTAAATAATTGATCTTAAAATTTACATGTTTCCATACAGGAAACTCCATAGCGATATCTGCCCACCAACGAAAATTATTTCCTTGCTCTAAAGAGGGTTGAAAGTACATCTCATGTTTGAGAGTCATTTTCTTTTTGAACAAATGATAGTTTCCATTGATCCATAGTGTTGTTCGAAATGTATTGATGTTTCTGTTTAAATTGTATTCTGTTAAATTGAAGTTAGCGCGTTTAAATTGTGTTTGCTCGTATTCTCCTGTTAATGATATTTTTAACCAATTCTGACTTTTGTCTTTAGTTTTGTCTATAATTTGATAAGTGACACCAGTTCCAAATAAGGAACGAATTTCAATCTCTCTTCTAAAATTTGTACTCACAAAACCCAAAAACAATGGGTAAAAATTTCGTTCAGGATTGATATATAGGAAATTTAAACTTAAAAAATCTGAGTCCGCTTTCTGTTTTCCAAATTCTTGGAAGACATAAGAGTTTTGAGTTTTAAAAACCCATTTTTCCCAAGGTTTAAAAGTCATTCCAGATTTAGCTCTAAAAATCAATGTCTCCACATTTCCTCCTTGCCAAAATCCAGTAATAGATATATCAGCTTTGAATTTTAACGTATCACTCTCATTGATTTGAGCATGTACAAACAATGGAATAATGAGCATGAAGAATAAAAACCTTTTCATCATAAAAGCTACCTTTTTGCAAAGCAAAAATACTTATTTGCCCTCTTATCTAAGTAAATTTCTACGATAACCTTTTCGTGTAATATGGAATTTGATGGTTTGGTATTTTGAATATATTAAATCGAAAAAATCCTGCTTGTAAGCAGGATTTATGTATGTAAAACTGGTTGTTAAAAAGCGATATTTATGGAGTAGGGCTACCAAATTCTTCACCACCACCATCAAAATCTTGGCCTCCTCTTCGTTGACGACCTCTTTTCTTTTTCTGATTAAACCTGTAGATGAAATTTAAAGAGATTTGTCTCTCTCTCCATTGAAACTCGCTGTATTGTTCCGAAACACCTGGGATAGAGATCGTTTGTTGTCTTTTTCTACTATTGAAAATATCACTAACATTTAAGTTAATCGAAGCTTTCTCTTTGAATAAATCTTTACTAGCAGCGATGTTCATACTGAAAATACCTTCTCTCCTAGATTGTGCATTACGATTAGGTCCACGATAGTTCATGTTAATTTGTACATCTGTTTTTCCTGGAAGTGATAACTTTTGATTCAATCGTAAGCTAAAAGCAGTATTTTTAAAATCAAAATTCTGAGCTACCATGGTATTAGGGTCTACATAATCACCATTTGTGCTTACGCGGAATAAGTTAAAGTCGCTATTGATGTTCCAAAATTTAAATGGACGATAGTTTAGCGTGAACTCATATCCCAATCGATCTTGTGTCGATAAATTGATGGGAAATCTTCTTAAAATAGGATCTCCATTATCGGTAAGCTGTCCTGTATTCTCTTGAATGAATTCCCAATTGTCATTACTTCGATTGTAATAAACAGAGGTGCTTAGGGTAACTTTTTTCCATCGTTTTAAATAACCAATTTCAAAGGCATCAGAAATTACAGGATTGATGTCTACATTTCCACTAAAGATATTGCTCTCACTAGAACGACTAGGGAAGGGGTTTAAAAATCGTCCTCTGGGTCTTCTGATTCTTCTGTTGTAACCGATGTTCAAGCTTTCTCCATCTTTTAACTTGTATCCTATGTTTAGCGTTGGAAATAAGTTCCCATAAGATTTTTTATCTACAGTAGTTGAGGTTTGTTGCTCAATCTCTATCCCAGTATATTCATAACGAAGTCCAGCTAACAATGATATTTTATCAAATTCCTGACCATATTGAAAATAGGCAGCATTGATCAATTCTCGATAATCAAAAGAATTGTTCAAACCTGTATCGGGAATCAACGGTCCATTGTTAACGAAATCTTGTCTCTCGGCCAAAAAGAAACTGTTGAAGATATTACGATAATTTCCTCTGTATCCAAGTTCATACTGAATTTTCTCGCCTACTGGAACTACATAATCAATTTGTAACAAAGCACGATCTTCGTTTTGCTCTTCTATCACCTGCTCCAAATCATTTAGAATGTTAGTTTGAGTATCGATCTCAGTAATGTTGTTAAGAATATCCTCTGCTTCAGTAGAATATTGTAGGTTGATTGAGAGTCTTTTTCCACTTCCGTCAAATCTATTGATATAATCCAATGTATACTGAATACGATCTTCGTCTTCACCCTCATCTTCTGTTCTTAAGGTAGCTTCATTGAGAGCTCCAGAAATATTAAAACGATCAATAATATTGGTGTTTACATCATCATCATTTCCTTTGTTCAATATGATGTTTCCTATGATACTTGAATTTTGATTGATGTAATACTCAGTACCAAAGCTCGTGAATAAAGATCTGCCCAGTCTCCCAAACCTTCTTCTTTCAATCACACGATCATTTCGTGCATTTGGAGAGAAGAATCTCGAGTCGCTATATGAATTTCCAGGGTTTGCTCTGTATCTCCATCCTGTATTGGTGAAAAAATTCCACTTCTTATTTCTCAAATTTGCATTGAAAGCAGCACCATAACGTTCTGGCGCTCCCAGATCTAGTTGGAGTGAGCCATTGAATCCAGTGATTTTGTTTTTCCTTAAGATGATATTGATAATACCTGCAGTTCCTTCCGCATCGTATCTTGCAGAGGGAGAAGTAATCACTTCTACTTTTTCGATGGCTTCGGCAGGAATTTGTCGCAATGCATCTGCGCCATTGATGCCTACTAAAGCACTTGGGCGCCCATCAATGAGAATGGTAACATTTTCATTTCCTCTAAGACTTACAGCTCCTTCTACATCTACTTGAACAGAAGGAACGTTTCCAAGAACATCACTGGCATTTCCTCCACGAACAGAGAGATCTTTTCCAATATTGTAAATCTTTTTATCGAGGCGAATGTCTACGGTTGTCTTCTCGGCTATAATGACAACTTCATCCAATGTTTTTGAATCTTCTGATAATTTGATAATACCAAAATTCATGGATTTATCGATAACCTTTCCTTTTTGAGTAACCGTTTTAAAAGAGATGTACTCAAAGTTTACGTCATAGGTTCCTTTGGGGGTTTTGATACTAAAATTTCCTTTCTCATCAGTAATACCACCGCTAACACCCTGTGTCTTCAGATTTTTTAATACGATGGTTGCATATTCAAGAGGTTGGTTGGTTTTTTGATCAACAATTTGGCCAGATATAGTTACCTGTGGAGCTTTGGCTCTTTTCTGACCTTGCGCTATTATAGTACCAATTGATAGTAAAAAAACAGCAAGGAAAACAGTTGGTTTATTCATTTTGAATCGATAGTTTTTCACTTCGACTGCAAATTTCCAACTAAGTTTAATGTCTCTTTGTTAATATTGTGTTAAACAAAAAACAATGCGATTGAACCCATTAAAGTATGCTGTGAATAATTTCTGGAGGTCTGCCTACAACAGCTTTGGTACCATTTAAAACAATAGGTCGTTCTATGAGTTTTGGGAAGGAAATCATAGCATTTATAATTTCATCATCCGTCATTTCTTTTCCTTTGAAATTTTCTTTCCAGACAGCTTCATTTTTTCGAATTAAGTCCATTGGTTTAATCCCTAAAGTTTCTATAACTGAAGTAAGTTCTTCTTTTGAAGAAACCTCTTTGAGGTATTCTCTAATTTCAAAGTCTTTTCCTGATGCTTCTAAAATTTGTAATCCCTCACGAGATTTTCTACATCTTGGATTGTGATATATTTTGATCATCTGGATTTTTTATTTATCAGCAGTACCAAAAGGTTTAATATCCTGAGGCTTGCCTCGGGATTAACATTTAATCTTCTGTCAATGCATCATGTTCTTGCACCGATGTAGTTTACTTCAATACCCATTCTCCTTTTTCTATCAGAGGAATAGCTTGCTTAAATTTCACGACCTTTTCTTCTCCACTCATCACATTCTTAATGGTCACTCTTTCATTACGTCCAATCTTAGGTTGTTCTCTAACAACGGTCTCTACAGGAGCTTGCTGCTGCTGACGAGATTGACTAATTGCTTGTTCAGTTGTATTTTGAACTTCAGCTTTGCTCAAATTTAGTTTTTCTCTGGTGCGTTGCTTTTCCTCAGAGATTTGTTGATTTGCCTGATTAGGAAGTTCTCCCTTGAATAAGAAAGATAATACTTCTGTATTTATTTTGTTAATTGTTATTTTAAATAACTCAAAGGCCTCAAACTTATAGATTAATAAAGGGTCTTTTTGTTCGTGAGCGGCATTTTGTACAGAAGTTTTTAGATCATCCATTTGGCGTAAATGATCCTTCCAATTTTCATCTATAATACCAAGTGTTACATTCTTTTCAAAATCTGTTGCTAAAGATCTTCCTTGTGTTTCGTATGCTTCTTTTAAATCTGTGGGAATTTCTAAGACTTTTACACCGTCGGTAAAAGGAACTACAATTCTTTTGTATCGGTCGCCCTCATTTTCGTATACATTTTTAATAACAGGGTAGGTAAGGGCCGCATTACGCTCAATTTTCTGTTTGTAATTGTCGGTGATAATTTGATTCAATTCGTTGATTAACTCTTGCTCGTCTTTCGCTTCAAATTCCTCTTCGGAGAAAGGTGAAGTCATAGAAGTAAGTCGAATAAGTTCAAATTCAAAATTCTGAAAGTCTTTTGCTTGTTTATTTGAGCTAACGATAGCTTGACAGGTGTCATAAATCATATTTGCAATGTCAATTTGCAAGCGATTCCCATCTAGTGCGTGCTTTCTTCGTTTGTATACAAACTCACGCTGAGAGTTCATAATATCATCGTATTCAAGAAGTCGTTTACGAATACCAAAGTTGTTTTCTTCTACTTTTTTCTGTGCTCTTTCTATGGATTTTGTAATCATAGAGTGTTGGATGACTTCCCCTTCTTTTAGTCCCATTCGGTCCATCATTCTAGCAATTCTATCAGAACCGAACAAACGCATCAAGTTGTCGTCCAAAGCAACATAGAACTGAGAAGAACCCACATCTCCTTGACGACCGGCTCTACCTCTCAGCTGCCTATCTACGCGGCGAGAATCGTGTCGTTCTGTACCGATAATTGCCAAACCGCCTGCTGCTTTTACTTCATCAGACAGTTTAATATCTGTACCACGACCAGCCATGTTTGTTGCAATGGTAACCACACCAGGTTTTCCTGCCTCTGCCACAACATCTGCTTCTTTTTTATGAAGCTTAGCATTCAAAATATTGTGGTCAATTTTACGCATTTTGAGCATTCTTCCCAATAATTCCGAAATCTCCACAGATGTAGTACCTACTAAAACAGGTCTGCCTTGAGCAACAAGTTCCACAATGTCGTCGATGACTGCATTGTACTTCTCACGAGTTGTTTTGTAAACCAAATCTTCCTTATCGTCTCTGGCAATAGGTTTGTTTGTTGGAATCTCTACAACATCTAATTTGTAGATTTCCCAGAATTCTCCAGCCTCAGTAATGGCGGTACCTGTCATTCCAGAAAGCTTTCTGTACATTCTGAAGTAGTTCTGCAATGTGACAGTCGCAAAAGTTTGCGTAGCATCTTCGATTTTTACATTCTCTTTTGCTTCTATGGCTTGATGCAATCCATCTGAATAACGGCGACCATCCATGATACGACCTGTTTGCTCATCAACGATCAAAACTTTGTTGTCAATTACTACATATTCAACATCTTTTTCAAAAAGGCTGTATGCTTTTAAAAGCTGATTCATGGTGTGAATTCGTTCACTTTTAATGCTGTAGTCTTTGTACAATCTTTCTTTTAAATCTGCTTTCTTTTCAGGAGTTTCCTCCCCATCGTCAATCTCACCGATTTTCACTCCTAAGTCAGGCAAAACAAAAAATCCTTCATCACTGGTTTTAGAAGATAAGTGCGCAATTCCTTTATCGGTAAGATCAATAGAATTGTTTTTCTCTTCAATGACATACCAAAGTTCTGCATCGATTTCTGGCATTAACTTATTGTTGTCTGCCATGTATGTATTTTCTGTCTTCTGAAGTAATTGCTTGATTCCCTCTTGAGACAAGTATTTAATCAATGCTTTGTTTTTAGGAATTCCTCTGTAAACTCTTAACAGTAAAAAACCACCTTCTTTGGTGTTTCCATCAGAGATCAATTTTTTTGCTTCTGCTAAGACACCTACTAGATATTTGTTTTGTAGCCCTACAATATCAGAAACCATAGGCTTTAATTCGTTGAACTCATGTCTGTCTCCTTGAGGAATTGGACCAGAAATAATCAATGGAGTTCGAGCATCATCAATCAATACGGAGTCTACCTCATCAATAATGGCATAATTGGGAGCTCTCTGAACTAAATCTTCTTTAGAGCTGGCCATATTGTCTCTTAGATAGTCGAATCCAAACTCGTTGTTGGTACCATAAGTAATATCGGCATTGTACGCTTTTCTTCTTGCTTCAGAATTCGGTTCGTGGTAATCGATACAATCCGTACTCAAACCATGGAATTCAAAAATCGGTCCCATCCAAGCCTTGTCTCTTTTTGCCAAGTAGTCATTTACCGTAACCACATGAACACCATTACCCGTTAGGGCATTCAAATAAACAGGAAGTGTAGAAACGAGAGTTTTTCCTTCTCCAGTCATCATTTCAGCAATCTTTCCTTGATGCAACACGCTACCCCCAATTAACTGAACATCGTAATGAATCATATCCCATGTTACGGGTTTGCCAGCGGCATCCCATGAGTTTTCCCAATAGGCTTTGTCACCTTCAAGGGAAATGTGTTCTCTTATTCCAGAAAGTTCTCTGTCGAATGGAGTAGCTGTCACTTCGATTTCTTCATGCTCTACAAAGCGTTTGGCAGTTTCTTTAATCAATGCAAAAGCCTCAGGCATGATGTCATTTAGAATCACCTCAGAAGCCTCGTAAGCATCGTCTTTTATTTTATCAATTTCAGCATAGATGTCTTCTTGTCTTTCAATATCAGCTTCCGATGCTTCTTTTTCAAGTTGCTCTATTTGATCGTTGAAAGATTGAGTAGCCTCAGCAATCTTATTTTTGAATTCTAGTGTTTTCTCTCTCAAACCATCGTTTGAAAGAGATGTCATAGCTGATTCGTAAGATTTCACCTTTTCAACTACTGGTTGTAATATTTTCAGATCTTTTTGTTGTTTGTCTCCAACAAATAATTTAATAACGGAATTTAAAATACTCATTCTTCGTTGTCTGTTTATGTATCCCTAATTTTCTTAAATTAAGGGTTTAAAAGTAAGCAAAAAAAAAGCCTCTTATGAGACTTTGTTAGTTTGTTTTTTATGTTTTAATATTCATCTTCGTTCCAGAGATAATCCTCTTCTGTAGGATAATCTGGCCATATTTCTACAATAGAATCGTAAGCATCGCCTTCATCTTCAATTTCTTGTAAGTTTTCCGCTACTTCTAGAGGAGCACCTGTTCTAATGGCGTAATCTATTAATTCGTCTTTTGTAGCAGGCCAAGGAGCGTCGGCTAAATAAGATGCAAGTTCTAATGTCCAATACATTTCTTATGAATTTAATTTTTTGCAAAAATAAATTTTTTACCTAAAAAGTCAAGTTTTTTAGAATTTTTAATCAATAAAAAAAGAACTTATTAATATTTTTCAGGAATCCACTTAACTTCCTGAGCTGACAAATCTTGTGTCAACTTCCGTGCCAGCACGAAAAGATAGTCAGATAGTCGGTTTAAATATTTTAAAACATCAGGATTCAGTGTTTCTTGTTCATCTAATGACACTACCAAACGTTCAGCTCTTCTACAAACGCACCTTGCAATATGACAGAATGACACTGTTGTATGCCCCCCTGGTAACACAAAATGTGTCATCTGGGGTAAACTTTTGTTCATATAGTCAATTTCGTCTTCTAGAAATTTTATAGAATTGCTATTTATTTTGGGAATGTTCAATCGTTCTTTACCGCTTTTTAAAGCTTCCTTCTCAGGTGGTGTCGCCAACATAGCACCGAGTGTGAATAAATCATTTTGAATTTTGATCAAAGCATTTTTTAGACCATCGTGAATCTTTTGATCTTTGATAAGACCGATGTAGGAATTCAATTCATCGGTTGTTCCGTAAGACTCAATTCTCAAATGATGTTTTGGAACTCTCGATCCTCCAAAGAGTGCTGTGGTTCCCTTATCGCCAGTTTTTGTATATATTTTCATTTAATTCAATAATTTAATAAGTCAATGATTGAATGATTTAATAATTTTAGTTTTCAGCTTCAGTGTTCGGGTAACTTCCTGTGAAGTTCTGCAAGCAAAAATACGGCTTTAGACTCTTATGATAAAATGTTCTTTCGCTTGCTCTTTTCTAAAGAATACCAATCCCCATTGGAAAGTATCTATGGTCACACTAACTTTAGGATTGGCTTTAATTACTTCCCAAGCTTCTTCCATTTGTTTGTCCCAGTGAATATCATCAAAAATAAAAACAGATTCGTTGTGAACAGCTTCTAAACATTGGTAAAAATAGGCCAGCGTTGCTTCTTTTGTGTGATTTCCATCAAAAACAACAAGGTCGTAGCTTTTATTTTGGGTTTGTTCTGACAAGACTTTTTCAAATTGATCATTGATTAATGTAATATTAGACAAGTCATATTTTTTGAACATTTCTTCTGCTATTTTAGAAGTTTCAGTGCAACCCTCAATGGTGATGATTTTTGCCTTGGGGTTTGCAATGTAGATAGCAGCTGTGCCCAACCCTAAAGAAGTACCAATCTCTAACACATTTTCAATCTGAAAATACCGTACTATTTTGAATAGTAATTTTGCTCTTTTTCTGCTAATTCCAGCATACTTTGCAATGTCGTTTACCTTGCGTTTATTCGTTTTGAACTTTTTTGACCCTGCTCCAAAATCGTTTACAACGATGTAGGAATTGTTTGTTTTTAAATCGTTTCTAAAGTCATTGTAGAGAGAAAATGTTGAAGATAATTTTCTATTGTAGAAACACTCTGTCACTAAACTGAAGACAAATGGAGAGTGGATTCCATGATGATTTGTAGAAGCAAAAAGAAATTGAAAATAGGATAAAAGCAAACGTCTTTATTTTATACAAGGCGAAATTAATAGAAAAATTGCTCGTTTACGCTTATAAAAATTATATTTGTGATTCATACTTATAATTTTAGTATACCTATGAGAAATTTATTTTTCTTATTGTTTTTGCTTGGTTTTCTCAGTTCATGTGTTCCAAATAAAAACTTAATTTACCTGCAAGGAAAACCTGTGCCAAGCGATAAAATTAAGAAGATTAACAACACTCCTTACAGACTTCAAGTAGATGATGTTTTAGTGATCGATATAAAATCAACCAATCCTGATTTGGTTGCATTATTCAAAAAAACAGATATAGCAGGAAATGGGGGGCAGAATCAAGCAGGAGGTTATTTCTTTGGTTATTCTGTAGACAGGCATGGGAATATCAGAGTACCAAAAATAGGTGAAGTAAACGTTTTAGGTTATACAGAGAGAGAGGTCAGAGAAAAAATTGAGAGTAAAATTTCCGAGTATTTTACTGAGGATACGAACTTTTTTGTAACGGTCAAGCTTGACGGAATTCGCTATACGGTGATGGGAGAAGTAGCCAGCCCAGGACCAAAAGTATTGTATCAGAATAGAATTAGTATCATAGAAGCTATTACCAATGCTGGAGACATTACACTTGTTGGAAACAGGAAGAATGTACAAGTCCTACGTTTTACACCTACTGGAACTGAAAAGTACGAAATTGACTTAACCAAAATTGATGCAATCGACTCTGAAGTATTTTACATAAAGCCCAATGACTACATCAATGTGATGCCTTTGAAGCAAAAGTCGTGGGGTACAGGTACGACAGGACTCCAGACTTTAACAACAATTGTTTCTGTTTTTACATTAGTTACATCTACAATATTGATTGTGAGAGGTTTATAAATTATGAGCGATTACAATAAAAAAGAAGAACAAAACAGTGCCCTAGATGTAAAGTATTACATATTCAAGGTGTTAGGTTACTGGCAACTTTTTGTTGTTACCATTACAATTGCCCTCATTATAGCAAGGTTTATGAATGGATACAAACCTAAGCTGTACAGTTTAGATACTGTGATTTCTGTTAAAGAAGAAAACAATCCACTATTCTCTACTGGAACCAACCTTACATTTAATTGGGGAGGAGCGAGTGATTTATTAGAGACAATTCGAATTACACTGGCTTCCAGAACTCACAATGAAAAAGTTGTTGGCAAACTTCAATTTTATATAGAATATTTACAGGAAGGTCGCTATAGAATGGAAGACGTTTACGGAGAAACTCCTTTTAAAATTAAAGTAGACACTAGTAACTATCAATTGTACGGAAATCTCATAAAAGTAGAAACTTTAGAAGGAAATAAGGTTCGTATATCTGCTACATTTAGTGAGTCGGGAAATAATATGTTGATTAAGTACCCAGACAACTCACGAAGTGTGTACAAAAACTTAGTCCCAAATTTTTCAAAAGAATTTGACCTGAATTCAGATATAAGAACACCATTTTTAAATTTTCATATTTCTTCCAGTAAAAATGTAGCTCCAGGTCAGACATTCTTTATTCGATTTGGAGATTTTAACGGTACAGTAGGTGCCTACAGAGGAATAAGAATTACGAACTTAACTAGAGGATCTTCATTGATGCGTCTGCAAATGCAGAATGGAAATAAAAATAGAATTGTAGACTATTTGAATACCTCTGTTGAAGTTTTAGAAAAAACAAAGATTGAACAAAAAACCTTATACGCTAGAAAAACACAGCAGTATATTAATAAGTTTTTACAAAAGGAAGCAGATAGTCTAGAGAATTTTGAGAAGCAGATAGGTGATTATAAAAAGAAGTCTGGTATTTATAACTTATCACAAGAGGGAAAGCGGATTTATGATCAAACGATTAACAATAATGTTCAGATAAAAAGGATTGAAAATACAATTCGAGATTTAGATGCCTTAGAGAATTATATTCGTACAAATAGTTTTTATAAAGACAGGGTCTCTGTTCCTGCTTTTGTAGAATTAAAAGATGCAAAGTTAGAGAGCTTTATAAGTAAACTCATCATCAAGTCCTCAGAGTTAGATTATCTTAAAACAATTGTAAAACCGATCCATCCAGATTATAAAAAGGCTTTGACAAACCTCGATCAGATTAGAGATAAAATATTTGAGAGTATATCTACAAACAAAATTCAATTAGAAAAAAATATTAATCAGTTACGAGAAGACCTTAAGGAGTATAATTCCCAATTAAAAGGGTTACCAGACAAAGAGCAAACCTTGTTTAAATTTGAGAGAAGCTACGCTTTTTCAGAGTTTTATTACAAGTATCTTAAGCAAAAAAGCTATGAAGCTGGTACAGCTATTGAAGCAAGTGTGTCTGATGTAAAGGTAATTGATTCAGCTATGGATTTAGGGAATGGACCAATTTACCCTAAACCAAGTTTTAATTATTTAATTGGATTGATGTTAGGAATTGTATTTCCTCTGTTCTACATCATTATAAGAGAATTGCTAGATAATAAAGTACACACGGTTGAAGAAATTGAAAAGAGGTACAAAATACCTGTTTTAGGTGTTGTAGGAAGGAATAAAGGAGTAAATAATCTTGCAGTATTTGATAGACCTAAATCATCGGTTGCCGAATCCTTTAGAGCGCTGAGATCTAATATTCAATTTTTATTTAAGAATAATAAAGATCAAAATTCTAAGACATTGATTTTGACATCTTCGGTAAGTGGAGAAGGAAAAACCATGATTTCCATTAATATGGCTACGGTTTTTGCATTAAGTGGTAAAAAGACAGTCTTAGTTGGGCTGGATTTAAGAAAGCCAAGAATCTATGATGATTTTGATCTAAAAAATGATGTAGGTGTAGTTAATTACTTAATTAACCAAAAAACAAAAGATGAAATCGTTACAAAGTCTAAAGTACCCAATTTAGATATTATTCTTTCTGGCCCAATTCCACCAAATCCTTCTGAATTATTGTTAAGTGATAAGTGCGATTCCTTAATAAAAGAACTAAAAGAAGAGTATGATTATGTTGTCATAGATACACCTCCTGTCGGCTTAGTATCTGATGCACTAGAGCTTTTTAAATATTCGGATGCTATATGCTATATCATTAGACAGAACTACTCAGAAAGAGGAATGATGAAAATGATTGATGACAAGTATTACAATAAAGAGGTAACTAATATTAGTTATATTTTAAATGACTTTAGCGTGAGGAGTAAATATGGCTATGGCTATGGTTATAGCTACGGCTATGGTTACGGCTACGGTTATGGCTATGGCTATGGTAAATATGGAAATGGTTACCATGAAAATGATCACGAACCTAAGACGCTTCTAGGAAAGATTATTAGCTTTATCAAACCCAAAAGATAAGCTTTGGTATTTTGAACAAGTCTTTTTTATTTTATTCACTTCGTTTGCTGTAAATTTGCATCAAATTTGTTAGAACTTATAATGCTCAACTATAACGGAGATATACTTCCTTTTGAAGACGCAAAAATAACGGTACAAAATCGTGCTTTTAATTATGGTGATGCTGTATTTGAAACGGTTAAAATTCTAAATGGTAAAATTGTTTTCTGGGAAGATCATTACTTCCGATTGATGGCTTCCATGCGTATGATCCGTATGAGAATACCAATCGAATTCACACTAGAATATTTAGAAAATGAAATTCTTAAAACAGTTGATTCTCAAAGAAATCAAACTGATCTTAGAGTCCGACTTTCTGTATTTAGAAAAGATGGAGGATTGTACACTCCAGAAACCAATGAAGTTGATTTCTTAATTGTTGCTAATGAGAGTAGCTATGAAGCCAAAGAAATCTACAGAGTTGATTTGTATAAAGACTTCTATGTAAACTCTGGATACCTCTCTACCATCAAATCAAATAACAAATTAATAAATACTATAGCGGGTATTTTTGCCAAAGAAAATGATTTGGATAATTGTATTCTATTAAATGAAAGAAAGGGAGTTGTAGAAGTTACAAATGGGAATATTTTTTTAGTTAGAGGCAATGTTATTAAAACACCTCCTTTATCGGAAGGTTGTCTGAAAGGGATCGTTAGAGGCAAGCTGATTGAAATGATTCAAAAGAGAGAAGAATTGATACTTGATGAGAGTGTTATAACACCTTTTGAAATTCAAAAAGCAGATGAAGTTTTTATAACCAATTCTATTATGGGAATTCAATCAGTTACACACTATAGAAAAAAAGAGTTCGGAACTGATTTGACGAAAAAATTGCAGGCAAACTTAAAGTTACTTCAAATTACTCAGAAATAACAATTAGTTTAAATGGATATCACTGGGGGCATTTGCCCAAATCTTGTATTCTCCACCTTTTTGCATTAGTTTATTTTTCCAAAGAGATTCATTATCTACTGCAAAAATATTTTCAAAATCGTTTTCAGAAACAAACCACGAATTGTTCATGAGTTCGCTTTCCAATTGATTTGCTCCCCAACCTGAATAGCCTAGGAAAAATCTAATATCTGAACTTTGTATCTTCTCTTCTAATAACAATGCTTTTAAAGATTCAAAATTGCCTCCCCAATAAATATTATTACTGACTTGTATACTCTCAGGAATTAAATCTGGGGCCTTGTGAATAAAGTATAAGTTATCCTGCTCAACAGGTCCCCCCTGATATACTGTGAAAGAACAATTAATTTCAGGAATGAGATCTTGAACTGTATACTGAAGAGGCCTATTCATAATAAACCCAACTGAATTGTTTTCATTGTGTTCAGTTAAAAGAATGATACTCCTATTAAACGAATTGTCGTTTAGTATCGATGGTTCTGCAATTAAAAGACTTCCTTTGTATGGTTGTATATCAGACAACTTCTTTTTTTACTAAATGTAGTTAAAATTTGGAAATAAAAAAACTCCCTTTTCAGGGAGTCTTTTATATTAGTTTGAATAGTAAATTTTAGTTTACAGCTCCGTTTAAACCAGCACCAGCTTTAAACTTAGCCACATTCTTCGCAGCAATTTTAATTTCTGCTCCAGTTTGAGGATTTCTACCAGTTCTCGCTGCTCTCTTAGAAACAGAGAATGTACCGAATCCTACCAATGCAACTTTACCACCTCCTTTTAAAGAGTCAGTTACATTAGACATAAATGATTCTAAAGCTGCTTTAGCTGCTGCTTTTGAAATTCCTGCGTCTGCTGCCATAGCATCGATTAAATCTGATTTGTTCATAATAAAATAGAATTTAAAATTAATTGATATTTTTTTGCTAAAAAGCTTAACAAATATAGACGGAATAAGGGTTTGTGCAAGTTTACCCTACTAAAAAAGGCTGTTTTGTTAATAAAACAAGTGAAATTGTTAATAAAGGAAAAGAAATAATTAAAAAAACGATGAATCCAATGCTATTGTTGGGCTTAGAGCATTTTTGCTTCTGAAGAAAATGAAAAACCATTTAAAAGGCTTTGGGCATCCATTTTTTTCTTTCCAGACAGCTTTAAACTCTTTAAAACAATATACCCTTCTCTGACGGCTACTCTTATTTTTTTTTTCGAAAAAACTACTTTCCCAACAGTTATATGATGCCTAGAAATTTCTTTTTCTACATCATATATTTTTACAGGAATTACTTGTTGATCATTATGCAACTCAGACCAAGCGCTAGGGAAAGGATTCAGCCCCCTAATCTGATTGTAGACATTATCTATTGATGCATGCCAATTTACTCTACAGTTTTCTGGGTTTAATTTAGGAGCAAACTTAAGTTCCTGTTCAGGTTGCACTTTAGTGTCTATACAATCCTCTTTGATAAGTTCTAATGTTTCTGTAACTGCTGTAGCACCTAAATACATCAATCGATCATGTAGTTCACCGACAGTTTCATGATCTCCTATACTTATTTCTTTTTTTAAAATAATAGCTCCAGTATCTATTTTTTCATCGATAAAGAAAGTGGTAACACCTGTCTTCTTTTCTCCATTAATAATAGCCCAATGTATAGGAGCTGCACCTCTGTATTCTGGGAGTAGGGAAGCATGTAAATTGAAGGTCCCATACGTTGGCATATTCCAGACGGCTCTAGGTAACATTCTAAAGGCTACAACTACTTGCAAGTTGGCGTTCAAACTTTCTAAGTCATTTAGAAACTCAGTATTTTTTAGGTTGGTGGGTTGAAGGAGATTCAATTTCTGTGATACAGCATATTTTTTTACAGCGGATTCATTTAATTTTCGTCCTCTTCCTGCTGGTTTATCAGGCGCAGTGATCACACCAACCACATTGTAGCCACTATCTACTATTTTTTTTAGAATAGCTACTGCAAAATCGGGCGTTCCCATAAAAACAATTCTCAAATCCCTCATTTTAAATATACTTTGTTATCATCTGTTAAACCTATGACATCTTCTTTCAAAAGGTTTCGCAAATGTATTAAAATAGCCTTTTCATTAGCTTCTAGAGCTCGGATAATTTCAACCTGAGAAATAGGAGAATACTCTCCGAGTAGTTTTAGGATGTCGCTCTTTAAGTGCGTTTCGTTTTTCCTTTTCTTTTTGACGCATACATCACAAATGCCACAAGGTTGTTTGGAATTTTCATCAAAATATCGAAGTATTTGTCGACTTCTACAGATTTCATCATTTTTGATAAAGCTAATCAAATCTTTAACTTTAAGAATTCTTTGTTCTAAGTATTTATTGATCTCTTTTTTATGTGTATTGATGGTCTTATTATCTTCTCTAGGAACTAAAAAAGAAAGCTTTTGTTCGGAACTAGCTTCTAAATAAGACACAATTTCCTGATCTTTTAATTTTCTCAATACCTCTTTTACCTTTTCTGATGTAGTAGCTAGTTTTTTAGCCAGTTCAAATTCATTAATAGGAATATCATTTTTAAAAATACCTCCATAACTTCTTTGTAATAAATCGATCAATTTTCTATGTAAACTTGATGAATGATACTGCTGATAAGTATTTTGATTTTGAGTTAAAAACCGAACTTTTGATTTTTCATTAAATGAATTTTCTAGTTCAATGATTTCAAAGTTTGTCAATATTTTAAGAGAGGTACTTGCCTTTTTCGGAGGTAAATTATATCGACTACAAAATTCTTGAAAGTTAAATTGAAATACATCCATTACTTTTTCACCGATAGCAACGGAATGAAAGAGGTATAGTGATTTGTGAATGTGTTTTATCTCTTTCAGAGTAGGCAATTCTTCTAAGCTTCTTTTTTCAAACTCATGGATGTCATTTTCATTTTGCAATACAACGGAAAAAGCTTTTTTACCATCTCTTCCAGCACGACCAGCTTCTTGTACATAGTTTTCAACACTATTCGGAAGGTCTAAGTGTACAACAACTCTCACATTACTTTTGTCTATACCCATACCAAATGCATTTGTAGCAACAATGATTCTTGTTTTTTCAGAAACCCATGAAGCAAATGCTTTGCTTTTATCATCTGCATTCATCCCTCCATGATAGAAAATTGCATTGAATCCCATGTTCTTGATATAGTTTGCCAATTCTTCTGTTTTTTTTCTTGAATTGACATATACAATAATTGGAGAAGGATTTTTAGTGAAAATTTGCTGTAGTGTTTGCCATTTGTTTTCCTTGTGAAAGATTTGATAGGCTAACTGATCTCTGTAAAATGATTTTTTAAACACACTACATTGAGTCATTTCTAGACTATTCTGAATATCATCAATCACTTTTTTTGTGGCTGTGGCTGTAAGAGCCATAAATGTGGTATCAGGGAGAATGGATCGAATTGACTTAATCTTTCTATATGACGGTCTAAAGTCATGTCCCCATTCAGAAATACAGTGAGCTTCATCGACAGCAACAAGATTTACTGGAATCTCTTTTAATTTTTGAAGAATTAAGTCAGATTGTAACCTCTCTGGAGATAAGTATAAAAATTTAGTATTTCCAAACTTAATATTATCAAAAATACTCACAATTTCATCGATACTCATTTTCCCTTGAATGGATACAGCTTTTATGTTTCTCTTATTCAATCCGTCTATTTGATCCTTCATCAAAGAGATTAGGGGAGAGATCACTAGACAAACTCCTTTTTTTAGATATCCAGGTACTTGGTAACATAAAGATTTACCCCCACCAGTGGGTAATAAAGCTAAAGTATCATTTCCTTTTAGCACAGATTGTATGATTTGCTCCTGAGGTTCTCGAAAAGCATCGTAGCCCCAAAATTCTTTAAGAACTTTTGAGGGATTACTCATAACTCTGACTTCAATCTATTCAGAATGAAGTTTACCCTTTGATCTACTGAACCAAATGGCACATCAATAATTTTGTACCCTAATTTTAAATAAGAATTTTGTAAAAATTGATCAATCTCTTCTGACTGTTCAAAACTTTCATATCTTTCATTGTCGGATGTGTAGATGAGCTTCCAAGGTTTGAAAAGAAATACAAAATCGTAAGGATATTGCTTAGATTTTTTTATAAAAATGTCAGGGTATTCATCCTTAGTGTAATCCATATAGGCGTGAATATCTGGCAAACCGCGATCAAAAAACACCATATTACTATTACTTTTTTCGGCCTCTATATATTGCCTTTCTCTACCTTCCATAAGCATTTTGCTAAAGAGAAGGGGATCTGTTAAGAAAAGTTGCTCTATGCCTTTTTTTTGTGCTTCTAGTGTAACCTCTCTAGATACTTCAGGCATACAAGTGTATTGTCTTTCTCGTAACTCTTGTAACACAGTTGTCTTCCCTGTACCAGGCCCACCTATAAGCACTACTTTTTTCTGCATGAAACAAAAATATAGGATTAATTTATTTTAACACTAGAATGATGTAATTTTGTAGCTGTTTAAAAAAGAATCTCCTAATTTTAAACGATGAAAGATAGAGACAATTTTTATAAAAAATTAAAAGTACAATTAGACGAGACAACAATATTTCCAGCAGACTATTTGTATAAATTTATCGTGACAGCGGAAGGAAATAAAGTGCAAGAGGTAGAAAAAATATTTGATAATTCTGGTGCAGTTATTGAAACAAAAAAATCAAGGACCGGAAAATATATTAGTGTTTCAATAGTTGTTAACTTGCCAAGTTCAGAAAAGGTTATCGAGTACTATAAAGAAGCGGAAAAAGTTGAAGGTATAATATCACTATAAATTATGAAAAAAACAAGTTTATTTATTTTAGGTTTTGTATTCACACTCTCAGTATTTTCTCAGAAGGATACACAAATATTGCTATCTATTAATGGAGATAAGATTTCTGTTGCTGAGTTTAAAAAAGTGTATGAGAAAAACTTGAATGCAATAGATAACGAAGAAGGAAAAGATGTTGCCAAAAATTTGGAATTGTATATCAATTACAAACTGAAGGTAGCTGAGGCGTACGAATTAAAACTAGATACACTAAAGTCATATAAAAGGGAAATAGAAACTTATAGAAATCAATTGACAGCTCCTTATCTTCAAGATAAAGAGCACTTAGAAGCATTGATTAAAGAAGCTTATGACCGTACCAAAACTGAAATAAAAGCAAGACATATCTTATTTCGATTGCCCCAAAAATACGAAGATAAAGACACACTAGCGATATACAACAAAGCTTTAGAGGCTAGAAATAGAATTCTAAATGGGGAGGATTTTGAGAAAGTTGCCAAAGAAGTTTCTGAAGATCAATCAGCCAAAACAAATGGGGGAGATTTGGGCTATTTCTCAGCTTTCAAAATGATTTATGATTTTGAAAATGTAGCATACAATACGAAAGAAACAGAAATTTCAATGCCTTTTAAAACTCGTTTTGGTTATCATATCCTTCAGAGGACTGGTACGAGAATGTCAAAAGGAGAAAGGCAAGCTGCTCATATACAGATTACAGATACCACTAAGGTTGGAACTGAGAAGATTAATGAAGTATATGCTAAGCTTGTAAAAGGAGAATCTTTTAAAGAATTAGCAAAAGAGTACTCGGACGATACTAATAGTAAAAATAAAGGTGGTTTATTGCCAAAGTTTGGAAGTGGAAGAATGGTACCTGAAATAGAGAAAGCTGTTTTTTCTTTGGAAAATAATGAAGATTATTCAAAACCTTTTAAAACAAGATTTGGTTGGCATATTGTAAAGTTGATTGAAAAATTTCCAGTTCTCTCATACAATGAGATGAAAAAAGAGCTTGCTGATAAAGTAAAAGGTAATGGAAGATCTCGATTCTCTGATCAGGCAGTAGTAGAGAAGCTCAAAGAAGAATATACTATTACTGAATACCCAACGACAAAAAGCTTTATTCAGAAAAAAGGAATTAGAAACTGGTCAAAGGATTCTCTAGGAGGAGCGATACTTAAAATTAATGATAAATTATTGACTCAGCAAGATTATGTAAAGTACATTAACAATAGAAGACACTTATTTTCAAATGTATTGTATCAAAACTTTATCAATCATGAAGTGTTGGCTTATTACAAGGAAAATTTACCAAAAACCAATCCAGAATTCGCAGCAACTCTTAAAGAATATGAAGATGGCTTGTTGCTGTTTGAGCTCATGCAACAAAAAGTGTGGAACAAGTCAAACGATAGTACTGCAATTGCTTCATTTTTTGATAAAAATCAAAAAAAATACAATACCAAAGACTTGTCTAAGGTTCGTGGAAAAGTGATGAGTGACTATCAAGATTATCTTGAAAAGAATTGGATCCAAACTTTACGTGGTAAAAACAAAGTGAAGATAAACAAGAGAATCCTGAAAAAACTAGAAAAATTCTACAGAAAAGAATCCTGAAAAAACATTTACTCATATCATTTTTAATCGTTGCCACTTCCTGTGATAAATTAAGTTTTCAAGGAAAAGACGAGGCGGTGAAACCCATTGCAACGGTTTTCAATCAGAATTTGTATGAAAAAGATATTAATAATCTTCTTCCAAAAGTGATCAACAAAAAAGATAGTATTGCATTGGTTAGAGGAATTATTAATGACTGGGCTGTAAAACAACTCCTCTTAAAAAAGGCAGAAGAGAATAATTCTATTAAAGATAATAAGGAGATTGATCAGTTAGTTTTAGAGTACAAGCAGGCTCTGTTAATCAACGGTTATAAAGAAAAATTGATCAAACAGCAGTTAGATACAATGGTTTCTAATGAAGAAATTGAGGAATACTATCAAAAAAACAGCAGCAATTTTCGACTCAATGAAGAGTTAATTAAGGTGAGGTATATTCATTTTCCAAATGATTTGTTAGATAAAAGAGAAGTTGTAAAGCTATTCAAAAGAGGCAAGATTGATGATTTAGAAGAATTAGAAGTAAGGCAATTGAGTTTTAAATTCATGATGCTGAATGATTCTATTTGGTCGCCAACAGAAAATGTTTTGTTAAAAACCCCATTTTCAAGGGAGATTTTGTTAAAAAAAACAAAATTCCTCCAGAAAGAAGATTCTTTAGGAGTATATTTGATCGCTATTAAAGATGTTTTAAGAAGAAACAGCGTAGCACCTATAGGCTACATCAAGTCAACCTTAAAGCAGGTAATACTTCACCAGAGAAAGTTAGAATTGATAAGAGAGATTGAAAAAATTATATTAAAAGATGCAGTTCAGAACAAGAGTTTTAAAATCAATTAATTGTGTAGCCTTAATCATTGCTTTGGTAATGATCTCTAAGACCACTTATGCACAGAAAGTGAAAATTGATGGAGTAGGAGTTGTTGTAGGAAAAAACATTGTGCTTGACTCTGATATTGAGAAATTCAAAATTGAGTTGGAAAAAAACAGTGAAGGAAAAATAAAAATTTCTGATTGCCAGATGATGGAACAGCTTATGTTGCAAAAATTGATTGCACATCACGCTGTGGTAGATAGTATTATTGTCGCTGATGTTGAAGTAAATGCTCAGGTAGAGAGAAATATACAATTCTTTGCTCAAGAATTTGGTAGCATAGATAAAGTGGTAGAGCAATATGGCTTCAACGATTTAGAAGATTTAAAGAAAGAGCTTTTCAAAATAGAAAAAGAGAATATGCTCATTCAAAGAGAGCAGGCGAGCATTACAGAAAATGTAGATGTAACTCCTGAAGAAGTAAGAATTTATTACAATGGACTAAAGGAGAAAAATGAGCTCCCTGAGTTTCCTGCTGAAATACAAATTGCCCAACTAGTAATAAAAGCAGCTCCTACAAAAGAAGAGGATGAGAGGGTAATAAACAAGCTGAAACAGATTAAAAAGGAAATCGAAAATGGTTCCTCCATTCGTATGAAAGCGATTATTAATTCCGATGACCCTGGAGTTACTCAAAATGGTGGTAGATATCCAGTTTCTAAAAATGCCAATTTAGTAAGGGAGTTTAAAGAAGCAGCCTTCTCGCTTGATATTAATCAAGTTTCTGAGCCTTTTAAAACGGTTTATGGTTATCATATCATGCAACTGCATGAAATAAGAGGAGAAACCCGAATTGTTTCTCATATTCTTATAAAATCTGAAATTCCTCAAGCTACTTTAGATGCTGCGAAGAAAAAAGTTGAAGACATAAGGTTTGATATTGAAAGCGGTAAAATTTCATTTGAAGAAGCGGTAGAAAAGTATTCAGAAGATGATGATACTAAGAACAACGGAGGACTCATTTCTAATCCTTACACAGGAGAATCTGTTTTTGATTTAACAAGAATGGATCCAGCAATGTATGCAAGAGTAAATGATCTGAAAAAAGGAAAACTATCCGATATCTTTTATGATGAAACACAGACAGGGGAGAAGATGTTCAAAATGATTTTGATGAAAGAAAGAACAGATACTCATATGGCTGATTTAGTGGATGATTATGTGAAAATTCAGTCACTAGCTTTACAGAAGAAAAAAGAAGAGACCATTGCCAAATGGTCAAAAAATAAAATTCAAGATACGTACATCAAAATTAGCAAAGACTACCAAAAATGTACATTTGATAAGAATTGGAAAAAAGAAGCTAGTAAATAATGTCTGACGTCGCTGCTATTGACAATTTAGTTGTCAAATTTCAAAATTTAAAGTCTGAAATAAGTAAAGTAATTGTAGGTCAAGAAGAAGCCGTTAACTTTGTTTTACTGTCTGTTTTTTGTGGAGGTCACTCTTTATTAATAGGTGTGCCCGGACTTGCGAAAACACTTCTAGTAAATACTGTTTCTGATGCTTTGGGACTAGAATTTAAGAGAATTCAGTTTACACCAGATTTAATGCCATCTGATATTTTAGGAAGTGAAATATTGGATCAAAACAGAGAGTTTAAATTTATCAAAGGCCCTATATTTTCCAACATCATCTTGGCGGATGAGATCAATAGAACTCCTCCAAAAACGCAAGCAGCTTTATTAGAAGCTATGCAAGAGAAGTCAGTAACTATTGCTGGGCAACACCATAGTTTATCTGCACCCTTTTTAGTACTAGCTACTCAAAATCCAATTGAACAAGAAGGAACTTATCCTTTGCCTGAAGCGCAGTTAGATCGATTCATGTTCTCTATTACTTTGGAATATCCAAGTTTTCGGGAAGAAGTTGAAGTGGTTAAAAGTACAACTACGAATATTGAATCTAAGGCCGATTCTGTTTTATCTTCGGAAGATATCTTAGAGATTCAAAAATTGATTCGCAAAGTGCCTGTAGCAGATAATGTGATTGAGTATGCAGTAAAGCTAGTAGGCAAAACAAGACCAAAATCAAAGGAAGCTCCAGAGATTGTTCAAAAGTATTTGGATTGGGGAGCGGGACCTAGGGCATCACAAAATCTAATTTTAGCTGCTAAAGCCCATTCGGCTATTAAAGGGAAATACTCACCAGATATCGAAGATGTAAAATCAGTTGCTATCCCAATTTTATCACATAGAATAGTAAAGAATTACAAGGCGGAAGCAGAAAACATTTCAATTTCTCAGATTATAGAATCTATTCTTTAGTCATTTTCCTCTGAATTATTCTCGAAAAAGCTAAAGATGCTGCCTCCATATTTTTTTGAGTAGCTAAAATGCTCATGAGAAGACAAATCCATGTATTTAGAGTGTTCTATGACAAGTAAACCATCATCGTCTAATATTTCTTTCTGAAAAACAATAGAAGCAATAGATAAAAACTTATCAAGTTCCATATCATAGGGAGGATCAGCAAAAATAATATCTGCTTTTAGATTTGTTTTCTCTAAGAATTTAAAAACATCGCTTTTGTACGACTGAATTTGTAAATCCAGTTCATTAGCAGTTTTATGAATAAATTTTGTGCAGCCAAAGTTTCCATCTATTGCATAGATAGTTTGTGTTCCCCTTGAAGCAAACTCATAGGCAATATTGCCAGTTCCAGAGAACAAATCAATGACCGTAATAGCATCGAAATAGTATAAGTTATTAAGGATGTTAAAGAGAGACTCCTTGGCCATATCCGTTGTGGGTCGGACAGGTAAGTTTTTAGGAGCTACAATTCTCTTGCCTTTTAATTTTCCTGATATAATTCTCATCCTAGCAAAGTGTAATGTGAATGATCTGAAAAGCTCTCTTCTCCCTTTAGAAAT
This sequence comes from Flavobacteriaceae bacterium, assembly GCA_028280265.1. Taxonomy (GTDB): domain Bacteria; phylum Bacteroidota; class Bacteroidia; order Flavobacteriales; family Flavobacteriaceae; genus Polaribacter. Next base: position 95,922 of record JANQMD010000003.1, read on the forward strand.
CGATTATTACACTCTAAAAACTGAATATTCCTTATATAGGTATATGAGATTTTAAATAAGTCAGACTCTTTATTAAGATCTCCAAGTAAGGTAACAGAAGCAGTATCTGGATTGTATTTTAACTGCTCCATTACAAACAATATGTAGTAAATAAAGTCTTCTTTAGTTTGATATTCGAAACTGTTGGTAAATACAAGTTTTTGATCATTGAAAATGACAATATCCATCAAATCACTGCTAATATTTACAAAGATATTATCAGGTTGCTCTGCGGTAATTTTTTGAGACAACTTTTCAATTAGTACCGTAGTATGATGTTTGTATTCAAACTCTCCAAAGTTTTGAAACAAAAAGTTATTGATGTTTACATAAGGAATGTATACATTTTTTGAATTGATAACATCAACATCATCGTAAGCAATATAGTCAGTAGGAATCGTTTTGACGGTAAATTTTAAATACCCCTTAATATGCTCCTCTAGAAAATAATCGTTAGGAACAAGCGTATTTAAATTGTTTTCATGAATCACTAAAATAGATTCAAAATCATCTTGGAGCAATGGTTCCGTAGAAAATAAATGCGCTATATTTTTGAGAACTTCTTGTGGAGTATTCGCTTTTTCTTCAAAATGATAGGTAACAAATTCATACAGTTCATCACTAGAATTTGCAATGCAAAAAGAAAATCCATCCAAACTAAATTGGATGGATAACTTTCTTTTAGAAATATCTTGTATGGTTTTACTGATCTTTTTTCTTAGCATCACCTTTATCATAAGAAGGTGGCCAATTTCCTCCAGTGGTCACTTCTACAAGTGAACCGACTGATACATATTCACCTTTGATTTGATCAGTTGTAATAGCTTCTTTCTCTAATTTCACTAAAGAACGATCCATTCCTTTTAAAATAGCTTCTTTTTCAGTCTTCGCTTCAAAAACAGGCACTTCTAAACCAGCTACTTTTTCTACTTTGCCAACTTCTAAGTCAAACTCTTTTCCTTCAATTCCAGGTACTGAGAACATGTTCTTGTAATCACGATCTTTAAAATCTTGTAAAATTGATTCGTAACCGATAGTATCTTTAATTTTCTTCTCGACATCAACCATAACTGGCTGCCATTTCGACCCTTTGTTTACTTTCACTACAGTATCTCTGTTCTCTACAATAGCTCTTTGAGCAGTATCTATAAAACGAATGAGAAGTTGTTTGTCTTTTGTATAGTTACCATTCACTTCATAATAAGCAACTTCAGCATCACGAATAATTTTTAAGTTCTTGATAACCTTCGCAAATCTTTTTGTCTTTTCTTTATCAAAGTTGATAGGCTTCATAATCCCATCATAAATTTTATAAGCTAAAAACACAGCCAAAAATAGTAGAACAAGTGAAACAATCCATCTGAATTTCAATGGTAAAAATTTCACTACTACGATGGCTAAAGCTACAGCTACAGCAATGGCTGCTACAATCATTAAAATTACTCCCATTTGTTATTTTTTAATAGTACGCTCACAAATCTACAATTTTTTTTTAACGATAAAAACTTTTAAATACAAATCGATGTATCTTTAACGTTTTAAATTTTTATGCTCAAAAACCCTGCCGATTTTCATAAGGAATTACTGGAAAAATTTCCTTATCAGCCTACTTCTAAACAATCAGAATTATTTCAGTTATTGGTAGATTTTGTTTTCTCTACTGAGAACCAATCGATGTTTTTATTAAAAGGATATGCTGGTACTGGAAAAACGACTACAATTAGTACATTGGTGAATAGCTTGTGGAAAGTAGGAAAGAAATCTGTGTTGCTTGCTCCTACGGGAAGAGCTGCCAAGGTCATTTCTGGATATTCTAGAAGACAGGCATTAACAATTCATAAAAAAATATACTTTCCTAAGAAACAGAAAAACGGCTCTGTTGATTTTGTTTTGCAGCCCAATAAACATACAGATACTGTATTTATTGTTGACGAAGCTTCGATGATTCCAGACAGACCTCAAAACTCCAAACTCTTTGAAAATGGATCACTTTTAGACGATTTAATATCTTATGTCTATTCAGGCAAGAAATGTAAAATTATTTTTATTGGAGACACTGCTCAGCTTCCGCCAGTCAAATTAACTATGAGTCCAGCTTTGGAAAAAGACAGGCTGGAAATCGATTACAATAAAATTGTACAAGAAATTGAGCTAAACGAAGTCACAAGACAGCATGAGAATTCAGGAATTTTAATCAATGCAACCAACATTCGATATTTAATCCAAAATAATGGATTGCATTTTCAGTTCGATTTGCATTTCCCAGATGTAGTTCGATTGACTGATGGTTACGACATTCAAGATGCGATTACCACTTGCTATGATAACGACGGCGTAGAAGATGCCGCATTTATTGTTCGATCTAATAAGAGAGCCAATCAATACAATCAACAAATAAGGACAAAAATAAGAGGTCAAGAGAATGAGATTTCTGTTGGTGATTATGTGATGGTTGTAAAGAATAATTATTTCTGGTTAAAAGATTCCTCTTCAGCAGGTTTTATAGCTAATGGAGATACCTGTGAAGTGATGAGAATCTACAACATAAAAGAATTGTATGGATTTCGATTCGCTGAAGTACAAGTTCGTATGATTGACTATGAAAGTCAGAGACCTTTTGATACTGTTCTACTGTTAGATACTTTAACTAGCGAAAACCCCTCTTTAAGCTATGAAGATTCAAATCGTTTGTACGAAGCTGTAAAGGAAGATTTTGCTCATGAGAAATCGAAATACAAACAGTTTTTATCGATTAAGAAGAATAAATATTTCAATGCACTACAAGTGAAGTTCTCCTACGCCATTACATGTCATAAATCACAAGGAGGTCAGTGGAGAACCATTTTTATTGAGCAACCCTATCTGCCAGATGGTATTTCAAAAGAATATTTAAGGTGGTTGTATACAGCTGTAACAAGAGCAAAAGAGAAATTGTATCTCATAGGTTTCTCTAATGACAATTTTGAAGACTAGTTGAATTGATAAGTAAAGAAAATTCTTCCGTATGCATTCCCATTTTGTCTCTTCAAATTAGGGAGCTTATTCGAATGAAAATGATACGTATATCCAAAATTCCAAGCTCCGGCGGTAAACTTGTAGCCTAATTCTAAATCGAATCGGACAGCATTGGGCGTAAAAGTGATTGGACTATTATCGTTGAACAAGCTTCCTTGTATGGTGGCATCGTATGCTACATAGGTAAATGTAAACTCGTAAAATAAAAAAGATTCAATACCTCTTGTTTTTGATGTTCTATCATCATTTAAGTTGGTATGAAAAGTAATAGAATTATCCAAGTTTTGTAATTCTAAAAATCCAATTCTTCCATACAAACCTGCAGTAAGTTCATTAAAAATGGTACCTAATCGAGATCTGGATACAAAACTAATGTCATTATAAGTATTCTCAATGTTTCCAATGGAATGCACATATTCTAAGTCAACATTTAAAGCAAGAGTATTTTGTATTTGTTGACTCCATCCGTCAATACTTCTAAAATTATAAAAACGATGTATAAAGTTTTGCAATTCTCTTCCATAAGCCTTATCTCCAACGACCCCTAACTGCACATTACTTTTTAATAGAGATTGATTTTTGAAAACTCTTTGAACCCCAACACTACCATATAAGTAACCAGCGAAAGGCCTATCCTGCCCAATAATATTTACTGCTATAGGTTTGAAAGGGGTGTATATTTGATGACCTATCTGATACTCATAAATTTTTTTTTCTAAATTTCCGAAATCCTTAGCTAGCACTCTGTAAGATAAGAACATTCCATTGGTATAGTATCGATCCTTTTTAAAAGATACATATAGATCATTATCATTGGAAAAACTAAATTCTTTTGAAAATTTTTGTTGAGAAAATAATGATAGAGATCCTAAAAAAAGAAAAGGAAAAAAGAGGTTTCTCATAAAAGCAAATATAGGGTATGTTAATAATATAGAAACCTAAGATTTATGTAAAAAAAAATGATATTTTTAGCATAAGTAAATTCATACAATGGCTGAAATAAAACCCACTCTTAACTCTGACGATTTTCTAAGCTCTTCAAGCAAGGAAGAGTTATTAAACATTCTCAAAAAGAAAGGAATACCACATCAAAAGGTTGTTGATACCTTGTTGTATGAAAGACAGCTCAGACATTTACAAATAGAGCTGGTAAAGTTGCAACAGTGGATTTTAAAAGAAAATAAGCGCGTAGCGGTTATTTTTGAGGGTAGAGATGCCGCAGGAAAAGGAGGAGTAATTCGTCGGTTTATGGAGCATTTAAATCCAAGATCTTCCAGATTAGTGGCATTGAATAAACCAACGGAAGTAGAACGTGGACAATGGTATTTTCAGAGATACATTAAAGAATTACCAAATCCTGGAGAGATTGTTTTTTTCGACCGGAGTTGGTACAATAGAGCTGTAGTAGAGCCAGTAATGGGATTTTGTAATAAGCAACAGTATAAAGAATTTTTGGTTCAAGTACCAGAATTTGAACATATGTTGTATGAAGATGGGTTGATTATTATCAAGTTTTGGCTTTCCATTTCTAAGGACGAACAACTGAAAAGGTTTGATGCTAGAAATGCAAACCCTCTGAAAAGATGGAAATTCAGTCCAGTAGATAAAAAAGGTCAAGAGTTGTGGGATACTTATACGCATTACAAAAAAGAAATGTTTAGCAAAACACATACGTCTTATTGCCCTTGGATGATTATTAAAACGAATAATAAAAAAGTAGCTCGATTAGAAGCGATGCGCTATGTGTTGTCTAGTTTTGACTATGATGGAAAAAATGAAGCACTAACTGTATTAACACCAGATCCTAACGTTGTAATGCGTAACTTCAGATCTGCATACCAAATAGATTGACATGGAAAGAGAATTAACATCCTTAGAGCTGAAGAAATTAAATGCTAATAAGGCACTAGTCACTTTATTATCTAAAGAACCCCTAAATATTGAGAGGGCCTTACGTTATATAGATTACGAGCGTAAGTTAAAAAAATTACAAACAGAGATCATTAAGTTACAGTCTTGGGCTATTGAAAATAATGAGCGTATTGTCATTATTTTCGAGGGTAGAGATGCTGCTGGGAAGGGAGGAGCGATTCGAAGGATTACAGAGCGAATCAATCCTAGACATATTCGTATTGTTGCACTTCCAAAGCCTACGGAAGATGAACAAACACAGTGGTATTTTCAACGTTATATACAGCAGTTACCCAAAGCAGGAGAAATGGTCTTTTTCAATCGTAGTTGGTACAATAGAGCTGTTGTTGAGCCAGTAAATGGATTTTGTACAGAAGAAGAGTACAAGGTTTTTATGAATCAAGTCAACGAATTTGAAAGAATGATATTGGAATCAGGCATCCATTTGGTGAAAATATACATGTCTATTTCCAAGAAAGAACAATTCAAACGCTTTGAGGAAATTAAAAATGATCCATTAAAACAATGGAAAATGTCACCAGTAGATGAGAGAGCCCAAGAGTTATGGGACGATTATACTGAATATAAAAATGCTATGTTTGATAAGACGCATACAGAAAACTCTCCATGGAAGGTCATCAAAGCCAATAGGAAGACTGAAGCAAGAGTAAATGCGATCAATCATATCCTAAAAAGCATTCCTTATGATAAGGATATTGAAATTTAGTTTAAACTTTCTTTCAGCTTAGAGAAGATGTAATAAACTTCTGAAGCAACTTCTATATTTGTATTCATGTATACATCACTTTGCTCATCTGTTCCATCAGAGTATTTGGGGTCTACAAATGGAAGGTGAAATCTAGCCTCCGCATCGGGAATAAAAGGACAGTTTTCATCTGCACTATTACAAGTTGTAATTACGACATAAGGACTAGCATTAATTTCGTGATCAAAAATCTTTGAAAAACCAAGTAGTGTTTTCTTAGAGTTCTTAAACTTTATCTCATATACAGGATTGACATGAGAAAACTCTTGAACACTAAATAAAAATCCTACTTCTTTTAAAGTTTTCACCGTGTTTCTATGAAAAGCAGTAACCTCTGTACCTCCAGAAAAGGCATCTACATTCAATTGAAAATAATCTGCAGCAAAATAGCTCCAAACTTGCCCTAACTGACTTCTTCTTGAGTTATGGGTACAGATAAAATTTACATTTATATGGTTGTCTTTTTTATAAAGACGAGAAATTTCTTTGACTACTTTGGATAGCAATAGTTCTCTTTCTTCAGATAAAACTCTTTTTTTTGATACGTTTTCGAAGAATTCTTTTGTATTTATAGTATCAGTCTTTATCATCTTCTTACTTTTGCGACAAAGGTATGTTTTCGCTAAAAAAAAAGGTATTAATTAAAGGTTAAGAATGCGTTTTCAAATTGGTCAGAAAGTAGCTGTTTTAGACGATGTTTTGAAGGGTGTTGTTGTACAGATTTTTGATAATCATATTCTTATTGTAGATAGTGAAGGTATGCAATATGAATTCCCAGAAAATGAACTGGTAGTTATCGATAAGGATCAGCATGAACTAACAAAATTCTCTGATATCAATAACAAACTATTGAAAGAGAAAATACAAGAAACTAAAAATAAAAAGTCCGGTTTTATTAAGCAGAAAAATGAAATGGTTTTTGAAGTCGATTTACACATTCATCAACTCACTTCTAGCACCAGAGGAATGGACAATTATGATATGTTGAATCTACAAATGGAAACAGCAAAAAGAAAATTGGAATACGCAATTTCTAATAGAATTCCAAAAGTTGTTTTTATCCACGGAGTAGGGGAAGGAGTGTTGAAATCAGAACTTCGTTTTTTACTTAAAAAATACCCTGTAGATTTTTATGACGCATCTTATCAAAAGTATGGTTTGGGTGCCACAGAAGTGTATATTTATCAGAACCCTAAATCATAATTTATCTATACTTTTGCCCTATGAAACAGGTATATCTCGACAATGCAGCTACAACTCCAATTGATCCGATAGTTGTTAATGTGATACAGCAAGCTATGCTCTCAAATTTTGGAAATCCATCCTCAACACATCAATTTGGGCGAAAGGCAAAGAATGTTGTTGAAAATGCGCGTAAAAACATAGCTGAAGTTTTCAATGTTTCCGCATCAGAAATTATTTTCACCGCAGGTGGAACGGAGGCAGATAACCTGATTCTTCAAAATGCAATTACAAATTTGGGTGTTGAGAGAATTATTAGCTCTAAAATTGAACACCATGCTGTTTTGCATACACTAGATTTTTTAGAAAAAGAGTATGGAACTATTATCGAGTATGTAAATGTTAATGCTAAAGGAAATGTAGATATTTCTCACCTTAGAAGCTTGTTGGAAGGTTCATCTAAAAAGACATTGCTGAGTTTGATGTATATCAATAATGAAATAGGCAATCTACTTCCTTTAGATGAAATTTGTAACTTATGTAAAGAGTACAATACATTGTTTCACTCAGATACTGTTCAAGCTATTGGGCATTATGAGTTAGATTTACAAAAACATCCCATTGACTTTATCACGGCGAGTGCTCATAAATTTCACGGTCCAAAAGGAGTAGGCTTTGCTTATTTTAAAAAGGGTTTTGGTATCAAACCGATGCTCTATGGAGGAGATCAAGAAAAAGGAGCACGATCGAGTACTGAGAACGTACATAGCATATTAGGTATGGAGAAGGCACTCAAGTTGGCTGTTGACAGCTTACAAGAAGACAGAGAGTATATGAATACGCTTAAGAATCATTTTATCGATCAGTTGAAAACCCTTAATAATAGAATTACTTTTAACGGGGAATCTGAAGTCCTAGATAAGAGTAGTTGTACAATACTCAATGTTTTATTCCCCGTTAAAAACAATATGCTACTTTTTAGTCTAGACTTACAAGGAATAGCTGCTTCTGGAGGAAGTGCTTGTCAAAGTGGTAGCAATAAAGGCTCCCATGTTTTGAGTGAAATATTAGAGGAAAAATACCAAGATTTTACTTCGATTCGTTTTTCTTTTAGTAGAAATACAACAAGTGAAGAAATTGATTTTACCATTCAAAAACTAAAAGACCTGCTGTAAAGCAGGTCTTTTAGTTTTTGAATCGCTATCGATTAAATTAATCGATAACAATCTTTTTTATAATTTTTCCTCTGTCTGTATTGACTCTAACAATGTAGATACCTGTAGGTTGGTTTACATAGAATTTATTTTGGAAATCAGAAGGAATTTCTTGCCATTTTCTAACTTGTTTTCCAAGAATACTAAACAATTCTACATTTTTAATTTTGGTACTGTTGTTATTTCGGATAACAATTTCATCCGTACTGTTGTCCATAAAGACATTGAATTCTTGTAACAAAGGGTTGTCGTCATTACTTAATGCAGTTCCTCCGAAAGTAATTACAAATCTATTGGCATAGTTTCCTTTGGTTAATGATAATTCAACGGGATTTTTCATGTCAAAGAAACGCCCAGTTACTAAGTCTACAAGATAGATGTTATATCCATCCATATTTTCTAACTCATCTACCATTATTTT